>CALBIL010000100.1 GCA_937892945.1 uncultured euryarchaeote | reverse complement strand
GGTTGAAGCAGGGGTTGCCAAGCTTGGTCAACGGCGCTGGGATGAGGTCCCAGTCTCTATGAGTTCGCAGGTTCGAATCCTGCCCTCTGCACTCCCCCTCTGAAAGGAACACAGTAAGGCTGTGATGCGGGGTATTTTTTGCAATTTTCAACTTTTTTTATTCGCTTAAAACACAATTGGTTTTTCAAACGTTTATTCGCTTCCGCATCAACCCCGGTTCATGCCGAATGCAGTAGTGACTGGAGCGAACAGAGGATTAGGTGCTGAATGGGTGCGTCAGTTGCTTGACGATGGATGGACTGTGTTTGCAGGATATCGAAACGAACCGGGCCGCCTTACTACGTTCGAAAATTCGAATCTAACAATGCATCAACTCGACGTTCAATCAAACGAGTCAGTAGCCACCTTTGCCGAACATGCGCCAAAACAGATTGACCTTCTTGTCAATAATGCAGGTGTAGCAGATGGGCGATGGAGAAATATTTCAGAAATTGATGATGTCTGGGCGCTTGAAGTTATCGACATCAATGCACTCGGGCCGGTTCGTGTCGTGAAAGCACTGTATGAGAAAATGAATCATGCTACGCTCACGAAGGTTGCGATGATCAGTAGCCTCATGGCTTCAATTGACGATTGTGAAATGGGGCGCTCTTACGCGTACCGGGCAAGTAAAACAGCACTCAATATGTTCACTGTAGCTATGAAAAAAGAAGCGATTGCAGATAATATTTCGTTTGTCATCCTTCATCCTGGTTGGGTGAAAACAGACATGGGTGGTGACCGGGCACCGGTCGAAATCCCCCCGAGCATTACAGGGATGCGAAATGTTCTCGCAACGCGTACTTTGGAAAACTCTGGAGAGTTTGTACAATTCGATGGCAAACTTTTACCTTGGTAAGTGTGCTTCGGTTAGGATTATTGCCGCACACCCCTTCGGTGAAACATGGATGATGATGCTACACCAATGTTCACAATGGTGAAGTCACAGACACTTGGAGAAACACCAGAGGCACTTTCAGAACAATCACAAGGCCTGCTTGAAACGTTATCGATGCTCTGCTCATTTCATACTGCTGAAGATTTAGCAAGTTTTCTGTACGCTCCAATGTTTGTAGAATTAGCACAACAGGGTGAAGTATGGCTTGAGTTTGAGATTGGGTTATATGTTGACCATGCCAAAATTCTTAGCTTGATTCCTTCAGAAAAAGAAATCGTGTTTGCAGATAATGCATCGACGGGTGTTTTTGAAGGAAACCTGCATCGATGTAGCGGTGAAGAGGATGCTGCGGCTCGGTTGAATCAGTGGTATTCGG
Organism: uncultured euryarchaeote; assembly: GCA_937892945.1. Lineage (GTDB taxonomy): Archaea > Thermoplasmatota > Poseidoniia > Poseidoniales > Poseidoniaceae > MGIIa-L1. Next base: position 3,127 of record CALBIL010000100.1, on the reverse strand, counting down.
TTGTACATTCACCAGAGTCACGTTTCGAGTGATCAGAAAAAGAGAGAACAGCACGTGAGAGAGCCATCGGCTTCTCGGATTTGACTCATGTCAAGGGGAACGGGTTCAAGCCCCATTTCTTCAATGGCTTTCAAAACCGATGGATATCCCTCAGCGATCAGAACTTGTCCATTTGGCAACCCGATTGTATTGCACCCATAGACTTCTTCAGCGGGCATCCATTTTACTTCACAGCCCTCTGGAAGTTCTCCAAAGGCATCCTTTGGCAGAAACCCTTCCGGCGCAAGAATTACGCTATCGGTAGGGGTTGAACTGATGCTTGTGAGATGAAGGGCGTGGCCGGGGATTTCGATGACCCGGAGTTCATGACCCAGATGAGTAAGAAGATCTCGGAGCTCTTCAATACCTGCATCGTTGGTACGAGATGAGCGGCCGACGAAGAAAAGGTCTCCCAAACGAAGGATGTCGCCGCCATCCATGCGAGCATCACCGTGCATACTGCAGATTTTAGTCCCCGTAAGTTGACGGGTGATGAATTCTGAAATTGGTGGCTGTTCGTTTACCCTTGATGGGTGGCCGGGAACGGGGAGAAGTACGTGCCCATCGATAACGACTGCTTGGTCTTCAACAAATGTACAATCTGGATGGTTGTCATCGCTTGGAAGAACGGTAACTTCGATTCCCGCTGCAAGCAATGCTTGGCGATAGGCCCGATGTTGCTCTTTTGCAAGGGGTATATCGGTAGGTCCTGTGCCGAAAAAGTTGCACAAAGCACGGTCAAAAGTGTCCGGGATTCCGCGTGTGAGCGCCCGGTTCTTCTGGTCCAATCGAACCGTTGCCATGTACAAACCGGATTCCCAGCCCCCCTTAACGCTTCGCCTTTTATTGGAAGCGAGTTTCCGGTGACTGGAAAGAAGAACACTCTTGTAGGAGGGCAGTTTCAAACTTCCAACCGTTGCGTTCATCAATGCCGTGGAGGTGGGGCGAACATGCGCTCAAGTTATTCCCGTGCTGGCATGTTGGTTTTCCTCATGTTCTCGGCAACATTTGCAGGTTGTTTCGGAGAAGACGGTGGAGGGGAATTGCCGGATTCGAACGATCTTACATTCAAAGTCGTTGGAGGCTCATCAAATGACTCAATGGCCATTCCCGGAGGGGAATGGATTTCTGCAAGTTTTCAAGCAGACGACGATATGAGTGTTTTCATTCCTTATTTTATACAAGACCCGGGGTCACTTCGAGCACAAAATGGAACAGTTCTCGACCTTCGGAGTGGAGAAGAAATTACTGTGAAGGTTCTTTTCCCTCCTCGAAACGATGATGTGGTTTTGCTCTTGGGTGAATTTGGTCGTACAAATTGGCCTATTCGCGCTGCTGATGAATCATGGATGATGTGGCATGAAGAAATGAACACGGGGTCTGCTGTCTCTGCTTCAATGAATGAAGACAACGGTGGCCTTCTCCCATGGATTGTGCCAGGTAATGAGACGGGTGGCGATGTGGTTGTGAAACATTTGACAACTGCACGTGACCAACGTTCTGACCTTACTGAAGAAAACGGTGTTGGCGCAAGTGGTGGATGGCTCAACGGGCGAGATGTCTATGAGTGGGTAGATTTCATCAGCGATGAAACTTCAGACCCTACTGACCTTGCCGACGGCGCAGTTGGTTACCTTGACCGTTGGATTGGCAATGGAAACCCTGCCTATGAAGATGCAATTACTTACTTCGAAGGCGTCATGGTTGGATACGGTCTCGATGTTGAAGTTCATCGTTTCCAAAGTGGAACGTTGTGGGCCGTGAATATTTGCGGTTACAAAACTGGAACTGTTTATCCTGATGAATGGTTGGTCTTTGGGGCTCACTTTGATATGGCTCCTTACGCAACCCCACCTACTGCAGTAATTCCTGGACTCGAACAACAAGGATACGGGACTCGAACTGGTGCATACGACAATACCGCTGGAACCTCTATGGTACTCACTACAGCAAGTGTTCTCGCTGATTTTGATGCACGTCGAACCATGGTGTTCTGCTTATGGTCTTCTGAAGAAGAAGGATTGTGGGGCTCTGGCGCATTTGCGGGAGACATTCCTGACGGAGTTACGGTGAGCAATTACCTCAACCTCGACATGGCCGGCATCAATTATCCTGGTAATTTTGCACTTTCTGTCTATCTTGGCCCGGATGGAACTGGCGATGTTATCGACCAACCTGGAATGTATCATTTGGCAGAATGGATTGGTGCGGATGCGTTTGACCTCTCCTACCAAATTGAACGGGGACGAGATGAATGGGCAGCAGCTGGAGAGAGTCCTTTGTGGCAGAACAATTACCAAGACACTGTTGCTATTTACGAAAGTCCTACAGCGCGCAGTGACCACGATTCATTCCAACAGATCGGTGTAGCCACGTTAGGGTGGAACGGTGTTGTTGATGGCTATCCATGCTACCACAAAACCTGCGATAAGTTATCTGAAATGGAAGAGTATATGGTAACTGATAATGCAACCGGTGAAGCGAACCTCGTTCATTCTTGGGACATTGTAACATGGTGGGCGGTCTATGCTTTCTTACATATGGATCAAGTTCCAGTTCCAAATGAGTTGTGATTCCCCTCTACACAACAGTGTTGCAAAGGGTAGCGAAGAATAGCACCCACTGCGAACCCTTCTAAACACCGAGTTTGAACACATGGGTTTGAGCATAGACCCTTGCGAATTATCTATATTCGATTATTCTATTCTCAAACTTGTTTCTAAACACTAAGATGTTCAACTGCAAGCGGTCATACACCCAATTGCAGACAAAAGCCAGACATAGACTATCACCGATAAGAGTAGGACAATACCGACGATTCCGATTCCAATTTTTACCCAGCTAATCACTGGAGGATTGGTTGTGTGCTCGTTTGATACATCTTCATCATCTCCCCAGGAGAATTCTTCACCGCAATGTGGGCAATCAAATAATCCAAAAACGTCATCTTCTAATTCAATGCCTTCATCACAATGAGGACATTCAATTTCAACCATAGCACTACTAATAACTGATATGAAATAAGGGTTGGCCAGTTTTCATTTCAAAGGGGGGCCCATGTGTATGTATGCGTACACGTCGGTAGCGA
>CALBIL010000099.1 GCA_937892945.1 uncultured euryarchaeote | reverse complement strand
GCGTATACGCGGGTCATACCTCTAAAGGAAAAATTACATTTTGGTTTTGAGAGGACGCCAAAAACTCTTCAAAGAGGTCGCGAGGTGCAAAAGAATTCAAAAAGTAGGAATATTATTCAGACTCAAATGATTCTTTCGAATCCATATCTACAATTTTTGGACCAGCTACAACGTATATAATTAACAGGATTGCAGAAAGACCGTACAATACAAATTGAAACTTCGTATTGATGAGATTCTCACCGACTTCAGTCGAATTAAGAATTGAGAGAATTGTTGCTGAAACGATGGAAAGAAGTTGAAGCGCTGAAAGTTTCATTGGAATGCCTTTCTTTGCTTTGGAGAGTTTTCGGTCAGAGATCATCAAGGCGCCTGAAATGAACATAACGGGGAGAATTAAAAAGTCGAAATAGGGTTTCTCGTGCGAAGAACTCGTTGATTCAAAACAAAAAATGCAATTGGTCGTCACATCAGGACCAAAACCCGAGGAAGGTTGGAGCCATATCATTGCGGCAACTGTAAGTAAAATCATTGCATTACCCGGAGATGCCATTCCATGAAAATAATTCTTACCCGAGCCATCTTCATGTTGAAAGCGCGCGAGACGGAGCATTCCAGTCACAATAATCCAGCAACCAGCAATGCCCAAGGAAACCGACCAGAGAGGAGATGCTTCACCCCATCGGCCAAACATCACAAACATCAGTAAAGCAGGAGCAACACAGAAGGAAATACAATCAGACATCACATCTAATGTTCCGCCAAGTAATCTTCTCTTCGAATATTTTCTTGCGATCGGACCATCGATGATGTCTCCAATAGCAGAGAGTAAAATGCACCCCATGGCCAACCAGATATAATTGGATTTTACTCCTTCCTCAAAAAATGGATTTTGTAGTGTTTCGACTGCCAAAATAATGAACATGATTGCAGCGGCACCGAGTAGTCCATTGGCTAATGTGATGAAGTCTGCAATGCCCATCATTCTATACGTCGTTTTCATGAACTCACCCTATAACAAGAATATACGTTTCTGCTCTCTAAAGTGTGTTAAATTCTCTCTACACAAGAATGTTTAGCAATACTTTGTGCAAATCATTCGTTTGAAGAGTTTAGGGAGTCTGTCGAAGAAGGTCTTGGAAAAGAGTGGCTTTAGAAAGCAAAGAAGTCAAATTACCGCAATTCTACGTAATAATGGCACATGCGTTGGAAAACGGCGCATAGAGATTGTATGATGCAAGAAAGCGAACATTCAAGAGGTAGTATGAGTTATGGAGTAACATGGGTAACCGTCTACAAGAGAAAACTCAACCAACGACACTCGAGAGCCTTCGAATGGCGTATCTGCGAGTGGTGAAACGAAGAAAAGTACATCATGATTTTTTACGCGTTTCAAAGGAAACCGAAGAACGTATGACGGAAAACCGACCATCAACCATGTTCTTTTACGGATTATAATTCGATTCAAAGCCTCACCTCTCCGCTTCCTCTCATTACCTCCATTGCGGAGAGGTGACGGCAACTCTTGAGAAGCGTTGATGTCTTACAGCCGTCACGACCGGGTATGGAGCCTATAGCGTGGGAAGCAATTCTCGCTGCAGGCGTCTTTTTTGCACTCGGTGCAACATCCCCTGGTCCGAGTTTAATTGTCGTTCTCCGAAATACACTTATTGGTGGACGAAGACAAGGAGTCGCCTGTGCTGTTGGCCATGGAGTCGGGTTTGGAATCTATGCTGGAAGTGCGGTATTTGGTTTGATTTTACTGTTAGAAAACGCACCCAATGTATTCTTGATTCTGCAAATCATCGGAGTGGCACTCTTGGTCTGGTACGGAATCATGATGTGGACCACTGACCTCAACACCTTACAAGAGATCGATCTCGAATCGAACGGCAAAGACCGTCAAGGGTTTGCCGAAGGATTTGCAATCGCTTTCTTTAACCCAAAAATAGCTCTCTTTTTGGTAGCAGTATTGGCTCAAGTTCTCAAACCTGGTATGGGAATTGAAACAAAACTTGCCATTGGATTACTTGGAATGACCATCGACATGGGTTGGTATATCATTGTAGCCGTAGTGTTAACAGGCACTCCTGCGTTAGAGAAATTACGTGAAAGAGGGGATGTTGTGTACAAACTTACAGCCGTTGCACTGTGGTTATTTGCAGGCTCAGTGACCTTGAGTCTGGTGTAATTACTTTTGGCATCGAGGACACAGAAAAGTCGAACGGTTGCTTTGAACAATACGTTCAATCGTTCCGTTACAACCTTCTTTGAGACAAGGGCCGTCCTCTCGGTCATACACTTGGAAATGATGTCCGAAATAGCCGAGTGTTCCATCGACTGCAGCGAAGTCATTGAGGGTTGAGCCGCCAACTGCAATCGCTGCTTTGAGAACTTCTTTGACCTGTTCAACCAAAGTGATGAGGGCTTTTGTTGGCTTACCGTCTTTACGCACCAGTTTATTGGTTGGAAGAATTGGAGAAATTCCTGAACGGTGTAAAGCCTCACACGCATAGATATTACCAACACCAACAACAAAACGCTGGTCGAGTAAAGTGGTCTTAATCGGTGAACGTTTCCCTTGGCATCTGCGGGCAGCATCGTGTGCAGTCCAATTTTCAAGCGGCTCGGGGCCCAGATGTTCAAGGAGAGATTGAATAGGCTCTTCTGCTCGTTCAAAGAGATCGGCCACGCCAAATCGCCGAGGGTCAGTATAGACAGCGACCGAACCATCATCGAAGCAAAACTCCATGTGATCATGTCGGCCGTCAAAACCAGTGAGTTCTCCAAATTTGGAATGCTTTAAACTCGCATTATTCTCAAGATATCGAGGGACTTCGGATGCAGTGATGAGCGTATAACGTCCGGACATTCCAAGATGGGAGAGAAAGACAAGTTCATCCGTTGTATCGATGAGAAGGTACTTTGCTCGACGACGAACTTGAGTAATCATTTGGCCAGTCAATCGTTGTGCCATGTTTTCAGGAAATGGAAACCGCAAGCCTGCTCGACGTAGCGTCACTTGCGTAATGGTTCGACCAACCCAAGCTTGTTCCAAACCAGTTCGAACAGTCTCAACTTCAGGTAATTCGGGCATCGAATCACTCCATCTTTCGAACGGCGAAAAGAACGTGATTATCCTCATATCCAGTCAATGAAATTCGTTCTTCGACTTCAAATCCAGAAGTGTTCAATTGGTGTTCGACCTTATCGAACAATGCCGATTCACCCTCTCCAGTCCAGCGCTCACTGGCTGCTTTGAGTGAAAGAAGGCCAGTTCCGTCACGGTTGAGGAAGCGTCGGCATGCTCCAATGAAAATATCGACTTGGCCGGCTTGCGCAACATCTTGAAACAGCCAATCGACCTTACGAGGAAGTAAGACACCCCAGGCAGCATGTTTTCTTGCATCGCCTAACACTGGGACTAAACCAGGTCGACTCTTTGCCATATGAATGAGTTCTCGAAGACAGCGTGGTGCAAGGTCAACAGCAACTAAACGTCCTCGTAAATCGTTACCTTGGCCACACAAATGATCGTGCAAATGACTGATGGAAGTTCCATGTCCTGCACCGAGATAGAGGACAGTCGTGCCTTCTTCTGGTAAGAGCCACGAAGGGTCACGCTCAGTTCTCATAATGGCTGCACCAAGTTTGGAACGTGAAGGGTCCCAACGACGAAATTCAGTTCCAGAAAAAGATCGGAGAGATTCACCGTAGACTGCTCGGCGAGGTACAGCGTTCATTGACCACAATGCTCGCCCGTCTTTCATCACCGCCCACGACAACATTGTCTGACGGCGACGATTGTTGTTTTTCCCCATATTCAGGCCTCATTTTCGTCGTGAAGGTGGTGAAGGGAATGCTTGGCAAATTTCTTCCACTCTTTGTTCGAGTTCTCGCATTTCTTCTTCGCCCCATGGTTCACCTTCAAAGGCATCAATTTTCGCCGCAATGCTCGCTTTGGCTGCAACGGTTCGTGAAATCTTACCACGAACCCAACGAGGGGAACGTGAAATCCAAGGATGCATGAAAATATGACCGTGTTTTGGAGGTGGCGCACCTGTTTTGAGATGGTTGAAAAACGCTTTTTCAGCACCAAGAACTTGAACGGTTCCTGCAGGAAGACGTGCAAGGCGCATTCGCCCATGCGCTTCAACACAAAGACGAGCCGCAAGCAACGGTCCCAAAAGTGCCGAAAGAGAAGGAAGATGTTCGAGCGTTAAATGGCGAATACCATTTTCCAAACGGTCCAGTTGACCTCGGAAGACAGAGACACTCTGTCCCCATTCTTTGAGTGCTTTCCATTCGGGTTTTCCCGGACCGACCGGTGGAAGAGGGACATCGAGTGTTGTCGAGAGGTGCTCCAATGATTCTGCTTCACCGACCGTTTTGCCAAGACTTGAACGGTCTTGGCCAAATCGAGCCTCTGGTAAAAATAAGCCAACCCATTCGACCAAACGTGCTTCCATTGTGATGAAGGTGCTGCGCATTTCATCACTCGCACGCATCAAATGTTCAAGACGCCGGTCTGGGTCACCAGCGGCTTGTGCAACACCTCTGGTGGCCATAGCAATCGCTGCTTCATCAGCAGCTTGTTGTGCTTCATCATCCGGTAAAGGCCAATCGGCATCGGGTAAATCGAGTTCACCATGAACGCGAGGCTTGGCTTCAGGGAAGCGCTCTAACAAGACCATTGCTTCGGATGTAAGTCCACCTTCTGCAATGCATTCAAGTCGAGCAACAAGACTTCGCTGGTCGTAAAAACCGTCCCATTGTTCAACATCGACGATCGAACCATTCTCATCGGCAATCGCTGCTGCACGCCAGTCATACCAGAGCCACATGCATCTCCGATTGTGCACTCTGTCTTCACCCTTCCTCCAAACCTCATTTAACATCCCGTAGAAGGGATGACTGCTCATCTTCATTTCGAACCAAGGTTTCTGTCCGATAAGGCTAAGTAATGCTTGTTGAACCTTTTACCATGTTTTGTCCCGAATGTGGAACACTGTCATTCCCTAACCCGAAAGGTGAGATAGCCTGTACCAATTACAAATGTGGATATAATGGTCCTGCAAACGTTGTCATCAAGGATCAAACGACCGGCAAAGAAGTCGACCTTTCGCAAGCCACCTCAAGCACAGAATCAAGGTCACGTGTGTATGAGGTCATCAAAGATTCTGACAAGCGTCACGGTGTCTTGACTACAGGAACCTACATGTGCCCGAATCAAAAGTGTAACAGCATCTATGTCTTCTCATATCTTGAACAAACACGTTCCTCCGATGAACCGGAAACAAGAATGCTCACATGCAGAGATTGTGGCAAAGGCTGGCGTGAATACTGAGAACATGTTCTCAGTTGAAGGGATTCAACAACATTAACAGGATCAACATCATTGTATGATTCAATTGTGCTGTTGCTAACGCTCGAACAATCATTGAGCACTGTATGTGCTCAAAAATGTGCTCACTCAGAAGTCGTTTTCGACTCTTGGAGCCAAGAAGTATTGAACTTCAGCAGCACCATCATGGAAATTGAAGGACATGGAAAGTGGATAGTTCTCACCAAAACCAATGTTAACCGATTCAAGGTTTCCAAAAATCTTCGACAAAGGAACGAGATAGGTCAATGAGTATTGACTACGGGCAGGTCCTTCGCACTCGAGGTGTTGGAGTTCGTCTTTGTTAAAAGCGACCGTAACTGAATCAGTTGATCCAAGGACGTGAACAGTAAAGGTGTTTTCATCAATACTGAAATTTACTAAATCACCAACTTGACGAGCAGCCTTCAAGGCTTGTGTGAAATCAGAACCAGAGATTGTGACTTTACAAGGAAGTTTGAGTTCAGGAAGAGTTGGAGGATTCATAGTCGTATTGTCGAGAGGACGAATGTTTCGATCAATCTTTCCAAGATTGACGGTCAAAACACCAGTTTCATCGCCGTACGCCATTTCAATCATATCAGTCGGTCCGCCAAGACTGACTAATTCCTTAATTTTACGAAGCTCAAGACCAAGTTTGGTTTCATCGAGCTCCCAAGTATCGAACGCCGCTGAATCAATGTTCATCTGAATCATAGCAACGTGCGAAGGATCAACGACTCGGATTTCTAATCCGTTCTCGCCAAAATCAAATCTCGCATCTTCTACTACAACTCCTAACGTTTCAATAATCTTGCTCATCAAGTCCTGTCGGGCCGTGACGTTCAACATGAGATACACCCCTCTCCAATTGCTCTTCTCTTTCGACGGCTTATGAACTTAACATCTATGAAGGATAAAATGTGGGGCGTCGGGCGCGGGATAATCTAAAATTATCGTTTTCCGCGCATGAG
>CALBIL010000098.1 GCA_937892945.1 uncultured euryarchaeote | reverse complement strand
TGTACAACCACGTCGATGAGTATCACTATCTCGCTGATGCGCTTGCTACCGAATTAAATCTCTAATCCTCTTCGAGTTCATCATAATATTCGTAGGAATATATCTCCTCTTGAGTGATTGAGTTGATAGAAATGAAAATTTTACCACCAACAAAACCACAATTTGTACACCAGATTTCAGCCCTCATATCGTCATATGTAATTTCCGGTTTGTTACAAAAAGGCTCACATTTGAAATCAATAGATTTGTTCAAAACTTTCGTAGTTTCACTCTGAGGTTCGATTTGGATGTCGTGAGATTTGGAAAGTGCAATCAAGAAGTGGTCTTCCTTCGATAGGTTTTCCGAGAATACCTTCAATTCAATCCATCGTGCGAGTATTGCCCTCCAGTTTCGTTTACAGATGAGATGGATGATTCTGTTTCTTTCGAATTCTTCAAGAACTCCCTTGGAAAATTGCTCAAGGATTTCATTGTCCGCTTGATTATTCTGCAAAAAACTCCTTAATCCGTTCACACCCAACCATTCATTCACAACATGTTCTCTATGATAGGCCAACTTAGGCCATATCTCCTGAATGATAATCTCCTCGACGGCTTCAGAGAGGTCAGGAATTCTCAACGGAAACTTTTGTGTTGGTTTTCTTTCATGAGGATTGAGAAATGATTGCTCCAGCAACTTGGCGATGTCCCCCTTATTTGCCAATATTCTCCAACCTTCACGCCGAACTTTGTAGGCCATGCCGCCGGCTTTTCTACCTGGTTTGCCCTTTTGCCCTTCCGTGCGTTGGCTCCCAGCGATCCAGCTTGTTTTTTTCGGCGTACGGTACCGATAATACCATTCTCCTTTTTCCCCGGAACTGTTTTTTTTAACCCTCCATTTTCTTTTTCTCGACCAACGCTTTGAGACCTTGCCGTCGCGCTTGAGTAAGTCAACTGCTCTTTTAGAGAGATAGATGTCTCCTGGCACCGTGGTATGTTTCTGCTCAAACCATCTCGGATGAGTGGTGGTCTTAATTATAAAAAGGGCTTTTTCCTTCTTTGATTTTGATATGCTGAGTGTGTAATCTAAAAATTTTCCAATCTGATGGTTCCGGACATCGTCAAGTGAAGGCGTGAGGAGGCGTTCTGTTTCCTCTTCTTCACTCATCAACTGGCCCTTATTTATGGGACCGTATAGTCGTTACGCAAGGCACATTTTAATTGGTGTAGGGGGGGTGCAGTGATGCGTTTTTTAGGCATTCTTTAGATTATCATGCACAGAGGAGATGAAGCATACGCGAGCCCGGCCGAGAAGGTCACAGATAACCGAACATACACCGTCTATGGAGGGAAGACACTGGAGTTGCCCGTTCTCTCGATGGCAGACCTAAGAGTCGCATCAAGCCCATCAGGTGAAGCGTTCGTGAAGCAAACCATCCATGACGAATCCATGAATGGGTTTCCGCTGATAGAGCTTTACGGAGACCACGGAATCGTACTTCACCCACTCAACCCTACAACCTCCCATGTGCTGGTAGTCGTCGATGCCAAGAAGGCGCTCGAGATGTTGGCGATGGTTCACAAGGCGTACGAACTTCTCGGATATACGCTCATTTTTGACGAGACGACCGTTCTAATTACCCTCCCTCCGAGAGAGGAGTCAAACGATGCTGGAGAGGTTCCAACGAGCAGCCAAGGAAAAGAAAAGCCCCAGGACGCGGTTGCGCCAATTGTTACAAGTCAACAGTCGAAACTCGATGTTCTCGGAATGGAGGTGGCTTGAATGCCGTCATACACTGGAGAGGCGTACTTTTGGTGGAGTAGAGCCTGTGAATTCCATAGAGGCTCAATGCCTCATCACAACTGCAACAACCCTCCTGCGTGCCAACGGGCGCTTGATAATGCCGAAGATGCTCATGGGAGGGGGTTGTGATGTGGTTGTACATTTCTGACGGCTTCCTGTCTATCGTGGCTCACCGCGACCTGCCCATGCACCTGCTGGTTCGTGCACGCCACCCAGAGCACATCCAAGCTCTGCTACCTGATGTTGAACAATCAGTGCTTCAATCTGCTGACTATCCATTCCGTGCAGTCGTTCATCGAACCGTTGTCCAACGCGCCTTGGCAAGTTACATGATGGTCATGGAGTATGACAACTTCAAGAACAGCATCACCGATGAACCATACCACGATGTCTGTCTTGATGTTTGGACAACGATGTGGAAGTATGGGCTGCGAGAAGGGGGCCTCTAAATGCGAACGAGCGTCACACATCCACTTCGTATTGATTGGTTACCTGTTGAAGGCGACGAAGGCCGCATAGGCATGACGTTATGCCCAGGCAAAAAGCAACCGGTTTCTTGGACCGGAGGGTGGGACAGACAACTTGATTTGGATATTGAATCATTGAAAGAAAGCGGTACAACAAGAATCGTAAGCCTCGTCACCGATGAAGACATGGAACTTCTTCAAGTCACACAATTGCCTACGAGTGTTCAAGCAAGCGGCATCGAATGGACGCACCTCCCGCTTCCGGACACGACGGTGCCAACTGGCAAGTGGCTGTTGCGATCGATAAAAGTGTTCACAGAACTGCAAACAAGCATTCCTGAAGGTGAGCGCGTGGTTGTTCATTGCATGGGAGGACTGAGCAGAGCCGGAACATTCGTCGCCATCTATCTCTATTTGCGGGGGTATACAATGGCACAGGCAATCGAAAAAGTTCGAGCCGAACGATCTCCACGCTGCATCAATAAAAGACAAGAGGAATTTCTGTTTGAACTTGAAGAAAATGAAAGAAGTCGATTGAGGGATATTCAAGAGAAGGTATCGAATGATTACGCAGGGACAGCAGAGATGATTGCGTGGGCAAAAAACCATTTCGCCGAGATACCAGTAGGTATAATGTGGGAACCGTGGGGCAGTGGGCTTTCATACAAAAAAACTGACAATGAAACTTGGTGTTTAACTTACATGATTGACCATCACTATTCTTCTCTCTCTCATGCCGCATTCAAACAGTTAATACAAATGAGTGGTTTGAATTTAAATGAAGAAGAGATGGAACTCATATCAGAAGGGCATGAATCTCATACAAAATTCGTTGTTCGACATTTGCTTGTAAATTAGAACGTGAGGACTTTTTCACTGTCTTGCACCCATGCTGAACATTCAGCCATGGTTGAGAATTGCGCGCCTTCGTAGTATGGCTGGCCTTTGAGTATGCCACAACGGCTCTGACAGGTCCCACAGACCTTGACTGGAACGCCTTTGGCAATCAGTTCCTTGGTCATCGCCACCATGTCCTCAATCCCTTCCGGTGGCTTGATTCCGTCACGCGCTAAGTCCACGCTATCGTTCATCAGAAAGATACGAACTTCAGCACCGTCATTGTTCAACTGCCGAGCCAATCGCAATGCATTCCACGTCACATCAGTTCCGTCGTAGGGCTGTTGATTCAAGATGAGCATAATCGCCATAGAACTTCCAAGGCAAGGCGGTGTTTGAAGGCAACGATGATGTGAAAATGGGAGAAAAGGAAAACATGAGTTGAAAAGGAGGTGGTGGGACCATCAAACATGAAGACCACCTTTGCAGATTTTGCTCGGTGGCTCATCCCTCATCGGAAAAAGGTCCACGTTGCCGTTTTTCTCCTCACCATCTTGATGATTCCGGGTGTATTAACGGCACTCCAACCCATCGACATGGAATCCTATGAAATGGATTCGCCTGAACTTGAAGCTCAAGCGATTATCGATGATGAGTTTGCAAATTCCGAAATTATTCTTGGTTTTTTGGTTTCAGCACGTGACCCCACCAAAGTACCGGCGCTCGAAGATTGGACACCTGTGGCTCGAATGAGTGATGGTGCACCGGATTATTCATCTCTACCGAGTGCAACTGAAATGCTTGACGCTGGAGAGCCTTGGGGGGGAATCTATGCTCCAACTGCAGGCATCTTAAATCTCACATTGCTCAGAGAAATCGATTCCAAAGTGAACATGGTGCAAGACCATCCAATGGGTAAAGCAATGATACCACTGGTCAACGATGTCACGGGAAACCAGGCCCTTGGAGCCATTTCGCTTTCAGACCACTTCCGCGGGTTCATGAACGGCACTTCCATTCTTACACAGCCTGGCCTTACCACGTTGGGTGTGGTAACAGAACCGCCGACAAATTGGACCGATTGTGGCGTATTGGATTGTCTTGAATTTGATGATGAAAATGTCACGCAGCAGCACATCGATATGGCTGCATCTCGTATGGCTGATGCTTCGAACAATAACTTCCTTCGCTGGCTTTCGATTGACCGCGGATTTGTAGCTGACATGAATGCCTTGCAAACCGGACCGGTTGGTGGCTCGTTGAACGGCGATGGGACATGGGAGAATGCCTTCTATGCAAATGGACGCTGGTCTGCTTCCTCGACTTGGTTACTTGTTCAGTTTGACCGAGGCGTTCTCGAAGATATGGGTTGGGAAATGATTTGGAAAGATGCTCTGCAAGAAAAGAGTATTGACTTCTCAGATGATGGCGTCAAAATAGGTGGGTATCGAATTGCAGATGGCTCGCTTGTACTCCACCCGCCTCAATATACGGAAGAATACTGTCTTGAAATGAAGAAAGAAGGGACTGGCTGTTCCACAGAATGGTCGTACATGGATTTGGAAGGACATCTTCGTTCAAACGACCGAACCACCATCACCTTACTGCTTGGACAAGGCGTTAACGTTGAGGTCAATCGTGAATTGCAAGCGAGTTCAGGATTGGTCTTGTTAATGGGAATCGCCATTATTGGATTGCTCTATGTGAGTTTGCGTAGAGTTTCTGATGTGATCATTGTGATGTTTGCTCTTGGAACGGCATTGCTGTGGATGCAGGGGATGATTGGTCATTTCTCAAGCCTCACCTCTCTGTTTGGGTTTTCACTCATCTCTCGTTCTCAATTCTCGAATCTTCTTCCGATTCTTGTTCTCGCACTTGGAATTGATGACTCCCTTCACGCGCTGCATCGTTACAAAGAGGAACGTATCAACGGTCGTGAACCTCGAATGGCCGCTGAAATCACATTACAACGTGTTGGACGGGCCATCCTTCTCACAACACTGACAACCATGGCTGCATTTGCAGCGAATATCTTCAGCGATATTGCCGTTCTTCGCTCGTTTGGAATTGAAGCGGGATTAGGTATTCTGGCTGCGTTTATGCTCACCGGTTTATGGGTTCCATTGATTCGTTTATCGGTTGATGAATGGCTTGTAAAGCGTAATAAGAGCATTGAAGAAAGAAAAAATATAACTCACCTCGTTCCTAAAGAATGGCTCGAATCGATTGCCTTGAATTCGGGGACATTCCGTAAATCAGTGCTCATTGCTGGCGTTGCTTTCTTGCTCACCATCCCTGCTGCATGGGGTATGGCTCAATTGGAAGGCGACTTTGCGATCGAAGACTTCTTGGATGAACGTTCTGATTTTGCCATTGGAGTGTTTGAAATCTCTCAGCGTTTTGCCAATGAAGGAGAACCTGCAAATCTGTTAATCGAAGGAGATGTGCTCGACCCTGAAGTGTTTGCTGCCATCGATACATTCCGTCAAAATATGGATTATTTACCCGAGGGAGTTCCTGATAAAATTACTCGCCAACCCGATGGGACAATCGATATTTTGGCTCTGGATGAAATGGTTCTTGCTGCTCAAGGTTCAATGGTTTTGGATCCCACTCCCTTCGAAGAGGCAGGTTGGGTTGTCAATGAAACTGGTCACGGTATGAACTGTTCAACTGCTGGAAATGGTCCTTTAATGGACCTCACCGATAGAGACTGTCTTGCCTTCTTTTTCGGATTCCTCTCACTGAACGGCGTACCTGGAATTGGTCCGATTCCAGACATCCCTCCAAGCATTGTCGGGCTTTACATTGCACCAGAGGTCGAACTGGACCCGAGTCAACCTTGGCTCGATGTTAACGGAGAACCTGCTGAGTACGACCGAATGCTCATTCGATTTGGAATGACTGCCCCTGAAGATTTCCCCGGAATGGCGAAAGGGATGAAAGAAGTATGGCGAGACCTCACTCCATTTACCAATCTCTCAACCGGTGACCAGTATGAAGAAGGTAAGGAAAGTGACGATAAACCCCTGACATGGGTTATGCCAACCGGTCGCCCAGTGACTCGTTACGTGGCATCAACGACAATGCAAGGTGAAATGCAATCTTCTCTTGGACTCGGCTCGCTGTTTGTCTTCATCACGCTCTCACTTGGATTCCGTTCCTTCAAACAAGCGAGCATTACCTTGATTCCAATCCTCTTAGTTGTCGTCTGGTTGTATGGCCTGATGTATATGGCTGGCTCGTCGCTCAACATTGTTACCGTCACCATTGCAACCATTTCGTTAGGTGTCGGTATCGATTACTGTATCCACGTTACTGAGAGGTATAGGGAAGGTCGGGAGTCGGGCGAAACTCACGAAGAAGCTTTGTTCGGAATCGGTGGCGCCTGCGGATTGGCTCTCATCGGAAGTGCTGCTTCTGACATTGCCGGATTTACCGTCATCGCACTCTCACCAATGGGCTTATTCACCAACTTTGGAATCTTCTCTGCAGCTATGATTGCGTTCTCACTGGTTGCAAGTCTTGTCTTAACAACCGCAGCATTAGGGCTCATTTCAAAACCTCCACCCAAAGAGGTCGCGTAATGGACATTCGCCGGCTCGAGTCGAAAGATGTGACTGCAGCCTGGCAAATCAACGAACAAGGCTTACCTGGGACCGGACAAATATCTCCTGAGGAAATGGCCGACCTTTTTTCTCTTTCAGAACTCCCAATTGGAGTATTTGATGGTGAAGAAATGCTTGGTTTCGTACTCTGCCTCACTCCTCGAACACGATATGCAAGCCTCAACTATGCATGGTTTAACCAGCGCTATCAAGAATTTCTATACGTCGATCGTATCGCTGTAGCCCTCGAACACAGGGGCAGAGGTATTGGTTCACTCCTGTATGAGCAAGTGATTGAACATGGGAAAAACCTCCAGTTCCCCGTTACTGCTGAAGTCAACCTCACGCCCCCAAACCCCGGGTCAATTCGGTTTCATGTACGGCATAATTTCACCGAAATCGGCGTCTTTCAACAAGGAAAGAAGTCTGTGACGATGATGCTGCGCCCAGTGGAATAAAACCCTTCATTAAAAAACGGGGCATTGTTTAAACTCAAAGGTGCTAAAAAACGTCTATGGGCGAAAAGGAAGACGCTGAGAAAATATCCCCACCCCAGAGTATTCTCATTCAAGCATCGAACCCAAATGCCGAAAACGATACGGGGGCATCCGCAACTTTCCCTGGCGCTGAAGAGCAGTATGGCAACAATAAGATCATTGTTCCAGTCGATGGGAAACCTTCCAAAGAACTCCTTGGGAGTTCATTGCTCTTGATTATCATCTCGACGGTCGGGTTCTTTTTCATAGATTCAGGATTCATTGATGATGATTTCATGTGCTGCCTTGTGTGTAATGGCAACTCCATCGGCCTCGTATTATTAGGCACATACAGTGCCCAATATGGGAAATGGGAACGGACTGCTGGGGCAAAATTCTCCGCAGTTGTTTCTGATACTGGGGCTGCATTGATGTACATTGTTGCAGCTATATTGTTCGCATTATGGCTGCTCTTCGTAACATTCGTGAGTAATTTTACATATTGATGATGAGAAACCGCTTTTGAAGCACCGGTGTATTCATCAATGAGCGAGCATACGGAGCAACTGCAGTCTTAGGGGTTGGCCCCGAGAAAGTGGTGATTTTATGTCGAATGAAAAACCCGATGAAAACGAAACTGAAGAAGATTGGATGAAATATGCCAATGCCGGATTTGGGCAAACTGATTATTCGCTTTGGGATGAGAACAGTGCTGTTGAACAGCCAAAAGAAGAGGTTGAAGAAGACAGTTCATTGGATTCACCCGACCAACTCGGCACGCACATGGAAGAGATTCCTCGAGCGCCATCTCCTGCAGGTCACAAGCATCTGGTTCGTATGGGGACATGCGACCATTGTATTGGGCGCTTGGGTGGAAAGAAAAGGTTTGAACAAAGCATCGAAGAATCTGGAATTGAAATTCGTTCAACCGTCATCGAGCGCGATTCACACTTGGCAAAGGCACGTGAAGAGGAGCCTCTCTGCCCTTTCTGTGAAAATTTGTACGAAGAATCCGAATTACTTGCTGATATCATTTATGACTCGATATCTCCTTACGAACTCTCACGCCTACAACTCGGTGCGCGGATTCCTAAAGATCAAATTGAGGAAGAAGAAGAAATGAGAAAACGACACGGCGCCGGTGGCTCAGATGCACTCAAAAGTGGACTTGTCAACGCCATTGCCCAACACCTGAACAAACGATTAGAGGGCGTGCTCTTGGTAAATGATAAGCCCCAAGTATTGGCACTCATCGATGTGCTCACACTCACAGTTGAGCTCGATATTCGGGCACATTATCTCTACGGCCGCTACATAAAACTCGAACGTGGAATTCCGCAAACTCGCTGGCCATGCCGAGCGTGTAAAGGACGCGGCTGTGAACGCTGTGACCAAACCGGACTTCAGTACAAAAAGAGTGTTCAAGACCTCATAGGCAATCCTTTGCTCGGAATATTTCAATCGAACGAACATGCTTTCCACGGCATGGGTCGCGAAGATATCGATGTTCGTTGTATGGGTCGAGGACGGCCTTTTGTCATCGAAATGAAAGAACCCATGACTCGTTCTGTCGATGTCATTGAAGCAATGAAAACGATCAATGATGCTGCTGATGGTAGTATCATCATCACTGGGTTGCGTGATTCGAATCGAAGTGAAGTTGTTCGTGTTAAAGACACGCCTGCAGAAAAATCCTACACCATTCGTTTCCGGCTTCTGCCACTAAGCGAAGCTGAATTGTCCGTTCTCACTGCCCCTGTGGACTTAACCCACATCGATGTTCAGGAACGCGGTGGAAAAGGAAAGAAACAATCGTCAAAACGAAAACGCCGTGGCGACAGAAAGAACGACCACACCAAACCTCTTCCAACCGTCATCGACATCCCAGAAGGGCCTGATGAAGCAACATTGAAGGCGATGAAGAAACCGGAATTAGTGGCAATGGCTGAAGAGTTGAAACTCGTCAAAACAGGAACAAAGCCCGTATTGATTGAACGTATTCTTGCCGCTGGGCCTCCTGCACCAACCTATCTTGATTTACCGGATAATGACTCAATTTTGGAAACGATTGCTCGACTTGCTGGTGTGAAATTGGCTCAGCGTACCCCTGAGCGTGTCGCTCATCGACGAGCCGATTTGATTCGTCGAAGAACGGTGTTTGAAACTTCAAAACCAATCATCGATACGATGGAAGATGGAGTCCGAGAAATTGAGTTTACACTCCGCTGTGAATCGGGGACATATGTCAAAGAAACTGTTCATGGCGATGGGGGTCGGACGCAACCAAGTTTGTCTTCACTGATCCAAGCAAAATGTGATGTTCTCTGGCTCGATGTTGGCGATATTCATGCGGATTGAGGCTGGATTTGGCCTCTTCACTTTGCTTTTTTGAGGTTTTTGCCGGTCCAAACTCCGTCGCGGTGCTTATATGGGAAGGGTAGGTCGCCAAAATGCTCGGAAGTTGCATATCTGCACACTCGGGCAAAGAGGAGGCGACCAACATGAAACGATCCAAGGGACTGCGAGTCGGAACACGAAGTATTCTACGCCGCCGTAAGAATGAACGCAGCCGAATTAACATCAGCCGCGTCATGCATGAGTATGAAGAAGGCGACCGTGTTGCTATCGTTTTAGACGGTGGACAACAAATGGGTATGCCTCATCGCCGTTTCAACGGGCGAACTGGATTTATCGAAAAGCGACAAGGTGTCGCTTGGATTGTTGCTGTCAAAGACGGTAACATGGCAAAAACGGTCATTGCTCGTCCTGAGCATCTCCGACCACTTGAATGAGGAATTACTATGACTGATGAAGAGCGTTTCGTAGACTTTGCTACTGTTCGAACCTTGTTGTTGGATGCTGAGAAGCGCCGCAAGAGCCTCACTTATGAGCAAAAGGCTGCTCTTCAACACGCTGAATGGGCTGCAAGTGATGCTCGTAATGGTTACAAAACCGATCCGAAAGTGTTTCAAGAATTGAAAGACGCTCTTGGTGAAGTTGATTGTCTTTCGAGCACTCCCGATTTAGCCGCAAAGTTGGCAGAATTGATGCCAATGTATTCAAACGATGTCAAAGCAGTTTTTGAATCAAAGAGAATTACTACTGTAAGCGATGATGAAATCACAACTATTCTGGAAATCGTTCGACAGCATATCGGCTTCGAATGAGGCTCTCCCCCCTGAGGTGATTTGAGATGACCGGTGCGCAACGTGACCGTAACATTAAGATTGGTTCTGGTAAGAAAAAATCTACATCAACGAATGATTCGACTGGTTGGTCGAGACCTGCAGAAGGACGACGTGAAAGTACTCCTGTGCAAAGACCTCCAGCTCAAAGCTCTTCACCACGACGGAATGAGCCACGTCGGAACAATGACAACCGCCGAGGCAATACCAACAGGCAAGGTGGTCGCCAAGGTAATCGCCCATCTCGACCGCAACAAGATTCTCCATTGATGGAAGAACAGTGGGCCCGAGTTATCGACCACGACCTGACCAACAATGTCGTTGTCGCAGTCAGTGAATCAAAATTATTGCTGTGCCGATTGAAACCAAAGGCAGGCATCGACCAATTGTTGGTGACTGCCCGCGTCTACATCGGAGAGGATTCGTCCAAGCGAGCACACATCGCACAGGTCCTCGGAATGACCAACCTTGGACGTTTGGCAAACCATATCAGAGCTGATCTTCCTTTGGTTGTTCAAATATTTATTGAAGAAAATGAAAAACATTTCATTGCTGCTTTCTTTAATGTAGCCGGAAACATGTCACTCAAGCAACACGCCTTCGAACTGCTCCAAGGCGTTGGAAACAAAAAGGCCATGCAAATGGTAGAAGCCCGCGGTTCAAGCGGATTTGAGTCGCTTGCTGCGCTCAATGAAGCATGTAATATCGATGCTGGAGAATTACTCGCAAAACGATTCTTAGCCGAGTTGGAAGACCGAAATATCCAACCACGATTGCTTGACCTGCTCTTGCCGGTGAAGGCATGAGAGGCGCACGTTGGCTGATTGATAGTCTACGCGACAAGTTGCCTTTTGACAAATCATTGGGCCAACACTTCTTGGTCAATGACGACCTTATTTCTCGAGCGATTGAATTGGGTGAT
Source organism: uncultured euryarchaeote (assembly GCA_937892945.1). GTDB lineage: Archaea > Thermoplasmatota > Poseidoniia > Poseidoniales > Poseidoniaceae > MGIIa-L1. The sequence goes on along the minus strand of CALBIL010000098.1, from coordinate 86,717 downwards.
GTCACCTCTGAGGACCATGTGTTAGAAATTGGGCCTGGGCCTGGAGTGCTTACTGAGGTCTTATTGGCAACCGGTTGCCAAGTGACTGCTATTGAAATTGACAGTGTTGCAGTCACGCATTTAAACGAAGCTTTTGGGCCAGAACAACAAAATGAACAATTCACTTTGATCGAAGGAGATGCTCTGAAAGTGAAATGGCCTGATTCAATCACGAAGGTTGTTGCCAATATACCCTACCAAATCTCTTCACCACTGGTCGATGAACTTACTCGATATCTCCGAAACCCAAGAACCAGTGTCTTGGAAAAGGTCGTTTTATTGGTTCAAGAAGAATTTGCTGAACGCTTGGTAATGGAATATGAAAGTGATGTTGGATCGCTTGGCATGACGGTTGCCTTGGACTGGGAAAGCGAAATTGAAGAAAAGATTGCACCGCATAATTTCAGCCCAATGCCGAAAGTCAATTCATGCTACATCTCAATGGAACCTCATGACGAAGAATGGCCTTGCGATGCCCGACTGGTTCGTCAAATGGTTCATCTCGCCTTCGACCAACGCAGGAAAAAATTACGCTCAACGCTCAAAAATGTCCCTCGCCGTTTGGGTCGAGTAAAGGGGTGGCATGCAGGGCGGTGGAAACAAGCCTTTGCTGCACATCTTGAAGATGAACGAATGGACCTTCGCCCTGATGAACTTGAACTTGATGACTGGATTGAATTGTGTACTTCGTTCAGTGATTTCGAATTTGAATCATAAGTTCATAAGGAGTCAAATGTAGAGATAATCCTACACTGAGCGAGGAGAGCCTTTTCTTAGGAGGGTCGCCTCGCCTAGACTCGTCGGAGGGGATGCTATGGCCAAGAAGGACACATATCTTGCTTTATTACGTCGTGGTATCGACGAAACAACTGCCCAGCAGTTAGCCGATTCCGGGCTAAAAATTGGCGATTTGAAGAAAATCGACAAGGATATGTTGATTGAAAACTATGGCTTGAAAGCAGATATCGCCGATGGTGTAATTTCCATTATCTCTGCCGGACCACAAAGTCACGGAAAAGAACGGTATCTCTCGAAGATTCTTGCACCTGAAAAGAAGCAAGAGTCCAAAATTGAAGAAATAAAATTCCAACGCAAGCAAAAGGATGTACTGACTGAACTTGCAGAACAAAAAGAACGGCTTAAGATTGCTAAAGTCGAGTCATTCCGAGCAAAAAAACTCATCATGAACAGACTTGGTAAAACAGTTGAGTTGATTGTCAAACTCGAAAACAACCTTCACGATGAAGGCAAAGACGATCAGAAAGTAAAGATTCGAGACCAACTTGAAACTCGTGGTCTCGAAGCTGCACGTGACCACGAAATGCTGGATCTCGAAGGAACCCCTCAAGACATCGTTGATTTCCGCCGTAACCACGTTCCTGCACTCATCTTCCATGCATGCCCTACATGTGGCGATGAGTTGGATCCACGTCAATCTCGAGACAAAGACCGCCCCCAAGATTGGGCTTTCATTTGCTGGGAATGTGAAAACAGTTTCACCCCTGTACTTTCAGACCTTGTTGAAGAACGCCTATCCAATGGCACTCGAATCACTATTGAAGAAGATAAGCGACCTCGGAACCCTGTGCCTCCAAAGCCGGCTTCTATGGACTTCTCAAGTGTCAATGAACTCATCCGCAAGGATTTGGAAGCCACTGGTGCAACTGCTGATGAGATGGTAAAGGCTGTCGAAGAAGGTGGACTCACTGGTGGACTCACCGACATCAACGACTGGATTGACCAAGTCCTTGGTGCAAAGAATTACATCCAAGCTCAAGAAGACCGAGAAGACTTCATTCTCCGAACAGGCGCTGGAGCAACGAAATTCAACAAGTGGATGAAGAAGGCTGGATTGTACTTCAACAAACAAACCGGCCGCTGGACTCGCCACAAGGATATGCGCTGAGGTGGTACTATGTCCGCCCATGCGGTAACTGCCGAAGAAACTCCAAAGACCGAATCGGTTCGCAAGGTCGTACGGTTTTTACAAGGAGCGAATCTTCTTGGGCAGACCCCCTATGTACCGGGAAATACATTGGTAGAGCATGCCGAAGATGCTGATGTCGCAATTCCAACAAATTGTACTTCGGGCACCTGTGGAACCTGCATGGTTACCCTCCTCTATGGTGAAATTCCGTTGCCTGAAATCCTTCCACCTGGACTTGATGATTACTTAGTGGGGGAATGTGCACGACTTGCTTGCATCGGCATACCTCATGGAGATGTCGATGTCGATATTCGGCCACCGTTGTAGGATGGAGACGCATGATGTTTAATTGGCAATTCAGCGATTGGATTGTTTTTTTCGTTGACATCATTGCCATCTTAATTGTCATACGGTTTCTTTCTTGGAAGGTAAGCCACAAATTGGAAGAAGTCGAACAGCGACAAAAATTCGAAACACGGCAAAGGAAATTGAACCGCGCAAACCAGTCTTTCCTCCTCGAAGAAGAATGAAAACATAACAAAGATGAGGAGTAGGGCCAGTCATGGCCGAATTACGTTTACAAACTGCAACGTCCGGCTTAATTGAACGGGAAAAGTACGATTTAAACAGTGTGCAGGAAGCTATTCAAGACGAAGGTTTAGCATGGCTGGACATTCTTCGACCGGATGATGAAGTCCGTCAATTTTTACTCGATGGTATGGATTTTGACGAATTGGCGGTTGAAGACGTATTCGGGCCTGCAGATACAACCGCTCAGAAATTCAAAAACCACCGTTTTATCGTCATCAATGCCCGTGATGCTGACAATCAATTGGATACCGAACCTGTTGCAATTTTCATCAAAGAAAACTTGATCATTACCGTTCGACATTACAGTATTCCGGCTTTGAAGAAATTACGTTTCCGATTTAAGAAGGCTGATGAAAAAGATTTGGCATTAGGTATTGATTTCTTACTCTACGAGTTACTTGACGCTATTGCTGACGATTGGACGCCTATTTTGAACTCCTATTCACGGCAATTAGACCTCTTGGAATTCCAAGTGTTTGACCCAAGTAAAAAATACGACAATGTCCTCGAAAGTATACACGACTTGAAACGCCACCTTCGTGAGTCAAGTAAGTCAATTGAATCATTGAATACGGTAACAATGCGCTTACTCAAGCCAAATGAACGGTTAATCGGGTCAGGTGCTGAACGCTATTTCTCTGACCTAAACCAACTCTCTGTTGCTCTGGTAAAGCGCGCTAAGAACTACTCTTCAGGTGCAACTTCAGCCCGAGATTCATACCTCAGTAACATCAGTATGCAACTCGCTGAATCAAATGCACAACTCACAGAAGTGATGACCACGTTGACCATCATTGGTGCAATTATGCTCCCATTGACTCTCATCGCTGGAATTTTTGGAATGAATAATGAAGATTTACCACTTGATCAAGTTGGAGGTTTTTGGGGTATTATTTCGATCATGGTCATCTTTGCTTGCCTAATGCTCACATTCTTTTGGCGCCGTGGCTGGTTAAAGACCTATGAAGAATAATCGCACAGTGTTCAAGAACCGTGGACTCTTCTTTTGATACATGACCGGTCGAGGTGGAGTCACAACAGGACCTCTACCAATCGGTCAATTTGTACAATTGGTCAAACAAACGGTGATTCGAGACCCTCTCTTCAAAAATCAAGCGTTGAAAGGGGAAGTAACTCAGTGGAAACAATATGCAAGTGGGCATACCTATTTTTCTCTACGGGACCAAGATGGACAAATGCGAGCGGTCATTTGGAAAGGACGGTGTGCCATTGACCCAAGTATCAAAGAAGGAAGTGAAGTGGTCATCTTAGCCAGTATTGACTTGTATGTTCGAAGAGGTGAGATTCAACTCAACGTCGAGCGTATCGAACCGGTCAGTATACTTGGCGAACTTGAAAAAACCAAACGATTACTCGTCGAACAATTGAGAAAGGAAGGGGAACTTGACCGATTGAGGCAGCCGATACCAACGCTCCCTCGGCATATTGCCATCATAACTGGAGCTGGATCTGCCGCTCTCGCCGACATGCAGCGATTGATCGAAAACCGATGGCCAGGGTTACGTCGTACGGTCATTGGCGTGTTGGTGCAAGGGCCACGGGCAACTGAAGAAATTGTGCGAGGCCTCGCTGCTGCACGACGACTTTCAAATCCAGATGTTGCCAAAGGACGTGGTGAGCCTCCTGTCGACTTGGTGATTGTTGGCCGAGGTGGTGGGTCTCCCGAAGATTTGTGGGCATTCAACCTCGAACCTGTGGCTCGAGCAATTATCGCCAGCCCCGTCCCGATTGTTTCTGCTGTTGGCCATGAATCGGATGTATTGGTCTCGGATTTAGTCGCTGACTTACGCGCATCTACGCCATCAGATGCCATTGAACGGGTTGTCCCGGTCTTGCCAGAATTACAGTACTTGCTGGATGAATTCGAAGAGCGATTGGGTGTTGCCTCTCGTCGACAAATCCATGACAGTCAACAACGATTGAGTATTCTTCACGCTCGTTTACGGGTTGCACCGATGGCTGGATTAAATCGAGCTAAAGCAAATGTATTGACTCTATCATCACGAATCAAAGTATCAACCCAGAAGATTCTTGGAGTACAATCAACCCGTTTAGCACAATTTGAGGCATCACTTTCCGCTATACATCCCCAACGGGTTTTAGAGCGGGGGTATTCAATGACTCAAACTTCTGATGGAACTGTCCTCAGTAGCATCGATGGGCTGAATGTTGGACAACAAATTATACTCAATTTCGCAGATGGTTCTGCTGATGCAGAAATTAAGAAAACACAACTCAATGAGGGAACAAAATGACTGATGAAATACCAACTTATACTGAAGCAATACGGCGATTAGAGGCAATTGTAGCCATACTAGAACGTGGTGGCATGGGACTTGATGAAACACTGAAACTCTACGAAGAAGGAGCTGATTTACTTCGCCTTTGTAAAAAAGAATTAGCCACTGCTGAAGGTAAACTCAATGAATTGCAATTAGATGAAATTGAGACGCAACTGCAGACAGAAGAACAGTAAAGCAAAGCAACCAGAGCCACATGAGGTGCGACGATGAACGAGAAGCAAATCCAATCGGTTCAGCGACGGATATTCCGGACTCTCAAGTCTTGGAAAGATCCACATACCGATGTAGCCTTAGCAGATTCTCAACAGATCCAAGGCGTTGAGATTTCACCGGAAGGGGAAGTTCAACTCGCCATCACACCTCAACGTCCACATTGCCCATGTTGTTTATTCGATTTGAGAGACTTACGAGAGAAAGTCTCCGCTACCAAAGGGGTAACTGCTGTTAAATTCCACATCACTGGAGTTCCTGCATCAGAGCGTTGGACTCGAGTGCTCAATCTGTAGTGACGCGTTTTCGCAAGAGAAGAAAGGCAGGTAAAGACCAGCCAAAGACTGCTATTATCCAAGCGATGATTGAGCCTAAAACAACACCCCAAGCAGGCAGGGAGTACATGGCGACCAGTGCATAAATGGCCACACTCGCCCCACCCATGGCCATTGGACCTGCTGCACCCTGGGGTACTGTTGGGCCTTGTGCAAGCCATAAAGCGACCATGCTGGTCAGGAAGATGGCAGGAAATACAGCAGCGAGGCCTGCTACAAACGGTTGTCCTTGCGCCGAAAGCCAAACTGCCGCACCAATTGCACATGCAGCAGCACTTCCTCTGAGAACTAAAACTGTGCGAGCAACAGGTTGCTTTCCTTTGGGTGTTGGTTGAACTTTCCAATTCATAGCGATGGCGAGTACGATGAGAAGACCAAGCCCGAGAAAACCGAGTTGCCAAGTCGTCATGCCATGGCCAAGAGCAAATTCGACACCTTGGAGCATGAGCAGACCGAAGACGAACCAAACAAACAAAGCTGTAATGGTCGTGAGAAAGAGTGGAGATTTCTGGTTTTCTAATTTAGGCGGAAGATAGACCCAGACTGCGAGAAATATTCCATTGATGAGCATCCCAAGTGGGATGATAGACAAACTCTGATTCAACAGGTCCTGATCACCGGCAAGAAAGATGCCTGCAGCGGCTGGAACAATGGTCGAAGGCATCGTACCAAGCAATCCCCCAGTAAGGCCGCCCCAGCGTTCTATGGCCAGTGTCACGAGTATGGCGATGATACCGGCGACAAGCGCTGAAAAAATCACGGAGGATGACAGCATACTTCGACCTCACGCCCCTCGTACCTAGCATTGCCGCATCACTGTAAGAATTACTCTTTGTCGGAGATTCATGCTGAGTCAAACGGGTCTAAGTGAACTATTTGCTCGACATCAATTCGCTTGTAGCCTCGTTCTCGAGCATTTTCTGCTGCTTTGCTCAGCATTGCTCTCATCCAACCCAGTGACATCAACGTTTTCATTTTGCTAATCGATTCGATAAAGTGAACTGGATTACCGCCAAATTGAGCATTGCTACGAATATCAGATTCCAATTGCTCGACCACCATGTAATAGGTTTCGAGTAATTCTTCGACTGCATCCTTGGTAACAGGCATTTTTGCATGTGTTTTTGCGAGTGAAAGAAGCGCTGATTCTGTCAAGATGCCGCCACCTTGGCTTACGACAAAGTCTTCGGTTTGTGCCACTTCTTGATGTCCTTCATCTTCACCATCGAGTACGATGTTCATGCCAGTGATTGCAATTTCCAAATGCCGAGGTTTGATTGTGGCTACTCTGTCTTTTTCAGCAGCCATTTCAGCGTGTTTAATCACGGTCGAAAGGTGCTTTTCAATATGAGAGATGCCTGCTTGGACGGCTGCAGAACCGACTGAATCAACAGCATCGATTTCATCGATCATCAATTCACGGGTTCGATTGTAATTCAGTCGAGTTCGGAACGGGTCGTCCAGCGTCTTTCGTTCAGGGTCTTGTGAAAGGGTAGCGGCTTCCATTTCAGGAACAAACCGAGCGAGTTCTTTGCAGACCAAATCGACCAATTGCTCTTTTACAGCCCCTGCGAGGCGCATTTCAGTAAAATTTGATGCTACTGCACCAATGTGACCGGTCGAGTAAGGCTTTGCCATACAAACAACACATCGCGGACATAACTTGAACACTATGGTTGGAACTTTTGCTTATTCGACCATACCGTCATCTCGACTCATGGCTTGCGTAATCTCCCACGCATGCAAGCATTCATGGCCACCTAAGAAACCGCCAGCCTCTCGACTTGGGCCGATGAATTCAGATGCACAGAATTGGCAGAACACAGCAACAATAGGCTCGTTGTAATACGTTCCGTTCAAGGTTTTTCTTTCTGGAATCCTCTTTCCAACATCTTCATGAGTCCAGCCTTCCATCTTTTCACAAATATCATCTTCAGTTTGTTCTTGTGTCATTCTTACCACTCCGTTAGCCAAGGCCAAGCGCCATCGGCAGTGATTGGGCGCATTCCCTCTTCGTCTCGAATCCAAGTGTCTTCACTACCGATGCTGCCTTCTGAATAGACCGCTTTTGGCTCAATTGCCATTGTACCTCCAACGGGTAAAGGTCGGTCAAAACCGGCTGCAACAACTGGAGATTCGTCCAATTGAAGCCCGACTGAATGGCCGAGGAATCGACTTTGATCGGGATTCATTCCCATGAGATTATCTTGATACCCGAGTTCAACTGCCAGCGCATACGCTTCATTCCAAGCCTCTTCACAAGTATCGCCTCGGTCAAGAACATCAACGACCGTATCCTTGACGGCTAACATGTCTTCCAGGCGTTGATGCCATTGTTCCGATAAGGTTCCTGCAACAAACATTCGCGTCATGTCAACAATGTAGCCGCGATGAGCATGAACCAAGTCAACTAAAACAGGTTCGTTGAATTTGATTCGACGGAAACCCGACCCCATGCCAGAGAGAGGATGGGCCCCCGTTCCACCGACGGCAGAATCGAAGAAAGAAGGGATTCCTCCTGCACGACCGGAAACGATGACACCACGATCGCATTGGAGTGGGAATCGACGCATGTGTACATTTCCTCCAAAGCCTTCTGAACGACTGATTGCTTCGGCTGCGGCAACCAATTCGAGTTCACTGATGCCTTCACCACCAACTGCTTCAACTGCTTCGAACATTCGAATTTGGATTTCGGCTGCTGCGCCCATTTGCTCCATTTCCCAATGAGATTTTATTTCTCGTTGGCGATGAATGAGAGTCGTCACATCAGGGCAGGTTCCCAGTTCACTGAAGACCTTGACAAAACGTTCTGAATAGGTTGCTGGGATTTCTCCAAATTGAAGACCGGGTGCGGAAGTCACCCCACGTTGACGGAGTGTTGCAACCAGCTGTGCCATACGTGGGAATGAAACAATTTCGTGAGGTGCATCATCGCCTCCTCCTTCGAATTGAGCCCGTTGTAAAGATCGACGTACAAATAACACGGCTTGATTGTTTTCAGTGCCGTGGGCAGGAATAAACATCGAAGCATTTTGTCGGCCTCCTGCGTAGTAGTACAGGTCAACAGGATGTTGAATGAAAGCACCTGAAAATCCTGCCTCGGCTAAGTATTCCCCTAATCGATGTTGGCGGTTGGCCAATTCAGAAACTGGAACTCTCCAGTCTTCACCATCGGGACCAGTAAGGTCAGCCTCATTCCAACCGCTCATGATTGAAGGGTGATGGCGGCCGTTCAAAACGGCTCCGCTTAAACTTCGATTACCGGTGCAGTCCAAGCCTCGGTATCATCAAGACGTTTTTGAGCTATTTCGCAATAGTCTTCAGAAAGATCGACGCCGATGTATGTTCGCCCAGTCATCTTTGCAGCCACGCAGGTAGAGCCAGAACCGTTGAAAGGGTCCAGTACGATATCGCCGGCAAAGGAATACATCTCTATACAGCGTTTTGGTAATTCAACCGGGAACGGTGCTGGGTGATTGACGCGTGATGCTCGCTCAGTAGGAAATGACCATATTGACTTGGTATGATGGATGAAGTCATCACGAGGAATGGTATCGATTCGTCCTTCTGCACGTTCGGATTTGTCACGCATGAGTTTGTAATTTCCTTTCGAGAACACAAGAAGATATTCATGCACATCTCGAAGACATGGATTACTCGCACTTTGGAATGAGCCCCAAGCACATGAGGAGCCGGCACTTGCTGATTTATCCCAAATGATTTCTCCTCGCATCAAAAAGCCGAGTTGGTTCATCATGATGTTGATGTGGCTTGAAAGCGGAATGTAGGGTTTTCGTCCAAGGTTGGCCACATTAATGACCATGCGACCGCCTGGGGCAAGAACGCGGTAGCACTCTGCAAAAACATCATACAACAATTCGAGGTATTCACTGAGAGAAAGGTCTTCATCGTAGGCTTTACTGGCGTTGTAGGGTGGCGAAGTTACGACCAACTGAACACAATTATTGGGCAAATCTAAGTTTCTTGAATCACCTGCAATAAGCGTATTTGCTAGTGTTGGCGGTAATTCTTGTTGAGGTCCAACTTCCCGGCTTGATACAATCCCATCGTAGAGGCGACTGCCATAGTATACCGATGCATCATGCCCTTCTCTCTTCGATACTCCGAAGGAAGAAGTGCTGGTGCCAGCACGTCGACGTGGCCCCTTGAGGCTTTCATCCTCTACAGGTTCCTCTTGCGCCATCCTTTGAGAGCGAACTTTACGGCTTTATCACCTTTCGCGCCATCACCATGGGCGAGACGCGCGATTGGGGGCTTTCAGAAAAAAACCACAGCCCTTTTGGAACCGTTGGAATGAAAAACCGAAAGCACTTGGTATGTTCAATGCCGAGTGTCTTGACCCTCGACAATGTCAATGTTGACAACATGACTGTTTTGGTCCGTGTCGACATCAATTGTCCACTCCTCCCCGGCACCAAATCCTTTCTTGACATCACTCGTATTCGGGCCATTGTACCGACATTAAACCGTTTAACAAGTGCCAAAGTGGTTCTTCTTGCTCACCAATCCCGACCTGGGAAACAGGACTTCACTTCCACGCTTGGCCACTCACGTGAACTTGGACGACTTCTTGGGCGGCCAGTAAAATGGGTCGATGACCTCGCAGGTGAAAAAGCGATGACTGCTATTGAAGCATTAGAGTGTGGAGAAGTCCTCATGTTAAACAATGTTCGAATGTATGATGAAGAGATCAAAACCAAAGGAGACTTCAATACACATTCCGAAACGACAATGGTTCAGAATCTGGCAAGTGTAGCTGATGTATTCGTCTATGATGCCTTCGCATGTGCCCACCGCAGTACGCCCTCTGGTGTTGGTTTCACTCACTTGATTCCATGTGTTGCTGGTGAATTGATGAAAAATGAGATGAATCAACTCGACCGAGCATTGGAGAATCCTGCTCGACCTTGTATTGCCGTATTGGGTGGAATAAAAGTCGATGATTCTATTCTTGTGGCTGACAACATGCTTCGAAACAACATTTGCGATGAATTTTGGCCGACGGGTGGGGTAGCAAACTTACTCTTGGAACTCTCAGGTGTAGAAATTGGGCCAACAAACCATGACTTCTTGGTCAATGAGTTGGGTAAAATGTGGCACCAAACAGTGGAGATTGCTAAATCGCTGTTAAGTGACTTTGGTGAAAAAATACGCCTCCCTGTTGATGTTGCGGCAAATATAGAAGATAATCGGGTTGACCTAAAGATTGCTGAACTTCCGATTGATGCACCGATTTTTGATCTTGGCATTCAATCGATTCGTAACCTTTCAGCAGCGATTAAGTCTGCCGGAACTGTTCACCTCAATGGCCCAGCAGGTGTATTTGAGTTGCCTGATTTTGCTTTTGGAACCGTCGAGATGTTGAATGCATGTGCTGAAACCAAAGGATATGTCGTGGTTGGCGGAGGCCACACCTCTACACTCATCGCCAAGCATGGCCTTGCTAAGAAAATGGGCCATCTCTCAACAGGTGGTGGGGCATGCTTGGATTATATTGCCGGTAAAACACTCCCTGCTGTTGCAAGTCTTGAGGCAAGTGCTGAGGCATTTACGCTCGACATTGGACGTAGTGTCGACCAGTAAGGAGCCACTGGGGAGATTCGAACTCCCGACCTCCTGATTACGAATCAGGTGCTATACCAGCTAAGCCACAGTGGCGCAATTCTTGCGCCGCATCGAATGAACATAAGTGAAACGGTTGAAAGTGTTCATGAGGGTTGAGCCTAACCGAAGTTCATGGCCGATGATTTGAGTGTACGGTATCGCAACGCGGTACTGTATGATGAAAGCGGTCACAAACATGTTGGTGATGTGCTTCTGCATGACGATGGACAGTGGTCCGCGTCAAAGGGAGACGAGGATGTCCAACACGACCTTGATGGGGCAGGGAGGCTCATTACGCGTAGTTTACAAAATTGGCATACGCATTTAGCAATGCAACTGAATGCTCGGGATTTTAGCGATGGATTCCCACTCCACCGCTGGTTAAACGAAGCGGTTTTTCCGACTGAAGCACGGTTGAATCCGGAATATGTTCGTGTCGGCGCACAGGCCGCAGCAGCGGAAATGATTCGAACCGGTTCCTCGTTTGCCGCGGACATGTACTTCTATCCTGCCGTTACTGGGAAAGTACTCGCAGATGCCGGGCTACGTGGCTTAGTCGGTGGTCCAGTCAGTGATGCAGCACTCCCGTCACACCCTGATGCTGCATCTGCTTTGGACGAACTTGATTCAATGCTCCAACAACAAAACGTTGAGGACAAAATTCAATATGCAATTGCAACACATTCAGTCTATCTTTGCAGTGAAGAAACGCTGCGGAGAGCGTCAGAACTCGCTGAAAAAAGAAATGCCCGTCTTCATATTCACGTAAGTGAAACCCGAAAGGAAATAGCGGACTGCCATGAGAAAACGGGCCTCTATCCCGTAGAATATCTCAATAGTCTCGACTTTTTCAAACCTGGAACGGTGTGTGCTCACGCTTCTTGGGTTAAGAAAAATGAAATTCGAATGTTAGCAGAACATGAAGTCACCGCAGTCCATTGCCCTTCATCCAACATGAAAATTGCTTGTGGAGGCACCATGTCTTTGCCTGCATACAATGATGCTGGCGTTGACGTCCGAATTGGTACCGATGGAGCCGCTTCTTCAGGAAGTGGTCTCGATATGCTCGCTGAAGCACGTCTCGCAGCATTGGTTCAACGCCATGACCACTGGGATGCTACATTGCTTCCAGCGGCAGATGTCTTTTCAATGGCCACAAAAGGCAGTTCGGATTGGGCGGTATGGAATCTCGATGATGTTCGAATGAGGCCATTAGGTCGTGCTGGAAATCGCCATCTTGCGAACCTCATATTCAACGGTGCAGATTGCATGGATTTGTGGGTTGACGGCCAAGCACTTCGAATGAACGGGATCACGCAAACCATCGATGAGGAAACGGCTTGGAAAGAATTGGACCGTGCAGTCGACACCTATTACGAAGGCGTTGAGTGATTATTCCATTCGTGTTAAGGCAAGTCCACCAATGCCCAAGAGTAAGCTGAACAAATACGTCGGGAATGATGCAGAAAGTTTGACTTCATAATCAATACTTAATTCCGTTCCTGCTGGAAGCGTTCCTAATTTCGTGCCTATGCCAGCGTAATACTCGCCAGAGATAACATGCCATTGCGCACCGGTCGACCCGTCTGTGGAAGTCGTTTCATATCCTGAATCACCGTATTGACAGGTTTGGCTACCTGAACCCGATTGGAGGAAAGCCCCTCCATTTGCTCGGATGCCATCGCATTGATCTTTCTTTGATTCATTTGCAATCACCAAAAAGATGTCATCACGGTCCCAGGTGATGGAAGTATCTGCGCTGACAAAAAGCCCTACAGGGTTTTGTGGTAATGCCTCATCTGAAAAGAACACATAACCTTCGATATTCGGGGTTGGAACATCTTCAACTTGACCTTCGATTGTGTACCCTATCGTCCCAAACACGATGATGAAAAGGGCGAAGCACGCCATTACATAGCCAACTGCTTTTCTTTGAGCCAACTTCATTCACCTCACATTTGATAGAACGCTAAGGCGAGTATCACATAACATGCGAGTAACATCGCGCCTTCAAGCCAATTTGATTTGCCATCACTCATAATGGAATTAGCGACCAGAACGGAAATGAATGTTGCAGCCGTTTCAAGAAGGCCGAATTCTAACGTTAGCCCTACGCCGAGGAACCAAGCAAACAGAATCATTACAGGAGCGACAAATAAAGCGATTTGCACACTGCTACCGATGGCAATAGCAATCGAGAGGTCCATCTTGTCTTTCCCAGCAACCAGAACTGCTGTGAAATGTTCAGCGGCATTACCAAAGAAAGGAAGTAAAATCACGCCGATAAAGAGTTCTGGCAAGTCCCACTTGACAACAGCTACTTCGAGATTATGAACCAAAATGTGAGCCATCCATCCGACGAGGATGGTCGAAAGAAGGAGGAGAGCCCATGCATCTTTGTTGGTCATGTGTGGATCTTCGTGGCTGCCGTGGCCAGCCTCGGTAGCAAAGACATCGACGTGGGTTTTGAGTTGAAACAAAAGAGCCAAACCATAGATAATCAACAAAACAATTGCAGTATAATGGGACAGTTTTGCCACATCGCCAAGTGAACCGCCCGAGTGATGAACTGCACTAGGAATAATCAAAGCAACAATCGCAAGTAACAGGAGGGACCCGTTCATTTGGCCTGCATCTTGACTGAACAACTGAACTTTGTGATTTAATCCACCCCAGACCATTGCAAGTCCGAGTACCAACAAGAGATTACCGAGGATGGAGCCAATCAAAGAAGCCTGGGTTACCGTAATCATTGTTTCAGCGATTGCCGGATTCTTTGAAGCAGTGTACAAAGCAAGTCCTGCGATAATCATCTCAACAGCATTCCCAAATGTGGCATTGAGAAGGCCACCAACGGCCTCCCCAGTTCGCAAAGCAATCTCTTCAGTGGCTTTACCCATGAGGAACGCCAAAGGCATAATTGCAATCATTGAGAAGACGAAGGCAAGTCCTCCCTGATGAGTATAATTCGCGTAAAGAGCGACTGGGATGGCCAAAAGAAGGTAATTCAATTTGTTCTTCCTTGGGTCAAAAGAGGCGAGTAAATGGTCCATGGCTTGTTCAATGTCTTCGGTTAAATGATCTGAACTGTCAACGACACTCGGTTCCGACATGTTTTGGTCGAAGGAGGCTCACCCCTTGACTTCACCGCTTGATTGTGATTCAATCGTCGCTCTTTTTACGGCCAACTGCGCGCCGTTTAGGCGCCTTCCGAGGTGCTGCACGACGCCCAACTGCGCGCTTCTTAGCAACTGGTTTGGGTTCTTCTTCCTCTTCTTCGTCATCATCATCATATTCACCCCAATCAATGCCGTCATCGTCATCCTCATCTTGGTCGGGGATTTCTGGAACGTCCTTCTTTCGGCGAGTTTTGCGAGCGAGAACATTGACTGCAAAGGGATCTTCTTCTTCCTCTGGTTCTTTTTCTTCTTGCTCTTCTTGCTCTTCTTCTACTTCATCCTCTGCGGTTTTTTCATTTGATTTACCGCTGGTATCCGTTACGGCGCCCATATCCAAGTCTTGGGAAGTACCGATGAATTCCGACATCCAATCTTCATCTTCGTCTTCTTCATCATCACCCTTCTTCTTCTTCTTTGGACCGCTCATGCTGGTTTGAATAACCAGTAACATTACGATTAACGAGAAAACAAATATTCCTGAAAGAACCCACACGAGTATGTAAGGTGGATCTGTGAATGATGGATTGATGATAATCGGCTCTGGCTCAGGTTGAAGTGACTCTACATAGTTGCATGAGGTGGTTCCATCGAGACGGTTTCTACATTCATCAACCACAAAAATCACATTCGCAGAACGTTCGTTTCCTGCAGAATCGATTGCGCGCACAAACACGGCATGTTGGCCAGGAAGGAAGTTGCCTGCTGAGAATTCAAGGTCGAGAACGACTGAACTGTTATCTCCGTTGAGATTTGTCACTGACGTTGCTTCAGTCCATGGTGTTGAAATCGATTGACCGGTTCCGTAATTATAGGTAAATTTGTATTGGAATGAATCAATTCGAACATCGTCGATGGCACCAGCAAGAACTTGCACGTTACTACCGTAGAGATATTTCGATTGACTGTCAGAACTTGATGACGGTGAATAAATGGTTACTTGGGGTGGTACTGCGTCAACAGCTCGGTCGGTCCAAATTTGAGTGGCTTGATTGTTGGCCAAATCTTCCATTTGAACTTCAAAGGTCATGTCGCCAGCAATCGTTGCGGTGGTGATGAAGAAATCGAGCTGGTAGACCGGGCCTCTGTCTGGATTTCCTGCATTCTCTTGAACCAAAGCCATTTCTTTCGAACCACTTGAAATATCGCCGCCATTCACTGTCGTAATGTTGATCATCGGGCTGATGTCAAGGTATTCATCGAACTCAATTTGGACTTTGTAATCGCCTGCAACCAAAGAAGGACTGGTAAACGCCTCATTGTCTTCATTAATGAGAAGAAGAGTTCCTTGAGGTGCTTTGGTATCCTCGGTCACTTTGATTGCGTTCGAGTTGATTCCGGAGTAGGTTTCAGGATTACTGTTCCCCCATTTGTCGGTAATGATCACCGCATACCATACATCTCGGTCAACATCTTCAGGAATATCGAGTTGGCGGAAAAATGTATTTTGCTCAGAAGTTCCAGCATTAATATTGTCAATCGCAAGTTCCCAACCTTCTGCATGAATAGAACTTATCTCGCTTTCATCTCCGCCAAATGGTTCACCGTAGTGGCGCCAAACTTGGTAAATTTCACCAGTTTCTTCACCAGCATTGAACCATTCTAATCTGACTTTGTTGAGGTGGCCTATTGATTCAACTACTTTCATTCGTGCCGGAAGTGGGGAAGTGGTATCCTCTTTGTTATCTTCGGTTATTTGGAAGACGTTTTGATTCAACCGCTTGTCCATATAGGTCCCTGAAATGTGGCCATAGAGAGCTTCCGTAGTTACAAAGTAAAACGGTTGTTGACCCGTTAATCCTTCAGACAATTGAACATCGAAATAACCGACACCGTCGCTCGCTGAACCAAGCCATTGAAGAGAGCCGTTGAAACTGCCCCATTCTCCTCCGGTGACTCGCCAACCAGCTGACCAAATATGATACCGTTCGCCTTCGACTCCGAGTTGGTCGGTCCAAGAAACTCGCGTGGTCTGATTACCGATGAATTCAGCATAGACATCAGAGGGTTCAGCAATCCATGGAGAGAAAGCATCTTCTTGAACAGCATCAGAACAAGCGTTCGGAGAAATGTCGGTGTTGAAGACATCGTACAGATCTACCGTGACGATGCAATAGTATGCAAAGCCCAAGCGTCCAGTCGGCACTTCATAGGAAAAAGACTCGACGCCTTCTGAAATTGTTGCAAGGTATTGGACATCTGAGCGAAGTGTGGAATTAAACATTGTACCTGACATGTAGATTCGGTACGATTCACCAGTTTCACCAAAAACATCAGTCCATGAAACGGTTGTCGTCCCACCACCGTCATTCGGTTCTGCGGTAAACAGTGCATACATGGAACTCACTTGTGCTGGAGGCATGTTATCTTCCAAAATTGGAGAAGTCATGGCATTGTTTGAAAGGAAACGGACATCCATGTAGTCAACCCCGGGAGCGGCCCAATTTGGAAGTAAGTAGGTGATTGAATAATATGCATCGCGGTCTGTTTGGTCCGGTACCGACTCAATGTGGGTCGAATTGCCAGCATCAAGTATCGCGACCGGGACTTCAGAGGCCATCATGTTCGCCCCATTCGCCCGAGTGACTGGGTATGATGTTCTGTAGAGATGGATTTGGTATGCATCGTCTCCTGTTTCTGGAAGTATTGGGAACAAGTCATTGTAATTGACCCATTGTAATGTTGTTTCACTTGTTTCAGGGTCATACGAACCAACGATGTTGTAAGGGGTACGGATAGGGGTTGTTTGTTCAAGCACTGGGTTTTCAATCAGAGAAGCACCGACGTCCAAGTTGAATAATTCAGTCCCATTACCAAGCGTTGTAGTTACTGCATAGTAGAAACTGTCGTTTTCGCCAGGCGAAACGAGAAAAGAGGTGGTGTGTGGGGCGACTGTACCATTCAGTCCTCGGCATTTGAATGCATCATTAACAACTTCAGCAGAGGAACATGCTGTGATTCCAGTTTCGAAAGGCGTCAAACTTGTGATGCTTGTGGAATTGATGGTATCGCTTGATCGATAAACATTGTAGGTCGCTAAAAAGAGCCCTTGAATTTCTGAGCCATCGATATCGATGTTTCTCCACGACACCGTAGTAGTCTCTGAGATTGGGTCAAAAAAAGCAGTGATGTCTTGAGCCTGTAAATCGGCAGCATCTCCGATATCTTCGGCAGATACCGGCGTGAGTGGCGCCAATGCTAGAAGCATACAAAACACAAGGAAAAGTGCTTTTCTCTTGCCGTCATTACCGAGCAAATTGTCTGTCATCAATTCACTTGTCGCATGCAACGGTTATGAGCATGTCGCATATTCATTCGCTAAACAAGGGTTTCAACACACCCCTACGGGGTGACCGCAAGGGCGAGATTACTCGTCTTCAGAAGCCTGATTTGGTTGAGGTAATGGGTCTTCAGAATCGATACGGGAAATTTCAGTTTTAGCCTGTTGAAAACGGACAATGAAAGTCCACAAACCGCCAAATGCAGAAATCAATACAATCACGCTCATCGGGTTGATTGGGATGTGGTCAAGAATTCCGGGGAACATGCCAAAATCTTCAACACCAGTGTGGATGAAAATACCGGTGAGGAAAATGGCCACAATTGAAAGAATTGTTCGATCTGCTCTGGAAAAGCCTCGGTAATTACGGGAACCAGCGACTGCTTGGGCTTGAGTTCCCATGTAAGAGCCGAGTAAAGTGAGCCAAGCAGCGACGAAACCAAGAGTAAAGTCACCAACGAACACTGAACCGGATATACACAGAATCCAAACAGCATCCAATAAACGGTCAAAGGTGTGATCGAGATAGTCGCCCCATCGAGTGACATTACCGTACTTCCGTGCTAAAGGACCGTCTAAACCGTCCAAAATCATGGCCATGATGATCAAGAGGCCCCCTCCAAACAACATGTTTGCCCCGTACACTGAATCTTCTGCAGTCAAAACGGCAAGTCCACCGAGTATCCCAATGGGGAGTGCCACCCATGTTACTGTTGATGGTTTCACGCCTGAAAGCGAACCCAGAATTGGATCTAAAATGTCTTCCCACGCACTCCGAAGTTTTTCTAAAGCCATGATTCTCAAACTCCTGCCGTAACCGAGGGGTGTTTGTTGTTGCGGTTGTCACTGAACAAAAAGAGGGACTTACATCCATCCAATCGCTTGCGAACTCGATTCCGCAAGTGAGAGGGATGGGCATTTATTTCCTACCCATTCAACTATCTGAGAATGCATTTCTTCAATGGACAATGAAGTGCTATCAAGTTCTAAAATCGGTGCTTCAATTTCAAATTCGAGAAGTTCTGACCAGGTTCCAGAAAGTAATTCCCATTCAACATTAGCTGCTATTTTCGATTGCGAATAGGCCCTTGACTCTAATCGTTGTTTCAATTGAACTGGATTGCAACGTAAAACGACGATGGCGTCGACTTCAAGAAGATGAGAAAGGTGGCCGTCGATAAAAGTAACACCCTCTCCTTCATCATGCCATTTTTCAGCCAAAAGGTGAATGTCGAGAGGAGCGGAGTCATCGGTTGCATCAACGGCGCCCAAGCACCCATATTGTTCCGCTAATTCCTCCAGAGAGAGCACCAAAAAAGATTCGCTCAGTGCTTCACAAAGTGTTGTTTTACCTGTGCCTGGCGTCCCAGTGATTGCGATGCTAACTCGTTGGTCCATGCACCCCCATGAACTCAGCCAAATAAACGCCAACGCTTAATTTTCAAACGCCTGAATGATTCTAAAAGGGTTTTCTCCCGGTCGAGCGAACATGCAAAGGCATGATAGGTCATCACTTACAGCAGGGAATGTCGCCATGTTTGGAATGAATGACCCCGCTCAAACTCTGCTTCAATTGGAGCGGTATATTGAGGATGGGAGAATGGAAATGTCAGAAGTTATGGCGACTCAATTCACGGAGATGTTCCTCTCGCAGAAGAAGAGAACTGCGGATGCACAAATTATGCTGGTCAAAGGTTTACGAATTCTTTGTGATGTTTTTTTGGCCCGAGGTAAAACACAACAGGCGATAGCAAGCGTAAAAACACTCCATCGTGAACGGAAAACACTGATTCGGCTCCTCGCGAAAGCGGCCCCTCATTTACTCGAAAAAATGACTGCTCCGGCTGAAGATTATCGCCGTGCTGGAAAAATATATGCTCACGCAGGGAAAAATGGAGCGGCGATGAAGGCTTTTTCCAAATGTGAAAAGTTGTCACCCGGCCATGTTGCCAGTGCAATGGAGGCATGTACATTGCTCGGGTTCGATAAAAAACGAGTCAATCGATTCGTTGCGGCAGTTCATGCTGCTGGGCCTGTAATACTGTCAAATGGGCTCTTTCAATTACAACCGCCGCATCAACCTGAAGCTGATGCACACGATGTAAGAACGGTCTTACAATCGGCAGTTGATGCTGGAATCGGTTCAGTCGATGCTTGTCAACAACAGGCCACAAGAATCTTTGAAGAAATTGGAGCAATCGAACGTGGTGAAGCTGCGGCAAACGCTCGGCTGCAAGCAGCAATGGATCTGTTAAAACCACAACACGACTACTACAAGTATTGAACATGGTAACGAGAGATGGATTTGAACCATCGATCTCCGGGTTATGAGCCCGACGGGATATCCAGACTACCCCACCTCGTTATGGCCTTGGCTGAACTCATCCCGTTCTTCAATGCACCGATGCCCCTTGCAAGCAATGTGACCGCCAATATGGCTGTTTTTAGACTAAAATAACCAAAATCGGCATTGGATTGATGAAGAAGGAGCGCGTGACATAACATATGCGAGCGCACTTGCCAATCCCGATCTTACTGTGCCTACTGCTTCTTTGCGCATCTTTTGCAGGTTGCCTGGGCGATGAAGAAGTGAAAGGCAAAAACACTGCCATCGATTTCGTTGTCTACTATGAGACTACTTCTGGAGTGATTGAGGAAGTCATGCAAAATAACCAGCAGGTATCTGAAAATGGCGTTGAAGTTATGTTTGATTTCTCTTACACAAAATCCTCTGCGGGTGAAATGGTGACATTCTACTATATCCCCGGTGATGGTTCCAGTATGATTGAAAATAATGCGGCTGAAAACGGTGAAATAACCTACACCTATCTTACCCACGGCTTGTTCTCCGCCGCCATTGGTGCCATCGATGACCAAGAAAATGAATACTTCGAAAACATCACCATCCGTATCGACAAAAGAATCACATGGTCTCAAACAAATACAGCCAGCCCGGATTCGATGAATATTGAAACAACTCCGGACTGTGATTGTGGGGCACCAGAGCAAATAAAAATTGACTCTACAGTCGCAAACCCAGAGAACGGACCAAATCCATTATTGCAAGGACAAACAGTTACAGTGACCTGGAGATTACTCAATTCAACTGACGCTGTTGCTACAGAATCTGCACCGGAACAAATCGGCGATGGACAAGATGCGAGTTGGATGTATAACCAATACTTCATTGAACCTGGAACTTGGAAACTTGAAGTCGATGTCACGGCAGAAGGAAATGGTAACGAACAAGTCAACGTCGACCACACCGTAACCATCGCTTATGTCGCTGACGAAAGTATTCCAAATCCGATGGCTGTTCCAGCGCCCGAAGAGTGAAATCCGCCTCCTGCCAATCACTTTCCGTTTTATAAAAGTGAACTTAAAGTGAATAGAACCCTTTCAGTACCGCTTTTAGACGACCCTCCCCGCTCTTTCTTGGAACGGTTTAGCGTCGCGCCCTGATTCTGTCTTTGATATACCCTTGGCATACCAGCATGGGTTGGAAGTGAACAGATATGGCAGCCAAAGCAAAGAAATCAGCAAAAGTAGAAATTGAAAACAATGAAGACCCGAAGGAGGAAGCACCTGTATTGATGCCACCCGAAGAGGACGTACCCGAACCCCTCATCGAAGACCTCCCAGGCGTTGGTCCAGCAACAGCAGAAAAACTCCGTGAAGCGGGATTTGACGATCTCCTTGCACTTGCAGTCATGTCTCCGGGAGACCTTGCAGACCAAGCTGAACTTGGTGAAGCAGTGGCAACAAAAATCATCGGTGGCGCTAAGAAAATGGCCAACATTGGTGGTTTTCTCTCCGGTGGTGCTCTGTTAGAGCGACGACGTGAAGTTCTCAAACTCTCAGCAAAGGTTCAATCGATTGATGATTTGCTCGGCGGTGGTTTTGAAACCCAAGCTCTGGTTGAAGTCTACGGTGCATTTGGTAGTGGAAAAACCCAAATCGGCCATCAACTTGCTGTGAATTGCACTCTTCCATTGGAAGAAGGTGGATTTGATGGCGATATATTCTACATCGATACCGAAGATACATTCCGTCCAGAGCGCATCACTCAGATGGCACGAGGACACGGACTCGACCCAGAGCAAGTTCTCAGTCGTATCCACGTTGCACGTGCATACAACTCTGCTCATCAGATGCTTTTAGTTGATGAAATTAAGCGAATGAGCAAAGGACTCAACGTCAAGATGATCATCGTAGATTCACTCACAAGCCATTTCCGAGCTGAGTATATCGGTCGTGGAATGCTTGCAAACCGTCAGCAAAAACTCAATCGGCATCTCAAAGACTTGAAGCAACTTGCAGATATTAACAATGCACTTGTCCTTGTTACCAACCAAGTTCATTCGAAGCCTGACGCTATGTGGGGCGACCCAACAAAGCCGATCGGCGGCCATATTCTAGCTCACGCATCAACCTTCAGACTTTACCTACGTAAAGCAAAAGGTGGACGAAGAATTGCTCGTCTTGTAGATTCACCAAACTTGCCTGATGGTGAATGTGTGTACCAAGTCACTGAAGACGGTCTTCGAGACTGAGTGGTGTGAGAAAAAACCCCTAAAAACCGCTTGTTTAGCGGTCGAGAGCGGCGGCACATTCAAGGTCACTTGGGTAAGCATGACGCTCATGCGACACTTGATTGAACGAGTATTGGAACTCACTGAAACTGAAACATCAAGCCCAGCAGCTACCGCTCCACCCCTTGGCGAAGGCAGCGAAGTCGAACTTCAGGCGTTACTGGAATCTCTCCAGCCTCGCATTCGTGTCTACGGTGTTGGAGGAGCGGGTTGCAATGCTATAGGTCGACTTTCCGAAGAAGGCTTGTTTGAAAATTCCTATGTCACTGGTTATGCCATTAATACGGATGCTCAAGCGCTACTCATGTCCCCAATTGAGGAAAAAGTGTTGATTGGTAGAACTGCACGTGGCCGAGGCGCTGGTGGAGACCCTACTAAAGGCGAAGCTGCGGCACTTGAATCCGAATTGGCACTGCGACGAATCACAAATGACACTCAACTGGCAATTATTACTGCAGGAATGGGTGGAGGTTCTGGAACCGGTGCTGCTGGACAAATCGCTCGACTCGCAAAACAACAAGGGGCCATGACAATTGCTGTCGTGACCTACCCCTTCACTTCTGAAGGTGCCCTAAGAAAGCAAAATGCTGAATGGGGCCTTGAACGATTGAGGGAGCATTGCGACACAATACTGGTCATCCCTAACGAACGCTTGTTAGAGATTGAGGGTGTCAAAGATTTGCCGATTTCCAGTGCATTCAGAGTTGGGGATGAATTACTTGTTCGCTCAATTACCGGTGTTGCAGAACTACTCACCATCGACGGCATGGTAAACCTCGACTTTGAAGATCTTCGTTCAGTCATCAACTTCGGAAGTGGAGTTGCAATGATTGGGTTAGGCGCTGCTTCTGGACCTGGCCGTGCTGAAGCTGCTACCATGGAGGCATTACATTCACCGCTCCTCGACATCGATACTTCCGATGCGCGTGGTGCACTCATCAACGTGGTGGGTGGAGCAAATCTTACTCTTGGAGAAGCTGAACGCTGTGCTAAAATAATCAAAGATCAAATTTCGCCTCACGCCCAAATCATATGGGGGGCAGCAGTAAAAGAAGAATTAGGAGAGGAAATTCGGGTCATGCTCGTCTTGACTGGTGTGAAAAGTGAACAAATTCATGGTGCAAGTGAAAACAGACAATTACGCGCCTTGCGCAATCAGCAAATCGAATTTGTAAACTGATTACTTGATGACGACGTAAAGACACGCAAGGATGGCGAAAAGCCCTCCAATGATGAGTGAAAAGTCAGTGATTGAATATGTTTGGTCGACATCCGGTTGAGTCAAAGTTCCGTCAAAGCTTGTACCTGGTATTGTGACTCCATATGAGTTCCAAGCATCACCCATGGAGTTTCCATTCCCATTAACTGCATTTCCAAATGCAATGAATTCAACGCTTGTAGTGTTATCAGAGGGAGCCATCCATGTGAAATCCCATGCTCGTTGAGCGTTCCCCTCACTGGTATGGGTCCAGCCGCCGTCAAGTTCTTGCGTTTGATTTGGATTGGTAAACTCTACCGTACCCTCACTTACTAAGAGGCGAAATCCACCTTGTGAAGAGTTCGCTTGGAGTGGGGTAATACCTTCGATCACAAGTGTGAGGTCATAGGTTTGATTGCTTTCGAAAAACGCTGGAAGACCAACGAGGGAAGTTTCAGTGCTGTTCGAAGCACCTCCATGGCATAGGCAGCCGTCGTTGGCGCTTTCTCCGACTCCGATTGGAAAACTTTGACTTGATGAGAAACCAAGTGACGAAACAAGAAGAAGCAGTAAAACGCAATGCAGCCGACTGAACCTCATCTTTACCCAATGAGAAGTCATGGTAGGGCTCATATGACTTTTTCCATACAGCATACACTTATTCATTCATCATCGATCGGTTGATTGAGCAATTTCACTTCAGATGAAAAAAAACATTCTTTCATGTACTAGGAGTG
This sequence comes from uncultured euryarchaeote, assembly GCA_937892945.1. GTDB lineage: Archaea > Thermoplasmatota > Poseidoniia > Poseidoniales > Poseidoniaceae > MGIIa-L1. The sequence goes on along the minus strand of CALBIL010000098.1, from coordinate 62,680 downwards.
TCAAGTCCATGTTGGAAGTGGAACTGTGCAATCATGGAATACTGTCGAAGAAGTAGATGAAGAAATGGATATTTTTGCAGAACTTGGTGCCGTTCAAACAGTCGTTACACCCGTTCAATCAATGGATACAACCAACAGTGTGACACTAAGTGATGATCCACTTGCAGCCTTTATGGAAGAAGATGAGGAAGAAACACTCACTGCAGACTCACTCTTTGCGCTTGAGGATGAACCCGATGGAGCGTTTGAGTTCATTTCAGAGCCACAAGTGGCTGTTGAAAATACATCTGGTCCCGTTGTTACCGACACACTTCATACGCCACTTCAGAGCCTTTCCAATGAAGTGATTACTGAACTACTAGAAGTTCTCGTCAAAACTGAACTCAATTCTCGAAATGAACGTGGAGAACACTGGTTGTCTGGTCTTTCTGCGGGTGCTGTCGCTCAAATTGAATCAGCAAAAGTGGTCAAGCAACAAGAAGCATACCATCTCTCTCTCATCATCGAAATGGGCGGTACTGGTCAAGTTCGACCGTTTGCAACAGTCCTTTCGACCGGTGAGGGCGTCCTGCCTGTATCCCCTCCATCACACCTCTCGCAATCTTGGCATCCGTTGTATAACGCACTACGAGACTTGTTGCTTCAAGCGATGAATTCACTCTCAAAAGTCAATGTCGTTGTGGGAAATGCTGCAATTTAAGCACGGTGAACTACAACGCTCGATGTCATACTGACATCGGTAAACATGTTTGACACACTGCAGTATTTTTCATGACTCTTCGCTACGATTCGCTTGAGTAACTTTTCTGGAACATCGCCCTCAACATGGTAAATCATTTCCACTGTTTCAAAAACGCGTGGCGTTGTTTGTGCACGGGTGCTGTCGAGTTCAACCCAGACTTTCGTAAATTGACGGTCTTTAAGGCCAACAATAACATCAACTAAAGAGCATGCTCCAATCATTTGAAGAGTGATTTGCATTGGTGAAGGCCCATCTTCCCAATCGATTTCAAGACTTTGGTCATTGGAATTTGTACATCGAAGTCCATTTCCTCCGGTCCATTCTACTCGTCCTTGCATGGAGGTCCGTGGGGCGGTTCATTCTTGAAGGGGATGCATCTGCGTCAGTTTGATTGCCATGGCAGGAACCCCAGTAACATTAAACAACGGTAAACTCAATGTTCCAGATGACCCAATAATTCACTACATCGAAGGAGATGGGATTGGAATTGACATCTCTCCTGTCATGATGAAAGTAGTCGATGCTGCAGTTTCGAAATCGTATAACGGAAACAAGGGCATTGTTTGGTCTGAAGTTCTTGCCGGTGAAAAAGCATTCAATGCAACTGGTGAATGGCTACCTCAAGCAACATTGGACGCAATTCGTGCTGGTCTCATATCAATCAAAGGACCCTTGACAACTCCAGTGGGTGGAGGAATTCGTTCATTGAATGTTGCTCTACGGCAGAAACTCGACTTGTATGCTTGTGTGCGCCCTGTACGCTGGTATGAAGGAACACCTTCCCCAGTCAAGTCTCCTGGTGATGTCGACATGATTATTTTCAGAGAAAACAGTGAAGATGTGTATGCCGGTATTGAATGGGAAGCTGGGAGTGCTGAAGTCAAGAAGGTCATCGATTTCTTACAGAATGAGATGGGAGTCGATAAGATTCGTTTCCCAAATACTTCCGGAATTGGTATCAAACCGATCTCTCAAGAAGGGACTGCACGAATTGTACGGGCTGCTCTTCAACACGCTATCGACACCGACAAAGAAAGTGTGACCATCGTTCACAAAGGTAACATCATGAAATTCACAGAAGGTGGATTCCGAGATTGGGGTTATTCAATTGCTAAAGATGAGTTTGGTGCAACCGAACTTGACGGTGGGCCATGGTGCACTTTTGTAAATCCAAACTCCGGTAAGACAATTCTCGTAAAGGACGTTATTGCAGACGCAATGCTCCAACAGATTATTACTCGACCTTCTGAATATTCAGTCTTGACAACCATGAATCTGAACGGCGATTATATCTCGGATGCATTAGCTGCACAAGTTGGTGGAATCGGTATTGCACCAGGTGCGAACCTCAACTACGAAACTGGAATTTCTATCTTTGAAGCAACCCATGGTACTGCCCCAAAGTATACTGGTCAAAACAAAGTAAATCCAGGTTCACTTATTCTCTCCGCAGAAATGATGCTCCGCCACATGGGTTGGACCCAAGCTGCTGATTTGATTGTCAAGGGAATGGAAGGTGCTATTTCTGCAAAAACCGTCACCTACGACTTTGAGCGGTTAATGGATGATGCAATACTTCTCTCATGCAGTGCCTTTGGCGATGCAATGATTGCTCACATGTGAGATTCACTTGAGCCAAGCGTTAAGTGAACGGCTATTTTTGGCAATTCCAAAGCCAAATTGTTCTTCAAATGCCCGAGCGACAAGTGTGAAATCACCATCCCGGGTTGCAATCAATACAGTACCGAGATCTTGTAGAGATTGAGTGGCGAGTTGTGAAGCGATACGCATCAAAGTTCTGTCTGGCGATTCTGGATAAATGTCTCGGCCTTCAAGAACTGTACGGATTGGTTCTCCACGAGTGCGCTTCATAGCGGTGATTTCTTCGTATATTTCAGTGGATTCAAGTAAGAACTTTTCAATCGCAGCTTTCGTATCTTCCGAGCCTGCTTCGGATTCGATTTCGAGATCCAGGGGGCTCCAAGTGTTGTAATCCTTGAGAACATCATTCACGAGTGTTTTGAGTGTCTTCGCGTTGAAAATTGAATCAAGTAATTCAGGTGATACCAAAGCATCATCGAACCGGCTCTTGAGATGATTTATTCCCGAAGCAATACCGGTCAATTCTTGCTTGACGATATCGGGTAGCCACAATTGTAATTTCTTATCTTTCGCTTTACTAAGAAGAATTTTATGGAAACTTCCTTGTCCTTGGATATCGAGGCTGATTTCACCAACGAGGTGTAATTTCTCAGAAATTCGGCCAATTAAAGCATCGACTAAAATATTGGTATCGACAATGACCAATGGTACAAGGGAAAGATTACGCAGATAACGGCGAGAGGCGTTTGGAATCTGTGCTTTATTGACAGAGAAAAGAGAAAGTTCTGCCTGTTGTAAACTTCGAATCTCAGTTTCATTGAAAAAGGCACTGTTTTGGGCACGTTCAAGGAACATCAAACCGTCAACTGGGCGAACTTTGGCAGCTTCACTCGCAAGGGAGTAGACTTCATCGGTCGAAGGTGAGCCAAATTGCATCAATTGATTAAATCGGGTATCGAAGGTATTCTTTTGTCTTCGGCGATTCTTATGCAACGAGTTTGTTGCAGCGGTAACTCTTCCACAAAATGGATCTGTTGGAAGTGGCCGAGGGTGTTCGTGTGGATAGGTTTTGAGCATGTCTAAATCATCTTCTGCATGGTAGACTCTCATGACTTCGATCATTTCGCCTTCTTCGTTTTCTTCCATTTCCATCTTGGTTCGTTTAACGAACTCTTTCAGCAAACGGGTTGCTGAATTGGTATCTTTTGATTTTGCAGTATAGGAAACCCGCAGATACAATTGGAACCGTTGAGTAATCGCACTCTTGAGAGCAGGTTGTGCATCAAGAAGTTCAACAGCCTCTCGCCATTGCTCTGCGAATGCCAAATGAATCAGAGCTTTACGATACAAAGTAAGAGAGTATTCGTAATCAAATTCTTCATGATCTCCGGCTTTACGATAGTCTCGGGCTGCATTCAATTCTTCTTGATTTGATGCATAGACTGCTGCTCGTGCAAGGGTGTGCCATGGAGATAAAGCGTCATGGGTTTGGTACCAGCGAACAAGAGAAGGGAGCCCTATGTCATGCTCTAAAACCAAATGGCGTACGCTGTGAATCATGCCGGTTGGAATGATTGGGTTCGCTAACAAGGTATTGAGAGTCTCGATATTTTCATCATCCGAATTTCCATGTTGAAGCATTAAAGCCACGTGGTTGAGGCGCAATGTTGCGATGACAGCATTGAACAGAACACGTTCCATGACGGTGAGTTCCGCTGAAGCAATACTTTGTTCAAGATTCGAAAGGTGAGTCGACGAGGCAATTCCACTGCCACCATCTCGGAGTGCTTGGCGAATCGGTCCAAAGGCCAAGAGGCCTTGTTTGTCAAGCACTGTCGTAAGACGGTCATCTTCAATATTTTCGCCTTCAAACAGCATAAGTAATGCTTCGGATGTTGATGAGAAAGAGTCAGGCGCATCTATGCTATGAACTTCAGAAAGAGCTGCTCTTCGGGCTGCCCGAACTTTAATCCAAAGTTCATTATTACTTCCTGCATCAAGTAAGTGAGATACGAGTAAGGTTTCGTAAGGGTGAGACATTGGTACCAAATCATTAGATGTTACCATTTTAGCAAGGAGGTTTAATTCCATACTTTGCGTATAGATGTCAATAAGGAGAGGAAACACACTTTCCCAAGCTTCACTTGTATCATGCGAGAGGTTCTTTGCCGCCATCGAACGGATGTGCAAAGGTAATGATTCCATTTGAATCAATACAACAAGCGACCCGTCATCCAAAATTGGAATCTGTTCAAGAAGCCACTGATCAAGCACTTCTCCTGAAAGTTCAGACAACAAGGGTGCTAAAGTTGACAACTCGGTATGGTGGTCGAGTTTCAAACTGGTCAAAAGCTGAATCGTTTCTTCAGATTTACCTTCTTTGTGAAGAGCATTTAATCGCCACCACATGATTTTTTCAATTTGAACCGCATTTGTTGTGTGTTCGCGAAGTAATTCGAGACCTTCAGCAAGTTGCTTCGAGGAAAGTTTTGATGCTTCAGCCGGAGGGTTCTCCCAAGCTAAAAGTTGCCGTGCTGCTGCCAATGAGTGGTTTCCTTTTGCAGTTCTTGATTTCTTCCAGTCCAACACTTTACCTTGGCGAAGCATGTGAAAGTCATTCAGTTGTTCAGCCAATTCTGCGTCGATCGGTTTGAGCCGGTCAAGAGATTCTGTAGGGTCTTTCTCTGATGCTAATGCCAACAATACACTCAGTGCTGTGGCCTGTCCTTCTAAGTGATAGAGAACGTCTGCCGGATGTAATTGTCTTCCCGAGGAAAGTTGTGAAACGATATTCCGAAGTGCTACTTGGGATTCTGCGTCTGTTACGGTAACTGAGATCCCCTCAATAGCCGCGATTAAATCTTCAGTGTTCAATGGATTGATGAAAGCCAAATCCAATTTAACTTTCTTACCTGCTTTGGACTTGGTCGCTTTGGCTTTCGGGAATGCTGCGAATTGACCGAGAACTGCAGTTCGTTGAGCGAGTTCAAGCCAAATTGGATGGACCCCTTTTTCCAAACAAGTTTCACGCAATGATTTCTCAGTTGTTTCCCATTCCTCTTCCCACTCCTCTTTGTTGAGAAGTTTGTGGACCATTAAAACTGCAAGTCGGTAAGCAGAACTGTAATCAGAAGGAACCAGCATTTCTACGGCTGGTGGGAGTGAGTCCATGGGGCCAGAAGCACCTCGGCCTCCACGACGGTTTCTTCCCCGTCCACCTGATGGGCGACGACGAGATGATGAGTCGGATTCATCTTCATCGGCCGCTGGAAGTTCAGTCTCGGCAAGGGCCAAAAGGAGGATTGGGCGCCAAGGTTTCTCAAGTAATTGCCAATCAGCAGTTTTCACTACTAAGGACTGACGTCGAGGTTTTGTGATGTTGGTTTTGAAAGCAACTTCAAGACAATTTGACATGTGGTTCTCTTGCAATGCTCCCCCTCCTCTTCCATTGGCTCAACCTACCCTCCTTCAATCCACCGGAAGCGCCATCTAGAACTCAAAACGATTCAATTCCTCCAGAAGTCTACGAACATCCATGAACAAAGAACACTTGGAGGGAAACGGAGGAATGGCATGGACATCGTTCGCATTGTGGTTTTATTGCTCCATCCTTTACTTGCAACAGGGTTACTCGGTTGGATTTGGTGGCAATACTCTTGGCGAAGAAAAAGCCATGAACTCAAAGGAGAGTCTCGAAAAAATGCACTCTCTCAACATGAGAAATATGGCAACCGATTGATTTGGTCTGCCTTCTTTGTCATTTGTGTTGCCTTTTTGAGCCGTGCATTTGTTGGCTGGAGAGAAAATGAAAGTATTCTCACCTCACTCATTCCTCAAAGTCTTCATGGATTCATGGGCCCGATTGGGTTTGTTTTGCTCTTCATACTTGCACGCATGGGACGACGAGCTCGTGATGCTCGAAACGAAGGTGAAAAGTTTGCCCATCATGCATTGAAACATGGACGAGCTGCAGACCTCATTGTCGTCTTAGCCTTCTTGCATGCTTTTTTGGGGTTCTTGTACATTTTCAGCGTACTGTGAACTCACTCAATAGCGAGTTCTTGATTCCGGTTCTTCCACATTTTAAGCCACGTCTCAAGGTTTGAATCGATTCCTGGTGCTTGAATTCGACAACCACAAGCATTGGCATGGCCTCCACCTGTTGAATCCATTGCAGTTGCTAATCGTGATAAATCGTATCGGCCTTGGCCGTTTTGTAAAAAGGAATTCGCATAGAAACTCGCCGAAAGGGCGGGGCGTTCGGACGTTTCAATGGAACCGTCAGCATACCCGTGAATGATGCAGCATGCGTCTGCCCTCTCTCCTGCCCATGCGGTAACTAAGTAACCGTTTGAACGAACGCCTTTCTCATCCATTCTGCAGACTGCAAGACGGTCAATAATTTCAGTATGTTGTTCGACAACTGCTTGAGCTGCTTTACGTTCATGCTGGGCTCTCTCAATATGAGGTGATACTTTGGTATCCTGTAAAACTTCATTCAGACTCGAACCTTGAGAAAGTAAGGTGAGAACGTGGTGCATATGTTCTGATTCCCGTAGTGAAAGGGAACGTGCCAGTTGGAGGATTGGGCCATCTTCAATAAATTCCTCACGGGTGATTTGACCTGAATCAAGTGCATCGACTACCGGCATTATTTCTTCTAAGTGTGAGAGGTCGATATAGGGACTCAAGACATCGTAAGCAAGCCGTGCAGCAGAAGGTGTTGCTTCCCAATGACAGGTGCCTCCATTGAGTACAAACTGCGCCTCCTCTTCTTCGTTCGGCCGGTTGGTCTGATGGTGATCCAAATACCAACCACATTCAGGGTGGAAAGGTAAATCCACCATTGCAGTGGAACGGTCAACCAATGCATCGATAGCACCTGAACGAACTAATGCAGCATGGGCGAAATGAACTTCTGCCTCTGGGTTGGCTGCTTTCAGAACTGCTGCGGCACAGAGTCCGTCGAGGTCGGAATCAGCGATGATTCGACGAAACTCGGGCAATCCCGCTCTTTTCAATGGCGTCGAAGAAGGAGGCATAACGCGAGGGGTGTGTGCGCTGTCCAAGAAGGTTTTTGGGAAACATTTCGCCACAATTGACTTGACCTATTGCCGTTCTGCTCAGTGCATGGAGATCTCGTGTGGCATCGTTTTGGTCAATTACGGAACAATCCTTCTCCTTCAGTACCCGCAAGGCCACTGGGACTTTCCCAAAGGGCATGTTGAAGAAACTGATGATGACCATCATGCAACGGCTCGGCGTGAACTTGGAGAGGAGACTGGGATTGATGAAATTGAATTTGTTCCCGGTTTTGTTGAACGAAGTGAATATTCATACTGGCATAAAGGCCGGAAACGAACAAAGCAAGTCTACTGGTATTTGGCAGAAACCGAGCGTATTACAGTGACACTCTCACATGAGCATCAAGGTCACATGTGGTTGGATTGGGAACAAGCCAAGGAGCAACTCACGCATGATGAAACACGAAGTATACTTGAAAATGCACGCCAGCATATGATTTCTCTCGGCAAGGAATGATTCAAAGTTGTTTGAATTCCTCGTCGTTTTGATTTAACTTTCGAATCAAAGCACCGACGCCGCTTTCGGGACCTCTTCGTCCAAGAGGCTTCCAAAGTGATTCATCATTCCCAAGGCCTAAGCAAACCCAGCGCCCGAAAACAAAGAACCAATCTGAAAGACGGTTGAGATAAACGAGAACAAGTGGTCGAACTGCATCTTTTCCTTCGGATTCAGCAAGTCGAAGAACCGTGCGCTCGAGACGTCGAGTAACAGTCCGAGTAAGGTGAATCACAGCTTCTGGCCCTTCTCCAGATGGGAGAATGAAACTGGTCAGTGGCTCGAGTTGTTCGAGCCATGCGTCCATTTCATCAACCAAGACCGATGCTTGGCTCTCATTCAAAACAACCATTCCTTCGGGCAATTCCAATGGAGGGCATGCTAATTCTGCTCCAAGGTCGAAAAGTTCGTTTTGAAGGCGAGGGAGTGCTTGATTGGCGATCACTTGAACCCGTTGAACGGTTGAACGGTTTCCTCCATCCTCGTGCATTGGGAGGCGTCCAATTTCCATAAGGCACATCCCAAGAAGCGAATTGAGTTCATCACAGGTGCCAACTGCCTCAAGACGCGGATCAGCTTTTGAACGTCGTGACCCATCAACAAGTGAAGTTTCACCTTCATCTCCTGTACCTGTATAGACTCGTGTGATACGTACCATGCCTCTGCCTCAGGCAACCCCAAGTCATGCTTCTATGAGTGGTTTTCGGGCAAGAAAACTTGCATCGATTGGATGATACCATTCAATATCTTCTTCACCAAAGCGCCATGAATACAATGCCAGGTGTTGATCAACCACGCCATACCATTCCAATCGGCCGGGTTCTAAGCAAGCAATACGGGTTCCAGTCGCTTCAATTCTTGAAGTTACACTTTGCCAGTGGGTGACGAGTTGTGCCAATTGTTCTGCAACTTCTACAACATGCTCACTCTCTGCTTCGAGCGATTCAAGTAAGACTTCCAGTTCTTCGGTAAGGTCATGGGCCTCATCGCTCATTGCTTGGAGTTCTGCTAACCATCGAGTTACTTTAGGTAAGTTTTCTCGAGCGTCTTCAAGAGAAACTATTCGGGCACCTCTCGGCAGAGTACGTAAAGCGACATCTTCATCAGCCAATGAACAGACATCCATTGGACGTCCTGAAAAGAAGGGGAGATCTGAGTGTTCTTTCACATACGTTCCTTAACTTGAAGGACCTTCAACTCATCGGAGAGGAACGATGAATTTAGCCGTTTTTCAGGGGTTTGGCAAAAATCGGCGCCTGCAGTCACGCTAAAGGCAAAGGGGATTGAAACTTTGGAGCAAGTTTTTTTGCAAACCTCACAAAGACAACAGACCCTACTCCCACCCACATCATTAATTCTACAATTATAACTGCATAATAGAGTGGCCCAAATTGTTTGAGAAGAGCGATTGCATCATATGGCACACCGTAAAACGCAACATAGGCTGCTTGAGAAAGAAGGCTTGAACAGAACCAAACGATCATTGCCAAGCAAAAAAAGGTGCTTCGTGTCCATTCTCCTTGTGGCTTCGATACTTTTTCCATGGTAATATATTGTATTTATACCTCTTAAGTCCTTTGCCTTCATGTATCAGAGAAGAGACCTCTTTGTACGGAATATTCCAGATGGAAAGGTATTCTTTCCGGAATAATCGCTATTCCTGCTCTAATTTGTTGAGAGGTGGAAGGTGAAGCGCCTTCGAAGAGTCAATGTCCTCCAGTGCATCATGAATCGCTTGAATCCATTCAAAGGCAACGGCTTCTTCACCACCGACTGCAAGAAGTGATTCATACCATTCTTCAGCCATGTGTTGGTCTTCGATAAACAAATGAATTCGATGAAGAGCAAGGTACGCCATTGGATTCAAGTGCTCTTCCTCAGCATCCCAGCCCTTTTCGAAACAGGCAATTGCCCCCTTATCACCGCTGATTTGTCCACGTTGTAGGGCAACCATTCCCGCTTGACTCCAAGCGAGAGGTAGACGGCCGATTAAGAGACCGCGAAATACCAACCATGTCTGCCCTCCACCGAGCATGACAAGAGAGAAGAATCCTGCCCACTGTTCAAATTGATTCAAACTGCTCCATGTTTGAATCATTAACCCGCCGACACCCACGCAGAAGAAAAATCCTGAAAATGGAGCAATGAGGACTTCTCTTCGAGTGCGAATTAAATGATGAATCCCAGCAAGAAGACCAAACGAACCAATTCCGGTGAGTATGACAAGATGCCCAGTTACTGTGACAGGTATTGGTGCCATTTGACCCACAGCGATCAACGAAGTGAGGACCAGAATGAACAAACCAAATCTCAGAGAGGGGCGTGGGAAAGGTTGGCTTTTCGAACCAATGCATAACAGAAGGCCAATGATTGCTTCAAAGCCGATCAAAATCCATTGTAAGGTGCCTGTTTCAAATGCGAGCATAATCCCCCTCCAAATCGTTCGACAAAACGGCACTTTTTGACACTTTGCTCAAGCCTTGTGATAAGCGCTTCCACGCAGAATCTCTGTGGCACGGTATAATTGCTCGACCAAGAGAACGCTAGCAAGCTCGTGTGGAAAGGTCATTTTTGAAAGTGAAAGGCGTGGTGCATGAATGGGCATGTTTGTGGAAGGCCATCCTTGCGCAGGTCCAATCGCCAAATGAGTTTCATCTCCTGCAATGGTCCACTCTTGTACACGGCTGGAAAACTCAAGAGAGTCAAGCGTTTCACCACCTTCGTCTAGATAGATGACCGTACCTTTCCTTTTTGCAAGAATATTTTGGTAGGCTTCAACACTCATTTTATCGGGGTGGTATTCAATGCGAATCCCACGGGATGAAATCCGCTTCGAATACATTTCAATGAGTTCGCGATTTGCTTTCTCCTTTGGAACGCCATGAAGATGAACCGTAACTCTTGCCATGGTTTTGCCAAGGCGCCCTTCTTCATGAAGCCCTCATACGCATACGTCCAAAATGTCTTAGGTAAGGGCCAGTGAATCAAGACCATGGGTTGGTGGCCGTTTGGGAAGAAGTCGGAAACATATCGCGCCACAATCAACGATCCTCTTCTGAAGGATAACCGTATTTTAATCTCTGAACTGAGAGATGTATGCGAATTGAATTTTGATAATCCTGCCGAAGCACGAAGGGAAATTCGGAGGATGCAAGTCGAATGGAGCGATGCTGCTCGCGACGGGATATTGAGCGATATCAATCGAAGTGGATTGGATGCTCGTGCTTTTCGTTTACTTACCTGTGAAGATGCCGAATGGGTAATTTGGCTTGATAATCTTGAATTTTGGAAGCCTGGTTGGAAGCCGGAGTCAGATGACGAGGATTGAAGAAGGAGCGGCAACCCCCTTACTCCATGGGTCAAACGCCTACCCTCCATATGCTCTACACCTGTCCATTCTGTTGGAAGGTTCGAGGATTGATTGAGTATCTCAAACTTGACGTTGAATATGTGAGTGTCAATGGCATGAAAATTAAGAAAGAAGTTCGTTTTGCTGACAATTGGGGCAAAGTACCCGTATTCACTGACGAAAAGGGTGAACACCATGTTGATTCCACTCCACTTCTGAAGCATATTGATTCCACATATAATGATGGGAAGTTGGCTGCTCTTGGCGATGCTGAACGGCAACATGAATGGCTTGAGTGGTCGGATACCAAAATGTCCAAAGCCACGATTCCAATCCTCTACGGCAGCATAGGTTCGGCTTTGAAAACAACATTAAAGATTTCAAAACTTGAGAAGTTTGGTTTCTTTTCAAAGCGATTATACGCGTGGGCTGGGTTCCCAATAATGTGGGGTTTCATTGCTCGAAAGAGGGTTAAGAATGATGGTCGTAAACCAAAGCAACTTTGGCATGACCTCTTGACTGAATTTACTGAAGCGCATAATACGCATCCCTACTTTGGGGGAAAGAGCCCGGACCTTGTCGACTTTTCAGTATTTGGCTACATGCGTTCGATTTCACCCTTCCCTCAATTCACATTGCTTGAAGACCACGCCACTGGCATGGCATGGTATCGTCGCATGGAAGCAAGTATACAATGAGGTGGTAAGTTGTCAATTCAATATCGAGGTATTGAATTTACTCCCGTCCAAGCCGGTAGCGTTTTTCTTGGAACTGAAAAAGGCGGATGGATGTATGGTAGCCAACGGCCTCGTCATGAAGTTCGCTGCCCTGAAATCTATGTGATGAAATCTGTATTATCTCACAGTCAATTGCAAGAACTGCTCAAACTTGATAAAACTAAAGTTACATTGAGCGGTGAACGATTGAAGCAAATTTGTATGGAACTATCCAAACATTTCGAATCTTCTGAACATGGCCTTGATTCAAAGAAATCATGGGAAATACGTTGTCCGAGTGAAGGTGAGTGGCGCCATGCTCATGAGCAAATACAGTTAGAATTGGAAGCGAAAAAAATAGAAATCTTAGCTGATGGTGTTTCAGATAATTACCGAGGTGCAATGATGGATGGACGCCCTCGAGATTTTACGGGGATTGGGCCGATGGCGAATCACCGAACAGCGATCGAAACTCACCCCAACCAAGAAGGAGTCACTGCGCTTTCAAGTGCTCCAATGGACCGTGAATTAAGTGGGATGGTCGCACGCCTCATCATCACTCCAATACGTGAAGGAGAGGCAATTCGAGTCCCAATAAACGCTGATCTTTCCGCAAATATCCGTGGCGAAATCTTTTGGACATTTCTCCTCGGCGTGATTCCATCCTTTGCGATTCCAATTGCCAGGGGCATGGGGAGTTATGCAACCAGTGGGTGGGCCAACTTACTGTTTGGAGGCCTGTGTGCAGGTTTTGTAACGGGTGCCTTTTGGCGGCCACGTCGACCAACCGTATCCTTCGATGAAGTGGACAACTCAGTCATTACTGGAAGGCGTAACTAACGTTTCCCAAAACGAATCTTGACGGATGGCATCAGCGGCACAGATCGCTGCCATGTTGACAATATGCCGGACTCCATCTTGTCGCGCAACCAGTTGTACAGGTTTATCCATACCTTCCAAAATAGGACCAGTCATCTCTGCATCACCAAGTTCCTCAAGGAGTTTGTAAGCAATGTTGGCAGCAGCAAGATTTGGCAATACCAGGACATTGGCTGGGCCTTTGAAATCCATAAATGGGTATTCATTTTGTACAGCGCTGTTGAGTGCAGTATCTGCTTGCATTGGCCCGTCGATGACCAGTGAAGGATCGAGTTCGCGGGCAAATTGGATTGCGTCTTCAATTCGTTCTGAGCGTTGAGCTCGACTTGAACCGAAATTTGAAAACGATAACATTGCAACTCTTGGAGCGACACCGAAACGTCGAGCAACTTTAGCGGTCTGAACGGCGATTTCAGCGAGTGTTCGACTATCGGGATAAACATTCACCGTTGCATCCGCCAAAAAGATGGTTCGGCCTTTGACATTCATCATGTAGCAACCGACGACACAATGTGCGTTTTCGTCGGCTCCGATAAGTTCGAGAGTTGGGCGGAGTACATCATCGTAATTTCGGCTGACACCTCCTACAAATCCATCTGCATCTCCATTCATCACCATTTGGCTGGCAAAATATGGGCGTGATTTGAGTAAGCGGTGTGCATCAGCATACGTCATACCTTTTCGACCGCGGTTTTCCATCATACTTTCGGCAAAAATCCCTTTTCTTCGCTTGTCTTTACGAGGGTCGAAGACTTCGTAATCAAAATTCAATCCGAGTTCGTCCATCATCTTTTGGATACGTTTTACCGGCCCTAATAAAATTGGATAACAAATCTTCTGTTCAACCAATTGAGCAGCTGCACGCAAGACCTTTTCATTATCGCCTTCAGGGAACACGATTCTTTTTCCTTTTCCACGAACTTGGTTGATGACGTGCCGCATGATGGAATAGGAAAGACCGAGTCGGGCTTCCAATTCTTCACGGTAGTCAACAATTGAAAAATCCTCAGGCTTTACGGCTGCTACGCCCTCTTCAACGGCTGCTTGAGCAACTGCTGAAGCCTCCCAAATCAGGACCCTGCGGTCGAACGGCTTTGGAATGATATAGTCTGGGCCGTATTGCATTGTTGCTCCGTCATAAGCGGCTGAAATATAATCCGGTACAGGTTCTTTTGCGAGTTCTGCAAGTGCATGGGTTGCTGCCATTTTCATACCTTGTGTAATATCTCGGGCACGCACATCAAGAGCCCCGCGGAAAATGTAAGGGAATCCGAGTACATTGTTGACTTGATTTGAGTAATCGGAACGGCCTGTCGCGATTATAGCGTCGGTGCGGACTTCCAAAATCTTCTCTGGAGTGATTTCTGGAGTCGGGTTTGCAAGTGCAAAAATGATTGGTTTATCTGCCATTGTGGCGATCATCTCCTTGCTCACAAGGCCACCTCGAGAAAGGCCGAGCATGACATCAGCGCCACGTAAAGCATCTGCTAAATCGCCTACTTCTCGGTCGTGTGCAAACGGTGCTTTGTATTCATTCAGTTCTCCTGCCTCAAGCCGGGCTTTGGTAATGATGCCTTTGCTGTCGACCATGGAGATGTTTTCACGCGTGACGCCAATGGCGATGTAATGGTTAGCGCAAGCTATGGCGCTAGCGCCCGCCCCAATAACCACAACTTTAATCGAATCAAGACTTTTTTCTTGTAATTCAACGGCATTCAACAAAGCGGCTGCGGAAATGATTGCTGTGCCGTGTTGGTCATCGTGCATGACGGGTATGTCTGTTGCTTCAGCAATACGGCGTTCAATTTCAAAACATTCTGGTGCTTTGATATCTTCAAGATTAATTCCTCCAAAGGTTTTAGAAATATTAACAACTGTTTCAATAAAGGACTCGGGGTCTTCGGTATCAACTTCGATGTCAAAAACGTCGATATCTGCAAACGTCTTCAATAAGAGGCCTTTTCCTTCCATCACCGGTTTACTCGCAAGTGCACCGATATTCCCCAGTCCCAGTACTGCAGTTCCATTTGAAATTACGGCAACTAAATTACCTTTCGAAGTGTAGCGATAAGCGTCTTCGGGGCGCTCTGCGATATCGAGGCAGGGGTAAGCAACACCTGGCGAATAAGCAAGGCTAAGTTCATGAGCGGTGGAATGTGGCTTTGTAGGTACAACCTTGATTTTACCACGCGGTTCAGCTTCGTGGTATTCAAGCGCCTCTTTCCGGAGTAAACGCTCCTTTTTATCGAGATTCATAGTTGGACCTTTATCCAACCAAGCAGGTCTTAGGTTTGAGTGTTGCGTGAAAGCGATAGGCTGTGAAGTCAATCTGTTCACTTTGATTCAGTTTCCGGAGAATATTATCGAACAGAGAGAGAAATTGATATTCGTTCGGTAGAATGCTGGATGGGAGGGGAAATTGGCCGGTTTGATGAGATTTTTCCACACGACCGAGGGGCGCGTTCAAATACCCTAAAACCCCGATAGTTTTTGATGAACCTCAAGACGAACACTGCGGCCCTACCCCGCGACGCTCAAAGAGCACTTCTTTTGGTCGTGTTAATGCTGCTTTCATCGGCTGCGCCTTTACTTACTATCTCTAGTGTTTCTGCTCATGAAACTTCCATCGCCACTATTTGGCCTCAAGAAGGGAGTAATGATACCGGCTGGGTTCAGCTCGATGCGGTTGGAGCGAATCCAACTACGGGTGGGCAAGCCAGTGCTTCATGGACGTTAGAATTCGCCCCAGGTGCGGACTTGTCTAATGTTTCATTCCAAATCCGAGTCAATGGAAGTGATGGTTTGATGATCGAAGAACCGATGCTTGTAGCGAGTGATATTGGAGTTAATTTACTCGACTGGCGCGGACTTGGAATGCTTGGCTCTCAAGACAGTTTCGCCGGCCCAAATCCTTACTCGGGGCGCCTAAATCCAAACAGTGATTCGGGTGCGACATGGACGCTTCCTTCCGATGCTGAAATCACAGAATTAATCATTGAGGCACTCTCACCCGTCGACCCAATGGTGGCACTCGCTCCTTTGGAACTCGTAATTGCTGCATCAGCCATTCATCCTGATGATGGCCGCATGTATCTCGCCATCGAAGATGCACTCTTGATATTAGATTATTCCAATGATCCAATTGTCATCGATGTGCTTGAGTTTGATGCAGAGATTAATGATTTAGCAATAGACACAACCAATAATCTACTTCATGTTCTTACTGAAAATAGATTTTATGCCTTTTCTCTTGATGAAACGAGTGAGCAGACGCCACTGCCTTGGCCGTCGCGAGCAGCCTATGATACATTCATGATTGCCTCCAATGGATATGTCTACGCCGCCAACCAGGACGGTATAGCTCAATGGGATGGTGTAAGTTGGTCGTTCCCTATGACCAAAACAACACAAGGAGTAGCATTGGATATGCTTGAAGTCAACAATATCCTCTACATTTCTTTTGATGATGAAGGGGTTGTGCGCTGGGACCTGACTGCTGGCAGTGCCTTATCGACTTGGTCGACGGCTAACAGCCTTCATTCCGATGAGATTACGGAAATGATTGTCTCAGGAAATCAGTTACTTCTTGCTTCACCGTCCAATGGATTAGCACGGTACGATTGGAGTTCAGGATTTTGGCTCTCGACTTGGAACGATGGAAATTGGTTAACGAGTAATACCATCAATGGAATGGCTCGCTCTGGCTCTGATTTGTTTATTCTAAGTGGCGATACTCTTCATGAATACGATACGACTGTCGGTGTATTTTCAAGTTCACAAGCGATTTCTGCGTTTGGATTAACTGGAGATGGTCAAGACCTTATCGTATGGCCAAATCTTGGCTCACGTGCACCAGCAAACGAGACCTTGTTGCTTGGAAACGGGTTTGGCTCGTTTGCTGAATTAAGTCCCGGCTCAACACCGCTTCAAACTGGAACTGTGCTGATTGGAAGTGGTCCAACTTCTTCCAGTATGCAAGACGCCACTGAATTGAATGGCGTTGTCTTTGTTGCCGCTGATGATTGGATGAATCGTTTCGATACCCAAGCATCTCGCTGGCTCCAACCTGTCTATCTTGGTACGACGGTCAATCATTTGATGAACGATGGCTCGCATGTATTCATCGCTTCAGAAAGTGGAATGCATCAAATGCACAGCAACGGCACGCTTCTGCAAACATGGGATACTTCGAACACGGATTTGAATAACGATGAAATTATTCGAGTTGATTCTGATGGTTCAACTGCCGTTGGAATTACCGGGCAAGGCCAAATGGTATTGATTGACTTGACTGGAGTAAATTCTGCTGTGGCACCTCAATATGATGCTTCTGCAGTAGACCTTGCATTGTTTAGCAATACGGTACATTTGGCTACTGATGGAAATGGTGTTCTTCGCTATGATCTGTCAAACGATTCATGGCTAACCCCATGGATTTCTACCGGCGTGAACGGTGCAAATAATGTGCCTGTAGCCGTCACTGGAGACATACTTTACTTCGGAATCCCAGGATATGGTGTCGCTCGAAAGGACTTGTCCACTGGTGAATTATTGATCCCATTGACCGAGGCTGGAAATAATGGTCAAGGCTCAGCAACTGAAGTACTTCCAAACGACAATATCTACGCGTTGGAAGCGGATGGAAGCAATCTCTACATTGGAACAAGTGGCGGAGCAATTGAGTGGGATGGTTCAAGTTCTACATCATTCCAAACCGGCAGTTCCTGGAACACTCGCCCTCAACAATACTTTGATTTCGCTGTGTCAGGAGGCACGGTATACGCTGCAACAAACATCGGAGTCTGTGCATGGTCAACGAGTCAAATTTCTTCTACAAACCCCGATTGTCTGAATGTCCAAGATGGCATGCCGAACTGGGCTACCTACTCTGTTGAAGCAGATGGGTATGGCTACATCTTTGGAGGCACGACCTCTGGAGTTGGCATCATCACTGCATCTCCTTACGAAGTCATAGGTGAATGGGAAGCGGGCGAGCAAACCCAAAATGCACCGGTTGAAGTCATTGATGATATTGCCTATATCGGCCTCGATGGCATTGGTGTAGCTCGCTATGACATACCAAATAATGCGTGGCTTACTTTGTGGACAGAAGACAATGTATTGGATGGTGGAAACGAAGAAGTGACTGGATTGGTTGCTGACGTTACTCCCGGCCAAATTTGGATTTCAGGCGATGATGGTTTCCAACTCCTCAACACTACAACAGGGGCTGAAGTCTACGATATTGAATCGGGTTCAAGCCTCTTTGGCGACGGTGCAGGTACAACCGGTCCTGCATACGACCTCATCGTTGATAACGGAATTATGTATTACCATACAGGAGAGGCTGATGTCTACCGCCTGGACATTGTGAACTACAGCAGGCTCAGTTACCTCGAAGCAGGTGCACAAGTGGATGAAAACAACGGGGATGCCTTTGGAATGAACATCATTGATGGAACACTCATGGTCGGCATCGCATCAAACCAATGGTGGAATACAGATGGTTCTGGAGGGATTGCTCAATGGGATATTGCAACCGGTACATGGGACCAAAGTATTCTACCAATCGGACAAGTTGACCGTGTCACTGCATATGAATCTTCAACCGGCAACATGTGGGTCTCTTGGGGCGAAAGTAACCTCGAACTGATCGCACCAAATGGGACAACAATGGGTACTTGGGACGATGATGATTTCAACTTCCCAATCCGAGAAATTCTCGAATTCAACGGTGAAGTTTTGTTCGCCACCGAAGATGGCGTTGCTCGTTACAACGAAACGAGCGATCAATGGCTCACAATGTGGGAAGAAGGAAATGGACTCCCGAACAATGCTGGTTCTCGAATCTATGAGTTGTGGACCGACGGTACAAATTTGGTCGTAGGTGGCGGAGACGTTAGCAACTTTGGCCAATTCCAAGGTGGCCATGTATCCCACTGGGACGGAACATCATGGAATGAGTACACAATGGGGCAAAGTGGAACGCCAGGTGGTTATCCACTTTCGATGGCTGAATGCGGCGGGTTACTTCACGTTGGAATCTATGCCAACAACGGCGGCGTAGCTCGCTTCGACATGGCCAACGATACATTCGTCGGTTCGTTCACACGGGCAGACTTGGGTATCGGCCAAGTTTCAGGTGTAGCCTGTGACACAACCGACACGCTGTACGTCGCATTTTACGCAGACGAAGCGGACATCAAGAAATATGGATATTCAACGGCTGCATGGCTCACTCCAATCACAACCGTTACCAATAATCTTCCAAGCGATCGCGTTTGGTGGGATGCTATCGACTATGCAAACGGCCAACTTGTTCTCGGGCATGGAATTGGACTGAGTGGAAATAACATCATCGGTGGCGGTTACACCATTATCGCCACATCTGGAAACACAAACGCTCAAGCAAACATCAACGGTGCTGGCTCTTCAGTCACCTCTTTCCAATGGGTCAACAACCAATGGTTGATGGGACAAGCTGGTGGTTCCTCTGGATTCAGTAAGGTCGAAACATTGAGTTCGCTTGGCCAGAACACTGTTGCCACTCTCCCAGGGCTTGTGAGTGGACAAGTGACCACAATGACCGGTAACTCCACCCATCTCTGGGTTACAACTGCGGGGACAAATCAAGGATTTGGCCAATCCAGTGGAGCAGGAATGCTTCAGGGAGAACGCCAAACAGACGGATCTATCCTTTGGCAAGACGGTTGGACGATGGCTGCAAACAGTAAAGCGCAAGACGCTGAACTTATTGGCACCGACCTGTACATCTCCTCAACCCCTACTGGCTTGTATAAACTCGATACGTTAACCGGAATCGTCACTCGCCTCAACGGCGGATTGCACAATAACCACGATGGAATGGTTCGAGTTGGCACTACATTGGTCCTTGGACTGATGGGCAGTGGCGGGTCTGCACCTGGAGTTCAATTATACGATCTTCAAACCGGCTACGGAAATGGTAAATTAATCGGTGGACTGCCATCAAACTCAATCAATGGTTTCGCTGCAACAACGGATGTTCTCTACATTGCAACCAATGGCGGCATAGGACGTTGGAATTATGCAGCCTCCGATTGGATGAATCCACTCACAACCTCTGACGGACTTCCTACCAATGTTGTTGAAGATGTTCTTGTCGAAGGAAACTATCTCTGGATGACCACAACTGCTGGTTTAGTTCGAATGAATCTTACAACCAATGCAACGACCCTCTACACCTCTGCCTCTGGACTCATGGGGACTTCAACCATGTCACTTACATCTTATACACCTACAGGTGGCGAAACAACACTGTTCATTGGACATGATGGCGCTGGAAGTGAACGACCTGCTGTGACCACGATCGGTTTGACCTCAGGCACAATCACGGGCCATGAGTTTGATCAATTACCTTCGAACAATATCGACGCCTTAGCAAGTGATTACTGGGGCGTTCATATCGCTACAGACATTGGACCAATGACGCATTGGAACAGCACCTCATCTTTCTTTGAAAACGGAATCCCATCCTACCAAATCTTTGGTTGGCCTGTACAAAAAATGGTCAGTGATGGAGAACATCTTCTGGTGTTTGGCGGAAACGGTGTTTCAGTTATAGAAGCTCGAACAAATTCGCATCAAAATCTCAAAATGATTTCAATGCCGTTGCTTACCGGTGGAACAATTTCTTCCGATTATATCTGGCTCACAACAGATGGTGAAGGATTGTATGGATACGAAAATAACCCTCAATATACAGAAATTGAACGCGTATCGGTTCGATATGCTGACCCACTCAATGTTGGCTTCAATTTAGCAACCCAAGACATCACTGATATGACGCATCCTGGAATGAGTATTATCCTTGCAGACCTCAATTCCACTGTGGCTCTTGACTCGACGCAAGGCGTTGTTGGAACAAATGGTATTTTGTTCCAAACCGTGCCTTTGGCATTTACATCTCCAGTCAACAATGCGGCAACTTGGGCTCAATCAAAGAGCCTCAAATACAATGCAACCATTGAACTCAACAACAATCCTGATTTTGAAACGACGATGCAACTCGCAGTGGATAACGGCATTATTGTCAACGGAACACAATACATGCGAATGACATTGCGCTCTCCTTCAAACGGATCGATTCATGTTCGGCTCATCTATGATTATGTTCGTACTGAAACGCCGATTTCCATGACCGATATCATCGACAGACCTGATGACGGCGGTGGAGCATTGTTAGCCAATTGGAGTCTTGTCCATGATGACAACTTCGCCCGATACCTCGTCTACGTCAATGACGGACCTGTTTGGACAGTTGATGGTGGTATACTCACTGCAGATGACCTCGCAGGACGCACGATTGACAAAGCAGTCTCCTTGCACAGCCGCCTCTCCAGTGAAGTAACTACTGCCAACGGAATCCCCTTAGTTGATGGTGAACAATACTACGCAGTCGTTGTTGTTGAATACGACGACGGACACCTCGGGACCCCCTCTCCAATTATGGGTCCTGCTTCGCCAACCAATGAGAAACCGCTTTCACCATTATGGGCCGATGCTGGACCTCACGAAGGTGGTGCAGATGGTGATTTAGAAGTTGAATGGGCAAGATGCACATCCCTTGATTTGGAAGGTACGATGATTTATGCATCAACCAGTTCCATGACCGATGTATTAGGGTTGATTCCAGCTGCTGAAGTTGACAAAACGGAAGGAAACACAACCGTATTATCGCTCGATGCAGGACAACCTTACTGGCTTGCACTCACATGCGTAGATGAATCGGGTCAAGAAGATGTGATGGATCCAACAATCATTGGACCTGTTGTCCCTACGGGTGGCTTGAACGACAACACTGCACCTCCAAAGATGGAGAACGTAGCTGCTATTGACACACCGGACGACGATGGTGGACGAATTACAGTTTCTTGGGATGTGAATCCTGCAGAAGATTGTACCTTCTATGCTGTCTTCATGCGAACTTGGGACGATGCCGATGCCGCAATTGGTAACGAAGGAATTGCCAACGGCTTCTCACAAGCCAAAATCATCGACGACTGTTCTGAAAGTTCAACGACTGTTACGAGCATGGATGGCGTTGCGCTTCAAGACGGCCAAATGTATTATGTTGGCGTCGTTGCTTACGATGACTGGTTGAATGTGGATCTCGTCGACGTGGACTTAATCCAAGTTACTCCGCTCCGCAATACTGCAGGAAGTGGAACCACACCCGACCGGGTAGGCTCAGTCAATGCATTTGACCATCCTGATGATGATGGAACTGCAATTGATGTCATCTGGTCGATCTCGGATGCAGATGACTTCTCTCACTACATTGTTTGGGCTGCTGACCAACCAATCTCTGACCTCTCTGTGGCTTGGGCTGGGTTTGGCGATGACGATGGAAAATGCGCGTGTTTGAAGATTAACAAACAATGGATTGATGAAGATTACAACCCGATTGAATTATCGATTTCAACTGCCCTCTATGGAGGCGACTCAATTCTTGATGCAACACCCCAAATTATCAAACCCGGTGTCGAATTATTCGTTGTCGTAACTGTTCACGACCTTGCAGGAAATGTCTATCTCACAGACTTACCTCAAGCCACTGTGATTCCAATTAACAACATAGAAGATGTGACCGCACCAGCACCACTCGAAACACTCGAACTCTACGACCGTCCGAATGACGACGGGAGTGCACTGCTTCTTGACTTTGAATTGAGTGAAGCAAGTGATGTCGCAAACTACGAAATATATGCTGCTACATGGTCTTTTGATGCCGTCGGAATGGGAAGTACAGGACCTTCAACCCCGGTCGCTGTTCTTTCCCGGCTTCCTGAACTACCTCTTACCATCAATATCGTTGCAGGAGATACACCAGTCATTGCTGGGCAAGAGATCTGGGCTGTTGTGGTCGTGAGAGATACCGCCGGCAATGCTCAAGAAATTAATTTGGCAAGTGTTTCTGCCCAATCGATTGATGATGGAGTCGATGACTTGGGTGGATACCTCGACGAAATTGAAGATGTTGTGCTGTCGTGGAATTCAGAAACCAATATTTTGGTCGAATGGACTCATTCGTCTGATCCAAGTGTTCGCGGCTATCGAATTTATATCTCAAACTCTGACTTTTCTTCAAACTCTGAAGCTGACTTTGTGGCTGAAGTGAAGGCGTCGAACTCATTCCTGATCACCCCCAATAATTACGACCCCTTGCTGAATACATCTGCTTGGTATATCGCTGTTACACCCTTTGACGACATCTTTGAAAGAGAAGAAGTTGATGCAATGATGCTCGATGTATTTGGAAAGAATAATGCGAACAACGATGGAGGTGAAGACGCTGCAAATGAAAACGACTTCTCATCCCTCCTTACTACGCCTAACCTCTTGGCAGCAGGATTATTGCTCGTTTCCCTTCTTTTACTGGTGGCGATTGTTCGTTCTCGTGGTGGACGACGCAGCCGTGACCAAACCATCGAGTTACAAGAAGCGACTTGGGGGATTCAAGACGATGATTGGGGCGCAGTCGCCGCTCCCGCACCACCCCCAATGGCAGGCAAGCCAGTACCGGCTCTTGACCAAAATCAGGGTCAAGACATCTATGCAGCAGCGCAACGTATTGAGAATCAGGACCTCTATGGCCGATCTACATACCAAGCACCGCAGCCAGTCATGCAACCTGCTCAAAATAATGCATTATTGAACGACCTTGCTGGACCAACGTCCCCACAACTCCCTCAAGCGAGCATTGATACATCATTCTTGGATGACTTGCTTTGAGGCGTGTCAATGAGTGCAGGCGATTCCAGTAATCCTCGTGATGCGGTCTTTACCACTGCGTTGTGGAACGGTGCTTTTGCATTGGCTGATTGGGAACTTCATGTACAACGGTTGGTCGAAAACGCCAAACAATTACGTCTTGAATTACCCCGAGATATGACGCAACAACTTATCGACTTTTTCGAGCAAGAAAAGTCAAAACAAGAGCCATCTCTTGAACCTTCAAAATTGATTCGGATTGAATGTTTGCGTACAGGGAAAATGGTATTCGAAGTTCGTACCCTTTCGTTTCGTAACGAAGAGATCGATGCAATCACCCTACCTGCTCCACGTTGGTCTTCAAAGGTAAATGGGACGAAACATGGAGACTGGAAACCTTATCGAGATGCGCATGAAGTCGCTGAAAAACGCGGTGCAGACATTGCGTTTCTCGTACATGATTACGCCATAATCGATGCCGATAGAGCGATGCCTATTGTTCTCGATGATGATGGGACTGCCTGGGTTGCAGCACAGACCGAAGGGGGGGTTGCAAGTATCACCCTCAAAATTCTGATCGACGGCCTGGAAGCGGCAGGAATTCCGGTTCATTTTGGCCGATTGAACGAACGTTTGGTGGCTCGTGCTGCTGAAGTCATTGCAGTCGGTAGTGGCATTGGAGCATGCCGAGTACTTTCACTCGACGACGAAATGCTTGGCGAAGGTGTCTCACTTTCGAACCGATGCCAATCTCTTTTAGAAATTCATTACCAAGACAAGGCAACATGGTTTGATGTGAGGTCGATACAATGAGTCAACGTTTTCTTTCCTTCCATGCCCATTTGCGTGAACTTGGGTTACTTGGAGACAAAGCTGTTCATTTTGGCGGACCGGATGAGGTGCTGCTTTACTCTGGAGGGCCACTGTCTCACCTTGCTCAATATTCAATGCTGTGCGGTCCATCTCGGAAACGCGTTTTGGTACGTCAACCGAGTCAAAGAAATGTTTCACCTGCTCAACAACACAGCCCGCTGAAGGGAGAAGTACGATTAGTAAAAGAAAAGACACAGTTCGTTGCACAAGTTGAAGAATGGAAACATGGATGTTGGTACCATTTAACCTCAATATTTGCGAGGTCTTTACCAGAACTTCTGGAGAAGTTACACTCGCATACTCCGAAGCAATTCTTTGAAACCCAACCCGATTCTTCTTTGCCTCATCGGCCTTTCTGGTCAGGTGCCATAGCCTATGACATGGTTCAATGGACACGTCCTCTTCAACTTCAACATGTACCGGATGAAGGTGAGATACTGATCGTTTTGTGGCTTGTTGAACGAATGGTGGTTCATGAAAAGTCATCTGATATCATCCAAGTTCACGCGCTCGATGGAGATCAATGGTGTCAAAAAGTATCTCAACATACTGACTATGATTCGGCGTTACAAACATTGCCCGAACCATCTCATACGCTTGAAACAAGTTCGATGACTGATGAACAACATGAACAATCGATTGAAGCAATACGTGAAAGTATTCGCGAAGGACAAATGTATCAAGTCAATGTAGGGCGGTGGTGGAATGGAAAGATTCTTGAACACCCTCGGCGAATTTTCCAGAGATTGAATGAGGCGAACCCCGCCCCATTCTCAGGTTACCTCGAAGCACCTGACTTGGGTTTTTCTTTGGTGTGTTCATCGCCAGAATCCTTGCTCAAATGCGATGGAAAGTCAGTTTTTACATCTCCAATAAAAGGCACCCGTCCTCGAGGCGCTCACCCCGATCAGGAGGATGAATTACGCCATGAAATGGTTCATGATGAAAAAGAACGCTCAGAACACCGAATGTTAGTTGACTTGATGCGCAATGATATTTCAGCAGTATCAAAAGTTGGAAGTGTTCAAGTTGAGCGCTTCGATGTAGAAGCGTATGCACAGGTACAACATCTTGTATCCCAGATTTCAGGCGTATTAAATGAAGATTCGACCGGTCTTGATGCGTTGCAGGCTGTCTTTCCCGGTGGCAGTATTACCGGCTGTCCGAGGACCGTTGTTTGTGCAGCAATCGATGAATTAGAACAACGCCCACGTTCTTTTTGGACGGGTTCTATTGGATGGGTCGACATCACTTCGGGTGCCTGTTCGTGGAATATACTAATTCGAACTTTAATTGCAAGAAAACAACGAGACCAATGGTATGGAAGTATTGCTGCAGGTGGTGGTATTACAATCGGCTCCAATCCCAAGGCCGAAGTTGAAGAAGCCAAATGGAAAGCTGCTGCTCTTCGGAAGGCATGTGGATGGATAGACGGTGAACCCTCCCCCTTACCCATTGGCAAACTCGCAATACATCAATTGGAAGTTGAGGCGGCCCCTCTCGCATCTGGTGAAGGGAAAGTTCGATTCATCGACGAGAATACTCAGGCCGAAGGTTGCGTGTTATTGATTGACAACCTCGACTCCTTTACCCTCAATATCGCTCATGCAATCGCTGGTTTAGGACGAGAGGTTCTGATTTACAAAGCAAGAGATGGCACTGCCGAGCAGAACTGGAACGAAGAGGCGTGTGTTGAATTTGTACGCCGCTTCCAACCGACACACATCGTACTTGGACCTGGCCCTGGAGAACCTACTGACTCTCCGCTCACAATGAGTTTCGCGCATTTGGCCCTCTCTGGCAAGATTTCAACGCCGATTCTAGGGATTTGTTTAGGTCACCAAGCCCTTGGGATGGCTGCTGGAATGAAGTTGGTATATTCTCCGAATGGGCCTGTTCATGGTGCACCGCGAATATGTGTACATGACCAAACCGGAATATTCTCGACATTACAATCCCCCGCTACGTTCACCCGCTACAACTCACTTTGTATTGCTTCAATGGAAAATGGACCATACATCGAAACGGCACATGAAGAAGACACACAAATGGTCATGGGAATACAACATCCCACTGCCCACATACACGGAATCCAGTTTCATCCAGAGTCGGTTGGTTCAATCGAAGGACTCGAATTGCTGAAGAATTTCCTCGCTCTTGAAGCGGATGATTGAAGAATCGTGCGCGAGTGGCGAGAGTTGAGGGAGTAGTATGCCGACTTGCCGACATTGTTCAAGCACCTATTCCCGAGAGCAGTTCATTCATGGAAATGGGCCAAAAGCACAAGTCTGTGTTCGATGCGGACTTGAGAAAGGTTTGGTCACCAAAGAAGAAGCTGCCAACATGTATGATGATTCACTCAGTAGTGCTCGATTACAAGTCATGGCTCGCCGATACAGCGTATTCATGTATATTCCCTTACTGTGGACACTTTGGATCTTGGTCTTGAGTGACGTTAGCCCTTGGGGATGGTATTTCCTCGGCCTTCTGATCATATTGACGTTGCTTGCACCAGTTTGGTTCATTTATCGCGGTGGACAATATTCAGGCGATATGGCTCGTTTAACGCCTGCCTACGAACGCCCTGAAGGCCACTGATTAGGATTTAGCATGAATTTTGAGGACGTCGCCGTCACTCATCTCATATTCTGCTCCAACAACACGACGGGTTCGTCCATCGACACCTCGAATAAAGCCATCACCAAGGTCACTGTGAACTTTGTAAGCCAAGAGTTTAGCCTGAATTCCAGAAGGAACCACAAAGGCATCAGGGAGTACTTTTCCATCGCCATCTGTCCAATGTGATTCATCTTGGACGGGATAGACGACGATGTGGTCGAGTTCGTCAAATAAGACTGTATCGAGGAGCGTTGAAACACCAGTGCTATGATGTGTTGAAAGACGCTCAAGCATATGATCCAAGGCTTTAATTTGTGGCTCGGAGAGAGCGTTTTGATTGGTAAATTGAAAACTATTTTGGCCGGGGATATATGAAATTAAGTTCGCAGATGTTGCACGGCGAAGGGCCAATTCCATATCGGCCATACACGGCATGAGGCTACCATTTGACGTAATACCTTGAAGCACATCTGATGGAGCGATATCAAACTTGTTTGCAGCAATATGGATTGGAAACAATGCAGTTCGAACATGGACTGCGAGTGATGTAATCGTCTGTTGGTCCCAATCCCAAGGACTTCCAAGAACATCGTGTTCATTTTTGAATGCTTCAAATGAGGTTGCAATGGATTGCGAAGTAGCCCCCAACCCAGTTAATTGGTCGTGAATATAGCCAACCAAACCTTTCTCGCCTTCAGCCTGAACTCGACGAACACCACGTGTCCAACCGTCATTCAACAATCCTGCAATCCAAGCATCTAATTCCCGTCCGAGAAATTCAATCTCTTCTACTATACGCTGTTGAGCTGTTTCTTTACTCTGATTGGCGCCTTGTGGGTTCCCTTCAAGGTCTGTAGTTCCTGCTGCATCAATAACTTGGATCAGAGCATCGCAATTTGCTAAATCTGCAAGGAATGCATTCCCTCTGCCTTTACCTTCACTCGCCCCTGGAACAAGTCCAGCAATATCAACTAAAAAGCACGGTACAAGCCGACGATGTGCGACACAAGAACCTGTTCTTGGCTCACATAAACTTCCCTGGCGAGGGTCATCATCTGCGACTGCCTCAATTCGCCCTTCAGCCTCCAGTCGTTGGCGAATATCCTTGCAAGGGCAATGAATACGTGCCGCTACAAAAGCGACACCAACGTTGGGTTCAATGGTACAAAAAGGGTAATTTGCAATATCTACTTTTGCTAAAGTAGCCGCACTAAAAAAAGTAGATTTGCCAACATTAGGTTTACCGACCAATCCGATTTTCAAAGTGATCCCGCCATTTGAGCGTGTTCACTCTTCTTCGGATTCGAGGATTTCAGTTCGAATCTTAGCCAACATGATATCCAATTCAGGGAGATTGAGAAGGCCATCACCGTCAAGGTCGACAGCTGAAACCAATCGACCCATTTCCCAAGGTGGAAGGTTCGCAATGTTTGCCTTTTTCAATGCCTTTTGAAATTCATAGCCATTGATATCTCCGGAGCCATCCAAATCAATAGCGTTAAAGAATTCGAAAATCGATTGTTTGGTTTGCTTCAGATATTGAGCCAGCATAACAAGTTCTTCGGGGACTGGGAATTCTGTAACTTCGTCGTTGTGAAGTTGAGCAGATACTTGTACAATTGATGAGCCGCCTTCGTCTTCTTGGGCATCTCCAATGTGAAGGGCTGTGTCTATGCCAACGCCTCGTGCAAGCAAGGTACGAATCGTTGTTGAACCTTCGACAAGGGTGTAAGAATCAATGTCACTCTGGACTGGCATATCGGAGTACGAAGCATTGTTCGGGCGCCCTGTGTGAATCATTGACAAAGCAGCAATAATACTGGCTAATGTCACCATATAGAAGAGGGCTGCGGAAACTAAGAAGAATCCTTCTGTAGAAGCAACCGCATCCTCGACGCCTGAGGCGGATACTGCATAAGCGGTGAAGTCGCCCATGAGTGCTGCGATGGTTGAAGCAACACCGCCAACCAAAGTGAACCAAACTGCCAGTTGAGCATTCTTGGCCTTAGCGAGTTTCTTTCCAGCAATTAATGGGTAGGAGGTGAAAATCGCTGCAAGCATCATCAAACTTCCAACGGTAGAAATGAATCCTGTGTCAACGGTTTGTGCCATTGAACCAAGTTTATCCATTCCAACAAAGGTATCCATGCCAGTGAAGAAACCTCCAACCGCATAAATTGGAAGAATAAGCATGGCTGCAGTCGCCGCCAAAGCACCAGGACTCTTGGCAATTTTCTCAGGATTTGAAGCAGCCGTAGCGACCATGTTGAACGACCCAGCAAGCAAAGGAAGAAGGCCGATTGTCATGAGAATTGCTCCAATGTTCTGTAAAAACTCTCCACCATCTGCTGCGGAAACGAAGAACGGAGGGATGGTTACGAAAAGGAACAACATATTCACCTTCTGCATCGATTCAGACCAAACTGGTTTTCCAGCAGTAAACGGAATGACGTGATAAGCAACTGCAAAAATCAAGGCGAGAGGGACCCAGCCAGTGAAGACTCGTTCTCCCATCCAAACTGTTTGTGTTGATTCGAGAAGTCCTCCGAAGAAGATGAAGAGCATTGCCATAATTTTCGCAACCAAAGCAAGTACCAAGAACCATGTTGTTGGTGAGATGTCATTATGCTCTCGGTCACCGATCGTGATGAACACGTTGATCAGAAGGGCGATGTGTAGCAGTGATCCTGCAACATACATTGCGAGGTGTTGTAGAGTTTCAAGAGTATTTGCCTCATTGGCGACATCAATAAACGAAAAGATAGCCGGTAGAAGAAGCGTGGCTATGGTAGAGACCGTAAGTAGAACTGCAACCATCGATGCACTGGCTTCACTTGCTAATCGGCCCTTTGAAGCACGAGAAATGGCAACTAATGCTGCACCAACCAAAAGATAGTTCAATGCAGTTGAGAAGAAGATTGCTGTGTAATCAGTGAGCATTGAACCGTCATCATAACTCCAACCGATACTGGAAAGAGAGTTCAGAGCGGTTGGGTCATAGCGGTGCCAAATGCCGAGGAACATGCCAAGACATGCCATGAAGAACCAAGCCATACCGAATCGGAGCCATGTTTTGGTACCACTCCCGGGCTTGTCGTTGAAGAGATCAATCAATCCGGCTGGGGCTTTGTTTAACAAAAACATTCCAACTTGGCGAAGCGAACTGGACATTCCGCCAATTCCTTTCACCATCGAGTTCGATACAAGAACAAGTGTAACAATCATAAGGGCTGTTGCGATAAATACTGTTTCCATACATCACACCTCCTTAGTCTACAATGACCTCGCTGAGAAACGAAGCGACAATCGCTCCAATTCCAACCAAAATTCCAATGAGATAATACCAAATTCCACTGCCACCAAGATTTCCAATCAAAGGAACAAGTTCACCGAGCAAAGGAAGGTTATCCCAGCCGAATACATTTGAGAAGAGGGCAAGTATGCCGAGGAGACCAACTGAGAAAAGGGTCAAAAATACCCGACTGCTCGACGGTTCGCCTGTTCCAACAGTCACATCTGGTAGAGTTGTTGTATTTGTCATCGGTCTTCACCCTTACATGACCCCATAGGGGTCATTCCGCCCACTCGTAATGCGGTGATAAACATTCACTCCGCCCAAAGAAGATTTTGGCGATTGAAAACCTTGGCTTAAGGTGAGCGGAGTCGGTCGAGAAGATTGCCTCGACGATGCTTTGAGATTCCGAGCGGTACGGGAAGTGCCTGTTCCAAAAGTATCTCCTCATTCCATGCTTGTTCACATGAACAGGACAGTCCTTTGAACTCTTCAAGTTCACCAGAAACCGCATACCGTTCAATGGCAGCAACAACAACCGAATCGCAAGCACCACAGTTATGGGCACCTCGAACTCTTCCACCTGCTGTTGGATGAATAATGAGGCGGCAGACTTGGTCTTTATCTCCATTCTTTCCCCCGTTTGGATGAATCGTAGGGTGTACTCGACGGATCATTTCAACCAAAGACCAAAGCCACGGAGGGCGGTACTCATTATTTCTGTGAAGGCGATCAATGATGGTCCCTCGTTGAATATTCATTGGATTGACGGAGATTTCGTCACTTCGCTGTGCTACGTCTTCAATCCATTTAACGCCATGATTCAATGCATCAGCTTCACTCATGAAAGGTGGTTTAAACATCAAATAAGTCTTCACTCGAATATCAAATTTCTTCAAGTTTTCTACTGCACGGTCCCAAGATTTCGTCGTAAAGCCTTTGTTGACATGGAAGCGGAGGACTTCGTCATCATAGGCTTCAAGTCCGATTGCTACCGCAAAACTTTGATTTAATTGTGATGCCCAAGCAAGTTTTTCTTCTGTTAATTGCTCACAGCGACTTTCTACAATCAATTCTTTACCAAGGTCATGGCAATCTCTCAAAACAGTTTCTTGGAATTCAACGGGTATCTCTCGGTCTTCAA
Organism: uncultured euryarchaeote; assembly: GCA_937892945.1. GTDB lineage: Archaea > Thermoplasmatota > Poseidoniia > Poseidoniales > Poseidoniaceae > MGIIa-L1. The sequence goes on along the minus strand of CALBIL010000098.1, from coordinate 31,132 downwards.
GAAGGGAACCACTCGTGTAGACTTTGACCATCGCATGGTCTTTGAAATCTTTGAACTTCTCCTTAGCATAAGCCCATTGAGCATGTAAGTCGTCATTCGTGACATCGTCGCGGGTGTCGTTGAAGTAACCGCAAAAAGTACATCCACTCGACCACCACCAATGGCACCCCTTTGTGCGTAGAATAACGGTTACTGCACTGCATGGTGTACCATCTGCGAGCGTTTCAGGGGTGTAGTAAACTGTCGCAGGTTCACTTGCATCCCATGATTGTTGACGGGCAACAGCCCAGGGAGTATTTGCAGGCGCCTTAACCAAATCGTGGATACGGGCGCCTTTGTTGCCTTCTCCAACTAACGTCAATGATTTTGGCCCCGACATCGTGTTCCCCTATGGGAAGTGGCTCGGCTTTGGCGTTTCAATCCACCGCCCAACAGAATCGGCTTAATCGCTCACTGGAGTGAACAGTATTGTAGAGCCTGCTTGGACAAACTCCCCTTTCGGATGCGATGGGTTTTGTTCTTCTGCAGAACAAACATTCGGCGTAAAAAGCGATGCTGGAACGCGAAGGTCAACCCGTGAACCAAGACGGATCATGCCGTAGCGTTGCCCACGGCGAACTTCTGCACCTACTTCGAGCCATGGCACGATGGTTCGTGCAAGTGCGCCCGATATTTGTGTCACTTCAACAAAGACTTCATTCTCACCCTTGAACACGCTTCGGACTCTTTCATTGTATTGACTTTCTTTTTTGTATGCTGCCACAAAAGGTCCACGCCGTAGACCTTTTCCGGTTCTGTGCTCCATACGGTGTAATGTTCCAGCAAAAGGTGCTCGGTTCACATGGACGTCCAATGGAGACATGAAAACAGCAGCTCGGTAGACGTCGTTCTCTGACTCTTGGCCTTTAGCAACCGCTTCAAAGCGTTGTTCGGTTTCAAATAATAATGGATTTGAGGTAGGCTCTGGAAACCAATCGCCGGTCAAAAGATCGGATTCACACGCTCCGGAATCAAGCTCATCCTTCGATGGTCTTCGACCAACAGCGCGTTCTCGGCGAACAAACATGACATGTCCGTCAGCAGGACTGACTAACACACCTTCATCACGAGGAATCGGACGGTCGGGGTCACGCCAAAAGTTTGCGAAAAAAGCCGAGAGCATGAGGCAGAAAATCCCGAAGAAAGGAATCAGTCCATACAATGAATCGATGGTTGCTCCAATAATTAAGGCGCTACCGCCCATCAGAAGGGGAATGATTACTGGAGCGTGGCCACCATGGGCCAAACCTGCCATTTGTAATCACCTCACTCTGCCCAAGGGTCTTGGCCGTCTGCCCACGTAGCAGCAGCAGTCGTTTCGGAAACTGCTTGTTCTTCAACAACTTCTTCAGCCACAACTTCTGTTTCTTCAACAACTTCTTCAGCCACAACTTCTGTTGCTTCGTCAGCCACTTCTGTAGAATCTGCATTACCTGTGGTAGAAATCTTTTCAGCCTCTTCGATGGTCATTTCAGCAGCTCGTGAATCGACAAGATCGTCAACACGGTCGGAGAAAGCACGGGCCATGTGCTGGGAATTGCGTTCGGCTTCAATAGCACTCTCAACCATTTCATAGCGGAGTTTGATGGCTTTGTTGAGGTCTTCGAAGATACTCATATGGGCGACATACCAATCGTCACGTGCTTGCATTTCTTTCACAGACAGGAGCAGTTGGTTGTCAAGTTCTTCTGCAACTCCATACAGTCTGCCAAGACGGTCCTTTTCACGAGTGAACTTTTCTTCCATCTTTTCGAGTTCAGGTTCGAGGCGTTCAACGGTTTTACTTGCCTTTGCAGCACGTAGTTCAAGTTCACGGATGCGGTAATCTTTCTCGTCAAGAAGACTTCGTAGTGAATCTTTTTCGACTGCTGCTTCAATGATTTCTTTTTCAAGAACTTCAATGGTTGCAAGCGATGCATCTAAATCTCGTTGTGCGCCTTGAAATGCTTCATAGAGGACTTCAATTTTGACTTCTAAATCTTCAACAGTTTGTGTCGGTTCAGTAGCGGCTAGGGGGATGGTTCCTTCTTCAGTCATTGTCTCACCCGGAGGCAAGCCTCCATGAACAGCCATTCGCCTCCACCCTATCAAGCCGACGCTTGAAAGCGTTGATAATGACGCTCCATTACAGCCATTTTTAATCAACGGTATGAGTTGGTAAGGGTGACCAGTTCCCGAGCAATGCTCACTTCACCCATTGAATGTCCAGAATCCGGCACGAGGATAAGGGTGCTGTTCGGCATTGATTTGTGTAATTCCCAAGCACTCCGTGCTGGACATACGACATCATAACGGCCTTGAACAATCGTTGTTGGTATGTGTTGTATTGAATCAATGTGGTTGAGGATATGTGCTTCTTCAAGGAATATGCCATTGATGAAATAGTGGCATTCGATACGGGCAAATGCAACTGCAAAATCAAGGTCTTCCGCTTTTTCAAGATATGAGTCGTCTGGGAAAAGGCGGCTTGTTGCCATTTCCCATCGCGTCCATTCCTTTGCAGCAGCTCGACGGATGTCCACATCTTCACTGGTTAGACGAAGGTGATAGGCTTTGATGAGGTTACCCTGTTCTGGTTTTGGAATATGTTCTCTGTAGGACTCGAACGCATCTGGGAATATGTGACTCGCTCCGTCTTGATAGAACCAGTGTAATTCGCTCTTACGGCACATGAAAATACCCCTAAGCATCAAACTAAGAGCGCGTTGCGGGTGTTCTTGTGCATAGACCAAGGCAAGAGTTGAGCCCCATGAGCCACCAAAAACATGCCATTGTTCAATTCCAAATAACTGACGAAGTTGCTCGATATCGCTGACTGATGCCTGTGTATTATTTTCAGTTAATTCTGCATAGGGCGTTGATTTCCCACAGCCGCGTTGATCAAATTGAATGATACAGTAGATTTTGGGGTCGAAGTATTGCCGATATGCGGGTTGCCCACCGCCCCCTGGGCCACCGTGAATTACAAGTACTGGGATTCCATCAGGGTTTCCACTTTTCTCCCAAGCAATCGTATGTATTTCCGAAACGCTCAACATACCTGCATCATACGGTTCAATCGGTGAATAAAGGACGTCCTCAAGAGTCGTAGTTACATCGAGCATAAACCTTCCACAGGTCGGTTATGCATGTTCCTTTCGCAATGAACATCTTCTTGGAATGCTTCGGCCCGGTTGAAACTATGAGCCGACGAGATGCGACTGAAGTGTTCAGTGAATGGGCCGAAAAAGGTAAGGATGGAGGAATGGAAAAAGGGCACGCTCGTTCTGTTCATGCCATGCTTGAATTGGCCCAAATCCCTCGTGATGCCCCTTATTCAGCAATCGATGTTGGATGTGGGAATGGATGGGTCTGTCGGAGAATTGCCCAGGATTCAATGTGTTCACATGTTGTGGGCGTCGATGGCTCGGCACGCATGATTGAAAAAGCTCATGCCATTGACAGCCAAGGTGAATATCATCTCGCAATGCTTCCAGATTGGACGCCTAAACAACGGTTCGATTTGATTCACACCATGGAATTCCTCTATTACTTACACGACCCTCAATCAATGTTGAAAATGTTTCATGATGAATGGCTCAACAGTGGTGGCGTACTTGTCGCAGGAGTTGACCATTACCTCGAAAATGAAGAGAGTTTGAGTTGGCCTGATGCTTTGAATGTCCACATGACGACTCTCAGCATGGAGCAATGGAAAACGGCAATGTTCGATGCGGGATTTACCGATGTTGAAATTCATCAAGTGGGTCAAAAAGAAGGGTTCATCGGAACACTCGTTTTACTTGGCACCAAAAAGTAAGTCATTCCTCATCGCCAAGTGGGCCAAGTTCGGCTCCTTCGGGGCCGCAAAGTCGTATTTCACCTCTTGAAAACGGACATTGTGAACAAATGTGTGCCGATTCAGCAGGCATACGCTGGGGTTCATCCATGACATCTGGAGTCGCAGCAAGTTGAGCCATCCAATTGAGGTGTTCTGAAAGAGTGACCTTTGCCTCCTCAAATTCCTCTACCGATAATTGGACCATGCGCCCAGAGGCACCAATCAGTAAGGAAGGAGGAAGCACTCGACGGCGTTCATGTTCTGGCTTTTGCTGTTCAATAGCCTCTAATGCCAGTGAATACAAAGTCAATTGCAAACGATGTTCGTCCAATAATGCTCTTTCGGCATACGATGAAGGGAACGGTGAAAGATGGTCGCCTTTGAATTTCTGAAGTGGACTGCCAGCATTTGGGTCTTTGGAATTAAATTGATCTCTACACCCTTTGGTTTTCAAATCAACAACTTGTAGGCATCCTTTCCCTTCTGCATCACGCAAGGCCAATACCAAATCGGCACGGCCGTCGAAAACCACGTCGACATGGTCAACGAGGGCTTGTTGGCGCGGGCCTTCGATTGAGAAGGTCGTGCGGAGTACTCCATCAAAGGCCACTTTATGGCTGAAATAAAACGGTAATTCTGTCCTCAGTCCTTCAACACTAAACCCGAAATGGCTTTCACCATCAGCAAATCGGCCAAGGAGGCCATTACGAACCAAGACACCCAAATGTGCTAATCGCTCAAAGGTGGCTTGGTGAACTTTAGAGTCGGAATTCCCTTCCCCAATGCCTTCTTCTGAAAGTACTCTTCGAAGAGTTCCTTCATCATCGAGAAGGTCTTTTCCTTCATAGGTCCATGCCGAAGGGAGAGGTGATGTTGGTGGAGAGTTTCTTTGGGCAGGGTTTTGTAATCCAATTTCAACTAAACGATGCATAAGTGTCCCGAAAACAGTTGCAGGTGGGAAAGATGAGGCAGGGGCGTCTTCTGTCTTTGACTTCGAAAACCGTTCAAGAGGCTCTGGATTCCACCCTCTTACTTCGGACAACCAGTGACGGCGAGGGCAAGCAAAACTCGTATCCAATCCGTGCGCCGTCATTCGCATGATGTCACTCACTCTCGTAGAACCCACTGGGAGTGTGTTTTGAGTTTGTTTTTTACCGAGTTGTGCCTCGAGGCTACGCCACTTTTGCAATGGAGTTTGAACATTCAAATCGAGGAAACAATCCGGTGAATGATAAATGTGAATGGACCTGATCGCATCCCCTCCGAGGCATGAGTTCTCAACCAATGCCATTGGGTTCAAGGAAAGTGTAGTTTTTTCATAACGTTGAAGAGGTTGGCCCAATACATCATTTGGAAGAAGCCACGGTGAATGCTCTTGCTCGTTTGAATGGGAGAGGCTGCGTAATCCATCTAACCACATCGCACCCATCGTCTTCATCGAAGGTTTGCTCTTGAATTCAAGATGGTTGGTCTCAGCGTTCACTTCTGCTGTATCACTCGGCGACCCAACGACAATCAATCTGTCCTGTACTCGAGTTAAGGCGACGTAAAACTCTCGACGGCGTTCGGCTTGACGTTGAGCGTGGTCAATACGTTTTGCAAACTCCCAAAGCCCATCATCGGGTCGTTCGCGTGAAGTCCATGGATTGATTCGGCCAGCAACGACTTGAGGGGTCACTAATACGTTATTCCGGACAGCAAGCGATGCATCCGATTTACCTGCATGGAATATTCCAGCGACAACAACGACCGGCGCTTGAAGCCCTTTAGCACCGTGAATAGTCATAATCTGAATAGCACCACCTGAAGGCGTTGTAATCGCAGATGGACCTTTGTTACCAAGTCCGCTCAAAGCTTTCATTCGATTGAAAATTGCCGATGCTTCATGTCCTAATTCATTTCCAATCGAGGCTGCAAGAACACACCAGGCTTCGGCATTTTGTCGAGAAGTATCATCAGGATATGCAACAAGTAAATCTGAATGGTCCAGAACAGTGTCGAATACATCATGAATTGCCCCTTGCAAAACCAAGCGTTCTAAATGCGCTACAAATCGCTTCACGTACTTATTTGGTGCATGTTGTTGGATTTTATTCCACCATGAATATTCCTCTTTGCATGTGAGTAATGCATGTACTTGAGAATCATTAAAGCCCATTATTGGCGAGCGGGCGAGGGATAAAGCAGCATGCCGTGAGTTCGGGAAAGCAATCAACTCCAAACATGCGAGAAGAGGAGCAACAACTGGGCGCTGAAGTAATGCGCCTTGCCGATCTGCCATGACTGGAATACCTCGTGATTGCAACCTCTGAATCAAATCAGGCATGTGCTTTCGAGAATGAACCAGAATGATGACATCTTCGGGTCGAACATTTGATGCATCATTTGGAAGTTTGAGATAGGTGGCTGAATCTGCATCCCATACCTGAGTTCCTCTTTTTTGAATGAGAGCTTGTAAACGAGCAGCAATTAATTCATTCTCAAGATGTGAACGTTTTGCTTTTGGGTCCGCAAAAGTATCAATTCGCTTTTCTAAATCGAAACTCGGAGGCTCAACACCGACTTGGAGTGGTACAAGCCATTCCAATGTTCCTGAATCCTTCGAATCACGAGCAGGTCGCAGTTGTTGAGGTTCAGCATGCCAATCGCCTGGGAGAACGTAATGCCGTTGGTCGAATACATCGTCAAACATACCGTTCATCGTACGCATCAAATCATGCAATGAACGATGGTTTGAGGTGAGGTCAATATGTCCAAGAATTCGGCGTTCTCTGCGGACTTCACCGACGAGGTGAGCGCCTTCATTGTCTTCAAAAGCAACACTTACGTGCTCCCACAATTTAGATTTGAGAGATACGCCTTCAATACTCGTGCCTTTGGTGAAAGAATCTCCTCCACCGACCGGCCGAGGGTCTCTGCCTTCTCCTTCACTTCGTAAGTGGCTCAAGCGAGGTTCGTTTTGTTCCAAGAGATTCGCTTGTTTAATCGCAGCAACCGTTCGTCGCATGACAGTGACTTCTGCTTGACGGAATCGGTAGATGCTTTGCTTCATATCACCGACGATACAAACCGTTGGGTCCCAAGGCCCAAGCGGGCGTTGTGGATCATCAGACTCGAGCCTACGATGCCCCCACAATCGAGCAAGAAGACGGAAATGAGCAGGGTTGGTGTCTTGATATTCATCGATAATAAAAGCCCGATATTGCCGTCGAATTGTTTGGAGTGTGAAGAAACGACGTTGTAGATCTTCGAAGCAGGATTGATCATCTCCAGCCAGGCGCATGGCCCGTGAAATATGCTGATCAGACCAAGGCTCATCTCCAAGATGGTCCAGGGCTTCAACGACGGGAGAAGGGTAGACATGACGGACGATGTCTGGGCATCGAGCAAGTAATAAATCTGCAACGAGTTTTTGGATATCGTCATAATCATGTACGCCTTCATGGGCTTTTTGAAGCGTCAAAATATCTTGACAGCCGCGATGAACAAGTAACAAGTCGTTCAGAACATTGGTTTGTAATTCATGCGAAATGCGTAGTCGTCCTTCGGGAGCAAGGTCGCTGAACGTTGTTGTAACTTCTTGATGGCGAAGTTCGCAATCAGTAGGCATATGTGGCAAATGTGAAATCGGGTCGAGCAAGAAGGCGCTTTTTCCCAAAAGACAAACCAAACGTCCCAGGCGACTATTGAGTTCTGTGTTGAGAGAGATTGTGAGCTGTAATGCTTCGATTTCCACGTCATCTTTCTCTGTTTTGGAAAGTATTTTCACAGCAGATTTACCGAGTAAACCAGGATGCCACCCCGCACAATAACGGGCTTGAGGGAGACCACCCTTCGGGAAATAATTCGGTTCATCGTCTTCTAATTGATTCGTTGTGGTACCTGCAAAAGCAACTTGCCACACCCATTGTAAACAGCCACTTGGTTCCAGAGGCAAGGGTTCTCTCGCCAAAGCCGTCAAATGATTAAAACGGGTGAGGGTGGTATTGATTGCATTTTCACAAGCCAGTACATAGTGAGTTGAATGAGCGAGGTATACATCAGCCCATTGTGACAAAATTCCCTGTAAATTTTGAGCGAATTCGACCACTTCATCCCGAACAGGTTCCAAAAACATGTCCATCAGGACCTCGTGTGGTAATGGACCAACACCTGACCAGGTGGAGCCAATCAGGTTGGCACGAGCCAGCATTGCCCGATATGCTTCTTCAACAAACAACGATTTCCCTAACATTCCACTGAGGACAACTGCGGAATGCTCTTGCCCACCGAGAAGGACTGCTAAACGGTCACGTGCTTCGATAAACGCTCCAATATTCCCGCGTACACCTGCCTCATGGGCGTCATTAATCGTTCGGATTCGCCAAGCAGAATGAAGAGTTTCTTGAACCAAAAGTGGAGAACGATCTTCTGATATTTGTTCACGGCTTGGATGTACTGCAACGAAGTCCAAATGCGGAGACACCAGCTGTGAAAGGAATGCGTCAATGGTAGAGATCGGTGCTTCGTCAAGAGCGGACATCAAAGTCTCGATATCTCCTTCTCTGAGTCGCGGGTCATAAATTCCTTCATCGTCGTCTGCTTTCAGAGGAAATGCTCGACTTTGTCCGACTCGATAGCGTATACGTGCTTTCAATTCTGCGGCTGCCTTTTTGGTGAAAGTAATGGCAACCACTTCACTGGGAAGCAAGCCTTTCCATTCATTTGGTGATGTTCGTTGCCGGGGGGGCGCTCGTAAAAATCCGCTACTCTTCACCGATTCACGAGGGCCATGGGGGAGAATTTGAGTCGCGCGCTGTTCAGATGAAAGAAGATGTTGAACATAGCGTTCAGCCATGACTGTGGTTTTACCAGTGCCTGCCCCAGCATCCAAAGCAATGTGTTTGTCAAGGTCAAGACCGAGCCGTTGACTTCGATTAAAGCGGATCATTGTTCATCGCCCCCCAAAGACGCTGATGGACAGATCTGACGTACTGTACAATAGGAACAATGGGCGCCAGGAGTCGCGTTTACATGACCTTGGCGCGCTGTTTGAATCGCTCTTCCTGCCGTTCGAATACGTTCAGAAATCCAAGCACGGAATCCGTTTGATGATGAGAAATCACTTCCAGGCTCACGATGATGTGTTTGCGAATATGAGGTGCGTTCTCCAAGTTCACTTTCACCAATATATTTGAGAATGGATGCATCAAGTTCAACATAATGTGTCGTTGATTCGCCAATTTCTGATACACCAATGCCGACGACACGATCGCCGGGATGGCTCTGCTCCCACGCTCGTGCATAAAGTCCGAGTTGAACTTCATCGAACATGCCTTTCCGGTGTCGGTTGCCTTTGTTGTTCGGTTTCGGCCCGTTCACTGTTTTCAAATCACGAATGATTACCAAGCGATTGGCCGGGTGTGGTTCTTTCAAATCGAGAGGAAGTACCGTAGATATCGGGGACGTGGCAAGAACATCGTCGGCAATCGCTTTTTCTTGTTGCTCTTCACTGAGTACGAGAGCGTCAACTCGGTCAATTCGGCCGGACAGATTGATTTGAATCGGTTGGTTTGCATCATCAAAACCATGTATTTTGACATGCCCTTTCTTTCCTTCATTCAACATCCATTCACAGGCTAAAGGGGCTGAAGATGTCAAGTTAAGATCTGCAGAAATCATTCTCCCTAAACGGCCACTGGGTTCTAATTCAATCTCGCCTTCTCGATGCATTCGCCATTGATTTGGCGTAACTCCAAGCATTTCTCTACAACGATGGACGGCCACTGCGTCATTTCGTGATAGCCAAGGGACTTCGCTTTCAAGATATGAGAGTACGCTGCCCCAGAGTTCTGGAATTGTTTTCATCGGACCAAGATGGAGTGGCAAAGGGTGGTCAACTGCTTCAGCGGCCGTAATGACGCCATGAGCGTTTAGCATGGCGGCTTCTGCATCGTGAATCATTGTACCTCGGGCACGGGCATCGACATCCTCGCTTTGTACATCTTCAGGTTCTGCTTTCAAACGTTTATTCATCCAGGCCATCCTTGGGCATTTGAGCCAAGATTGGAGGCGACTTTGAGACCAAGCATCTCGCTCCATGCCTGTGGATTCGAAACCGATTGTGGCGTTCAAAACTGAACTTTGGAAACTGAGAGCTGGAAGAGGGCGAGGGTCGATAGCTGGGCCTTTGGAATTCGCATTTCGCTTGAGGCCGAGATGTGGCCAATGCTGTTGTTGACTCGAACCGATGTTCACTTGAGATTTTGAAGGTTGCAATACCAAGCCATCAACGCTCAACAAAAGTTTCCGGTTTTCCCAGGCGAAATATTCACCGTTTTCTAAATCTTTTATCACAGGTTGCCGAAGACTACGGTCCGTTTGAATGGGAAGTTCATGCGCCATTGCTAACGCGGTTTGAGAGAGGACTGTACCTACTGAATCACCGCCGTCAAGCAATTCGAGTCCAAGACGTTGACGTTCATCTCGACCTCGATGGCCAGCGCGTTCTCCAACTGCCTTTCCTCCAACCATTGTCATCGTAAAAGGTCGGGGAGTGAGCCAAACAAGACCGCCGCCATGTTCATCCTTTGTCCAGTGCCAACTTCGATGAAGTCCACCTTCTTGATGTTCAAAGTCGTGAACAAAGGAAGGGGCTGATTGGAATGTTGCCAGTGAACCTTCGTGCCGGGTTTCTGTTAACCATTCAGACAAGGGAGCGCTTGGGCCACCTCCTTCTTCAGCACTTGAGTCAAAGAACACCACTTCTGGTGCAGCATTGAGAAGATGGCGAAGATGATGGCGGCCTTGGCGAATAGCAAGGTCGGAATTGAAGAGGCCGAGCTGAACTTGCGCAGGTGCATCAAGCCAAGGCACTTTCGAAGTTTTCATCGGCCATGAATGAACATCCAATCCTACTAAGAGAATCAAATCTGCTTCAACCCCATGGGCTTGTTCTGGCGTAAGGACTTGAATGGTTTTTCCACGAGAGCGGGAACGAGGTAATGAGGTATGGGCGAGGAGGTGGTCGAAATATTCGATGAATTGTGACCCTGATGCAGGGGTCGAGTGCCCTGCTTTTTCAAGCAATCCTTGCGTAGAGTGGTGAGCCTCCCTCACAAGTTGTAATCCAGCGAGTGAGCGATCGTGCTTTGCAGTGCGGTTTGAGAGTTGAACCCAATCGATACGACTGTAGATTGTATCGAGCCATTCAATTCCAGATTTTGGACGTTTGGGGAGTGGGAGGAGGTGTTGAGTCGAACAACCAAGTGGCCGCTTATCGATTTTGGAAAGGGTGTCTTGGTCTATCAACGGCGCCCATATTTCTGCAACACAGTGTAACCACCATTGCGTTTCTTCAAGGGCTTGGCGGGCATGTTTTTTGTTTTCTCCGAGTTGTGGGGTTGCTTGGGCCAATGTAGCAAGCCATCGCAAAAGGGAACCTTGCCCCCCTCGTACGTGGAATGAACGGGCAATTTTTTCAAGAATATCAGAATGAGGGCGGGGCGCCCAGGAAGGTTCGCTGGGATGGCTGAGCTGTTCGATTGCACCGTTGATTAAAGGGAGACTTTGATGCTCATACAATCCTCGAAGATGCTCAAGGGACCATGCGTCCATACCATCTCCAAGTCTCATTGCCCGTGCCAGTCCAGCAACCGCAGGTATTTCTTTGAGATTCTTCTGTTCAATACCACACTGGTAACCAAGTGATTCAAGGCGTGAATGCCATTGGTTTTGATTGGCATCTGCAGCCCCGTCGACGATAAGGACGCGACCACTCGAATGAAGCCCATACGAACGTACTAATTCGAGTGCAGCATCCATCGAATGTGCTCGTCGTTCCAAAGTGATGCGATGGAGTGAGGTGTTCCTCTGTTCCCCTCGTTTTGAACGCCAGTGAATCTCGGTTGGAGGAGACCACACTTCATGCTCTGGAACCCATTCCGGAAGAGTTGCCTGTGTCACATAGTCCCATTCAGCATCAAAGAGATAAGCGCCATGATGCCCGAGACGGAAAGAACCCGCTGCGCAAAGTTGGTGAATCGGACGTTTTTTCGACAGTTCAGCGAAAAAACTACGCTCAATTTCCGAGTAATCCGGTGCCATATCTAAAATTAGAATTCCACGTACGTCATTCAGCGTAAATGGGACGTCAGAACTCGTTGCAAGAGCTTTCATGAGACGGTTAAATGCATGATGCGGATGTGTCCCTCCTAATTCTTTTTCAAGGGTGCGGAGAAGTGTGTCAAATTCTTTAGCCCCCGGGTCACCCTCCCAAGACCAAGGATTGTTGAGCTGATGTAACGTTCGATGGAGGGTGAGAATACGTTCTGTTTGGTAGGGCGACCATTGTCTTCCTTCGATGGCTGAAAACAAGAGCGGCAACTCTCCATTTTCAGCTGCCTGCTTTGTATGGGCGTGGATCACTGAAAAAAATCCCGCATCGTTTCCAAATAATGGCGGTAAACCAAGGTCAAGCGTCAATAATTGAAGCAAACGTACAATGGTCAAATGATGTGTCGTATCAACGGGTGAATTACTTTCCGCTAGATGGAGTAAAGTTTGATTTCGACTTGCTTCATTCGGGTGAAGGACCAGCAAATCTCCAGCTGCACCGTTCTCAAGCGCAGTAGTAAACCAAGGAGGGACATTATCGCCTGTATCAATCGCTTCAAGTGAAAGCGATGCAACGTTTCCCTCCTTCATCTTCGTCGCCTCAGCATCACTACAATCGCCGACTGTTCTTGAAGCCTCTCGGTAAATCTCCAGAAATACCTCCTTCCAGTCTATATGTAATCGGGGAGTTTTCGGGGCCGGTATACCCTTTGAGATTTGCTTTCCTTATATACTGTCGAAAAGAATAGTTAGTGTTGTGTTGAAACATGAAAGGTTCTTGTTCCAGTAAAAAAACTCTTGATGACCGTGCATTTAAAATATGATGACTTTGCTACTGGGTATGTTGGCAGGGAAAAAGCCCCAAAAGTAGTTTTTTAGGAGATTTTCTGGGCTGAGGCTTACCACCTCATCCACCCTCAACAAAAAACAAGAAAGGAGACGATTAAGATGAAAAATGAAAAAATGGAAGATATGAAGAAGCAAGAACTAACGCAGTGCGACGAATGTTGCAGCAAGGACCTCAAGTACGTCCCCGAAAAGGGTGAAACCTGGTGTAATGCGTGTGGTCTTGTCCACAAGGACCAAGAAATCGAAGCCAACGATAACGGGGCTGCCCTGTTTGGAGAAGGTGCACACTACCATGCAGTTCGAAACGATAAGGACGTCAATCGACGACTTGGCGGAACTGGCCCGAAGATGAAGTTTGACTCCCGAAGCGTGAAAAACAAAAAAAAGTTCTATCTCCTCGAAAAAATCGACCGCAGTTCCGTGTATAACCCTCACCCCTTTGTTCAACGCGTGAGAAACAACATTGAGAGTTTGTACGGCCGCCATACTTTGCACACCCTCGGATTCATCGTGGAAATGTCTTGCCGGCCTTTGACTGGTGAGCAGGAAGTGATTCGGAAGAAACAAGGAAAGGCGATGGCTAAGGGCCTAGGCATGCCAAAGCAATCGATTTGTCGAAAGAAGAAAGGCATCAAAGGCTCTTCAGATGAACAGAATGCGGTCATCATTGCAGCTGCTATCGTTGAGCTCGCTGGAGATTTGGGAATCATGTCGAAGTTTGACCGTCGTGCAACAATGGAACAAGCTGGAATCGTTCCAAAGCAAATCATGAATGCACGAATCAGCATTCTCCGTCATTGGAAGGCTCGAGTTACCATGGGTTGGGCTGCAATGCCACCTCGTAAAAATGCGAATGACAAGCGAGAGGATGCGATCGTTCAGGCCTTGGAGCATACCTTTGACATGCTTGGAAACCATTACAATCAGGAAGAGTATGAGCGGGTTCTCTATGAGACCGAGTCGCGAATAGCGCTGCTCAAAGAAGGTACGGGTGAGGCCCTCACAATCAATATTGAAGAGCGTATGTTGGTGTCTGTTTCTACGTATGCTAGCCTCACTACATTCGGATTGCAATCAGGTGCTGCCGACCTTATCGCAGATGTATTTGGCTTAACCAGCAGTGGTATTCGTTCTCGTTATGAAGCGTTGGTGGTAGAGTCTGCATCGGGAGAGTTCCAAGACAACGGTGCTTTCGCCATGAGTCAAACATGCAAAGAATTGTTGAGCGAGTCACACAAGCAGAATGCTTTGATAGCCAAGTTCCGACTCGGAAGAGTATGCGGAAATCGTTCGTTCTTGTCGGAATCTTAATTCTAACTGCGATTGGCCCAACTTTGAGTGTTGCTGCACCAGCAACAACCACTGGCGTTGGCGTACTGTTCGGAGGACAGTCGTTTGAGGCAAATCAGTCAGGAACATCGACTGTTAATTTCAGTGAAATGCCATCGATTGTAGAAGTCTACACCGCCACATGGTGTTCGAATTGTGTCGATGTCGAGCATGCACTGGATTACATCGAAAACGATACGGGTTTACAGCAGTACCACACGCATCGAGCAATTAACGAAGTCCAAGACCCGCTTGGCAGCATTGAAATCGATCAGCGATTCCATGACCGCTATGGCATAAAGGCTCCACCAGTGGTCGTGTTTAATGGCTCTGTCATCAAAGTTGGAAGCGTGACTGATGCAGATTCTTTAGAAAGTGAGTTTACTGAACTTGCCCAACAAAATATGAATATTTCCGGTAGCTCAACATTCACTTGGAATCCGACAAGTAACTCAACTGGGACGGCCACATGGGCAATTCAACCTGTTGATTTGACATCCATTCACGACCTCGATGGTTACGATGAAAAGAGTTCACTGTTTGCCTATGCTTGGATTGTTGAACAATCTGCTTCTTTTGAAGAAGGCTCAAACGGCCTTGGAGACTACCCTCATGTTGTAAGGGGAGTCATTGAACTGGGAGAAATCAACTTAACTTCCAATGACCTTTCGGGAAGTGCAAACATTACACTCCCTCCAGCATACGATGGGAATGATTTATCTGTTCATCTGATTTATCAATTCAACTTACCAGCTGAAGTTGAGGAACCAGAAGTAGAAAGCCCAGCAGTAGCAGATAGTCCCGGAGAAGAGATACCTGCTGCTTCACTCTTCGCCAGCCTTTGTGTTCTTTTTGCAGCTGTACTGACGCGTAGAGATTGAACCTAAGGCGCATACTCTTCTGGACCATTACGATCATTCTGGTCTCGTAAGTCTTGTTCAAGTTCCCATCGGAATTCAGGTACTTCTCGAGGGGTTTCACACACGGTATCGTAGTGCCACCACCATGGTGGAGCGCCATGTGCTCCGAGTGTTTCTTGTGCTGCGTTGAGTAATGTGGTGAGCTGACGTCGTGCTTGTGGACGGGGATGATCTCTTCGGACAAAAACGACTGAACCTCCGTTTCGACCTTGTTCGACAAAACCCAACATAGCCGAAAACCTTCGTACCATTCTGCGTTCTTGGGCGTTTCGAATCGTTACTCCGAGGTGGCAATTTTCAAAAGTGAGCGCACCGACATCAAGTACACCCATTTGGAAAGTTGCACCGATGGGGTGGTGCATGAGCGCCTCCCAAATCCGTGGAAAGACTTCGCAATATCTGCGTTCACCGTTTCGTATATCTCCAAGAGGAAGAGCATTTTCGTCACGTTCATAATTACGAAGGTACATCCGTTCATCTCCAACTTGGTGATGGTGGAGGAAGTGATGGATACCTCGTCCACGACGTTCTTCTACGAGTTCATCGAAGGATTTGTGCCAGAATTCAATAAATTGAGGGTGTGGAAGAACTGAATCTGCCGCCAGAGCGTGTTCAATCAACAACTGTGTTCGATACGTTTGGACAGAAGCGTCAGCTTCGATTTGCCATCTTCTCCGATTGTATGCAAGGTTCCTCCGGAACAAATGCTGCATGTTTTGATTGGCCTGATTCTCGATGCCGAGTTCATGTACGGGCGGTTGAGGCAACCATTCAATTCCAATTCTTCCTCGAGGAGAGTGTTTGGTAACAACTTCTTTCAGTGCTTGAAGAGCTTTCGTGTTGAAAAAGCGAAGATGTTTTTCGGTGAGTTTGGATGGAAAACCCAACGGTGAAAAGTGTGTAATATGATGGAGGAGACTGTCAATTTCTGCCGAGGTGTTAATGTCATCAAGCAGAGCAAGGAGAACAGAAACAATCGTATCGCCCAAAGGTACGGTCGAGTGGAAAGTACCATCATGGATGCAAATTGGATGAGTTTGACGTGACTCGAGTGAGTCGATAGAATCGATAACAAACGGAGCACCGTGTGCCCCTCGGCCAACTCGTACTTCGTAGAAATGGCCAAGTCGGCCAATTACCAAAAGATGCTCATCATGAATGAATATCCGGTCAGCGTTTCCATCAATTACTTCTCGCAAAAATTGTATTGAGCGGCGCAACGGTGCGGCTATTTCTTGACTTTCGGTGTTCTGACTGGTCCAATTGTACTGCAAAGCATACAGCAATTCTCCTGTATTCGATGTGATTGGTGAAAAAGCACTGGAGAGCAAAAATGCCCAAATTTCAGGTTTATCTGGAACTGATGTTTTTCTCGTAGCATCGTTTTTACTGCGAACCATAAATTTGAATCGCTTTTCAACGATTGAAAATGGCCAAGGGCGGTTCGAGTTAAATTGGGTCGATGCTTGATAACTTAGCCAGCGTTTCATCCAAGGGAAATCATTCAATTCATCGAGACCTTTGGGATGATGCTTGAAAGCTTCAACAATGTTTTGGTCGAATTTCACCCGCTCCGAGACTCCTAATTGTACTCGAATGTCGCGAGCCCAAACTCCAACGGGATTAAGTGGATAATTTTCTGGAGGAGTGAGATGTTCTTCGGCCATCCATTCAATCCAAGTGAACAGAACTGAAGCACCTGGTTTCTGAAGCGGGGATCTAAATCGCCGACGACGTAGGACTCGAGGGGGGATTTGCTGCGGATTGAAAGCTTCGATATTGTTGATGTTTAAAGATCCAAATGCGACAAATAATTTCGTCAAATCCCAACCTGTACGGGCCGACTTCGAGGAGAGTACATTGAGAAGCGAGATCATAGGAACTTCTGCGGGCATAGTTCTGCCGTTGACAAGTAAGCGTCCCCCGATGAATGAAATTCGAACGCCATCATGGAGTACAAACCCTCCATGAAGGTAAAGTCGTTGTAAAGTTTCAAGGCGAATACCATCGGAAACTCGTTGGATAATTTCATCTAATTCTTCACTATTACAAGGTGCTGTTAAGACAGGGTCAAGCGTTTCATCCTCTAACCTCGCCCATTGAACATCTTCGAGATGATTGGAGTTTTTTCGTAGATTCATCCATCGTTGTTGTGCCGATTTATCCGACCCACCAATGAGTTCTTGTGCTTGTTCATGATGAGACATATCAATTTGGTGCGTCCATTTTTGGCCTTTTTTACTCACGATTAATGAGGAACAAAGGCGGCAAGGACTGACTGAAGATTGACGCTCACATACCGAGCAGGCTATGTTGTGATTCCGACCCCGCATGCAAGGATTGGCATTCTACGATATATAATATCTCAAAATGCGGCAAATGTATCTAATATCCGTTGAATGTCTTCATCGGTTATGTGTAAATGAATAACAATTCGACATGCGTGAGGTTGAATATCCATGACATCGATGCCTGATGCACGTAGTTGCTCCATCACTTGGATTGCTGGAACTTCAGATTGGAAATAAACCATGTTGGTTTCTACGGTGTGCATTTCCACTTCAAATCCTTCAATTTGGTGAATCGCTTCTGCCAATACTTTCGTCCTACGATGATCCTCTTCAAGACGGTCGATATTATTGTCAAGTGCGTACAAGCATGCTGCTGCAAGGATCCCGGCTTGGCGCATACCGCCACCGAACATCTTTCTCCAGCGATGAGCACGTGCAATAAAGGCTGTAGAACCGACCAAAACCGAACCAACTGGCGCTCCTAATCCTTTGGAAAAACAAATCGATATTGAATCATAATCTCTGACCATTCGGGCGACTGAAGTCTTTGTAGCAACTGCGGCATTGAAAATTCTGGCACCGTCCATGTGAGTGGCACAGTCGTTTTCCTTGGCAAGAGCGGCAATCGCATCAAGTGTTTCTTGCGGATAACAAGCACCTCCACCTCTGTTCGAAGTATTTTCAACACAGACAAGTGAGCCGTCAGGATAGTGGGAGAGAGAACCCGCTTGCTTTCGAATTGCTCGTTCAACATCTTCGACTCGCATCAATCCACCATAGACATCCACTAAAGCGATGGACGCGCCACATAATGCAGCATAGCCGCCTCCTTCATAGAGATAGATATGACTGTTTTTTGCAGTGATAATTTCGTCACCCGGGGATGTATGGGCACGAAGTGCAATGGCGTTCGACATTGTACCCGAAGGTACGAACAGTGCAGCCTCTTTGCCACACAATGCGGCAAGCCGCTGTTCCAATTGAGTGACTGTAGGGTCATCTCCAAGAACATCGTCTCCAACCTTCGCATGAATCATCGCTTCGCGCATCGATGGTGTCGGTTGAGTTACCGTATCGGATCGAAGGTCGACGCGGTCAGATGGATAGTCACGCATATCACTCGCAGAGTGCCTCTGTTCATCAATTCGATGGAGTGGTCTTAGAGTAATTTCAATTCACCAGTAATCGCTTCCAAGGTTACTTCGATTTCGGGGCCAAGGGCCAATACTGTAAGCGAGCCGCTCGGAATTTGAGTATGGCCGGCATCATGGACTAAAGTTGTCAAAATTCCGGCTGCTTTTGCTTGATGTTCAAGTTCGAGAAGATGCTCCGCATCTCGTCCTTTGAGGCAAACTTTCTTTTGACCTGTCGTGAACCATTTTTCGAGTTTCTGTGGTGTTTCAGCCCCTGCTTTCATCGTCGCCATGACTGCTCCGTGGCCGACTTGAGCGGCAATCTTTCCTTTACCCATTTTCAAACTTTGATTCACGACGCAGACCATTTTACACGGTTCGTTCAATCGTTCTCCAGGGAAAGGGGGGGCCGTAATTCGATGCAGGAACGAACGAAGACCCATGTGACCACCTAGTATGGTTTCAATTCAGATACAAGCGCATCGATCGCTCGGCGCGGCGCTGGTCCAATGCCAAGTACTGTAACGGTCCCAGGTGGAACTTCAGTATGCCCCGCATCTTTCACCAAATATGTGACTAAGCCGGCTGCTTGGGCTTGTCCTGCGAGACGTTGTAAGGTTGCCAAATCATCAGCACGCAAACAAATCTTTCGAGCACCAGCATTTCTCCATCTTTCAACAAGACGGGCATGTGTTTTGCGAGCATTCAAGGTGCAAGAAACTGCAGCATGAGAGCATTGAACAGCGAGTTTACCTGCTGACATTTTCAAATCATGCCGTGCGATAAAAACCATCGAGGGTTCATCAACCGTCGATACCATGGCTGTTCACCACCGAAAATTCGATTTCTTCAAGACTCGGCTCTTCCTCAAGAAGTCGGGTAAACCAGCCACCCATCCAAACGACAAAGGTCAAATTTCCAATCATGTGAAGGAAGTCAAACGGTAGGCCGTGCCCGAGATATATCAGGAATTCAGTAAAGCCGATAGTGCCGTCGAGGATTGAGAATGAAACGATGAAATCAAACCAAAATGCAGCGAAAATTGACGCCATACATGCTCGGCCGATATTGAAGCCGGTCGAGGTTACAAGTGACAACCTGGACCCTGCAATTGCAATACTTGCCCATCCTGCTGCTTGGAAAAGAGTCCACCAGCCATCACCGATGAAGAAATTAGAGATCATAGCAACAAGGACTGCAAATGCAGCACCGCGACGAGCACCCAATTGCGCACCTACCAAAAGAGCTGCAACCGTAACGGGTTGAACATTCGGAATTGGTTGCATTACCACTCGAAGTAATGAGACTGAAAGAACCAAACTCATCAAAAACAATGAATCAAAAACTGGTCGCTTGGTCGGTTTAGCTAATAGCCAAAAGGCGCAGCCAAGCAAAACAACATCCAGTAACACACTCGTAAGAGGTGAGAGAGCGGGGCCGTGTACGCCCATTGCTTGGAACATGATTCGACCCAAGAGGGTTGATGATTTGAGGCTTACCTAAGTTATACAGGAGTCCAACGGACTATTGAAGTGGCGTTGACCATCGATTGGTCCACTGAGATGATGCCTTTTGAGCCATCGATTGAGAATTCCCAACCCTTCCCTTCGATGCCGTCGATTGATTCAATATACCACCCCAGTTCTGTCGATTCGCTGGAAAGTTCGAAAGCGAGTGCTACGCAAGCGGCTTCCGTTAATGATAAAACATCAGTGTGGCCAACAAGGCCTCCAATCGAATGTTCTTCACCATTCATCTCAAAGATGACAATTTGTGTACCGAGCCATTCATCAGGCCATTGTTCGTTCCATTCCTCCGGAGACGACTGTTCTGAAAATTGTTCATCAAAGGATTTCGACCATTGTGAAGATAAATCGGGCAGGAGAAGTACCACTATGATGAGAACGAACAAACTTGATGTACGGAAGAACCATTCTCGTTTGCCATTTAACAGAAGCGCACTCGAGAATCCCAATAAGACAAACATCCCAAAGATAAGCACTTGTGCACCCCAATCGAGATCGGAGGGAGGTGATGTGGCACTCTCCTCAAGATCGCTGTAGACTCGTAGAATTGCTTGATCATTTCCGAATGCCGTAAAGGTAATCACTCCATCTGAAAGTTGGATTGGTGCAGCAGTACCATAGCCGTGTAGACCTACTTCAATGGGTGAATACGTCAAGTTATCTTGGCCATCAAAAGTAAAAAATCCCCAGTTTGAATCTGGGAGGTTGGATGGTGCAAAAATCTGACCGTTGTCAAACCAGCCAATTTCGCCATTCGTATGGAAGGCAATCTCATCGAGAATGACACACGCATTTGAACAATGGAGTATTCGTAGATTGGAAGAATCGCCTGCCACAACATATTCACCTCGTAGAACCGGAATTGCCGGAGAAGAACCTGCTGGAATCTGTTGCGAAAGGGAGCCGTTGGCGATATCAAAAACTGCAAGAGTACTTCCTGAATCCGACTGAGCATGAATGAATATTCCGGCATCAGTGAGCAAAGGGGCATGGCGTATTTTCCCGAGTTGAAGTGCGTGAGATGTTGCAACACCTGTCCGATTAATGTGCCACAGATAGCCTGCTTCATCGCCGATAAAATATCCTGAGTCATCAACAGCGACTCCATTTCTCCAACCCAATCCTGTTTCAGTCCACCATTGCTGTTGGCCATCGGCAAGGCAGTACTGACCAATCCCTTGCCGTGTTGGAATCATCACAAATTCTCCATCCAGTGCAAGTTGCCCAGTTACCCCCCACCCAACAACTTCGGATTGAGTCGACCAAAGTAATTCACCGTCAGAAGGGTTGACAGCTTCAACAAGACCGTCAGTCCATCCAATCAAGACCATCTCAGGCCATGAGCCACATTGGCCTTGACCTGCTTGAACATGAAGGAGTGGTGACATGTCGTTATTGGTTGAGGCAGAATTGTTATGCTGCCAGATTTTATTTCCCGAGAGGTCAAAAGCAGTCACCGATGGTTGAGCATGCCCTGAAGTTCGAACGAGAAGTTGTTCATCTGTAAACAAAGGAGATGTCGAGATATAACCCGATTCAAAATCATATTCCCATGACAGAGAATGTGTTTCATCCCATGGTGTTGATGGGTCTTGAGCGAGGATGGCCGGTACAAGAAAAAGGCTGACAAACAGCAACGCCATCAAGCGTCGAAACATGAGAATCACTCCGAAATCTTCTGGATCGCTTGTCGAAGAAGGGCACTGACGACTTTACCATCTGCGGCACCAACTGCCTGCATCACGACACCCATGAGGGGGCCCATTGCAGCCATGCCGCGCTCTTTGACAAACTCTGCCCGTTCAGCGACGATGCCTTCGATGACCGCCCCTAAATCGCTTTCATCTGCGGGTTTGAAACCATGCGCCTCACCATACACAGCAATCTGTTCACTGGTTGGATTCAAATCTTTGAAGTGTTCAATAATTTCATTGATCGATTCTCGAGTAATGAGACCTGCTTCCTTAACGGCCATGACGTTGGCACAAAGTTCTGGTTTTGCTGTATCGTTTTCCATGAGCACACTCGCCCAACCTTTGTGGGGTAATTGAGAGGCGTATTCGACGAAGAGGTCATCCAATTCTCTTGCCAACAATTGACTTGCTTGGTCGTCAGAAATGTCGTATTCAGAAATACGCTCACGCCGTTCACTGTCCGTCATCGGCAGGGAATCAAGGGTTTCTTGCCATCGTTCCTGGCTGAGAATGAAAACCGGCACATCGGTTTCGGGATACATGCGAGCGCCTCCTGGCAAGGGCCGCATAGGCGTGGTTGTACCATCTTCGGGTGCCCCTTTCTTGACCACCACATTACGAACTTCTTGAGCGATTCGATGCCATGCCATACGCGCTCGAGACAGCACGCTTTCAAGTGCCAATTCTGCCTGCCATTGAGGGGCTAAGCACAGGATGAAACCATCGCTTGATTGGAGAGCGAGGTGTGTTCGAACTGCGCCTACATGTTCCAATTCAATTCCGTATGCGGGTAATTCATCAGAATGAAAAACACCTTTCACCCCTGCAAGTTTTGCAGCTCCTGCTAATTCTCGACCAAGACGAGGCATTTGAGCCCCTTCTTTATCCGAAGATTTGCTACCAAACTTTCCAGCAAGACCGGGGAGTGGGAGGGCAAGCATAGTGAAACCTTGCTTTAAACCAGTTTGAACCATTTTGGATTCACATGAGGTGAAACATTCACTGACATCGGCCAACACGAGTGGAAGATGCGCCTCAACAGCTTGTGCGACTTCAGTTTCGAGAGTTATATCGTCACTTCTACGGTCAGGAGCGAGGGCTGGTAATGAGAGAAGAGCGCGCAACTCATTGGCAAGCCTGTAGAAATGTAATTGACGAGCCATTTCAAGACGAATGATTCGAGGAATCCATGACAAATCTTGACAACCTTTGATTTCAACACGGTCGCCGCACGCCAAAGAAACGTTGAGATCTTGACGAATGCTACCAAGTCCTCTACGAACTTGACGGGTTTGACGCAAACATCTTCCAAGTGCCATCGAAGTTTCTTTTGCATGTTCTGGTGTCTGGACATCCGGCGCTGTGGCTATCTCAATCAATGGCAAACCCAAACGGTCTAAATTGTAAATGACTTGCTCTCCATTACCTGTTGATAGCGTGTCGAGTTTACGCGCACTGTCTTCTTCCAGGCACAATACATCAACGCCAACTGGTCCGGTCTCGGTTTGAAGAACGCCATCGGTAGAAACTAAAGAAGTTCGTTGGAATCCGCTGGTATTTGAACCATCGACGACGGTTTTTCTCATCGTTTGCAGGAGAGAAACCGGCTTTGCCTCAAGGAGTGCTGAGACCGTTAACGCAATCGAAACCGCCTCCTTATCAAGTGGGAGTGGGGGTTGTTCATCCAATTCAATCAAGCCGGAGTTTGGAGATTGAACATAGACAAATGAGCGGTTGCGGCGAGATTCAAATCGAGCCGCAATATCAATTGCTCCACCTTCGCCACGAGCCGCCCTTAAGCGACGCTGGTAACGGTTCCACTGTTCAGGGACGGTATCGATGGTAACATCGTAAAGAACGCCTGGTTGGCGAGAATGAAGTTTACCTGTTGCGAGTTGTTGATGAACTTCAATGCCACACATGAAGCCCAATTGTAACGGTTCAAGCGCAGTGGCATCATCGACATCGCCGATTGGCTCAGTGCGAATTGGGTCGGCCATATTATGCCGGAGTCGTTCATCCTTCAAGACTACAACCCTTCACATTCAAGCAATTTGTAAGGTATCGTAACCCGAGGGTCGGAGCATTCGCCCATGTTGGCAGAGTTTGTCGATAACATCTTCTGCGGTTGCTCTGTCGATGTCGTATCGTTCTGCTTCATTGAAGACTTCAAGCAATTGAGCAATTCCCCCACCGTTTGCTGCTAAGGAAGCTACAATTTCCATGATGGCTTTCTCTCGGTTACGAACGGTTCCTTTCTTTCCGGTTACAAGAGTTGTTTCATCGAAATTTCCACCCATGAGTTCTTCTCGCCAAAATCGAGTCATTCGTACTGCCCTTTCCGCATCTTCAAGCGTTGCGACTTGGGATAAACGGATACGAGCGCTGGCTTCTGCTAAACGGGCTAACGCCTCAAGAGAACGTGCGGTAATGGCAACGCTGTCGTTCGAGTCCCCGATTTGTTTTCGAGTTTCGACGTAAAAATTGACAATAGCATCTCGCGCATCTTGTTCAAGGTGAGGATGAACTGTTCGCTTCGAATACGCAATATACTTTCGAATTAAATCACGGGAAAGTACTTCTCCATGCTCATCATTCTTTTCCACACCTGAACGAGATGATGTCTTGGTCGGATCTGGTGCACTGCCTTCATTGACAAGTAATTCACTGACACCCTGTAAACGGTTACTGATGATGTGGTGAGCAATTTTTGCGTCCTTTTCCTGATCGGACTTATCAGTCAACAGCCAAATGATATCGAATCGTGAAACCAAAGGCGGAGCGAGATTAATTTGAGCAGTGAATGGAACTTCAGACACATCCTCAAAACGGCCGTTCTTTGGATTCGCCGCAGCCAAAACTGCGCAACGAGTGCGGAGGCTCGCGTTAATTCCTGCTTTAGAAATCGAAATCTTCTGTTGTTCCATTGCTTCGTGCATACTCGAACGATCGCCTTCATTCATTTTGTCGAATTCGTCAATAGCGGCTAAGCCAAGGTCGGCAAGAACCAATGCTCCAGCCTCCAAAGTCCATCGCCCATCAGCAGCAGGGTCCTGAACTGCAGCTGCTGTCAAACCTGCAGCGGATGCTGATTGTCCCGAAGTGAATCGACCACGTGGCGAGATAGTTGACATGTAATTGAGTAATTGTGATTTTGCCACCCCAGGGTCGCCCATCAGTAAAATGTGGATATCACCACGATTCCGAGTTCCATCGGAATTGAGTCGGGCAACACCACCAAACAATTGTAACGCCAAGGACTGTTTTACATAGTTCATTCCAAAAATCGAAGGAGCGATACTGTTGGTGAAAAGTTCGAAAATATCCGGACGGCGTGCAAATTCCTTAATTTCTAATTCTTCATCCTCAGTGATGACAATTTCTTCGAGAGGAATGTTTTGCCGTTCAATTGAATGAATGCGAAGGAAGATATCGAACACTGGAGTGTCTTTTCCGCCTTTCCTTTGTGAACGAATGAACAAAACTCCGTTGGCTTTGACACGGTCTCCAGGATTGAGCTTTCCGGCCAAGTCATGTTCTGCAATGCAGGTGATTCGTTCTGGCTGAATTCCACCTTTCATTTGCTCAGGCAATTCTTGTAATTCCATAAATTGTGAATTGATAAGGATTGAATCTTTCTGATTTAATTCAAAGCGAGTTTGACGTTTTGCTCTACCGCACCCTCCATCCAATTGTTGACACTCAATTGGTTCAATCAATTCCTGCTCATTGGGTTGATTGATGACCATGGAGTGGCCACAAGCAACACATTCGAAAGTCGCTGCATAAATTCGCGGACGAACTCCAGAAATTTTAGTCGTTACTGCATCGATTGCGAGCATGATTCCGATGTCGTCGGCTCGTAATTGAGAGACGGTTCGAACTTGGTCAACGGGAAGGTGAATGATTCGAACAAAGGGGTACATCGTGCTGTGACCTGCATCCATTAGGAATTGGCGTAGGGCCTGGTTTGATGCATGGAAGTGGAGTTCTGGGTGTTGGACGATATCGTGTGCGAATTCATGATCAAAGCCTTCGATGACACGGTATGAAACTTCAAGCGATTGCTCGTCTGGCCACATTTGAGCGAGATTGTGTACAGACTCGGCAAAGTGGTCTTGGATCAAAGAAGTCCAGCGTGCAGGAAGGTCGAATTCTTGAAGCATTTTGGTCACCTATGAATCGCGGGATTGGGTCCCGACTTCCCAACATTATTGCCTACCGTATTTAGCCATAGCCTCGCGGAAACCCTACCCCATCGTTTCCACTGGAGAATGTGAGGTATGACGGCCATCGTTTACACTGGAAATTCATGTCCACTGCCAAAGGGCCACAACCGCAGATAAGATGAGGAAGGAGGCCGTCGCTTGAACCATGCCGAAGCATTCGTTTGCACCTGTCAGTGGTCGTTTGGAACGTTGGGTTCTCGACTCCCCACTTTTGGAAAATAGATTAGGCGATCCTACCGAACGTGAAATTCTCACACACATCTCGCCTGAAGGAATCAAACTAATGGAACAAGGAAAAGAGTTACCGGTCTTGATTTATCTGGCTCCATTTACTTCATCCGGCCCTGCAAGAGCAGGATGGAAAGCGTTCGCAGAAACATTACCGCAACGGCATGAGCGATTAGTAAAGTCTGGAGAGATGGCCCCCGTAGTCTTGGTAATGCCTGATACATTCACCTCCCTTGGCGGGAATCAATTCGTTGATTCACCCGTACTTGGAAAATGGTCAACTTGGCTCGCTGAGGCGCTGAAGCCTGCAGTTCAATCGCGCTATTTGACCAATGGAAATTTCGGCCTAATTGGGAAATCTTCGGGTGGATACGGGGCTTTGATGAACGTCATGCTTCAACCGGGTGCATGGGATGCCATCGCTTGTCACTCAGGCGATGTTGGTTTTGAAACAATGTTCTTACCAACTTTTGCTGAAACATTAACTCACGTACAGCGGTTTGGTGGCGTTGCTGGTTATGTCCAACATATTCGAAATGCTGCTTCACTATCTGGACCTGATTTTCATTCCTTGATGATCTGTGCAATGGCTGCCTCCTATGATCCGCAACCACCGACTGAAGACAATCCTCTCGGTATTAGATTACCACTTGATGAAAAGACGGCAGTTCTTGAAGAAGAAGCATGGGCACGTTGGATGAACTATGACCCACTCACTCTGATTGAATCCGAACATGATTCTCTTGCCCAATTGAAGTGCTTCTTCATTGATTGTGGTAACAGAGACCAATATCACATCCAATATGGAAGTCGGCGATTTGTTGAACGTTTAATGGCTCTTGAAGTCCCTCACCAATGGGAAGAATTCGATGGTACGCATTCAGGAATTGACTTTAGATTAGACTCGAGTTTTGCCAAATTATCCAATGTCTTGTCGTAATTTCAACACATTACCGAGGCGGTGAGTTCTTCAAACGCCTTCTTTTGAAGGTGGTATGGCCGAACCCATGGACTATGCGAGTGCTGGTGTCGATATTGACCTTGAAGGGGCTGCTGTCGCCTCTCTTATCGCATCACTGAGCGCATCCAGTCGTCCTGCGGGAACACCTGGTGCACCAGTCGACCTACCGGGTGGTTTTGGTGGATTAATCGAATTCGGAGATTCTTTGCTCGCTCTTGCTACGGATGGAGTTGGAAGTAAATTACAAATCGCATCTTTGCTCAAACAGTGGGGTGGTGTTGGAATTGATTGTATGGCCATGAACGTCAATGATTTACTGTGCGTTGGCGCTGAACCAATTGCTTTTGTTGATTATGTGGCTGTTCCAAAACCCGACCCTGAAATTCATGCGGCTCTTGGAGCATCGCTCGCTGAGGCTTGCCGATTGGCAAGAGTGACTTTAGCTGGAGGAGAGACTGCATCTTTACCTGGTATAGTAACTGAACTTGACCTTTCAGGAACTGCGCTTGGCTACGTCAAGAAAGGCAATGCCATCACTGGAGAACATTTGGAATCTGGAGATGTACTCATTGGACTTCCTTCATCGGGCGTACACTCGAATGGCTATTCTTTGGTTCGGCGAGTTATGGAACATGCTGGACACCAATATACCGATAATGCCCCGTTCAATGTAGCCAGTGTTGGCCGCAGTGTCATGCATTTCGAAGGAAACGATGATTCACAATTCACCCTTGGTGAAGTGTTCTTGAATCCAACACGGATTTACTGCGACCCTATTGTTGACCTTTTGAAGCATGCTGAAACCACTGAATCAGAGTTCGCCCTTTCGGATATACGTGCTATCTGCCACGTCACTGGCGGTGGTCTCTCCAATCTTCTCCGACTCCATGGCTCTCTCGGCTGGCATATCGGTTCGCCTTTAGCCCCTCACCCAGAATTTGAGTGGTTACAAGAAGTCGGTGGCGTCGAGACTCGTGAGATGTATCGAACCTTCAACATGGGCACTGGAATGATTCTTGCCGTATCAAAGCAGCACGCTGAAACAATCTGTGCTTGGTTGAACGAGCGTATGATCGGCACACAAGTCATCGGGCACGTTCATGACCAAGGTCACAAAGTCACCCATGCCATTGAAGGCGTGGAATTCTCACATTACTGAGTGCTATGCACTCTCAACTGTGACAAAACCAAGTCAGTGGGCACGTTACGACAAGATCACAATGTCACCGCGTCAATAAAGACGTCGATTCGTCGAAACTTTGAGCGCTCACGCACTCAATTCATCGTAAGATGAATGTATGTTTCACTCGTCTTTTCGGGTTGCCATCAACAAACAGACAATTGCACCGATGTAAAGAAGTGGTGCTAAGTAATCTGTTGGGACGTCGAAGTTTGTCCAATATGTGAACGTTTCCTGATTGGTCACGATTGAACTTTCCATTTCATCAGCATCTGCAGCACCTATCATCGATGATGACTTGATTGTGAAAACCTTATTCAAATCAGACATTTGAGGAGGTGTTGTCATGTTTGTATTTTGACGGGTGTCCAAGTAGAATGTTGTTGTAGATTCACCAGCAATAATCAAACCAGATAGTTTTTCACTCTTCAATGTAATATCGCTGCCCAAGAAAATTGGTAGAGCGCTCGGTGTTGCATCTAGTAAAGTGAATGTTTTCAAGTTCTTTGCTTGAATGGAACGTGTTGTTGCTTCAACAGATGCCGTACAAACATCAACTGGAATATTTTCAACGGTTCCTGTTGCGTCACAAGTAACTGGAACGACTGCATAGCCTGATACATCGACCTTGTCGTCGGTTCCTGTAAGGAATCCGCCGGTTGCACCGTCGAGGTATTCAACTCCAATCAATCCAAAGGTTGCTGCTTGCATTCTGGTGTTATGCCATGGCAATTCGTTGGAGCCATCTTCTAATACAGATTCTCCTTTGTCACATCCTGCAACTTCTCCAGTGCAAATTGTGTATGATGTTCCGTTACCATTGAGAACTCCGTCAGAGCCGTAGTATGTTTCATTGGTATCGAGAGAAGCCCATCCAACCGTCATGTCCATTGGGTTTCCAGAAGCAAGGAAAGCGCTAACTGGATCGTGCCATCCGAATAACCACGCACTCACAGGTTGTTCCAAATACTGCGTCGTTCCGAATGAACTCATCAAAAATCCTGGTACGAACGATTCTGATGTTTCGCCATAGATTGGACCCATCATCAAAGCGCGAACTGCGCTTGCTGCATTTACATCGATTCCGTAGAGTGTTGCAATCGTTGAAGCATTCCATTCCATTTGTGGTCCGGCTTGCATTGTGGTGAAATCAATTGGAGGGGTTTTTCCAGATAGTTCACCGTATAGGAATATTGTTGCTCCCGCTGAAGTTGTGAGTCCAAGTGGACCATAGAGGAGGTTACCTGATTGGGCAGCGGTCAACTCGACTGCCGGAGCGCCAAAAGATGCACCGATAAGTCCCCATGTACCTCCTAAGTTCAGGCTGCTGGCAAGATACTCACCGGGGTTGACTGGATCTTCTGCGCCAAAGGAAATATTGACGTATTGTTCTGCAGTCATTGTACCACTTCCACCAAGGAGAATCATTGGAAGAGCACTTGTGCTTGTCAACCATCCGCCAACCCATGCTCCGACTGCAGCATATTGTGTTGCATCGAGGCCGTAGGTTGTCATTGCCGTGGCTGAGTCCATGCCTGCAAATGCTGCAATTCCGAAAGCAGTTGGAGAATCATCCTCGTCAACTGCATTGGTTGCAAGGATACCTGTTGGCATGGCAGTTCCTTGTCCACCAAAGAGAAGACCCATTGCAACTGTGTTATCGATGTCAACACCAAGATAGTTCATCATACGTGTTGAAGCATTGACTGCAAGAGGATCTTGGAACCAATCATCATCAGCCCCACCGTGAGTCATTGAGAATGTTCCTCCAACACCGAAACATACCGCAAAGTCTGTTGCGATTGTAGCGTTGATGTCAGCGGATGCATAGCCCCAGATACTTGCTCTTTGCATTGTCCCAACGTTTGCAAAGCCATTTGCTGCATCAGCCATGACTTCACCATAAGTTGCGGTAGCGAAAGCGTTACAGTGACCAGCAAGGATGAGAACGCCTTGCATGCTGGTAAGTGAAGCATCTTCGCCAGTTGGCATCATTGCTGTCTCAAATGCAGCGGAGAGGTTACCAATAGATTGGTTACCTGTGAATGTAATTGCCGATTCGTTTCCTGGTCCACCTGCTGCCATTAATTGAGCGGCTTGAATGGCTTGGGTGTAGGTTATCATTTCTTCATTTCCAGTCATATTGTTCATTTGTGAACCGTTCGTGAGAGCAAAGAATGCATCAAATGCATCATACCAGCCCTTTCCGATCATCATTGATGCGTTTGCAGCATCGACTGGTGTTCCTTCGGTCATTGCGCCCATTTGGATACCACCGTAAGAAGTTGCAATTCCATCTGCTGTTGCTTTTCCAGCGGAGAAGGATTCCATCTCATTACCGATCGCACCAGCAGCGAATCCAGCCTTTGTCGCATCCATAATTCCATTAATTGCCATTCCTGTTGCGCCGATCACCTGTGGTTGGAATCCAATGTTGATTTGAGTTACAGGAGTGTCACAAGGATTTTCACTTTCTGCAGCGCATTGATGTGACTTGACTTGAGTGTATGTCAGAGTGCCATTTGTTTCATCATAGCCAGTAATGGTTTTGGTACTGGTAATATCGTAAGTGAACGGCCCAAGCTCATCGTAGGTCGGTTCTGAACCGTTGGCCATCATATCGTCAAGATTTGAGATTGACCAAGCGGAATAGTCCCGCTGAGAAGTAGAAACTGCCCAATCAGGCTCTGCTTCTGTACAATCATCGTTTGCACATGCTGTATCTTTTGTGTAGGTCGCAAATGTTTCGTCTACTGCATCTTGGACTCCACCTGTAGAGAGCATGGAAAG
Organism: uncultured euryarchaeote; assembly: GCA_937892945.1. Classification (GTDB taxonomy): domain Archaea; phylum Thermoplasmatota; class Poseidoniia; order Poseidoniales; family Poseidoniaceae; genus MGIIa-L1. The sequence continues at coordinate 49 of CALBIL010000098.1, read as the reverse complement.
CCCGCCGCTCAGAAGTAAGCATACAAGTCCTGCAGCAAGCATCGTTTTT
>CALBIL010000097.1 GCA_937892945.1 uncultured euryarchaeote | reverse complement strand
CTCCACAACTCATGATTGCATTTGCAGTAGCAATGAAGGTCATTGGAGTGGTAATGACTTCATCCCCTGGGCCAATTCCTACGGCCAATAATGCAAGATTCAATGCTGCAGTTCCGTTATTCACTGCACAGGCAAAGCGCACATCTACAAATTCTGCAAACTCTTCCTCAAACAACTTTGTCTCAGGGCCACTTGCAATCATTCCACTTCTAATTACCCGTGAAACCTCGAATATTTCCTCTTCACTCAATTGTGGTTGGGCTATCTTGATTGGCAACTTATTTCCCCTCACTAAATAACACGATGGCCTCTCCTTCGATCACATTATCCCCTTCAACGCTGCAAGTAGTACTTAGTTTGACTTTCTTTCCTTCGATACTCAAAACCTCAACAGTTGAAATGACCTCATCACCTATTGATATAGGTTTCAAGAATCTTAGAGATTGTGAAAGATAAATTGTTCCATCTCCCGGCAAATCATTGGCCAGAACACAAGAAATGAAACTGGCACCTAGCATTCCATGTGCAATTCTCTTACCAAAAATACTATTTTTTGCGTATTCTTCGTCAAGATGCACTGAATTATGGTCTCCACTAACTTCGGCGAAATTAACGATATCTTCCTCAGTAACCGTTCTGGTTCGAGAAGCTTTATCTCCAATATCAAACAATTGAAATCACCTTTCGTCTCGAGAAATGCTCAAAATCCGTCATATAGCGTTGATATAATTCACCTGACGGGTCCTCTCCAAGGCCAAGTTTTTCCAATTGATATGTGTTCCATCGTAAATATTCTGCAGGACTTCCTGCCACCAATGCGAATGGTGGAATATCCTTAGTGACTATTGAATTCATTCCAATCATGCAATATGCCCCTATTGTAGAAAACTGATGTACAGAACTACCTATGCCAACAGTAGCACCATCTTGAATTATTACATGCCCGGCCAATACTACATTTGGAGCAATAGTGATGTCATCTCCTAATTTGTTGTCGTGCGCGATATGAACATTATCCATTAAGTAATTACCATTCCCAATCTCGGTATCACGCTCTCCCGTACCTCTTTGAACAACAGTCAGTTCAGTTAAAACATTATCATTTCCAATGATTATTTTACCAGTTGGGGTTGCATCTCTACTTTCGGGTTCAGTTCCAATGATACAATGTGGATTAATTCGATTTCTTTTACCTATTTCCGCAGGACCACGTATATAACTGAAAGAGCCTATTGACGTTTGCTTACCGATTTGTACTGGCCCAATTATATGACAAAATGGACCGATTTTAACACCTTCATCAAGAACTACCTCGCCCTCAATAATAGCGGAAGGATGTACTGAAAAGTTTTCAGATATATCAGACAATTATGACCACCTCTCTGTTGTCATACTTTTTATTGGATGGAAAGAATAAGACACAGTTCTCTGAGAGATTAGACCTGTTTGAATTTTCGCTCATTAAGAATCAACTCTTCAACCAGTGAAATCTACATTCCGGTCATGATCTCCAATAATGTGCAGCACGGAGTCTTTTAAGAGTAATCTCGTTTCGTTTTCTGACGTCGCCAAAAAAATCTCGTCTTTTCTATCACCACGCCTGCGTGCAATGAAGTTCTTTTTCCGAACTGGATACAGTGCTTGTGCAACATCCCCCATATTTCGATGATGAGGTGTGTTAACGATATATCTTCCAGATCCATTCACCATTGCAAACATGGCGAGAGAGCATGCTTCGTCTACAGAAATGAAGTATCTGTTGCATTCATCAACAACCTTGATTGGCTCATCAGTTGGAACATTGTTCCAGATTTCAAACACATTTCCTTGACTTTGAACTACATTAAAATATCGTGCGATACTTCCTCCACTGTTCAACACCATCCTCTCAGCGATGAGTTTTGTGGCACCATATACAATTTCAGGGTTACATGATTTACATGTTGATGTGAGAATTACTTTTGTGTTACCTGCACAGGCATCCAACAAATTCTTTGTCCCTTCAATATTTACTTGCACAGTTTTCCAGGTTTGATGTTCAGATTTAGTTGCGTATTTGAGGCCAGCAATGTTTACGATGAAATCAGGATTATATTTTCGAATTATCGACACGCAATCTCTGAAGTTTGTGATATCTAGGTATTCCATGTTGCCCTCTACATCCGTAGCCAAATAATCGATTCCAACTTCTTCAAAAATCTCTATCAAATGTGTGCCAATACTTCCATTTGCACCAGTGATGAGGATTTTCTTGTCCTTGAAGAATGGATCTTTCTTAATATCAAGTAAGGCTGAATGTTCATCTCGTCCGAGGACTTTCACAAGGTCATCTTTGTTCATGTTTTCACAGTTCCAGTCCATAATCGGCATATGAAATAATTCCATATGCCAAGTGGATAACCATCCGAATGTACAAATTGATATAACCTTGACGAAGAGAAAGATGCTTAATGCAGTGATTGGATAGTCAATTCCCAATCCTCAGTAAGGCTGATGTTACAAGGTTTTTGTAGATTCGAGTTCCCATTGTCCATCTCTCATGATGTGAATTGTCAATGTATTTTCCAAGGTCGAAGACAAAAGCGAAGAATCAAGGATACATTGTTGGAACCTTTGGGTAGGTAATTCTAATCGAAAAGAAGAGTCTTTTGTTGTCAGGACCACCCTGCATTTTGTCTCCTCTGGAGACGAGACACAAGGACTGAGTATCGATTCCATTTTCTTTTCGATAGTTAAAGGGTGGTCAAGCTCTTTGAATTTGATTAACACGTAAGGCATGACTCTTGTCCATGTTCCATCAACACTTTTTTGTACATCAAACTTGTATTCTTGTTCTCGATTAAACATGGATTTATGAAATCGCAGTTTGCTTTCATTTGTCGAAATGAAATTAAATAACAATTCATAATGTTTGGTAGTAATGTTGTAGATTCTAACTCTACAAGGACCTCGAATATTGAATTGATTCGCTGTGTCAATTACAAGGTATTCATTATTGAAGAAAAAAGATTTGAACGGCATGTGTACAAAATCATCCAAGTTGGGAAATTCATACATGTCCAACATCCCTACCCCTTGAGCCTTTTCGCTGTAGTATGAACTGAAACGTGAAGATGACCAAGCAGCAACTTTGGTGGCATCAATTCCAAATTCTTCTTCAAGTTCGGCAAGAGAAAAGTCGAGCGGTTCATTTTCCGACTTCACTAAGCTTGAGGCAGAAAGTTGGTGTCGGTTATACAGCCAAGCACGCTTTGGTTCTTCAGATACATGAACACTGAATCCTTCTTCTTCCAGCCATTTCGGAATTGTAGGGTGGGCATTACATATTGAGGTAAAAGGACGGTTTTTTGTTTGTAATACAAAGAAGCCACATCCAAGCCATGGATATCTGTACTCGACTAGATTCTGTTTTCTCAAAATTTTGAATCCTGATTTTTGTAAAAAGTGAATATCTACTTGATCGGCCATCACCCATTCGAGGCCGTTTGCAAAAGTGAGACCTGCATGTTCGTCTCCATTTTCAAGTAACGTGTTTGCTTTTTCACGAATTGTGGTGATGTAATCATTCGGCCATGCATCATCATCTGCTATTAGAATGGTAATGTATCGCTCTACAGGAGATATTTGTTTGGCCTTAGAGTTGATATTATTCGCATCAAATTGTACTTTTAGAACATGGATGTTTTCAATGCCCCCAAACACCCTTTCAGCGTATATGACGACTTTCTGAGTTGGCTTGCGTCCAAGAAATATGAGCCAATGAACATCTTCATCAAGGAGATTTAGCAAAGAATTTTTAGTCACAGCTTCAAACAAAGCAATGCGCCCATCAATCCATTCTTCATTTAGAATATCTCCTTGTCCAATAAAAGGAGTTGCGATGAAAATAGGGAGTCGCCTTGGGGTCATGTCTTTGCTAAATTCCATCTTTACATAGGGTTTGTCAATAGATATTAAAAGAAATGAGGGTTAGCATCGCTTATTAGTTTTCTAATCGATATCGGGGCGACAGAATGCGACTGGAAATCTCCGAATCTACTTGCCTATTAACGGGCAAACCAGATAGTTCGAATAAGGAAATTGATAAGGCTCGAATCTCTTTTATTGTTCGTTCTAAATTTCGAAAAGCAACAAGACGTCGGTTCTTAGGGTATCTCTGGATGGTTTTGGACCCATTCATTATTTCAATGATTTATCTGTTTGTTTTTTCGGTGGTGAAATCAAATCCAAACGCAGCGAGTATTTTACTCGGAGTTACAATGTATCGAGTGTTCCAATCCTCGTTACTCAAGGGCATGGGGTGCATTAAAGAGTTGAACGGCGGTTTCAAAGCAGAACGTATTTCTACTCGAGTGGTAATGACTGCCGAGGTTTATCATCGTATGATTGATGTGTTTCTACAAACGATTTTGATTGCCGTCATTTTAGTATTGGCTTTTGGAACAGAACCTTTTGATGGTATTGTCTTCGTATTACTCGCTCAGGTAATGGGCTTTCTTTTCTTTGGACTTGGTGTTGTAATTTCTCCAATTGTTAATCAGATCCCTGATTTACAGAATGTGGTTTCATACATGCTAAGGCTCGGATTTTATGTGTCTCCTGCTATGTATCCAATGGTTCGAATGGAGGGAATCCATTACCAAATCAATCAATATAATCCGTTTGCTTATTTCGCTGAATTAGCACGCTATCTTGCCGGTGTAGATTCTACTTTTCCAGATTTGAGTATGCTTCTTTTCGCAGCACTTATATGTATTCTCGGGCTGTCGACATATATTGGTTTAGTCCGTATTGATAAATTACGTTGGAGGATGACAACATGGTCGTAGAATCTTCTGCAATCGATGTCCAAGACCTCTCTGTGGACTACCATGAATACACTCGTGACAAGGTTTTTTCTTTTGGTAAAAGGCAAACAATACACGCTCTAAAGAATATCAATTTTACACTTGAAAAAGGGGAACATGTCGCAATTATTGGTCGGAATGGTTCAGGTAAATCTACTCTCCTGAAATGTTTAGCCGGTCTTTTACGTCCTGCATCAGGAACTGTTGTTATCGACGGACGAGTCATTTTCTTATCAGGAGTTGACCCCGGATTTGACTCGGAATTAACTGGAAGAGAAAATATCCGACAACTTGCTCCAGCTTACGGCGTCAAAAAAGAAAATATTGAACAATTTACTGAATCTGTAAAACAATTCACTGAACTTGGAGAGGCTTTTGAACGTAAATATTTGGGATATTCTGGTGGAATGAAAGGTAAATTAGGTTTTGGATTTATCTCCGATTTGCGCAGCGATATTCTCATCATCGATGAAACATTTGGGGCTGGTGATCGAGAATTCAAAAAGAAATCAAAAGCTAGAATGAATGCAATGGTAAGCGAAATTCCAACTCTCCTCATGTGCTCTCATGGGCTCAGTCTTGTTACCTCTATTTGTGAACGAGGGCTTGTTATGAATGAAGGCGAGCTTATCTTTGATGGACCAATTATTGAAGCCGTGTCTCATTATGAAGCACTTACTGAAGACAGCATACATTGGATTGAGTTCCCATACCAGAAAAAGTACATCTCTGAAGAAAAATTACACTTTGATTTTGGTGAAGAATTCCAAATCATTGAAAATATGCGACTTGTGATTTTTGATAATAAACTGAAACAATTCATTCTCATGGAAGAGTTTGAGAATTTAGAATCATTTTCATGTTTACGTTCGGATTTGCCAGAACACCTCGACTGTATCTTCAAAATCCAGCAATTTAAACATGACAAGTGGTATGATGCATCTCGTTATGTTCGATTTACGACCGAAATATCAAGTTAAATAAAAGGTAAATGGAATACGACTCATTAAATTTTTAATCAGGGGTGAATCAATGGAAGGAAATAAATTATCCTCGCATGCTCAGGATTTTTTCGACCAGATTCACAACGACGGAGTCATACAGTGTGCTTTGCAATGCGTTGGTATTTCAGAATGGGGGGCTGAAACGGACCTTGAGTCCTTACTTCATTCCGAATTAAGAAAGAGTTTGGCTAATTCTTCTCCCCCGGTTTATCTTAACGAAAGCACAGCCTATCACGAGGATCCGCTTAAATCTGCACAAAAAGCATTACAGATGGGGTATTTGTCACAAGGAATTAGAATTGAACTCAAATCGCCAATGAACTGGGGAAAATTTTCAGTTCTTTCCCGTAACGTTAGGTATAAAGTACAAGCTTGGTTAGTTTTAGATGCGGTGTTAAATTTTGATTCTTTAGAAAAAAGCGATGAAATGTACGAGAGTGCTTTTTCTCACATATTAGACTGGATTAATTGTTTCATAATTGATTCTCAAGACGATGACTTTGCTTGGTATGACATGGCAGTAGGACAGAGAGCGACCAAATTAGCATACATTATTCGTCGAGCCATTGAAGAAGAGGAAGATATCAAGGATATTGCTGCACTCATCGTGACTGCTGAACTCCATATTCGTGAATTAATGGAAGAAGAGAAAATTGCAATGCACTCGAATCATGGATTATTTCAAATGGCCGGGCTTCTTTCATTAGGGAAATTATTGCCATTCCTTACTTCGTCTGATTCTGCTTCTACCTTTGCGATTAACAAGATCAGAATCATGCTAGAAGAACATTTCACAGAAGACTATCTCCACAAAGAACATTCTCCAATGTATCATATCTTTATGACTAATTATGTTTCATTGCTGTTAAATTCAGGTTTCATGGCAGAATCAATCGAATTCACTCACCTCGCAGAAGGTGCAGTTGAAGCTGCAAAGTGGTTTGCAATGCCCAATGGAAATATTTTACCTTTTGGAGATACTCCTCAAATACCAATCAAAGACAGGGCTAATTTTGAACTAAATGTGGTTCGAGATGCTGCAGTTTCACCACCCGGTTTGAAATATTTTGAAAAAGGGGGTCTCGTAATTCATAGTCATTATTCTGAATCAGAAATCCCTCAAAGTTATCTTGCTTTCAACGGAAGTTTTCATTCGAGACAGCACAAACATGCTGATGATTTTAATATTCAATTATTCGATAATGGTGTTGAAATTTTGGTAGACCCTGGTACGTTTACATACCAATATGACCTCCCGGAGCGAATGTATATCGAATCCACAAGAGCTCACAATTGCTTGGAAATAGATGGATTGAATTACTCAAGATTTAGAAATGATGCTTTTGGAAGCGCCATTACTTCAGTTATTGAAGTCGGTAATTGTCTTATGATCGAAGCAGAAGTTGAACGTAAACGTCTCGTTTCTCCTCAAATTCCACATAATAAGGTCAAGAATGAAGATGCAGTGGAGGTCGAAATTAACCATAAGAGAAAAATAGTTTACAGTCCCGGTGATTTTATGCTTGTTCTCGATTGCATGTCTTCTGCACAACCGCATGTTTACCGTCAATGGTTCCAAATGGCTCCGCAACTTTCTTTGAGTTCTGATGGAGGTTCTGAAGCGTTCATATCCAACAAAGAAGGAATGCCAGTTGCTAAAATGCACCAACTTTTCCCATTTGATGGTCCGATCAAAACCTTCGAAGGGGCTATGAAGCCCGAATTACAAGGATGGGTCTCAACCGATGGGCATACCTTGGAAAAATCTGTTTCGGTTTGTATCGAATCGAAAGGGGCAAGTCAAATCATAGCCACAGTGTTTGACTTAAATCCTTCAAAGCAAGCAACTTATTTCTTTAATGAAGGAACTAGAGGTAAGTATATCCGATTTACTTCTAAAAGAGAAGCATCAACATTTGAATTTATATCCCGCACGAAAGGAGATTCTACTGAAATTACTTTAACGGACGGAACTGGTACCCATACAATACTTGTTTGAAATTATTTACTATCTTTTCTTTTGAAGATATATGTGTTTTCGTAATTCTCGCCGAAATTCGTTGATACTAATTCCCAGCCAATGCCACCATAATGGTTAATCAAGGCGCCTTTTGCTTCATGTATCATTGCTTTGCCATTCGAATTCCAAAGTTCTTTCGGAAGAGGGGTAAGGTCTGCATTTTTGGTATGGCTTTTAGCCAGAATTCCATTCTCAAAAATTGTTCTCCCCATATTTCCAACTTCAACTGTGAGGTAACCCCATTTCACGGACATGAATAAACCGAATTGTTTGTTATTAATATACCCGATACCTATATTTTTTACCCACCTCTCTAAATGGAAGGAGGAAACAGTCTAAAACATCTCTCTCTACAGATGTTTTCATTAACTCCGCCATGTGCCATTAAATTACGGTAGTATGATGCAGTCAATCGGGGTAATCGGCTTAGGGTATGTTGGACTACCAACTGCCATTGGGTTCCATGATGCTGGTTTCAATGTCTGGGGCGTTGATGTATCTCAACGCACTGTCG
>CALBIL010000096.1 GCA_937892945.1 uncultured euryarchaeote | reverse complement strand
CCAAAAAGAAGGAGACCTCCAACAAATCATCCATGTGATGAAGCAACTTGTCGCTCTTGCAAAAATAATATCTGACCATCCTCCAGAAGCAGAAGCCAATTTTTGGAATTCTGCCTCATAGGTCAAGCTATGGTTCTTTTTGAAACGAAGAGTCCTTCTAATTCATGTTTGGCCGCAGGAGTTGCGTTTGATAAGTCCCATTGGTCAAGCATTCAGGACTCTAAGGTGACAGTGGTTCGTATTGAACAGTACCGTTGTGTATGCATGTACCCGTGGACCCCAATTAAAGGGTCTCGATTTATTTGGGATGTCGAATATCCGAATCAGTAGGTCTTGGCGAGAATTACACGACGCTTGGTCATTTTTCCACTCATGTGACAAGGCATATCCTCATCGAAATCTTCTGTCGAATCGCCGAGGAAGGTTAGGCTAGTTGCACGTTCAATGGCTTCTGCATGTGCATCCGTACCATCGAAAGGTATCTGATAGATTTTCCCATCTTCAATTTCACCCTTCATTACCCAATTTCCGTCATTTTCTTCAAAGGCGGGAAGAGGTTGAATGACGTCTTGCATGTGGGCGGATGATCTCTTTCTCAATTCCTCAGCAATCTCGTCCAAGATTTGTCGACAAGCATTTGGTAAGTCATCCATTTGAATTGGCTCTTTACCACCTGTTCTTCGAGCAGCGAAGGCAGTACCTTGTGCAATGTCTCTGGGCCCAACATCGAGCCGGAGAGGCACACCCTTGATTTCCCAATCGTAGTACTTCTGACCAGCATGAATATCTCGGGTGTCGACCTTCACACGCAATCCATGCTTGCGGAGTGTAACGGCCATATCTTGAGCTACAGAAACAGTATCAACATCAGAGTTCTTTCGAATCATTGGACAAATCACGACTTGGAACGGTGCTACTGCTGGTGGCATAATCAGGCCATTTTCATCACCGTGCATGCCAACAACAGCGCCGAGTAATCGTTCTGACATTCCATAGGTGGTTTGATGACAATATTCTTGCTTTGCTTCGAGATTCTCATAGGAGAGGTCGAATGCTTTTGCCCACTGGTCTCGATAATGGTGGCAAGATGCGACTTGCAAGGTTCGCCCGTTTGGCATCACTGCGTCAATACCGATTGTATACCAAGCGCCAGGGAATGTGTCCCAAACCGGACGCTTTGCCTTGATGATTGGAAGGCACAAGTCATGCATGACATTATTGACAATCTCCAAATCTTGTTCGATTTGACGTGTCGCACCGTCTTCATCTGCATGTGCAGTATGTGCTTCAAAGAAATGAATCTCACGAACTCGAATGAATGAACGGGTTTGTTTGGTTTCATAACGAAATGTATTGACCATCTGGTAGACTTTGAGTGGTAAGTCTTTGTGGGAGCGAATCCAAAGAGGGAACATCGTATACATGGCCGTTTCAGAAGTAGGGCGAAGGAACATTGGAATATCCAGTTCATTGTCACCAGCATGTTTTACCCAATAGACTTCTTTTTTGAATCCACCTTCTTCATCTTCATCACGCAGGTCATCAGGGTCGACACCTTCTTCTCGAGCACGCTTGAGGCGTGCAACCAATGCATTCTCCTTTTCCAATAGGTTTTCAGGAATTAAAAGAGGGAAATTAACTTCTTCGTGATCTGTACGTTCCATTTCTGCATGTGTTAAGGCATCAATGAGTTTCATGGTCTTCCAGCCATACGGCCTCCAGACATCCATTCCTTTTATTGGATAGCGCTTATCCACCAATTCAGCCGCCTCTACCATGAATGGATACCATTCATTAAAATTCTCAGCCTTTGATGGAATACCGCGTTTGGCCTTACCTGGTCCTTGGCTCATGAACTCATCTCGGACATCACTCGCTCATCAAGATGACGCTTGGTACGGTCGAAATCTGGAGTTCTTTGGATGCGTCTTAGACTTCCTTCTCTGCGTTTGTCGAAGTCTCTTGTGAATCACGCCGTATGAATACGGCTACTGCTGTACAAAACCAAGCAATTTCTAAGATGAAGAAGGCCCATTCTTCGATGAAGTATGCACGTATTGCCAAAATCCCCGAACCGATTGCCATTAGCATGAGGTAGGCGAATGCTTTACTGTCAATCATGCTCTGCGTTTCTAAAAAGAAAGCACAGAGTATCAAAAACATACCGAGGTACGCTGCAAGTTCGGAATCGATGGTAAAGGCCATGAAAACCACGCTCATTTGCGCATGGTCATCAAGAGAGCAATGCAACATACTGCAACTGCAACAATATCAGGGACACCATAGGCTCCAGTTTGTACGGGTTCAGACCAACCGTATCCTGAGTTCACCTTGTAAAAGTCCATCAAATTTATTTTCGTATAACCATCAGATGGACACAGATCTTCCGCCTTACATAGGTTTCCGAAAATGTACGACCAAACTCCAACGAGATTGAGAAGAACAAAACCAAAGCCAACGAGAACGATTCTTCGAGACCCTTTCTTCTTTTTCACTTCGATTGGTGGAATCAGCAATGGTAATGGTTCAATACTTGGAGCAGGTAATGCCGGGGCTAAATCTCCGATCACTTCAATCAGCATATCGGTCGGTGGTGCAACTTCCGTGACTACAGGAGCGTTTGATCCTGTTGCTGAAGGAACGAAATTCCGAGGCTTCGATGTGATGACAGGGTCAATTTTAATCCCGTACACTCGCTCTGCAAGAGATACAAGCATTGGGTCATTGGCGATTTCTTCCGTAGAAAAATCACCTGATAAAAGGCGTTTGAGTTTGTCCTGTTGCGATGACATCCTTCGACCTCCGTAAGTAAGCGGGTGAAGCCTTCCTTCAAGAAGCCTCCTTCTACTAAATCTTTAGATAATCAAGCATTTCCAGCCTTTTCGACTTCTGCCCAATCCTTCATGAAACCTTCTAATCCTCGCTCTGTGAGTGGATGCTTCATCAATTGGCGGAAAATTTTTGCTGGCATTGTTGCGGTATGAGCGCCGAGCTGTATGCACTGGAGAACATGCGTTGGATGACGAATAGATGCAGCAAGTACCTTGGTGGTAATCCATGGGTAATTCGACCAAGTATCCATGATTTCTGCAATGAGGTTCATTCCATCGTGCCCTGTATCATCGATGCGTCCAATGAACGGAGACACATAGGTTGCTCCGGCTTTGGCAGCCATCAGTGCTTGTGCTGCCGAGAAAATCAGCGTGACGTTTGTGTCAATTCCTTCTTCTGTCAACACCTTGGTTGCAGCAAGCCCTTCTGGCGTGCATGGAATTTTGATGATGACATTTTCGGGTAATTCCGCTTTGAGTGCTCGGCCTTGTTCGATCATTCCCGCAGTATCCATTGCTGTAACTTCTGCTGAGATTGGACCATCACAAAGAGAGGCGATTTCTGCAACGACTTTCTTGAAATCTCTTCCGCTTTTCTTAATCAGTGATGGATTTGTGGTTACCCCATCGAGAATTCCCCAAGCGGCAATCTCTCGTATTTCATCTACGTCTGCTGTGTCAAGGAAGAACTCCATACTGCACTGTTGTAGAAGGCACTCTTTCAAGTATTTGCTTGAAGCATTGCCTCAATCTTCATAGGTCGTATATTTTGCGGAATTGCCTTTTGCCTTTTCGACCGGATATTTCAGTCTATTTTTTTCAATTTTCAAATTCATCATTTCAATAGGTTCGATACCAAGAATTGAACACAAGCGTAGACAATAGACCATGACATCAGCCAATTCATCACCAATGTCGGAAAGCAGTTGAGGATTCTCTTTCACTTCCTCACGAGATGGGTTTGACCATTGAACAGTTTCATTTAATTCACTTGCTTCAATCGAAACTGAAGCCATGAGATTCTTCACACTGTGAAACTGTTCCCAATCCCGAACACTGGTAAAAGCGTCTACTTCGCGCATTGTATTCACGAGGGTATCTTTGTTCGACATGATTCGCACACATCCGGTTCAACTAAAGCATTTCAGCAGATTTACTTTCGTGAAATGGCCTTCTTTGCAGCCAATGCAATGTAGTGAGCAGAGATCTGCATTACTTCGAGCATTTCATCTGCTTGACCCGATTCGCCGAACCGGTCTGGAACTCCAACCATTTCAAGAGGGGCAAGCGTATTGGCTACGAGATGTTCAGCAACAGCACTTCCAAGGCCGCCAATGACATTGTGATCCTCGGCAGTAACAAGTGCGCCACATTGTGTAACAATCGTATCGATGAGTTCACCATCGATTGGCTTGAGTGTGTGCATATCAACTACGGTAGCGTGAATTCCTTCCGACTTCAAAGATTCAGCAGCCTTGAGTGATTCTGATACCAGAACTCCACAAGCAACAATGGCGACATCATTCCCTTCTTTCAATACAATTCCTTTACCAATTTGGATTTCGTCCTCCCGACCATCATAGAGGACTGGCGTCTTGTTACGAGCAGTTCGCATATAGGATGGAGAGCCGAGTGCAGGAAGTTGCATAGTTAACACACGTGTACTTACATCATCACAAGGATGCATAACAACAACGTTTGGCAAAGTGCGGAAGATCGCTAAATCTTCGATGGATTGTGCAGATGAACCGTCTGTACCCGTGTGAGTGCCACCGTGACTGCCACACAGATGAACAGCTAAATTTGGACGTGCCACGCCATTACGCATTTGTTCAAATGCCCTTTCGGTAAATATTGCAAAGGTGCTGGCGAAAGGAATGTATCCCGAAGCTGCCATTCCTGCTCCAACAAGTAGCATATTTTGTTCACCAATTCCACATGAAATAGTGCGATCTGGATAGGCCTTTCTAAAATGAAGTGATTTGGTTGACTTTCCAAGGTCTGCCTCAAGAACAACGACCTTTTCATTACCAGCTAAATCGAGTAATGCTTGGCCGTATCCATCTCGTGTTGCTGCCATTCGAGTCATGCATCCACCTCCCCGAGTTCAACCATAGCCTGATGAAATTGCTCATCATTTGGTGCCGCACCGTGGAAGGATGGGTTATTTTCCATGTATGATATGCCAGCACCTTTGATCGTATGCGCAATAAGAATCGACGGCCCATTACAATTTTCAGGTGCTTCTAAGAAATCAAGCCCCTCCATTACTTCTGTCATGTTGTGACCATCAATCTCCTTTACATTCCAGCCAAATGCTTTCCATTTTGCTGGGATGTCAAACATTCGCATTTGAACTTCACAGAAATCATCGTTTTGAATACGATTACGATCGAGAATAACTTTGAGGTTGCCAAGTTCATGATGTGCTGCTGCCATTGCAGCTTCCCACACACTTCCTTCTTGCATTTCTCCGTCTCCAATCATGACAAATGCACGTCGGTCACTGCCATCAAGACGGGCTGCAGTTGCACACCCCATCCCAAAAGAAAGACCCATGCCGAGTGAACCCGCTGAAAAGTCGACACCCGGGCACCATTTCATATCGACATGCCCTTGACAAACTCCTCCAAGAACTCGGTATGACTTCAAGTCTTCATGTGAGATGAATCCCATTTCTGCAAGAATCGAATACATCCCGGGTGAAGCGTGACCCTTTGAAAGAATGAATCGGTCACGGTCTCCCCATTTTGGTTCATCTGGCCGAACGCGCATTCGAGTAGCGTACAATGCAGCAAGTAAATCAATTTCAGACAGAGAACCACCTGGGTGTCCTGCTTGAGCACGGTGCACCATTTTGACAATTTCAACTCTGCACTTACGTGCAATTTCTTCTAAATCGGAGATTGTCTTGGTCATGGAATCGGCTCGCAAACCTTTGGCTTGGCGGGAGCCCTTTGATGGTTTTCATTCATTCAAGTTGAAATGAAACTCGAAATACTCACTTCAAGTTCTTGAGTTTGAAGGCATTGAAGAACTTCCAAGTAATATTCTTAACAATAAATATTGCCTCGTTGAAGAGATTACCACCTTTCGGTAATGCTCGTGTGGCGAGCCAAATAAATACTGCAACAAACCAACCAAAGAAGAGGAGTGAAAATAAATCATTGAGGGTTGAAACTCCGAAGATGACATCGAGTTTAATTTTCATGACAATGAGGACCGCAATTAAAACACCAAGTATGGATTCACCTGCAATGAATCCTGCACCTATGAGGACGCCACGATTTTCAACCTCCTTGCCAGCTTTCTCAGCTTCTTTAGAAGGATGGCCGTCGAGGTTTCCATCAATCCGAAGGTAGGCCGAATTGAGGGCGAAATATGAGATGATACCACCCAGCATGATCGGGACAGATAGACCGAGTGGCAGATAGATTCCGATGGCAACACTCATAACCGGCATTTTTAGCATGATCAAGGCTACTGCAATAATCGCACCGAGCATCACCATTTGGATATTTAAGTCTCCTCCAAATGCTCCTTGAACAATGGCCCCAATTAATTCGGCTTGTGGAGCAAACAAAGCATTTGAACAGGTCGGATCATCAGGAAGAGGATTCATTTCACAGGCTGTTTTGGAAATTCGAAATGCTTTGTGAAGAAGTTGAAGAGTTGGCCCAATGATGATAGCACCGGTTACCACGCCAATAATCTCTGCAGTTTGCTGGCGCCACGGCGTTGCTCCGACCATGTGTCCAGTCTTGAGGTCCTGCATGACGTCACCAGCAATTGCTGCTGATGAAGCGACAATAGCTGCGATGAGTAAGGTTGCGAGCATGAGTTCTTCAGTTCCTAATCCGAGGAAGAAGTCTCCAACAACCCATACTAATGCTACGGTAAACAAGAGCGTAGCGATTGTCATACCTGAGACTGGCGAGTTTGAAGAACCAACGACACCTGCAATATATCCAGCGACTGCTGCGAAAAAGAAGGAGACAACACCAAGGAAAAGGGCTCCTGCAAGCGCTAAAATCAAGGATCCCGTCGCCCACCAATAGTAGAGGAATGTCAAACCAACGAGTATACCGCAAACCATCAACACTTTGTTTAAAGGTAAATCTAATTCAGTTCTAAGCAGAACTTCATCTGACTTATCGGTTTTAATGAGTGCCTTTGAGAGTCCTGTAAAGATTGTTTTTCGCATTGACCAAAGTGTATAGACACCTCCAACAACCATTGCACCAACGCCTACATAACGAATTTCTGAAGCCCAAATTGAATAAAAGCCAGTTACTAAATCAGGTGAATCCGGCCATCCGCGAATTAAGCCGTACATTGGTACAAGTACTCCGAATCCAAGTACTCCACCGAGGAAAATAAACGAGGCAATTCGGATTCCAACAATATATCCTACAGAAAGAAGTGCAATTGAAAGGTCCATACCGGCATAGACTCGAGTGCCCAAAAACTCCCAAGCAGATTCAACATTGTGGTGTGTTACTTTGAATCCTTTCACCATTAAGCCATAAATTGCGCCAATTCCGAGGGCGTAGAGAATTGCTAAAGCGCCTTCTCCACCTTCTTCACCTGCAACGAGAACTTCTCTACATGCAACCCCTTCGGGATAGGGAAGTGCTTCTTCAACAATGAACAAACGACGTAAAGCAATGGTAAACATGGTTCCAAGTAAACCACCAAGAAGAGCGATAATCAAGGTATCAAGCCATTGAATCTCATCCCAAATACCGATGACAAGGAGTGCTGGGACAGTGAAAATGATACCTGCTGCAAGTGATTCACCTGCACTTGCCATTGTTTGAACTGCATTGTTTTCAAGAATCGACACATCGTTAAACATCGTCCTCAAAATAATCATTGACATGACAGCTGCAGGAATACTTGCAGATACCGTCATCCCTGCGTAAAGCCCGAGGTAGGCATTTGCTGCGGTCATTAGAATTCCCAAAACAATACCGACGATGACGACACGCAAAGTCAACTCTTTTGGCGACTCACTCGCAGGGATGTAAGGTTCACCCAAACCGCTCATATCATCTCCAACTCAAGGCAGTTGTTGAATACATCGCTCGCAACAAAAGGGACCCCCACCATTATTATCATAAGTCCACCCTCTTACCACCGAACATTCGGTTCTTCCGAGGGGTCTTTTTTATGAGTTCATGGCATGATTTAAATTCTGATGAAACAATCCATGCTCTCGATACTGATTTGAATGGACTAAGTGAACAAGAAGTTCAAAATCGCCGTTCTCTTCATGGAATGAACAAGTTGAAGGAACCCGAAAAGACATCATCTCTTCTTCGTTTCTTTTCACAATATCATGACCCTTTGAATTATTTGCTGATTACAGCTGCCATCGTCGCATTGCTTATTCATCCTGACCAACCAGGTGATGCAATATTCATTTTTATTGTACTTACAGCTAATGCAACTTTTGGGTTTTGGCAAGAAGGTCAAGCAGAACAAGCAATGGATGCACTCAAACAGATGTCGGTCTCTACCTGTGTTGTCATCAGAGATGGAATAGAATGGTCAATTCCAACACCTGACCTCGTCCCCGGTGATGTTGTAAAACTCGATGAAGGTCTGAATGTCCCAGCAGACATACGTGTTGTAGAATCGTATCAATGTAAAATTGATGAGTCCTCATTGACAGGAGAGTCAAACAGTATTCTAAAATCTACAGATGCACTTCCTTCATCAACACTTCTTGCTGATCGTAATAATATGGCGTACATGGGAACATGTGTTTCTACTGGTCGAGCAATTGGGATTGTAGTTGAAACTGGGATGTCGACTGAACTTGGTCGTATTGCAAGCGATATCGTCGGTTCAGAATCGCCGAAGACTCCATTGGAATTGAAATTAGAATCCCTTGGTCGTTTCTTAGGATTTATCGCTCTGGTTGTTGCTACGCTCTTGGTTTCGATTAAGGTCCTCATCGCTTATGGCGACCCTGCAATCGATACTATCGGCCTCCGTGACGTAGCAGTCGAGCAATTCATTGTCGCCATTGCCATCTTTGTCGCAATTGTACCAGAAGGGTTACCGATTATTCTTGTCATCACTCTCGCTCTTGGAATGCGTAATATGGCGCGTCATAAGGCCATCATACGGCGGATGAAAGCCGTTGAGACATTGGGATCAACTACTGTTATTTGTTCAGACAAAACTGGCACACTTACAAAAAACCAAATGACTGTGCGTCAATTCGTAACAACAGACGGCGCATTTACTGTTTCCGGTGAAGGTTTCAAACCCAAAGGTAAACTTTCCTTGGATGGCGTAGAAGTGTCGGACTCTAAAATGGAAGATCTCCAGAGCGACCTGGTTTTCCGACTCTCAGCAGCTTGTTTGAGTCTCTGCCATAATTCACAGATTTCCAAAGTAGATTCTCAATGGCAAGCAATTGGTAACCCAACTGATTCAGCATGTGCAGTTTTAGGTTGGAAAATTAACGGTGATGTTCGCAAATTCGCACAACGCCATTCAAGGATTCATGAGTTCTTTTTCGATACCACACGCAAACGTATGTCAGTCATTCATGAATACGAAGGTGAACGTTGGGTCTTTTCTAAAGGAGGCGCTGGAGGTTATGTTTCACTTGTCGACTGGAAAATAGTGGATGGTGAAATTGTACCTATCGAAAAGTTAGATATTGATTTCGCATCCCAAGCCAATAAAGATATGGCGAGCCAAGCAATGCGTGTTCTCGCTCTTTGCGCACGTAAATTAGATGATGATGAAGACATACATGATGTAAATGTCGTGGAATCAGGTTTCATTTTCCTCGGACTCGTAGGAATTATGGATCCTCCTCGTGCTGAAGTGAAAGATGCAATTGCCATCTGTCAACAAGCTGGAATCAGAGTAAAAATGATTACAGGGGACCAACAATATACAGCTGAAGCAATTGGAAGAGAACTGAACATCACGGAAGGTGGAATTGCTCCAATCAACGGTAGTGTTCTAGCGACACTCGATGATGATGCAATCAGTGAAGCAGCGTCTCAAGCGAGTATTTTCTCGAGAGTGACACCCGAACAAAAAATGCGTATTGTATCAGGTCTCCAATCTCGGGGTGAGATTGTCGCAATGACTGGAGATGGCGTAAATGATGCACCTGCCCTCTCCCGCGCTAATATCGGTATTGCGATGGGCATTGCTGGAACTGATGTAGCGAAAGACGCCGCTGACATGGTCTTGCAAGATGACAATTTCGCCAATATCGTCCACGCTATAGAAGAGGGACGTAAAATTTATCAAAACATTCGTAATTTCGTACGCTATCAAGTTTCAACAAACGTGGCTGCGGTCGCCTTAATCATCATCTCAACCTTTGTGTTTGGTTGGAACTTGCCACTTACAGCTACTCAAATTTTAGTCATTAACATCTTGATGGACGGCCCACCAGCCGTTGCACTTGGGGTCGAAAAGAAGCATGGTAATGTCATGTCCCGTCCACCGCGTCCGGTGAATGAAGGCCTTCCAAATTTCAGTGATATCGTCCTCATCTTTTGGTTAGGCGCTGTCATGGTTACTGGTACTCTCTTGGTCTTCTTCCTCGCAGGAGGCGGGATAAACGGTGAACTCTGTGAAACACCTCCTCTCACAGACCTTGACACCTTTACTGGCTATGACAGGGATGCATGCCTTGCAGGTGACACTCTTGCTTCAGAAGAATATGCGGACGGTAAATTTGCGTATGCCCAAACCATGACATTTTCAGTCTTCATTCTTTATCAACTGTTCAATGTACTCAATTGCAGATCAAGTGATGAAAGTATTTTCAAACTCGGATTATTCTCAAATAATGCCATAAACTATGCTTTAGTGATCTCACTGAGTTTACTACTTTTCTTTGTTCAACTTTCAAATTATACGATTCCAATTATGGATGTTCAAATTGGTAACCTTCTTTCGACCATGAGTTTGCAAGCAAGTGATTGGTTCGTGATTACTCTTGTTGCTTCTGGAGTTTTCATTGTCGATGAGTTTAGAAAGTTCATTGTCAATTCTCGATATTTTGCAATTCAATGATTCATATTTACTTCCTTATGGAAGTAACCACATCTTGAAGAATGAAGCGCCACAGGTTAGGCCATGTCAGCATGGGAATCTTCTACCCAAGACGCTGGTTCAAACCCCGATTGGAAGGGAAAACTTAGTGAATTCGTAGGTGATTTGTCTTCATGGAGCGGGCAGATACGCCCAATCGCAGAAAAGGTTGCCAACGGTCAACGGCTTACTCTTACCGATGGCCTTCTACTTTATTCTCATGCTAATCTTTCAGAAGTTGGACGCTTATCTGATTGTGTTCGAAAAGCACGTTTTGGCTCATTTGCTTTTTTTAATTCAAATGTCCATGTCAATCAAACAAATGTATGCGTACTCGCATGCAAGTTCTGCGCCTTCCGTCGTTCGAAGAGGGCAGACGATGCTTATTCGCTCGATATCGAAGCTTACCTCGATGATTTAAGCCAGTATGCTGATGTAGTAGACGAAGTCCACTCTGTAGGCGGTCTTCACCCTGATTGGGCAGTGGAGCACTATGAATCGCTTTTCAAGGCAACGAGGCAACGATTCCCTCATATTTCGATTAAAGCCTTAACGGCTGTTGAAATAAAGCATCTTTCTCAATTATCAAATATTACGTTCAAAGAGACGCTTCAAAGATTGAAAACCGCTGGACTTGGTTCATTACCTGGTGGCGGTGCTGAAATTCTCGATGATGAAGTCCGTGCTGTCATTTGTAATGGTAAAGAAAGTTCATCAGAATATCTTGAAATTCATCGAAGTGCACATGAATTACAAATCCCAACGAATTGCACTATGCTTTTCGGAACCATTGAGACACTCGAACAGCGATTGATGCACATGATTCAACTTCGTGAACTTAACGACGAAACACAAGGTTTCCAGTGTTTCGTACCTTACCCATACCTACCGGACCATTCACGCTTACCAGAGGCTCAATTGGCAACGGGTAGCGAGATACTTCGTACGATTGCAATTTCGCGTCTCATGCTCGACTCAATCCCCCACATCAAAGCATACAGAATGAACATTGGAGATGAATTGGCGGAACTTGCCCTCCAATATGGCGCAGATGATATCGATGGTACCGTTCAAAAAGAATCGATTATGCATCTCGCAGGTTCAACGACCCCCTTGGACCACGATCGTATACGTTTAGCCCGCCTCATCTCAGATGCTGGTTGCATACCTGTCCAACGGAATACGACTTATGAAAAGTTCGAAATATTCATCCCCCCAGTTGTAAAACCGCGTACACAATTGAAAATGGCAAACCTTTGAGTTGATGTTATGCAGGATTCACTTTGGATGAACACAATAGGAAGAGTTGCTTTTTTGAATTGCGACCCTTTGTTTTACGGCCTTGATAAAAAATGGGAGGTTCTTGCAGCCCCACCGGCCTGGCTCACAGGTCATCTCCTACGAAAAGATTGCATCTTAGCACCGATTCCAGCTGCAGATTATGCCCGACACTCCGACGAACTTATCCTCTTACCAGATATCGGAATTTGCAGTCGAGGAGAAGTTGGAAGCGTATTGGTCTTTGGAACTATGCCTCTTGAAAGCATGAAATCAATCGCACTCCCCACAGATTCAGCGACATCTGTACAATTGCTCAAATATCTTCTTGGAAAACGTCATCTTGCGCCACATCTCGAACTCATGGGCCCTGACCTTGGAAGTATGCTTGCGAAATGTGATGGTGCCTTGCTCATCGGAGACAGGGCACTTGAAGAGGCAAAGAAAAATCCTGCGTCAGTACAACTCGACCTCGGTACTGACTGGCTTCAATTCACCCAAAAACCGATGGTTTTCGGAGTCTTTGCTGCACGTAAGGACACACCAATAGAATCTCTCCGAGTTGCTCAAGGCATACTCACTGAAAATCTCCGGATGTTTGAACAAAACAGTGAGCAGAGAGAAAAAGTCATTCAATGGGCTCTTACTCGTTCTGATCTTGATTATGAACGCCTTGACCGATATTTCGGAGAAGTGTTCAACAGGATTGACGATGAGCACCTTTCTGGGCTCAATGAATTCCTTGTAGAAGCATGCGGTCTCGAGAGTGGCGCCGAATTCGCGTGGTAGATGCATTGAATTCTTTGTATCCTGGCATTACTCTTCGGCATCTGAGTATGTGACGACACGGCGTTTTTTTATCACTTTTTTAATTTTAGATTCTACGACCACTTTTTTCTTTGATACTGTCTTCTTTTTCGAAACTGTTTTTGGTTCCGATACGACGCTATCAAGTCGTTTCCGTTTCACTTTTGTAATCGGGCCATCAGTTCCAAGGGGTGATTGTTTGGCTTTTCTTCTGGGTTTGGCAGGTGCTTGAATAACTGGTTCATCTGTCATAACAGGTTCTTCATAAGGCTCTTCGGATTCATCTCCTACCTCTTCTTTCACGTTTGGATGGTGTTCATCATCAAAATCCATATCAATTGAATTCTGTATTCGAATAATATAAACAATACCAGCTGCGAGAAGTCCCAGTATCGGGACAAAAAGTATTGGATAAGAAATGAGTATCTCCGATATTTTTTCTGAAACACTCGGTTCAGGCTCCATTTCTTCCTCCAATGTGAATGAAAGTTCACCTTCGATGACCCACCATGGTGACCAATAGAGTGATTGAGAATTCGTACTATGGACTGAGACATCAAGGGGGTGCATCTGTGCGTGTTGGGCAAGTGATGCATCGGTAGCAGATGGTTGGGATTGTAAAGTGAATTCAAAGGGATAAGTCATCGAGTCACTTAAATTAAAGGTCAGGCTATAGGTGAATGCGATATGCGTACTGTAATCATTTTTTGGAGTAAGTACCATGCCTCTTTCAATCTGACAGTCGACATATCCGTCTTGCAGTTGTCCGGACGAAAGAAGAATAACATTTGTCCATGAACTTACATAGTGATTTTGATCCATATTTTCACAGATAGTCTCCGATAAGAAATCCGCCTCCTCTTGGCTCAATTTAATATCGCCAATCAATGACCCCCTCGATAGATTCCTTAATGCCGAAGATGTACGAGAGTCCAAAGTAAAGGTGTCTTTAATTTGGAATGAAGTAGAATCTATTATGATCTCAACATGACGTATGGTTTCAATATTAGGGGATTTGCTACATTGAAGTTCAACATCTTGGCACTTGTTGTCGTTTTCATCAAGTATGGCGTCCCCATCATCATCGCCATCATAAGAGTCAGGAACATTATCTCCATCGAGGTCAGCTCCATTTTCACCGTACCCAATGGGGAGGGCCGTTGCACCATAGACGGCAATATGTCCAGTATTTGTGGCTACAAACACCATCTCACGAGTTCCAAATTGGTTTTCTCTCAGAGTAAAATCAAGCGCTTGATGTGCGAGATAAATCGAGATGGAAACTTCTAAATTCTCCGAATCAACAGTGATTACACGCGGAGTACTTCCAACTTCTAACACATGAATTGAATTGTCATCTGAAGACCAATGTAACCCACCCCCTCCATCGAAGGTAACTTTAGAAATTGATCCACCGTCAAAGAGCCATGTGCTTAACTCTCCATCTGTAGTCAACACTGCAAACCGTTCATCAACCGAATCAAAACTGCAGGATTTAATCTTTGAATAGAGGTTCCATTCTTTTTCAGTAGAGTGGCCTTGAGGCGTCCACATGACGAGACGTCCTGCTTCATCACCCGTCAAGGTGTAGCCAAGAGAGGAAAAAGCGATGCATGTAATACGTGCATTGTGCTCTCCAGTGAGCGTTCTCTCAACCTCCATATCTGTGATGCGCAACATGTCAATACCATTGTTGCTGTTCGGAACAGCCAACAGACTTCCATCTGGTGACCATTGAATCTTTTCGGGTTGTGAATTCGACCCGTGTTGTTTTGAGGTCAGTTCCATTGCATGCACATCAATCAATTGAATTGTGTCTGTATCTGCAGCCTGGCCTGAACGTGAGAACGCTAAGAATTGACCATCGGGTGAAAACTCGACATCCAATACATCACTCTCTACCGTGAATGACATCATGAGTTCCAGAGAATTGACTTCATGAATCGCCACGAGACCACCATAAGCACTTGCAAGATATGTACCATTAGGGTTCATGTCGACAGCCTGTGATTCTGTCGCTGAAGATACGGTCGTAACATCAAGATAAGCAATGTCCGAATATTGTCCGGCTGCAGAGGGGAGGATGAATAAACAGGTCAGTATAAGGCAGATATGGGTTTGGAATTTGGAAAGTCCCGCCACCATGCCCTCTGCCCCATACTCTCTTGGTCGACTCCACTTGAATACTTGACGCACAGTTTCGTTAATCGTTGTGGAATGCCGGCGGTTGGTTCATCAAGGTCCCCCATGTGGGAGCATCATGGTGGCACAGTTACCTCTTGATGAAGACGGCAATAAGATAGTTCGAATCGGGCACTCTCCTGACCCTGATGATGCTTTTATGTTTCATGCTATGACGACAGGAGCATTTCCTACACCAGGCTATAATTTCATCCATGAATTACAGGATATAGAAACTCTCAACCACCGCGCAATGAGATCTGAACTGGAAGTTTCAGCAGTTTCGATTCACGCATTTCCAGAAATTTCAAAGGATTATGCATTGATGAATTGCGGCGCTTCAATGGGTGAAGGATATGGACCTATGGTGGTTTCACTTCCGGGCGCCTCCTTAGACGAAGTTCGTTCATCAACGATCGCAGTTCCAGGTTTGAAAACAAGTGCATATTTGGGTCTTCGACTTTCTTGGGGTGATTGTGATATTGCAGTCGTTCCTTTCGACGAGATTATTCCTCGCATTCTTGATGGAACATACAAAAGTGGACTCATTATTCACGAGGGTCAATTGACTTATGTCGATGACAACCTTGAGGTTCATCTTGACCTAGGTGTATGGTGGAATGATCGCACCAATGGATGGCCAATGCCCTTGGGGGGCAATGTTGTGCGACGAGATCTCGGAGAACAAGTCATGGAAGATATTACAAAATATACAAAAATGAGTATTGAATTTGCTCTAAAATCTCCGGATGAAGCTTTGGAATTTGCAAAACAATGGGGTCGTGGTATCGATGATGAAACAAACCGTGAATTCGTCGGCATGTATGTTAATGATCGTACTATCGATTACGAAGCGGAAGGAAGAGCCTCAGTACGTCGTTTTATCCGTGAAGGTCAAGAACTCGGTTTGATACAATCAGATTTCAACACAGAATCAATGTCCTTCATCGGATCAAATGAGTGAGCAATATTCAACAGCACATCAATACCAGGTGTGATTCAATACGAATATCCCCAACTGTGCCTGCTGCGTCGAGTGTCACAGTAGTCAATTGTTCGAACCTCCTTCTCGATGAAAATCCAGGGGGAGATGAATGGTGTGAAGTTTCACTTGATTTGTTACATCGGTGCCTAACTCTCGAATCGGAAGAAGCCGAGGTGCGAGTTTTTTGAAACCTCAAGTTCAAAGACTTAATGCCTCTGCGTTGTAGTAGAGGGATTCTATGCCACACGAACACATTACGCTCGCTCAAGCCCCAAACGGTGAAATCGGACCCCGATGTGAAAACTGTGGAATCCGCCTCACTTTTGGAAATGCAATGGTTGTCGGTAAGTACTACATGTGCTGGAAACATTATGTTGAAGCAACTGGTGCAGACACTTCAACAACCGTCGGAGAAGCAGAGGAACGCTTCTGGATGACCGAATAATCTCGGCGTGTATTCAATAACCCTCACCCATTCCCTCTCTTTGGGGAATTCCATGGCAACAGGATGGGCAAGGTTTGCACACCGCTTTGGAGCATACTATAGAAGTGCAGAGTTTTGGACTCCTCCTCGATTAAAAACAAGGGAATGGATGTTCATTCCTTTTGGTGGCGCCCCACCAATACGTCACAAAGGATTCGGTGACATGAATTCTGTTCGGCAATTCATCACCGAACGTTCGATGCATTCATGCTTTTATTCCACGGCGTATTGGGACCGCCCGTTTGAACTCAAAATGTCAGACAAAACCTGGCGTGGTGCCGACCTCATTTTTGATTTGGATGGCGATCATCTCCCCGGAGTCACTGACAAAGATTTCCCTGGGATGCTCGAAGTCATACAAGAACAAGCATGGTCTCTCTGGAATGATTTCCTTGAGCCGGAATTTGGATTTGATGAAAAATACCTTCAAGTCACTTTTTCCGGGCATCGCGGATTCCATTTGCACTATCGCGACCCTTCTCTGTTCCATCTTGATTCAGAAGCCAGACGTGAAATAGTATCCTATATCCGTGGCGAAGGGGTTGATGTCAAAGGTGGCCTAGCTCGCTATCACGATCTTACTTCCGAAGGTTGGACTCGACGCATACGCGATGGAATGGGTGATATGATTGAGAAGCTACGTACGATATCTCGAAAAGAACAAGGGTACACAGCGGAAGTAAATACACTCCATCAAGGCCTTCTTAGTCAATCACAGCGTGAAGGGCGAACATCCACGAAAGGTAAAACTTCAATTCAGAAATTAGCCGATGTTGTGAATCATGATGCTCGTGCAGAGCGACTCAGAAATGGAAGTTTTGGAGTATTGGAGAAGCATGAAGGATTGTTTCTCGATTTATTGAAGACAGATTCTTCGGTCGTCCTCGGTTCAGCGGGTGAAACAGATGAAGTTGTAACCATCGACGTTCGGAGGCAAATCCGTTGGCCAACGTCACTGCATGGTAAAACTGGAATGCGTGTCAGTGAATTCCCGCTCAGCCGCCTTGACCCTGATGGTTCGAATCCTTATTCAGCATTACACGAGGCTGTTGTTCTCAATACCCAGGATAAAATGGAAGTTGAAATGATTGTGGATGACTCCATCTGTAAATTCGGAGATCAAGTGTTCGATAAGCAATCGGGTGACCGATTCGAAATCCATGAAGCGGGGGCAACATTCCTCATTTTGAAAGGTTGGGCCAAAGTTGTTTCCTAAATCTCAGAAGCCTTTGAATTACCATAATCTTGTGCAAAGGTGAAGGTAAGGTTCAAGACTCCACCCGCATCCAGCGGTTTAGAGGTGAACCACATGGGTCTACGCAAAGGCAAGAAAAAGAATGCTCAAAACCCCCCTGCACCGGGTTTACCGCTCCCACCTCTCCCTGGCATGCCTTTGCCTGCACTCTCGGGTCTTGCTTTGCCACTCCCGGCCCCTGCAGCCCCCCTCCCACTACCTGCTGCTCCAACTCCACTTCCGGCTCCTGCAGCAGCTTTGCCTCTCCCTGCGGCCCCAACTCCGCTTCCAATGCCTGACGCAGCCGTTCCTGCAGCACAAACAACCGGTAGTGAGTATGCAAGTATGTGGGCTAAGCGTTCCGATAAACCCCTTCAACAAATTTACGGACATATCGACAGACTAGCGAAAGGTGAAACTGGTTCATTGCTCGATCGCTATTCAGAACGCTTTGGCCATTCACTTGACCGTGAAATCCTCGTACTTCGTAAAAAAGAGCATGATGCAAAGGTTTCCGAAATCAGAGACGCACCCGTAGTGGAATTAATTCAAGATGAAGATTCTGACGACCTACAGTCTCAACTTTCATCCTTGGAGCATGAACTTCGAACGCTCAAACCTGAATATCAGGCTGCCAAATCATCAGGGGATGCAGAACTTCTTTCACAACTCCGTCCAGTTCTCGAAGGACTCATGTCTGAACGCAAGTTAATCATGGCTATGATGGCGGAAGAATCTGAACCAACAGTTGCTGAAGAGGCGGTTCATTCAGAACTTTCTGGCGACACAGACGAACTCTTTGCCTCGTTTGTAGGAATTGTTGATGATTTACTTGGCTCAGACCTTTCCGAGGAAGTCGTTTCTGCTTTCATAGAAAGTGAGGAGTTTGAGATTTATCAAGAGGTAGCAAGTGATGCAGCATCAGCTGGAGATGACTTGCGTAAACAATTCGTAGCAATCGTCGATGGGCAACTCGGAAACATGAGTGAAGACTCAATCAACGCTTTCGTTGAGTCCTCTAACTTCGAAGTCTACAGTACAGTCGCAACACTCTATCAGTCCGATGATAGTTGAAATTAAGAGATGGAAGTGAAATAATGGGATTACTCGATAAAGCAAGTGATGTTGGCTCAAAATCAGAAAAGAAGCCAGTAGCAAAGGCTGTGGCCAAGGCCGTACCTGTCGCGAAAGCAGTTGCAAAAACAAAGCCGGTAAAGTCAGCCGGTAAAGCAGCGGCAGCAAAGCCAGCCAAAGCTAAGAAAGTTCGAAATGCCCCCGAAGGACTACCTGAAAACTTCGAAATTGCATCACCAAATGCTCGCCGAATTGCTTCGTTTACCAACTTTGTTGTGAATCTCGGCCCTATTTTCGGATTCCTTTTCTCCGTTGCCATACTCGATGCCTTTTCAACGATATTCGCAATCGTTGCCCTTGCCGCCTTGACACTGAACCTCATTGTCGTACCAATTATGTCAGGTCGAACACTCGGCAATTTCATCTCCCGTACAAAGAACATTACATCTGCTGGAAATAAGCCTAACTTTTTGCACGCACTCTTTGCGAATTCGACTGGAATTCTTGCACTCCTGGGAATCATCTTCTTGATGATCAACGCAGGTTCAATGTTTTCAACGAAAGGAAGTGAACAAATCTGGGCCTCGGTTTGGTCAATCCTTGGAATTCTATTCATTGTCCTCTATTTCATTAATTCTTCGATGAAGCGCGGAAGTGAATCCAATCAAGGTCTTTACGACTCATTATTTGGCGCATTCCTCGTCAAGCATATACCTGCAGAAGGAGAAGTCTCTACTGGATTTATTGGTAAACTCGAGAGCATGGCTTCATACGGCGACCGTTTCACACAACGCCAAGAGCAAAAGTCTGCAAAGAAGGCTGCAAAGGAAACTGCTATGGCAGAGAAGGCTAAAGTGGATGCAGCTGAAGCAAAAAGCGACGTGTCAAACGATGAAAGTCCACTTCCAGATGACAAGAAAGACAAAAAGAAAGCTAAGTGATTCAACTTGGTGATTCTATGTTTTCGCCTTCTCCTAAGTGGAAGCGTACGTTCACATGGTCAATCTTATTGGCTATAGTGATTCTTTGCATCATCGAACAATTGCTTTTACCAACAACTATTTTGATTACCCTTGCCATATGTTGTATGTACAATGTGTATATCGAATTCATGACAATCGCAATATTCATTGCACCTGGGAAACCAAAGAAATCAATTGATTCTAAAGAATGGAAGTCGCATTTTAGTACATTTGAATCGTTATCAACACACATTCAATCGTACCAACAAGAACATGCCGCACCTCTCATTGTATTCATTCACGGATGGAGAAGCAGTTCAGCTTCAGTACAGGGGCGCGCAGAGTGGTTTGTAGCTAAAGGCTGGCACGTAGTTATCTGCGAGTTACCAGGGCATGGGAAGTCCTCAGGCATCCCTCGATGGAATGCTCTGACTGCTGCAAAACACATGCAATACCATGTCAAGCGGCTGGATGAGATCATTGAGCCGGCACATGTGTCTCAGGTATTCTATTACGGGCACAGCATGGGCGGCTACATCTGTACTCGTCTTGCATGCGACCCTGATAATACCCCATATGGACGGCCACTGAGTGGATTAATCCTCGAATCTCCACTCATGTTGTATTCGAAAATCCTAGATGAAATCCGTCAAAGGTTGAAAATCCCACCTCTCCTACATACTTCGCATTTGAGGAGAGTATTCCGCGATGTTCGAGCCATGCATCCTTCGATTACTTCCCAAAGCCTTGAACAATTTGACATTCCGCTCTGGGGCGTACCTTCTGTGCCAACGTTATGCCTTCAAGCCATGACCGATTTGCGTTTAGGCCGTGAACATTATGATGCAACGGTTGAGGCAATGTCGAGCAGTGGTCACTTGACGCACCACCTTATCGAAAGCATGGGTCACTCCGGAGCGAAGACGAATGTAGAACGAGAGTCTCACATTCAAGGTTGGCTCGAAACATTTGATTCAATCTTGCTCACCTAAGTCGGCTTGTTCACGCGCAAGTTCTCGCATGTCATCAACTTCATCGAGCTCATCTACAATTTCCTCGCCCAAGAGTGTTTCCAATACGTCTTCCATTGTAACAACACCAGAAGTTCCACCGAATTCGTCTTGGACCAATGCAAATTGCTGACGTTTTTCAAGGAACATTTCGAGTACTTCATCTACATTTGCAGTTGATGGGAGGGCGATCACTGATTTCTTGAAATCACGCATAGGGGATTCCCACTCATCTCGGCTGGCAGCCATGAGTATTTCCGAACGAATTACGATACCTGACGCATCGTCGATTGTATTATCATAGACCGGAATACGCGACACACGAATGATTTTGTGCTCATCGAGTACTTCTTTGACGGTACTTGACAAACTAAATGCAGTCATAACAACTCGAGGCGTCATAATATCGACCACTTTAATCTCACGAAGTTTGAGCAAGTTTTGAATGACTTTTCCTTCATCTTCCTCGATGATCCCTTCTTCACCACCAAGGTCGGCGAGTGCTGCAACATCATCTCGTGTAACCAATGCATGGTCGCCTTTAGGTAACACCGCTTTGAGTGCTTGAATTGGGACGATTAAAATCACTAAAAGTCGAATCAAAACATTCAAAACTTTCCCAGTAAAAGGTGCCAATTTCTTCCAGTATGCAGTCCCTAGCGTTTTTGGTATGATTTCTGACAAGAATAATACCGCAATTGTGAGGACAATAGAGGCAACGGTAAGAGCACTTTCGCCCCAAATAGATTGAACTTCTGAACCGACACCAGCAGCTCCCATTGTGTGCGCTATTGTATTGAGTGTTAGGATTGCAGTTAGTGGCTTAACAGCATCATCTTCTTTGAGATTCGCCCATACAGCACCACTTTTCTTCCCCTCTTTTTCCAATACGGCGATGTGCGTGTGAGGTATTGAAAGAACTACTGCTTCTAAAATAGAGCAGAGAAAGGAGACTCCGAGAGCGAGTGATGCATACAGGATTAAGGTGGTCATTGCCATGTGACTTCTGAGACTCCTAGCGGGTGGCCTGTCTTTAGGAAGAGCAAGGGGTTATTGAAAATGTCCCTTCGTATCCTTTGTATCGTTCAAATCGGAGGCATATATTGAATGAACAGGGGTGAAAGTCAAGAGGTGGGTGCATTTCCATTGATTTGAGGGGCCGTAATGACTGATGAACATGTCTTGATTTGTGTTGCTTGGCCATATGCCAACGGCCCTCTCCATCTTGGCCATGTGGCTGGGTGTTACCTGCCACCAGACATCCAAGCGCGTTTTGAACGTGCTCGAGGCAACAAGGTGCTGATGGTATCTGGTTCAGATGAGCATGGGACACCAATCACCGTAAGTGCTGAGCAAAATGGCATCACCCCACAACAAGTCGTTGATGAGTATCACGCTCTTAACTCGAAAGCATTACTCAACCTTGGTTGTTCCTGGGAACCGCATGTCGATTCACGAGGCATTGAATACGGTGGTTCCTTGTTTAATCGGACAACAGACCCGCGACATAAAGCAATGGTTCAGGAGAACTTCATCGAGTTGATGAACGCAGGATTCTTTGAAACAAAAACAATGGAACAATATTATGAAATTCATCAAGATGGAGGTGGACGTTTCCTACCCGATCGATATGTTGAGGGGACATGCCCTGCATGTTTCCAAGATGGCGCAAGAGGCGACCAATGCGATGCATGTGGAGCAACATATGAAGCAGCTGAATTGAAAAATCCAGTCTCAAAGATGAATCCTGGTTCTCCGATTGAAATCCGCGATACCGACCATCTCTTTTACCGACTTGATGCATTTCAAGGTGTTTTAGAGCAACATGCTGCCAACCAGCAGGGCAATTGGAAATCAAATGTACGTGCCATGACAAAACAATGGCTGGACATGGGGTTGAGACCTCGTGCCGTTACACGTGACCTTTCATGGGGAATCCCCTTACCAATGGAGGGCGATGAGTGGGACGGGAAATGTGTCTATGTATGGTTTGAAGCTGTTCAGGGATATTCTACATGTGCCCGTATTTGGGCAGAGGAATTCGCAGTTCCAGAACATCATACGCTCGGCAAAGATGCTTGGATGAAATGGTGGTGCATCGGTGAAGATGGAACAACACCACGACATTTGTATTTTCTTGGCAAAGACAACATACCCTTCCACACGGTCATTTGGCCGGCCCTCATTATGGGTTTGAACCATGCTAAAAATGGTAAAACGATCGTTGACCCAGTTCAACTACCTGGCCCTGGCGATTTTGCTTTGGAAACGAATGTACCAGCTATGGAATATCTGATGCTTGCTGGAGGTCAATTCTCGAAATCCCGTAAGCATGCTGTATGGCTTCCATCATTCCTTGAACGTTTTGACCCAGATACCCTCCGCTATTACCTTGGAATAAATATGCCAGAAAATCATGATACTGATTTCAATTGGCCTGATTTCGTTGAAAAAATAAACAGTGAATTAATTGCAGCATACGGTAATTTTGTTCACCGTGTCCTTACGCTTGGTGCGCGATTACCATCTGCCAAGAATGGCCCATTTGCAGAGTTTGACAACATCGAGAACACGATAGCAACCCAAGGGAAACTTGAAGAGATCCATGCGTCCATTACAGAATCACTTTCACGTCACCGTTACAAAGAAGCATTGCGATACGCAATGAATGCAGCCCAGGTTGGCAATCAATTATTACAATTAGCAACACCATGGAAATATCTTTCAGTATCGGATGATGGTTCAAATCCTCAATACGATGATGAACGCAAGAGCGCCATGGCATCTCTTGCCTTCGGTTGGCGGATATCGCGATTCTTAGCAATTACAATGCAGCCATTTTTGCCTTTCAGTTCTACTCGATTGTGGACCTCTCTTGGACAATCCGGTGACGTATCTCAGGTATCTTGGGATTCTGCGATTGATTGGCATGCTCCAATGACATGGAATGCTTCAAAGCCTGAACCTTTATTCCAACGTCTTGATTTAGAAGAAATACTCGCATCTGAACAGTCACTTGTCGACTCTTCAGAATCAGAAGATCAAACTGGCCACACGGTAAAAGGTGGCAAAAAGAACAAGAAACCTATGGAGGAAACAAAGATGACAGACGCACCTGAAGGAATAACCTATCTTAACTTTGAAACATTTATGGAAGTCGACTTGCGCGTTGGCAAGATCACTACTGTTGAAGACCACCCCAATGCTGACCGTTTATTCGTCGTATCGATTGATGATGGAACTGAGCAGGGAAGGACAATATGTGCTGGGTTGAAGGAATTTTACTCTGCAGAGGAGATGGTCGGGAAGTCCGTTGTATTTGTTGCAAACCTCAAACCTCGAGCATTGCGTGGAGTTACTTCTGAAGGCATGATGCTTGCAGCGGATGATGGTGAAGGAAACGTCCGACTCATCACCATTGACGGTGAGATTTCCACAGGCTCGCAAGTACGCTAATCATTGACTCATCCGCTCATGAACCGCATGCATAATCTTTCGAGAAACTTCACTGCATTCCATTCGTATCCCGGGCACTTGCGTTCGCATTTCTGTTCCCATCTCAACTGGTAATGACTGGAGATTTATTTCTACATTGAACAGGGCACCTTTGACTGCAGCACTGGCTAAAAGAGCTGCAACGCCGACATCCGATACTGCATTTGCATTTCCATGAACTGCTAACGCTTCTTGGCATGCAAGTAGCTCCATCCCAAGAACGACGGTTTCGTAAGGGATCTCTGATGCCTTAAGAGTCGCCTGTCGTATGCTGTTCCGGCGCACCTGAACTTCATCATCACTTGACTTGGGGAGTCGGAACGACGCCATAACTTCGTCAAATGCCTCACTGTCAAGTTGAGCGAGTTCACCAGAACGGGCGTATGTCTTTTCGGCAATGGCTAATGCTTTTTCAGCAGAATTCCAACCTTCTTGCCATTTGTCTTTACCTAAAGTTAATTCAGCAACCATTCGAGTAAGAGCAGTTGCTTGACCCAATGCGACAGCAGCAGCAGTTCCGCCACCAGGAGTGGGGTCGGACGATGCCAAAGCATCTTGAAACTCACGAAGAGTCAAATCCATCCAATTCATCGATTCACCGCCTCAAGCAAAGCCCATTCAATTATTCTTTTTCCAGGTGCAAACGGTTCAAGTTGACTTAATCCTAATCCTTCTATTGCTGCCTTCACGAGTACGTGTTCATCCGTTTCTCCTTCTGCTGCATACCAGCGACCAGACACCAGCATTGCTTCGAGAGGGACTAATCCAACAAGTTCACTTCCTGGCGCTACAATACCATGGTCGTTTGCAATACTTTTGCAAGCTTCATAGGCTACATGCATAGGACATTGTTCGACATCTCGTAAATTCATTGAAACTTGACTTATTCCATGAGTTTCAAGTGAAACACCCATCCCTTGCACCATTGGTAAAACTCCACTGATTCGCATTTTTCTGCCGTCGGGTCGCTTGATGAGGCGTCCTGTTGATCGAACAAGTGAGGCTATTTTCTTCGCTACAACTGCATCAGGTTCGTCTATATTGACGTTGTATGCAACTAAGATTCCACGCGCTCCAATCGTGATTCCACCAGAGCGTTTTGCTTGCTCAGTCCATTCTTTTGGCCCATGATCTGGAAACCGTGTGTGCTCAGAATGAGGTGTTTCGCCACCGCTTAACCGCGCTTCTAAGCCTTCATATTGACCTTTGCGAATTGTTGAAAGTAAATTCTTCTCTTCATTGAGAGATGCTGCGCCATACAAGAATGTCGGGACATTACATTCATCTCCAACGCGTTGGGCTAAAGAATGAGCCAATTTGACGCAGTCATCCATACTGAACCCTTTCAACGGGACAAACGGACAAACATCAACTGCACCAAGACGTGGGTGTTCGCCTTCATGCGCAGTCATATCGATTTCTTCAGTTGCCTTTTGAATAAGCAAAAATGCAGCCTCTTTAACGGCTTCTGGCTCACCTGCAATGGTGATTACAGTTCTATTGTAATCGCTGTCCGGCTCTACACCCAGTACAGCACATCCATCAATGCCGAGGACGACCGATATGATCCGGTTGATTTTATCAGAATCACGGCCCTCAGAGATATTCGGTACGCATTCAACTATCGCTTCCATGCGTCGAGGTTAAAGAGGCAGGACTTGAATGTTAACGCTTCAACAGAAGGAAATCATCCGTATAGGGCATCCGGTGAGGAAGTCACACCACTGGTAGATTTCTTAATCTGAATCCTTTCCACAGCAAGAAGAATATCTGCCTGAGTGATTTTGTTTCGCTTATCACGAATTGCAACCATTCCAGCCTCAACGCTGATTGCCTTGAGTTCAGCACCGGAATAGCCTTCTGTTTTATCGACAATAGCCTTCAAATTTATCCTTGAAGTTGACATTTTAGAGATATGCAGAGCGAGAATGGCTTTGCGACCCACTGCATCTGGAAGAGGTATGGTTACAATACGGTCGAAACGACCGGGGCGCAACAACGCATCATCAAGAATATCTGGGCGATTTGTTGCAGCAATAATCTTGACATCTTCAAGAGAATCAAATCCATCGAGTTCTGCAAGTAATTGCATCAATGTTCTCTGAACTTCACGGTCTCCACTTGTTGAACCATCCAATCTTTTGGCGCCAATGGCATCAATTTCATCGAGGAAAATAATCGATGGAGATTTTTCCTTGGCTAAGGAAAATAATTCCCTCACCATTCTTCCACCCTCGCCAATGTATTTTTGAGCCAGTTCGCTGCCAACCATTCGGATGAACGTTGCATCTGTGTGATGTGCTACGGCTTTTGCAAGGAGTGTTTTTCCACAACCGGGTGGACCGACGAGTAAAATTCCCTTTGGGGGGACAATCCCAATATCGGTGAAGAGTTTAGGTTCGAGAAGTGGCAATTCTATTGCTTCTCGTATAGTTTGGATTTGCTCATCAAGTCCTGCAACTGAATCGTACGTTACATCAGGTTTCTCAACCATTTCTGCACCACTTACCATTGGATCCCATGCTTCATGCAGAACTTCAATTACTGCTAAAGTATCTTGATTTAATGCAACGCGAGTGCCTGGTTTTAATCGCTCAGGATCGAGGCGTTGATTCAAGGAGACTTGGAATACCGTACCATTTGATGAGCGTACAATGGCAGTACGTTCGTCCAGAACATCTTGCAGATGTCCAATAATAAGAGGTGGTGTTTTCAGCAATCGGACTTCATCATCGAGTCGTGTAGCCCTTTTTTTCAGGGTGCGTATCTCAGTTTCAAGATAGGAACGCTCGTTGATTAAATTCTGTGAATCATCAAGAAGTTTTTGATAGTCTTCTTCTAATTTTTTAATCTCATCATCAGAGTGTGATGAATGAGGGATATTGTTTTTTTCAACCTCAGAACTCATTGGACTCAAACACTCGTCGTGGCTACAGTTTGTTAAGTCGTCGCTCTTGCAAATTGCTGTCTATCCTTCCGAAGGCTTCAAAGACAGTCGCCGTGACCACGAAGTGGGACTGAGTGGCATGGCTGATTGCGAATTATGTGGTGCAATGAAAGTCAGTGTCCGTCATGTCAAAATGGGGAAGGCAGAAGTTACTGCTTGCGCACGTTGTTCTGATAAAATGAACCTCGGGCCAAAGGAGACCGCACCAGGTTTGGCACGTGCTCAAAGTATGAATGCGCGCCCGGCTCATCTTACCGCCTATTCTGCTAAAGGAAAGAAAGGCAAAGACATCATGCTTAAATCGACATTAGAACTCGTCGACGATTATGCTTTGCGAATTACGAATGGCCGTAAGGCCAAAGGTTGGAACCAATCGACACTCGGCAAGCGAATGGCTGAAACAGTAAACATCATCAAATCTACAGAAAGTGGCAAAAGACCAACCGACCCAGTCCTTAAGAAATTTGAAAGAGTTCTTTCGATAACACTCTTTGAATCTTCAACTCCCTCGGAAACACAGCGTGTCGACAATTCAACAGGACGTGGAATGACGCTTGGCGATTACCTTGACGACCTCCGGTGAGTCTATGCCCAAGATATCTGTTCATGCGGTTTGGCTTGCTCAGGATGACCCGAAGAAAAACACCGCCGTTCTTGCTTCAAAACGTGGAAATCTCCGTTTACACAAACGCCTCAATACGCTTCCAAAGAGGGGTATCATACTCGAACCATTGTGCGGGAAGGTGTTTGGACCTGAGGATCATCAATTACTTCTCAAAGGCGGCTCACTCGTCGGCCTTGATTGCAGTTGGGCACACATCGAGGAAAGTGTGCGCCAAGTCATGAATAAAACGCGCCTCCAACCGCGCATGTTACCTCTTCTCTTAGCAGCAAACCCCGTCAATTGGGGGAAACCTGGGCGCCTTACAACGGCTGAAGCGCTTGCAACAGTACTGTACCTCATCGGTGAAAAGGAACAGGCGAGGGAAGTCCTTGGTGCATTCAGGTGGGGTGAGCGGTTTTTCGAACTCAATAAGGAACCTTTAGATGCATACGCAGAAGCAAAATCCAGTAGTGAATTAGTCGATTTACAATTCGAGTTTTTCGATATCGAACGACCAGATGAATCCGAAGAGACTTCAAGTTGATGTTGAATAGCGTATCATGGAGCGTAGCCGCCGCATAGGTAT
Organism: uncultured euryarchaeote; assembly: GCA_937892945.1. Classification (GTDB taxonomy): domain Archaea; phylum Thermoplasmatota; class Poseidoniia; order Poseidoniales; family Poseidoniaceae; genus MGIIa-L1. The sequence continues at coordinate 93,668 of CALBIL010000096.1, read as the reverse complement.
TCACCGATATTCAGCGGGAGGCACTCATCTGGCCGAAGATCAATTAGCCAGTGAGACGCTCATTCATTTGCTGTCAGCAGAGAATAAAATTGCAAGTTTACTTGGAACACCCACGGACCTAGAGGATTTGTTTCTCGGCCATGCATACAGTGAAGGATACGGATGCTTTCCAGATGCGGAAATTATCTCCGAACAAACGAAGAGTGGTTCAGTACTTGTTTCCATCAACCAACCGATTCCACCATTAGAATCAAATCAACGAGTGATCACTTCATCTTGCGGTGCTTGTAATGCAGATGGACTGGAAGAATTAATGGATGGACTACCAGCTTTTACAAAATCACACCAACCAATTCATCATTCTGTTCTTTATCAAGCCTTAGAGTCGATGAAGACACTCCAAATTGGTTTTACTGAAACCGGTGGTATGCATGCTGCAGCACTTTGGAATCACCAACTTGGTTTACGACATCTAAGAGAGGACATCGGGCGACATAATGCAGTTGACAAATCTATTGGAAGTGGTTTGTCCGGGAGTGTTTCTTTTGAAGAGGAATTACTCTTACTTTCAGGCAGATGCGGGTGGGACCTCGTTGCGAAAGCCGCTCGTTCGGGTATCGGGACAATTGTTTGCATCGGTGCGTGCTCATCTTTAGCAGCAGATACTGCGCGAAGCCTTGGGATGCGGATTTTTTCCTTCATGAAGCCTGAAAGCTGTGTCGCAATAGGCCTTGTTTCCCACTGAGTATACAACAAGCCTTGAGAACCCCCCCTACGCAGGACGACTTGGTGAGCGTATGAGGGATGATGTTCGAGCAGACACTCCACCAGACCTCCGCTCATTAAAAATAAAGAAACCGAAGAAAATGGCAGCGGGGATTCCAGCAGTCACCTCATCACTCAAACACGGTATCAAAAAAATGGGATTGATACGTTCTGCAAAAACTCTCACGATGGTTAACCAGCAGAATGGTTTCGATTGTCCTGGATGTGCTTGGCCCGATCCACAACATCGTACACATTTCGAGTTTTGTGAAAACGGAGCAAAGGCAGTAGCCGATGAAGCAACAAAAAATAGAGTTACGCCAGAATTCTTTGCAAAGCACAGCGTTCAAGAACTCTCTGAACAAAGTGATTACTGGCTGAACAAACAGGGTCGGCTCACCCATCCAATGCACCTCGAGAAAGGCAGTTCGCACTATGTTCCGATCACGTGGCAAAGAGCATTCGAAATAATTGCTTCAGAACTTAAATCAATGAATAACCCCGATCGTTCTGTATTTTACACATCTGGGCGAACGAGTAACGAAGCGGCATTCCTCTACCAAGCCATGGTCCGCAGTATCGGTACCAATAATCTTCCTGATTGCTCGAATATGTGTCATGAATCGAGTGGTAAAGGCCTTGGCCCAACCATTGGTATTGGCAAGGGAACAGTGCATCTTGAAGATTTCAATCATGCTGATGTGATTATGGTGATTGGTCAAAACCCAGGGACAAATCATCCACGAATGCTAACTGCTTTGCGTGATGCAAAAAACAAAGGGGCCACAATAGTCCACATCAACCCTTTACCTGAGGCTGGTCTTGAACGTTTTAAACACCCTCAAGATTACATGAAATTAGACTTTGGGACCACGAAACTCGCAGATTACCACCTACCTGTGCGTATTGGCGGTGATGCTGCTTTGATGAAAGGATTTATCAAAGTACATTCTGAGTTTGGCGGTTTAGATCAAGAATTTATAGACAATGATACCGAAGGGTTCCAATCTATGGTCGAAGATGCAAACTCGTATTCTTGGCCAGTCCTTGAATTGAATTCTGGGATTGAGAAGGAACTCATTATTCAAGTCGGCAAGGTATTAGCCAAATCAAAAGCTACCATTGCATGTTGGGCAATGGGTCTCACACAGCAACCAAATGGGGTATCGGTCATACAAGAAATCGTCAATCTTCTTCTCATGGGGGGGCATGTAGGTCGGCCTGGTGCAGGTTTCTGCCCAGTCCGCGGCCATTCCAATGTTCAAGGTGACCGCACTGTAGGTATTTGGGAGGCACCACCACCCTCCTTCATCAAAAAAATGGAAGAGGGATTGAATATCTCGATACCGAAAGAACATGGTTACGATGTCGTCAAGGCGATACATGCGATGAGAGAGGGGGATGTTGATGTCTTCTTTTGTATGGGAGGGAACTTCATTTCTGCAACCCCTGACACCCACGCAACGGCTGAAGGATTACGCAAGGTTGGACTTACGGTTCAAGTTTCAACCAAACTCAACCGTTCACATCTGGTGACCGGTGAACAAGCGATTATCTTACCATGCCTTGGACGCACCGAGCTTGATGTCCAAGGAGAGGTGACTCAATTTGTCACAGTCGAGAACTCCATGGGTATTGTACATCAATCACGTGGTGGCCTTCAACCAGCATCGAAGGAATTGCGAAGTGAGCCATGGATCGTCTCCCACCTTGCCTCAAATCTGTTCACAGATTCCCCAATCAAGTGGCTTGACTTGTCAGAAAACTACGATCGTATACGCGATTTGATGGAACGTTCACTCGATGGATTCGATAACTATAATCAGCGAGTCAGAAATGAAAATGGATTTTTACTCCCAAATCCCCCTCGAGACACTCGTACTTTTTCAACGCCATCTGGTAAAGCCCATTTTACCACGCATCCACTACCAAACCTTTCAATTGATGCTGACCGATTCATCATGATGACAATCCGCTCTCACGACCAATACAACACTACAATTTATGATGTCCACGATAGATACCGAGGGCTGAGTGGAAATCGGAGAATCGTGTTGATGAACGCCCTCGACATGGTTGAAAGGGGCTGGAAAAACCGTCAAAAACTCTCGATTACAAGTCATTTTGAAGGTGAGAAGCGACATTCGGATGGGTGGCTTGCAGTCGCTTATGAAATACCTCGGAAAAACATCGCCACATATTTCCCAGAGGCGAACTCCTTAGTCCCCTTGAATTCAACAGCCGCAGTCTCAAACACACCCACTTCTAAATGGATAGAAGTGTCACTTGAATCCAAACTGTCCCTTTCGAAGGGAGATGAAGAGGAATGACAAAGATTGGTTATTGGGACCTCATTACTTCAAATTCTAAATTTAGGCGGTTATGGCTTGCATCTGTCATTTCGATGCTGGGTGAATGGTTCAATACAATTGCACTGTTCCTCTTAATATTCAAATATACGGATTCTGAATTTTTACTTGGTATCTTATTCACTGTTCGAATGCTCTGCTTTGCCTTGCTTCAACCGATTAGTGGTTTACTTGCAGACCGAATGGATCGTAAACACATCATGGTTTGGTCGAATGTTCTCCAAATGTTTCTGGCACTCGGATTCTTAGCAGTTGACGGTCCTGAAGACATACCTTGGATGCTGGGACTATCTGGGCTCATGATGTTGCTGCACGGTGCATATGTTACCGCCGAACGTGCAGCTCTGCCCAATGTGGTATCGAAAGAAGATTTGGCTACAGCAAATGCCCTGGACGCTGCATCGTGGTCGACTGCTCTGTGTTTAGGAGCAATGCTTGGTGGTATCGTCGTTGAGTATTTTGGGACCGATGCTGCGTTTATTATCGATGCTGGTACCTTCTTATTCGGTGCCATACTGTTGCTACCATTGACCATTCCTCAAACCATTGACAAGGAACTCTCTGGGCCATTGCTTTCGACAGCGTTTTCAAACATCCGAAAAGGCTGGACTCGTATTACTCAAGAAGCGCGATTGCTACGAATCGTATTCGCAAAGGCATCATGGAATATAGCGGGAGGAGGATTGGCTGGTGTATTTCTGGTCATTGCCGGTTCGAACGTAGATGGATTCGGTGTGGCGCTTGGATTCGGATTATTCTTTTTCGCACGTGGAATTGGCACAGGAACTGGCCCCATTCTCGCACGTAAGTTCCTAACAGACCAAGAAAAGTGGCCAATGTTGATTGGAGTATTGGTAATGGTTTCTGGATTTTTCTACTTCTTTGTCGGCTATACACTTGGGATTAATGTATGGCTAACTGTATTCTTAGTGATGCTCGCCCATTCTGCAAGTGGTGCAAATTGGGTCTTGTCAACGATATTAACCCAAATGTGGGTTGAAGATGAAATCCGTGGCCGGGTGTTCTCAATTGACATGCTTATCATGTCGCTCACCTTCTCCATTTCAAGTGCAAGTGCTGGATATCTACTGGAAAAAGACATTGTTTCACTCCAATATGGATTTCAAATATTCGCCATACTGATGATGTGTTCCGGTCTTATATTCACACTATGGAAGCCTGGGGCTCGTAATCGAAGCGCCTGATTTGAAGCATTGGTTTGTGAGGCGCTCATAAGAATGCTCAAGGGCAATACCTCCAAGGAACAAACATGGGGGCCAAAACATCTGCACTTTGGATGAGTCTGGGTGAAGGTATACCTGATACCATCCCACCCTGCCCCAAATGGGATGATACTGTTGACCACGCACCCCCGCGGCGCCAGATACTCACTCCACAAGAGAAGAAACTAGCCCTTCGTAACGCATTACGCTATTTCCCAAACGATCAACACAAAGTACTCGCAAGAGAGTTTTTGGGAGAATTAAATTCATTTGGCCGAATTATTATGTGGCGTTACCGGCCCACGGGATATGAAATGCGGGCGCATCCAATCGACGCTTATCCAGCCAAATGCAGTCAAGCAGCATCAATTATGTTGATGATTCAAAATAATCTCGACCCGGCTGTTGCTCAATTCCCACACGAACTTATCACGTATGGCGGCAACGGCTCAGTCTTCCAAAACTGGGCTCAATATCGACTGGTTATGGCATATCTTTGCAACATGACGGAATCACAAACGCTTGTCATTTACTCGGGCCACCCACTCGGACTCTTCCCCTCATTACCTGACGCACCTCGAGTCATTGTTACCAACGGAATGGTCATCCCAAATGCATCATCTCAAGATAATTACGAACGGATGAACGCACTTGGAGTCACGCAATACGGTCAAATGACTGCGGGTTCATACATGTATATTGGTCCACAAGGAATCGTCCATGGTACGACCATAACTCTTCTAAATGCGGCACGTTCTCATCTCGGGCTTGGTGGTGACGAGGGTCTTGGTGGTGTTACATTTGTCACCTCAGGACTCGGAGGAATGTCTGGGGCGCAAGCCAAGGCAGCGGTTATTGCCGGTGCCTCTTGTATTGTTGCTGAATCAAATTCACATGCAGCTCATAAACGACATGAACAAGGTTGGCTTACAACTGTAACCGATGATGTTGATGATGCCATCGACCAAATGGTTGCGGCGGCAGAAAGTAAATCTCCTCTTTCAATCGGTTACATCGGCAACATTGTCGAACTTTGGGAACGATTAGTCGAGCGCGATATATCGGTAGATCTTGGTAGTGACCAAACCAGTTTACACAACCCCTTCCAAGGAGGGTACTTCCCGGTAGGCCATTCCTATGACGATGCTGCGTCTATGCTTTCAGACGAGCCAGAACGTTTTGCCGATGAAGTACGTTCAACGCTCCGGCGCCATGCGGATGCGATCAATAAAATGTCTGAGAACGGAATGTATTTCTGGGATTACGGAAATGCGTTTTTACTTGAAGCAAGTCGCGCTGGAGCAGATGTTATGACGGAAGAAGGTGGATTTCGATATCCGAGTTATGTTGAAGATATCATGGGTCCAATATGTTTTGACTACGGTTTCGGTCCCTACCGATGGGTTTGTTGTTCAGGTGACCCCGCAGATTTGAAAATTACCGATGATATTGCTTGCCAAGTTCTCGAAGAAATGTTGCCAAGTTCACCTCTTGAAATTCGACAGCAATTAATCGATAATATCCGATGGATTCGTGGCGCAGGGGCAAATGACATGGTCGTTGGGAGTCAAGCAAGAATCTTGTATGCTGACGACGAAGGTCGAAGGAAAATTGCTTCTGCAATGAATGCAGCCATTGGTAATGGTCTTCTCTCTGGCCCGATTGTTCTCGGGAGAGATCACCATGATGTTTCAGGTACGGATAGTCCATACAGAGAAACTGCAAACATCCGCGATGGTTCGATACAAACTGCAGATATGGCCGTACAAAATTTCGTCGGTGATGCATTCCGTGGCGCTACATGGGTTAGCCTCCACAACGGTGGCGGCGTAGGATGGGGTGAAGTCGTAAATGGCGGATTTGGAATGCTGCTTGATGGAAGCGATGAGTGTGAATCGAAACTTCAGCGAATGTTGCACTGGGATGTCAACAATGGCGTTGCTCGTCGAGCCTGGGCACGTAACGAGGGTGCAGAGTTTGCCATTCAAAGAGCGATGGATTCCGAGCCACTGCTACGAGTCACATTGCCAAATCACATGAACGATGACTTACTCGAAGAATTATTCCAGGAGGATGTACAATGACAATTATTTCACTTGATGGACATACACTTACAGCAGCAGAAGTAATGCGAATTGCTCATGGTGGAGCACAGGTATCTGTATCGCTCGATGCTATCCCTCGCATCGAAGCAGCACGTTCCGTTGTTGAAAGAATTTTGTCGAACGATGAAACAGTCTATGGAATCAATACTGGATTCGGCGCCCTTGTCCACCAACGTATTTCTTCGGAAGACTTAGCGCAGTTGCAAACCAACTTAGTTCGTTCACACGCAACCGCAATTGGGGAACTCATGTCAAAAGAAGCAGTACGGGCTATGATGACGGTACGTATCAACTCACTTTCGAAAGGGAATTCTGGAGTTCATCCTGAAGTGTTACAACAATTAGTTAATTTCCTCAATTACAACATTACTCCGGCAATCCCTCGTATTGGAAGTCTTGGCGCAAGTGGCGACTTAGCCCCTCTTTCCCACATGGCATTGAGCCTTATTGGTGAAGGAGAGGTATTGTCAGATACTCATGGGACTGAACCGACATTGAATCAAATGAAAGAGCATGGTTTAATTCCACTTGAATTGCGTGCTAAAGACGGATTATCTCTCATCAATGGGACAAGTCAGATGTGTAGTTTTTTAGTTTTAGCAGAACAACGTCTCGCAGATTTATTGGTCTATGCAGACCTTGCCCTTTGTACTTCAATCGAAGCACGTAAGGCAAGTGTCAAACCTTCAGATGAACGAGTCCACCATGCCCGACCCCACCCCGGCCAAGTACGAATCGCTCAACGTATACGCGCAATTCTCAAAGATTCACCGATAATAGAATCCCATTCGAATTGCGAACAAGTCCAAGATGCATATTCATTCCGATGTGCGCCACAAGTCCACGGAGCCATATACGAACGACTTACTTCACTGCAGAATACTTTGGATATTGAATTAAACAGTGCAACTGATAACCCACTTATATTCCCCGATATTTCTAATCCGGGGCCACATGAAGTGATCTCACAAGGTAATTTCCACGGAGAAGTGTTAGCATTAACTGCCGATTCAATGACAGCTGCAATGTTTGAACTCGGGTCCATTTCAGAACGTAGAATCGACCAGATGCTCGATCCTGCTCGCAGTGGATTACCCGCTTTTTTAGCGAAAGATTCTGGCCTTGAATCGGGTTTGATGATTGTTCAATATGTTGCAGGTGCATCGCTCGGAGAGCTTCACGGACATGCGGGACCGCGTTCCATCTTTTCAACCTCGACCTCAGCCGGCCAGGAAGACCATGTCAGTATGGGTGCCACTGCATGTTGGAATTTACTTCAAGCAACCAATCGCCTTGCGGAGGTATTGGCCTGTGAGTTTATTGTAGCATGTGAAGCATTAGAATTCAATGAAGTGCAACCTTCAAAAGTGGTCTGTGCCATGAAGCAACGAATTCGAACAGTCGTCAAACCATTGGACGGAGACCGAAGTACGAGCGCAGACATTATTGCTGTTGCCAACGAACTTCTTACTGGGACATGGTTAGCGAGAGTTGAGGCTGAAGTAGGCCGTCTACCCCGTTAATCTTCAAAGAATTGCTTCTCAAGTTCGTCAAGGCCAGTAAGTTGTCGGATTCGGAAACGTGCAGTTGCTTCATCCGTTGCTGAAAATCCAGCCGAGGAAGTATTGAGATGTTGCTCCAATTCCACGGCTCTTCTGACTTTTTCTTCAACAAGAGAATACAAAGCGTAGGCTTCATCAGGTTTGAAACTTAACGCAGCCTCGGCTTCAGAGACATCAAGACCCATCCTTCTCCATTGGAGTATGCGTTTGCGTAGTAATGGGAGTGTAAACCCAGTCGATGGTAATCTCGACAACATTACCAAATGCGGCGAGCCATCTTCGAATACTTCCATGGGTTTTAATGCAATTTCAGCATCAATAACCTCTGCAGAATCGATATCGGCATGCATCACACTTTCAGTATCTCGATTTGGTAATGTAAGGTTCGTTGCTGGAGCTTCACGGCGCAGTCGCGCCAACCAAAGTGCTTCGAATGCTAATGAACGGATTGGCATGACGATTGACCATTGAGTTCTATAAACGGACTCGCGAAGTTCTCGCACGAATGAAAGAACAGCATCTTCGCCATGAAGAGTCATGAGCCATTCAAGTCCTTCGAGAATTACAATTCCGGCATGATTCGAAAGATGACCCACGATAAGGTTTCGGATATCAATCATATCTGGACGGATTGCGCCTTCAGTAGCCCTTTCTGTGAGCCAATATGCTTCGACTGAATTGATATCAAGGTGCTCAAGTAACCGCCGATGAGGCAATCGCGAAAACAAGAGTATGTGTTCCTCGGTTGATTGACTTTCTTTGTCAACCCAGCCGAGCGTTTCATCATCACTCACGAATTCTGTGGTAAATATTCTTCCTTTTTCGATCGTCTCACCCCGCGCATACGACTGCTCGTATTGCGAGTTCATCATTCAAAGTCTATGAATCATTATATCCGAAGATGCAATGGGAGGAGCAGGTGTGGTAATGTCTGACGAAACCAAAGAAGAAATTGCAATGGCCGAATGTGGAGCATGTAGGGCCATCGTCCCACTCAATTCCGAGAACTGCCCTGAATGTGATATTTCATTTTCCGGCGTATCTGATGAATCACTTGGTGAATGTGGCGCATGTAACGGTCTCGTGCCTTTAGACTCAACCAAATGCAGCCATTGTGGTACAATATTTGTTGCGGATGACGTCGTTGATGTCTTGAGAAAATGGCTTACTGAGACGGGAATCACAATTCCGATCCTTTTCAAGAAGTTCGATACTGACGGAGATGGATTAATCGACTCGGCTGAATTGAAATCCGGTTTACTTAGCCTTAAATTAGCTGATTTACCACCCTCGCAAGTTGAACGCTTAATAAAAACAATCGATGAAGATGGCGATGGTCAAATTGACCTCGGCGAATTACATGAAACAATCACGGGCGAGTCGTACTCGAGCGATTCGGATGAAGCAAGTACACCTCTCAAGGACGTCGAGGAAGATGCAACGAGTGATGACCCGATTGAAGACGAACTCGAAACTGAGAGTGAAACTGCGGAAGATGAAGAATCTGAACACGATGAAGAAGGCGATGACCCTGACGATGAACACTCATCGGAAGATGATGACGAATTTGAGGACTCGGAACTCGAACCCGAAGTTGATGAAGAATCTGACAACGCGGAAGATTATGAGGACTCCGACCTTGAAGAAATGGAAGATGATTTCGATGAAGAAGAAGTTGACGAGGAGGACGAGGAGGACGAGGAAGAAACATTCGAATCGATTTCATTGTTACATCTGATATCCGATGCCATGGATGAATCTGGCGATTCACCAAGTCGGTTCTTCAATTCACTCGACAAAGACGGCGATGGAAATGTTACTGTAGAGGAATTTACCAACGCTATCGAAGTACTTATTGACTCTGAAGTCAGTTCGAAAGACATTGAGTCATTCCTTGTAAATGTTGACGATGATGGTGACGGTGCTATCGATATAATTGAATTCGTTACTGCGCTTGAATCTTTAGAAGATGCAGATGATGCAGTCGATGACGATTCGAGACTTTCAAAGAAGGTTGACAAACCATTCCCTACTGAAATGCAACGGAAAATGATGGGCAAGCAATGGAATGATATCATTTGGCCACTCATTCATTTGGCATTTGGACTTTTCATTGCTGCATGGCTAATCAACGGACTTGGCGGAATAGGACCGTTAGCTGTAGACGGTACTGGCGGTAATGTTGCCTTAGAAACGGCATACGGCCTCCCTCATAACGAAATTCTTGTAGGTGATATCTATCCCTGTGACCCGTCTGTTCAAGTTGGTGAATGTAAAAACTCACTCACTCCATTCTCCGGAGAGGCCTCGTCGATGCCTGCCGGATTCTATGCAGATGGAATAATAATGATGGTTCTTGGTGGCCTTGGACTTCTTGCCTCACTTGCGACTCACCTCGCTGTAGTGCCTGGATGGCGAGCACGTGCCAAAGCTATGAAAGAAGTCGAAGATGATACCGATGAAGCTCGTTCAGAAGAATCAAACGATGAAGATTCTGATGATGAATCCGATGAAGATACTGAAGAAGAACACGATGAAGATTCTGAAGATGAATCCGATGAAGATTCCGAAGAAGAACACGATGAAGATTCAGAAGAAGAACAAGATGTTGACGATGATGGGGATGCTGACGATATTGACATTGGATCACACGTCGGAATCTCGTTAGATGACGAGGAAGTCTTTGGAGTTATTATTGAGTTTGACGATGACGAGGAGACAGTAACTATCAAAGAAGATGGAACTGGAGACCTTGTAACAGGCTATCAAGAAGACATGTTTGTGGAGTGAAAGGATGCCCTCTCACGACCCACTTGAGTCTTTAAAGGGTAAATCATCGTGCCCGGTTTGCGGCTGTATTGAACAAATTGGCAGTATTCGCTGTTCGGAATGTGGGACCTTCCATTCGGGGATTCATCTCGAGGAACGCGAAGCCCCCCTTCCAAGTTCAAACCATGAGCGCGAGATTATCGACCCTTCACTCTATTCGATCTCAGATCAGCATGCAATACCTGAAGAGGAATTCGAAGAAAGCGAGAAGATTGCTTCATGGGAAGGGGGTTCGACTGACTTTTCAATGTCTGACGAAAAAGAAAAACCATTATCGATAATCGATATCGATGAACTTGAACTTCCAGAACCAGAGAATCTCTCGGAATGAGTTCACTCGTATCCCTTTTGCATTGGTTTTAAAATCAATTGACAATTGTAAGGCTTTTAGACAAAACTCATGTAATTGATGTGTTGAAATGGTGGGTTCGGAGAGAATTGAACTCTCGATCTTCGCCATGTCAAGGCGACGTCATAACCCCTAGACCACGAACCCCTAGGTAGCCTGTCCACTGAAACGGTGTATTAAACCACATCGGTGTAGGCAGGTGAATTCAACTCACGATCTTGGAAATCTTGCCAGTACATCCAGGCTGTGAACAAACACCGCCCATTCGTGTTCTACCGTTTTTCATTTTTATGAGCTGACCGTCTTTAATTGGCCCATATGTTTTGCACTTCAGGCAGAATCCTTCAACAACATCCATGAGAATCGTTCTTCGCACAGAGTAGTTCGCCTTAGATTCTTCGTAAACTACGTGTTCGAAGATAGGTTGGACTTTTTGAGAGTTTTTACCACTCCGACCCCCTACTTTGCGTCAATATTTCATAAAAAGTGAACTCTGTGATTAGAAGTGCGACTCAAAAGAGGCCACTGAGACGTTATTGTCGTATCTACTCGAAATTTTAAATCCAAGCTCTCCGGGACAATGTCGTATAACATACATTATGCGACATAACGGTGCACGGTAATTCACTCGAGATCCATAGTACCGGCGAGGTTCAAAGCAGAAAGTGGAGTTTCGAACATTCCAACAAGTGGCGGACCTCCGATCACGCTTTCTAAGCCACCATCTTTCGAATCGAGCTTTTCCACGATCGATTTAGAAATCCGTTTCCATGACTTTTTATCTTGAAACACCGAATGAACCAGAAACAATCCTTGCCCATCAGTCGATTGTGCGATCCAAGCAGCGAGACAACCTGGTTGTCTGCGTTTATACTCTTGGCGTACGTTGAGCATTCTCTTAAATCGAGCTTCTTTCCCAGGAGCACCTGAACAGACTACAGTTTCAATAAGTACCATATTGATTTTCACTTTAATCACCTTTGTAAACGAATACTATCAAATATATTTTAAAATGCAATTAGATATAAATCAATGATGGATTAATTTTCCATTCAAGCATGTAGAAATAAATGGAGTCTCGGATGGTTGCATACACCATGCTTCCCAATAAGGTGCATTGAGTACGTTGAAATTTGCGATTCCACCTTCTTGGATTCTGCCATGCACCTTTCCAGAAGGGTGTGGTGTAGTTTCGGAAGGGTTCCTTGTAGCTGCTACAAGTGCAGCAAGTGGGTGGACTGAACAACGTTGTGAGAGAAGGGAGCCCAAAAAAGGCATACTCAATGTTTTGCAATTCGGATTGAAGTCTGTCGCTATACTCCAAGTGAAATCATTTTCAATTGCATCATTGAAGTTTGGCCATTGTGATCCCATGGCGTATGGAGTTCCTGGTAAAAATCCAGTATTTACCCCAGCTGATTCCATTTCCATTCTCGATTCATGATTTGTATAATGCGCATGATCGGCCGTTGTCACCTTGAGTTCTGTAGCCAGGCCTCCCCCTCCACCATCGGAGAACTCATCGATGTGCATACGGAGTTCAAGACCTCCTGCTCGGGATGATTTGAGAATATCTTCTGATTGTTCGATTGTGAACCAACCCGGCTCACAAAACACATCTGCAGAACGGGCGAATCCTTGTTCCAACACACTGGGTAATTGTTCAGATAATATGTGTTCAACATACTGGTTTGTGTTCATCCCAGCTGGCGTGTCATGAGCGCCGAGCCATGTCAAATCGAGTGACGGGAGATGGTCCATCGATTGCAGTTGTGATGCAATTCGTAATAATCTCAATTCTGATTCGGTAGTCAGGCCGTATCCGCTTTTTGCCTCAAGGTGTGTGGTTCCCGAACGGAGTGATGAACGCATTCGCGCATAACCAAGTTGCAAAAGATGTTCATCTGTTGCTTGAGATGTTGATTTGACCGTGTCTTGAATCCCGCCACCTAAATTCGAGATTTCCTTGTACGACTTCCCAGAATGCCTCCATGAGAGTTCTCGAGAACGGTCTCCTGCCCATAACAAATGTGTGTGACCGTCAACCAAACCGGGTATGACTGCTTTTCCATTTAACGAAAGCACAGTAACTTCCGATAAATCCGTTTGACTACTGTCCGCAGCACCATATTCATCCTGGATTTCTGCCGATGGTGCGATTTTTTCAATAGTGTCGTCCATAACCACAATGCCCATGCCTGGAGCGGCGATTAATTCATTTGAATCCAGAATTGAATGCCCTTGCAATGACCCGTTTCCGGCCAAATGTGCGAGTGGCCCAACATCTAGGAAGACTGTGCGCATATTAACTGCGAGAGGCTGAGGGTTGAAGAACAATGGCTCTCTGGCATAGACGATTGAGATGGGTGGCTGGACACTTGGTATTGAATCAACGGCACATACACTGTCGTTTGGATTAGTCGATTCTGATGGGAACCCACATCCAGCCTGTTCCGATACAGTTCGTCCAGATAAAGGGGGAATTCACCCGAGAGAGGCTGCAGACCACCACAAAGAAGTTGCTCATTCTTTGTTTACTTCATTACTCGAAACATATCAATTATCACCAACCGACATCGGTGCAGTTTCCTTCTCGCAAGGCCCAGGCTTAGGCCCATGTTTGCGTGTTGGAGCAGCAATTGCACGTGGGATATCGAGCCGTTTATCGGTTCCTTTGATCGGCGTGAACCATTGTGTTGCGCACATAGAAATCGGTAGGCAACAATGCGGCTGTAACGATCCAGTACTCCTCTACGTGTCTGGTGGAAATACCCAAGTGATTGCTCACCTCGATGGTAAATATCGGGTTTTAGGTGAAACTCTTGATATTGGAATTGGAAACATGCTCGATAAATTTGCACGGGTCCAAGGTATTCCATTTCCTGGCGGACCAGTCATCGAAAAACTTGCGGCAGAATGGCTGGCACTCCAAGATAACCCTTCTTTAAACGGACTTGAATTGCCATTTGCAGTACGTGGCATGGACTTGGCATTTTCCGGAGTTATGACTGCAGCACAACGCCTTATTGAAAATGGAGCTGAACTCGGAGCAGTTTGTTGGTCTTTGCAAGAGCATGCTTTTGCAGCATGTGTCGAAGTTGCCGAACGTGCACTTTCCCATACTGGTAAGAAAGAGCTGCTCTTAGGTGGTGGAGTTGCATGTAATTCTCGTTTGAGAACCATGTGTGAGCAAATGGCAGAAGAGCGCGAATCAACATCGCACGCACCTCCAAGGATGTATTGCATAGACAATGGGACGATGATTGCACTACTCGGGAGAATTGAACTCGACAATGGAAGGCAGACACCGTATGAAGAAAGTGGTGTTGAACAGTATCTCCGCACCGACCAAACTCAGGTGACATGGGCCGTCTAGCCTTTGACTTTACGCTAATTGTTTTTAAGGAGTCAATGGCGAGAAGTGATTGGGGGAATCAAAGATTAGCGGCGAGAGGCGGAAAAAAGATGAGCCATTCAACCCATTCGCCCGCGACGCGAGTGCTCAGCGTAACAAACGCATGAGTGAACGTTCCCAGATTCAACGCCGAAACGCTCCAGCTCCAAAACCATCTCCAAGACCTGAAACAAACAAACAATCAGCACATGATGAGTTGGCCAAAAAGCGTCAGCAAGCATTGAGCAGATTGGGCACTCAGGAAGAAAAAGCCAAACCAAAAGTGAAACCAAAATCTCAACCTCAGCCAAAAGCAGAGGTCACAGAAGAACCAACATTTACAACATCCGTTGAGAAACAAGAGATATCTGCTCCAAAAGTTTCTCGTGAAGATCGTATGGCTGAACTAAGGCGTAAGTCAGAAGAGTCTCGTAAAAATGCGAAGGCTCAACGAACTATTGCGACGGCGGTATCTGCCGAATCTACTTCTGTTGTAGCAGAACCTGTTATCGAATTTGTTTCAGCAGAACAAACATCAGTTCCCGCACATGTTCAACCAGCAGTTGAGAAAGTGAGCACAGACTTGAAATCACGAAATGATGTATTCAAAACAATCCAAACAGAGGTCCCAAAGCCTTCTTCAGACCGTCGTAGGAAAAGACGTCGTGGAGATAAGAAAGGTGGCGGTCGCCAAAAACAAGAAAAGAAACTAAACCGTCAAAAATACCTCGAATACAAATATGCAGCTCGAGCAATTTTAGATAATGATTCAATCGCTGAAGAACAACGCTCCAATGTCCTTGGGCAAGTTTGGGCGAAGGGTGAACGAATGGGTGTTACAGATTCACTCGAGTTCATCGAACTAAAGGTAGAAGAAGAGATTCTACCTCGGCAAGTCGCAGACAAACTAAAAGATTTAGTTTCTCGCATGACAACAAGAAGGTGAAATTATGACAGAATTAACAGTAAGCGAAAATATGGTAGCAAGTGTACATTACACTGGAACTCTCCCTGAAAGCGGAGAAGTTTTTGACAGCAGCGAAGGACGAGAACCACTCTCATTCCTCGTCGGACACAAACAAATGATCCCTGGTTTTGAAGAAGAAATCATGGGCGCTAAAGTTGGTGATAAGAAAGAATTCACGCTCCCATCTGAAAGAGCATACGGTGACCGAGATGAAGCCGCAGTCCAACAGATTGCTCGAGAACAGTTTG
The DNA here is from genome assembly GCA_937892945.1 of uncultured euryarchaeote. GTDB lineage: Archaea > Thermoplasmatota > Poseidoniia > Poseidoniales > Poseidoniaceae > MGIIa-L1. The sequence continues at coordinate 77,857 of CALBIL010000096.1, read as the reverse complement.
CACAACTCGAAGAGGAAGCAACATTGGAAGTTGGAATGCAACTCGTAGCACAAGGGCAAGAAGGCCCTATGCCGTTTATCATTTCGGAATTATCTGATGAAATGGTGACTGCAGACTTTAATCATGCACTTGCAGGACAGGCTCTCACTTTCAACGTTGAAATCGTCGAACTACGAGAAGCAACCGGAGATGAGCAAGCCCACGGCCATGCACATGGACCAGACGGCCAACACCACCACTGATCCGTGCGAGTGTTGATGAAGTCCCTCTTCATGGAGGGTACATGGTCAGTCAACGTAAAGACGACTGGAAGACGCTCAGCGGTCTTGATTTAGAGTTGCAAAGCGACTCAAGTACACTGGATAAACTTGGTGCGGAGGTATCTCAAATCGGAAGTGCAGGAGCACCACCTTACACTCGTGGAATCCATTCTACAATGTATCGCTCACGCTTGTGGACAATGCGACAATATGCCGGTTTTTCGAGTGCAAAGGCAACGAATGAACGGTTCAAACTTTTACTTGAACGCGGTCAAAAAGGACTTTCTGTAGCATTTGATTTACCGACACAACTCGGTCTGGATGCCGATGATGAAATGTCACTCGGCGAGGTTGGCAAAGTCGGTGTTTCAATTTCAACGGTTGATGATATGCGTCAACTTCTCCAAGGAATACCATTGGATAAAGTGAGTACTTCGATGACGATTAATGCACCTGCAATGATCTTACTCGCCATGTACATTGCAGTTGCTGAAGAACAGGGTGTTTCATCTCAGGAAGTATTAGGTACAATACAAAATGATATTCTGAAAGAATACATTGCACGGGGGACATATGTATTCCCTCCTAAGCAGAGTATGCGGCTCATTACAGACATTTTCGAGTACTGTTCAGAACATGTTCCAAAATGGAATACAATTTCAATTTCCGGTTATCACATCCGTGAAGCAGGTTCTACTGCAGTCCAAGAGGTTGCATTTACGCTTGCAAATGCCCTTGCCTATGTTGAAGCGGCCATTGACAAAGGTCTCGATGTCGATTCTTTTGGCCCAAGGCTTTCATTTTTCTTCAATTGTCACAATGATTTCTTTGAAGAAGCGGCAAAGTTTCGTGCAGCCCGATCATTGTGGTATGAATTGATGACTTCACGATATGCACCCAAGAACCCGAAGTCCTCAATGTTACGATTCCATACTCAAGTAGCTGGCGTAAGTTTGACTGCTCAACAACCGCTCAATAATATTGCTCGGGTTACGATTCAGGCATTGGCAGCAGTATGTGGTGGGACGCAGAGTTTACACACAAATTCCTACGATGAAGCACTCGGCCTTCCTACTGAAAAATCGGCTACAGTGGCTTTGCGAACACAGCAAATAATTGCTGAAGAAAGTGGTGCTGCAGATGTTGTTGACCCTCTTGGTGGTTCCTATCACGTTGAAGCATTAACAAAACAAATTCATGATTTGGCATTGGAACAAATCGAAAAGATTGAATCACTCGGGGGGGCTTTAAAGGCTATTGAACAAGGATGGCAGCAACGTGAAATTCACAACGCAGCTTACCAGCATCTCAATGATGTCGAATCGGAGCGAAGAAAAATTGTTGGAGTCAATCATGGACTCATGGAAGATGACACTGTTACTGAAGTGCTTAAATTGGACCCATCTGTTGGTGAAGAACAATGTCGAAGATTAGAACATTTACGCATGAACAGGGACTCAGAAACCGTCCAAACATGCCTCGATGCAATTGTTAAGGCGGCAGAATCTGAGGAGAATTTATTCCCACATGTACTTTTTGCTGTAAAGAATGATTGCACACTTGGTGAAATCGTGCAAGCAATGAAAGATGTATTTGGGACTTGGATGGCTCCAAGTGGTTTTTGAGGTGATAAAATGAAATTTGGACCCATACACGTAGATCACATTGGAATTGCGGTCGAATCACTTGAAGGAGGCAGTACTTTTTGGAGGTTGCTAGGTCTTTCAGAACATGGTGAAGATGAGTTGGTCGAAGACCAAGGAGTTACGACACGCTTTTTTTCTACAAATGTGGCGTCTGAAGACGACCATCCTACTAAAATAGAGTTACTTGAGCCAACCAGCACCGACACTCCTATTGGTAAATTCTTAGTCAAAAAAGGTAAAGGGGTACAACAGATTTGCTTTCGCGTTGGAGATTTAAATGGACTCATCGCACATCTCATTGAACATGATATTCTGATGATAGATACCGTACCAAGAAAGGGTGCTGGTGGTAAAATGATTGCATTCGTCCATCCCAAATCAACGGGCGGAGTCTTAGTTGAACTGACTCAGGCTGCATGAGATTTTGAGGGTAAGCATCATATCTTTGCGTCTCCTCATTGAATTGATGCGAACCTGTGTAGACAACCTCATCGCTCTACCCCATATCGATGGGCCGAGAATCCGCAGGGAAGTTGAATTCTTAGCAAATCGATTAGAACTCTTACGTCAAAACCGTCAGATTAGCAATGAAGCCTATCTGGACGCAGGTGCAATCCAAGGCGCTTTCGATATGATTGGCAATCTCGTCGAAATGGGAGTATCACAACAAGAGATTTTCGCTCAAATTAAGCAACAATTAGATCGAGCTTGTAATTTAGAAGTAAAGCATCCAGGTTTGAATCAAGCAATCGAAACCGGCCGAGTGTCATGAGGGATTTTATGCCGAAATCTCTTCTTTCCATCCAAGGTGTGACAAAAAACTTCGCTGAAGTTGAAGCGTTACATGAAATTAATTTGGAAATATATTCAGGCGAAATTGTAGGTTTAGTTGGCAGTAATGGTGCTGGAAAAACCACCCTCCTGAGACTCATGGCAGGTGTATACAAACCATCGAGTGGGACGGTCAACCTCAGCAACGGGGAACCGGTTACAACAATGCGCCATGAACTCGGTGTCGTCCCTGAATCGACGGGATTGTATTCGAGACTCACTGCATGGGAAAATATCCGATATCATAGTCGCATGCACGGCATACCCGATTCAGTTTCATGGGCTCGGACTGAGAAATTTGCGGAGCACTTGGACATGAAAGAGAGTTTGAGTCGACATACCAAAGGGTTCTCTCGGGGCATGAAACAAAAAACTGCTTTGTTACGAGCATTAGCCCACGGCCCCAATATCCTCTTGCTCGATGAGCCAACGGCTGGCTTGGATATTACCAGTGCAAGAACTGTACGTGCACTGGTCCGACAATTGCGTGATGAAGGTGGTACTGTGATCTACTCAACGCATCAACTTGCTGAAGCACAGCAAGTATGTGACCGGATTGTAATCATACACAATGGTGAGATTCGAGCAGATGGTTCCCCCTTAACGCTCTTGGAAGATAGCAAGACAGAATCACTTGAAGAGGCATATGTATCTCTTACCCAGGACCAAGCGAGGACTCGCAAAGAGGACAATGACAGGGAAAGTGCATTCACTGGCTGGTGGCGTCGCTTCTTCACACCAAAGACTCCCCAAACCACCCGCGAGGTGATGGAAAGTGAGTGAAGGAAGTTTCCTACGTGTACGCGCCATTGCCAAGAAGGAAGTGGTTGAGTTCACTCGAGACTGGCGCACAATAATCGCAATTATTGTGATACCTCTCCTGATGTTCCCTTTGCTGTTCATTCTGTTCCCAATCTTACTCGAATCAGAAACTGCAGAACTCGACGCACTCGAATTATCGATTGTGATTCAGACGGATGGCTTACCAGAGAATCTCGCTGAGAATATATCGCTCAGCAGCATGGACTATTCGATTGAATTGTTACCAAACTTGACGAGTTTATCTGAACCTGGTCAAGACCTCGAACGTGTGCGAAACAGTTCGACTGATGCGGTGTTACGATTTGAGTCAAATGATGATGTGTGGGGGTATGCAATTCTTCACCTCTCGACATCTGAACGTTCCAATGAAGCTCGAAACCGCCTCTTAAATACCCTTTCAGAATGGGAAAGTTCTGAAACCCGAGAGCGGATCGAGCAAGGTGGGCTGGATGTAAATACAACCCTTGATCCTTTGAGATGGGATGGTGAAATTTCTTCTGGTGATGTAGCAACCTCTGGTGAACAGTCCGGTATGATTCTTTCAATGTTCATCCCCTTAGTCTTGGCAATTTGGACCTATTCCAGTGCGATTCAACCCTCCATTGACATGACTGCTGGAGAACGAGAGCGAGGAACGCTTGAGGCATTACTCTGTCTCCCATGTACACGGATGGAACTCTTATTCGGCAAATGGCTCGCTGTAGCAACGATTACTGGTGTGGGAGTCCTGTTACAGGTTTTCGGACTCTTGTTTGCGATTGGATATCTCGCATCATCTTCAAGTTTCATTGGCGTACCACAACTCTCGGTGATTTCGATTTGCCTCATCGTTCTTTCAATCATGCTCTTTGCGGTCATGGTTGTAGCCTTTGAATTAGCATTGGCTATGCGTTCTCATAGTGTAAAGGAAGCGGGTTCAATATTGGCTCCAGCATTGATGTTAATTCTCTTCCCTGCATTGTTTACACAAGTCATCAACCTCGACGGTATCGAGGGATTCTGGTTTGCAATACCTGTAGTCAATATTCTCCTGGCATTGCGTGAACTCCTGATGAACCGAGTCATAACTGAGCACGTTTTGATTTGGGGAATCTCATCAATTGTGTACGCGAGTCTAGCAGCCTACTATGCTTCTCGACAATTCAATCGAGAGGATATCGTAACTTCACTTTCATGAGTTAAGAAAAGTGGTGAAATGAAGCACGAACGACTTCAATGATTGCATCTATTTCTGCCGAGGTGATGCCGAAATGTGGCGTAAACCGGAGAGCATTGGTTCCACCGTGGATAACGCCGAGTCCGTTTTTTCTACACCAAGTCTCAACAGCATCAAATCCAACAACAGGGAATTGATTTGGCTCGAGTTCAGCACTCAACAACAATCCAGTGCCTTGGACTTGGGTGATGATGCCGGGCATCTCAATGGCGAGGAGTTCCAGTTTTTCAACAAATTCTGCGCCTCTGTCCCGGATATTTGCACGTAATTCTGGAGTGATTTGTTCGAGTACTTCACATGCAGTTTCAAGAGCACGTGGATTTGTAGTCATGGTATTCCCGTAAATCCCAACAACATAGTTTTCTGAAGCTCTCTGGTTGAGTCCAAGTACCGATAAGGGATACTGACCAGCATTGAGCGCCTTTGACCATGTTTCCAAATCTGGGCATTCAGCGTCTTGGAATCCATCATAGTCGATGATGGAAAGGCAGCCTTGTCCTCGAATTCCTGCTTGAATAGAGTCGACGAGCAACATCGAACCGTGTTCGAGCGTCAATCGACGTGCAGCATCGTAAAAATCACGTTCGACACAAGATCCTGGGTTCCCTTCTCCTTGGACTGGTTCTATAGCCATGAGTTCGATAAAGTATCCATCTGCTTCTGCTTTTGCATATGCAGCCTCAAGTGCAGCCACATTATTCGCAGGAACGAGAATTAAATTATCTCGATTCCTAAATGTTGCAAGGTTTTGGTCGTATGCAGGTTTACATGAATGTGAAATCTGAGCAGGCCGGTCGGTACGACCATGGAATGCCTTTTCAACAGCCATGAGTTTGATTTCTTTACCTTCATGTCGACCACCAGGGCCGGTCATTTTTCGAGCATTGACGTCAGCAATCCGAAGACTGACGGTCACTGATTCGGAACCACTGTTCATACAAATAAAGCGTGTAAATGGGCAGAAACCACGTGTATGCCCAAGTTCACTTTGCAAGCGCGTTGCAAGACGCTTATGGCTGTACGAAGGAGTCATGACATTGGCCATCACCCAATTCTCAGACATTGCAGAAATAATGGTGCTCGGACCATGGCCACTACCAAGCATACCATAGCCGCCATTATCGTGAAGAACTGCGCCATGTGCTGTGATGATCCAAGGTCCACGAGCAGCAAGTGCGACATAGGGATTGACTGTTGCGGGAGCGTAAAAGTTGATGAAATCCGATTGAAGTTCCTTGACTAATTCAGATTCTGAAAGTTTCATCAAATCATTACCAAATTCATCTGCGAGAGTGTTCCTTCGGCCGACTGCTTCAGAAATTGCCATTCCCAAGGTGGAGTCTGTGGAGATGAATTGGTGGACTACTTCATCTGATAAACCGATGGTATCCCGATGACCTGAAAGGTTTCTTAAATTTTGGAGATGGGCGAAAGCATCTGCAGCATATTGAGTCATCAATTTATTGGCACCCACGGAGTTCTTTGAACGTTCGCTTCAATTCTGTTGATATTTCACTGAAATTAGGCCAGTTTGACCAGATAATACTCTGGTATTCGCCTGCGAATACTTATATGCTCTGCACTGAACCACAGATTATGCCGAAAATCTCCTTGGACATGCCTGCGGAATTGGTCGAAGACCTGCGCAAGCATGTTGGAGACCAACATAAATTCGTGAGTCTAGCGGATGCGGTTCGAACCGCTTGTCGCAAACTTCTCGACCAGTTGGATGAAATTGATGCTCGGCACGGACGGTAGTGAAGAAGATGGTAACAAAAGATGAAGCAGAAAGCGCAGTCAAAACATTGCTCGAATATCTCGAGGGTGATGCTCAACGAGAAGGCTTAGAAAAGACACCTAGGCGAGTCATTGAATCATGGGGTGAAATCTTTTCCGGTTATACTACCGATACTGAAGAACTTCTTAAATCTACATTTAATGGCGAAGGCTATGACGGCATAGTCCTCCTTCGCGATATTGAATTCCATTCGACCTGTGAGCATCATTTACAGCCATTCACTGGGCGAGCTCATATCGCATACATTCCAGTAGATCGGATTGTTGGAATTAGTAAATTAGCACGAATTGTTGACGCACACGCGCATCGATTGCAAAATCAAGAACGCATTACAAAAGGTATTGCCGATGACCTTGAAAAGCATCTGAATCCACTCGGTGCTGCAGTAATCCTTGAAGCATCGCATGGATGCATGCGTTGCCGCGGTGTTCGTAAACAAAATTCTGTAATGACGACTTCGGCCATGCGTGGTGTATTTTTCGATAAGGCTGAACCTCGGCAAGAACTGATGCAACTTATTCAATCTCGCCCACTTTAAGGTGATTTAATGAACGATACAGCATGTGAACTCTCGGGAGGTCATCCCGTCGATTCTGCTTCTGATTTGGGAACTATGTACAAGATTGTAGAAATCTTTCATTCCGTCCAGGGAGAAGGCGTACATGCAGGAATACCTCATGTATTCATTCGTTTTGGGAAATGCAATTTACAATGCGAATGGTGTGATACCGATTTCGAAACATTTGGCGAGATGGCTGCCGTTGATATTTTGGGTGAAGTTATGAAATACCCATCCAAAAGAATTATTTTAACAGGTGGCGAGCCGATGTTGAATGATCTATGGCCGCTTCATCGTTTGTTTAAATCAAGAGGATACCAACTCTCATGTGAATCAAACGGGACCATTGAAATCCCAGATGGGTTGCTGGATTGGATTTGTATATCTCCAAAAGATCAAATGTATCCTCAAGTAAAAATTCGCCAACGCAGTGGTGATGAACTCAAATGTGTCTATGTTGGGCAAGATTTACAACTTTACGATGGATTAATGGATGGGTTTTCTCATCACTTTTTACAACCATGCTACATTGATACCGAAAGTGTCGAATGGAATGGCAAGAACTTTGCAATGACTGAATCCGTAGTCAAGCAGACGCCTCCTTGGCGTTTGAGTCTTCAAACTCATAAGTGGATGGGGGTGGACTGAATGAAGCGAGCAGTGATGGCGCTCTCAGGCGGAATGGATTCTACAGCTCTTTTGATGAGACTCTTAGCAGATCAATACAAAGTTGATTGTATCTCATACAATTACGGTCAAAAACACAGCGTTGAAATTGAACGTGCGCAATTAAATATTCAATACCTTAAATCTAAGGGGCATGATATTGAACATAAAATCATAGATCTTTCAAGTGCCATGGGTGCGTTTGAAAGTTCTCTTCTTCAAGGTGGTGAAGATATTCCGGAAGGTCATTATGAGGCTGAACAAATGAAGTCGACTGTCGTTCCAAATCGTAATGCCATATTTTCCTCCATTTTGTACGGCTATGCGTTATCTGTTTCGACGAGAGAAAGTTGTAAAGTTGAAATTACTCTCGGTGTCCATTCGGGAGACCATGAGATTTATCCTGATTGTCGCCCTGAGTTTTACCATGCCCTTGAACATGCATTTACAATTGGAAATTGGGAGAGTGAAAATGTATCATTCACTTTACCCTATGTAAAAGGTGATAAGGCAACAATTCTCGCAGATGCACAGAAATCGAGTACACAACTGGACCTTGATTTCAACATCATGTTTGCCAATACAATCACGTCCTATAATCCCGATGAAGAGGGGCGAAGTTCAGGGATGAGCGGTGCTGATATCGAACGGATTCTTGCGTTCCACAGTCGAGGACTAACTGACCCGGTTGAATACCAAACGTCTTGGGAAGAAGTGCTCCAAAATGCTCTCACAGTTGAAAAAGCACACAAGGAAGAGGACTATCGGCAACGACTCACGGAAGAGCAATATTTGGTCACACGCGAAAGTGCAACTGAACGCGCCTTTACTGGAATCTATTGGGATGAGAAAAGAGATGGTGATTACTTTTGCATCTGTTGCGGCCATCTTTTGTTTACCTCTTCAATGAAATTCGACTCAGGATGTGGTTGGCCTTCGTTTCATACCGAACATCCAGATGCAGGTATCAAACATATCGAAGATTACACACATGGAATGCATCGGGTTGAGGTTCAATGCTCAAAGTGTGATGCTCACTTAGGCCATATCTTTGAAGATGGACCTCGTGCTTTCGGTGGGCAAAGGTATTGCATAAATTCAGCATCATTAGATTTTGAGGAGATGGAAGAATGACCACACGTATACGACGATTTGTAGAAACTGACACAGGACATCGAGTTCCAAACCACAAAAGTAAATGTCGGCATATGCATGGACATCGTTACCGATTTGAAGCAGAAATCGAAGGAGATACAGTCCAAGAACCTGGAGTGAGCGAGGAAGGAATGTTGATGGATTTTTCCGATGTGAGTGCCATACTCATGGAACATGTCCATGACGTCGTCGATCACGCATTTGTAGTGTATGAAGGAGATTCAGAAGCAAGAAAGGCTTGTGATGCAATGGGTGAAGGGCATCGAACGGTCGTGGTACCGTTTATTCCTACGGCAGAGAATCTCGCAAAGTGGGCATTTGAACAGGTGCAGCCTCATATTTCAACAGCCTACGGAAATCGATTGAAACTCATCGCCATGCATGTACGTGAGACTCCGAAGAGCATTGCATCTTGGATTCCTTGATCACTCTTCTTCATTACGGGTAATCTTCCTTCGGCGTTCGCTTTTCCATTCAGCATTACCAGCCACATATTGAAGGGCAGTTGTTGCATCAAGAATACCACCTATAAGTCGCGTAGCCTCGTCGTCTGTGGGCATGGAACGCATTAGATTCCGCCTCAAATTATGAGAAAAACTTTCTCTTCGCTCATCATTGCCTGGTAAGACTTGGCCAAATTCAAAAATCCCTTGATGGAGAATGCTCTTCAATGTAGGATTCATACTTCGTTCGAGTGGAACGATATCAGGGATGCCAGGATTCGAACCCTGCGTGGATTGTACAGTTGAGCGATGTAATTCATAGACGCACGCATTCACTGCATGAGATAAATTGGCTATTGGATAACCTTCCCATGTTGGCAATGTCACCAAGAAATCACAGAGTGCAAGTGACTCTGTAGAGAGTCCCTTTCCTTCTTCACCAAATACAAGAGATACGGATTCTGTAAATGTATCCAAACGTTCTGCCATTTCCCACGGATAAGTGAAATGCCGAAAAGTCGTTTTGGCACCAATCTCACGCTTGCCTGAAGTTCCAATTGTCAAACTACAATCGATTGTTGCTGCTTCAAGCGTATCGAAGACTTGACACTTATCGAGGATTCGCCCAGCGTGCTTTGCTCGGTTCCTAGCCTCAATATCATCAGGAGAGCAAGTAGGTGAAACAAGACGGAGTGAATCAAAGCCATAATTCAGCATTGTTCTACACACTGCACCAAGGTTGCCAGGATGAGACGCTCCAACCAAAATAATGTGCAAAGAATAATTCCGACGAGGAAGTGGGAGAGTTAGTCGATCGCCCATGTTCACTCATCCTCCTTCGTTTCGATATTGAGTTCATCGAATTCTATAATCCAACGAGGATTACACGGCTGATAGATAAAAAAAAGGTATCCGCCTTCATCACGGTCCTCCATCACGAGTGAACGTTTTCGTACCCCGTATTTATTTCGTAAATGGAGCACTAGGTATTCAAGAACTACTTGCTGCTCATGATGAACTGAAACGGGAGTGCGGTCCCAATTGACGCGCACAGTCACTTCATCGCCTCAATCAGTCGACTCTACGCTTACGGTAGGTTGTGACGTAGCCAGCAATCCAGTTGCGTAATTTTTTCGATTCAACGTCAGTGAGTTCTTGAACCATCTTCTTGTTGTGATCGAAATCTGCGGTGAATTTCTCACCATGATCTTCCACTAGATGGATGGCTCGGATTTTGATAAAACTTGGTCGGATATTTCCCATATGATTCACTCCTCAAATAATTTGACTTCGATTGGAATATCAGGTTCATCGTGCCGAGTTATCTGCAAGCGTATCTTGCGAGGTGGATTCTCGATACCACGGGCCCAGATATGTTCGTTGACACTCGGGTCAATCCAAACTTCTTCATCTTCGCGAACTTTCAAGTGATGAATCACATGTTCACGAATGATTTGGATTGCACGAGGTGCACGCTTGTAGCGGGTAATGCTCCACGCTTTGCGTAGGGGGACAGTTAATTCGGATTCATTTGCACGTACCATATCATTCACCTCATCGTTGGAGCTTACTACGGCGCCAGTGGTGTCTCTTAGGGTGAGACACAGTATTTCGGTCGGTCTTTAACATGACCCAAACGGGGACACGTCGGTTCTGCTTCCCCACTTTCATGAGGCGTATTTTCTTAGCTGCTGGTTTATTTCGGGACATGTTCGAGCACCTTCTCAGATTCTTCGGATGGACGCACTACGGCGGCTCTTCGATTGGGATTGGAGCAATTGTTTCAATTGCTCATCATTCATTATTGAATTCAACTTACCTTGACTGTGAAGTTGAACGATCGTTTGTTTAATCATTTCAGCACGCTCTGGTGTTGCAAGCGCGATTGCAGAAATACGAGATCGGGCTTCGGGGGAAACCAGATTTTTCATTGCGGCGTCAAGGTTTTGAGAAGCTAGTTGTGCTTCTTGTGCTTGAACTTCAGCATTGGCTTGTTGAGAAGCTTGCTGTTCGAGTTGTTGTTGAAGAGCCATGCGACGTTGTTCACGAAGTTGATTCAACTCATTGTCTTGAGTCGAAACCATGCTTGTCACCTTATTCACGTCCTTCAGTACTTAGAGAGTCCTGGATATTGTTCTTCAGCGATTGGGCGGCATTCATGTGCAACGTTGTCAATCATTTTGTGGCCGGCAGCAGTAATGCGACGGCCTTTGAAGAGTTGGAGTGAATCGCCATTTTCATCATCGACGATACGGCCAGCAACTTTCTCGACTAAACCTGAAGTCTCGAGTTGTTGGAGAGCAGTACGGATGATGTGTCGTGATGCAACACCAGGGGTATTTGGGCTTGCACCGTTATCCTTTCGCCCACCGAATGCTTGAGCCAAATGAGTTACACCGATTGGCCCGTCACGAGAAACCTTGCGTAGAATGGCTGCAGATCGGAGGAACCACCAGTTTTCTTGAGACGGAGGGCGTTCTCGGTCGACTCCAGTTTTGACGAATTCAGCCCATTCAGGGGTAGAAACACTCTTTGTTTCTTCGAGTCGCGCTGCAAGAGCTGGGTTAAGGATTTCAGCGGGTATATCGTATAGAGTCGTCATGATAAGACACCGAGCAATTTGCCGACCGAACTCCCCTATATGAAGAGAACGGCTAAAACGCACCGCCGAATACATCTCAGCCTCCTTCCGTTGTGCGAAAAAGGGCATTGACAAGGGTTCAAGACAGAGGGGCGCTTGGCAGGGATAATGAAGAAGGCTTTGGCACAGAATCCGAACCTTTTGCGTACATTACTTGGGTTGTCTGTGACACTCATAGTTTTACTCTCGTACGCTGTCTATGGGGCAACAGTCTCCCCTTCGTACTATCTCTACACGACTGAAACAACCGAAACTGAGCATGTAATTGGTGAACCAATTCGCATCTATCAAGAATCATCGAACATTACGACATGGTCTTGGGATATACCTGCAAACAGTTCGAATCTCACATGGGTACATCTTTCTGCTCTCGAACTTTCGTCGAATGCTAAAGTGAGATTGATTAATTCAGCCGGATTGTACAGTCATCGACTTCTTGGTATTGAATCCGACCAAGCGTTTAGCTGTGCAGAGCAATGCCAAAAAAAATCCACCCATGAAGTCGAATCGCCTACAGGTGGTACCGTTGTCATTCATGCCCTGACATCTTATGACCCTGCACGAAGAAATAACGGTACAGTATATGGTTCAGACCTCATTGAAGCAACTTCCAAAGCAAAAGATTTGATTGCCTATGAACACAGTCCGTCTTTATTACGTGTTGAAATTGTCGAAGAGGGAGACCGACAAACTTCTCCAGAGATTGAAATGCTCAGTGTAAATGAAGAGTTTGATTCCATCAAAGTCTTTTCAGTAGACGCTGCAACTGAATTCTTTTGGGCACTTGCAGCAGTGGTTGGATGTTTCTCCATGGTATTAATTCCATCATTCACGGTTTATTTTGCTGCAAAAGCAAAAGAAAAGAAAGATCAAGTTAAATTACAAGATTCTGAAAATCAAGTCAAAGCATCAATTGAAAAATCTTAATGTCCCTTTTTCCCCAATTGACTCATATATATTGAAGACATGTGATGCAATGAGCGTCATGCAGAAGTTCGTAGCATTCATCTTCCTCTCGCTCTTACTGGGGAGCAGTATGCCAACTTGGCATGGGGGAGAAATGCAAAGGAGTACTCTCATCCAATCATCTGGCCGTGCATCAGGCGTTGACGTCACGGTCACTGACGTTTCATTCTCTTACACCACTGCAAGTGATGAAGAACAATACCGAATGTTTTCATCGAACTATCCAGTTCCAGGATTTAACAGACCTGCAATGCTCTATGTAGTGGATGCTGTCATTGATGTCCCAATACAACTTGAAATTATGATTGAAAACCTTGGAACACTATCCTCTGGAACAATCGATGTAAATATTAAAGTTCTTCACAATGAATATGCTTTGTTTGAAATGATTAACGAGACGATGCAATTAGGGGCATTAAGTGGAGGAAATTCCAATTCCGTTTCAAAGACCATAACGCCCACCTATGCAGGCAACCATACATTGGTCATTCGTGCCACTTCAACTGTACTCGACGATAACCCCCAAAATGATGTACAATCCGGCAGTTTTACCGTTGCGAGCATGTACTTTAATTGCGATGCGATGGTTGGTTGGACTCAAGGCACCCAATGGGGCCTCAGTACTGATACATCTCTTTCAATGGGGAGCAGTTGCCATGTAGGGAATGGTCAGTTTTCGAGTTACACCAACAATCTTGTCACCTCATTGGTGACTCCAGTTATGGATATGTCGAATGCAGTATCAAACCCAACGCGTACGAATGGTTTGAGTTTCTATTACACAGGAAGTGGTGCGTCTGGAGATGTATTGAAAATTGAAGTTCTTACGGCATTGGGTGGATGGTTTCAATTAGGCAGCATCAGCAATACCATTGACCAGAATTTTGCCGACGGTCAAGATTATCAAACATTTTCAGTTAGCAACGGTGGTGCGACTTCGCCCCTCATCCCAGTGCCACAAGAGCATTTTCACAGTCAAACGCAATTTCGTTTCTTGTTTGAATCTGATGCATCAGGTACCGATATTGGCTATTACATTGATGAACTTGTCTTTGTGTATGACCAAAAGGTACGCCAAGATGAATATGCACTCTCCTCAAATGGCATTTCCACTGTTGGTTCAGTTGCTGGCCAATGGGGGGTTGTGAGAGTGGAAGTTACCAATGATGGGAATATTTCAGATTCTGTATTACCTGGAGTCACCGGCCTACCTGCTGACTGGGATATCTATTTCGCACACACGAGTGGAGTCTCCATCAATACTCAAACGGGAGTATTATTAGCACCTGGTGAATCGAAATACATTGATATAAAAATCCAGCCAGACCAAAATGCTACGACTGGATTTCAGCAGATGTCATTCAAAGGCATCTCAAGCCAATATGCAGATGTTAACACGACCTTACCAATGCAATTCCAAGTCATACCTGACCGAGAGCCCTACATCGTCAAACCTGAAGTTCCGCCTTCATGCCCTCCTGGAAGTACATGCCCTTTTTCTATTGAGATTCAGAATTTAGGTGATGCTACAGATGTTTTTGATTTGTCAATCGACACGTCAGCACTGCCCGCAAATTGGGATATAAATTTGGCTTGGACTCAAAGTTCGAGTGTACTCGTGCGTACTGACACACCCGTAATGATTGATTTTTCATTAACCATACCTCTTGATGCCATACCGGATTCGATGTTTAGTTTTGCTTTGACAGCAATTTCACAAAACAATTCTATTCGAACCCATACTCAAAATATTGATGTGGCAGCATCAATGATCAGTAATGCGACAGTAGGGATATCCGAATATCAAACGCAACAGGAATTGATAATTGATGCAGGAAATACAATCTCAGTTGAATTCACTATATGGAACAATGCAAGTCGGCAAGATATTTTCTCAATCGACATACTTCATTCACCTGCAGGTCAATGGATAATTGAACAACCAACATTGAACATTGCTGTAATCAACAGTTGGTCTTCCACCTCCTTCAAGGTCGATATTACAGCACCTATGACAGGGCAAGCAGGAGATAATGCACCTACAATCACTCCCGTCATCGCCTCAACAAGAAGCGGAATGGAATATCAAGGAATTCCTTTTGATGGAATCGTTGTAAATACCGTGAGTGACCTCGAATTAAGACTTCTCGATGCACCGCGTAAATTGACACCAGGTGTGCCTACAATGGTTCTCTTAGAGCTCGAGAATAATGGGAATGGTCATGTATCGGCCGTACTCACGAGTTCAACAATACCTGATGAATGGGATTGGTGGTTGAGAATCAATGACTCAAACCATACAGGACCAATCGAGTTATCGGCACCCTATGACGCTGAAGACATGGCAATCATCGAAGTATGGATTCTGTTACCCAGTACTGAAAAAGCAAGTGAAATTAATACAATTGTATTCTTTGTATCAAACAGTGATGGACTTACTGACCTCGACATCAGTGATAACAGTATTTCCTTTGATTCAATTACGGCATCTATACGAAAACCGATTTTAATTACCAATCAAAGTGAAACCACTGCGAGTGTAGGTGGTCTTGCAACTGTAAACATCACCGTCAAAAACATAGGAAATGCGGGGGATAATAATTTCATGGTTATGGCCTCAGTATCCACCTCACCACCGAATCAGAATGTAATTGCATTCCTCAATATTGGAACTCTTGATCAATATAATCAGTTGACAATGGCTGCTGGTCAAGAGATGGTCGTAACTGTTGACCTGATCATTCCCGATGATATGCCACTCAACACCAGAATTGTAGTTTCGTATGATGTTCAAGCGGGGGAGGATTTTGAATTGAAACCCTATGAATTACACCACGACATCCTGATTCTTGTAGATAAACAACGGGTGATGGAAGCAGAAATGAGTCTTCAATCAGAGCAAATATTCACGACAGGTATTCCAGCTCCCTTCTGGATCAACATTACTACATCATCAACACAAGTTGAACGGTATTTGATCACAGTTGAACAACCTGAACAATGGCAAACAGTATGTCAAGGTGTGTTAGTAAACCAATCCGGACAAGAACTCGAACACGGGGCAGGTCATATGGTTGCTAAATATACCGATATGATGTGTGAATTGCACCGGATTGGAGGAGAACAGAGTGGAGAAGTAAGTGTTACAATTGAATCGCTCGATGGCGCCCTCAGTTGGTCCGACAGTCGTACTTTCCAATTCAGTAGTACTGAAACTGAAGGTTTCCAAATGACTACTGAAGTCATCGCTTCTTCAATTGCTGGAATTCTTTTTGTAACCCTCCTTTTGACACTTCTTTTGAAGAAGCGCCGAGAAACAGAACCTCAGGTGTACGAACAAAGAGAAGAACCATTGAATCAAACAAACAACGGATTACCATCGAGTAAGATTGGCCCTCCAGTATCGATCGACTCGAACTCAAGTACCACTCACCATGAAAAATTACTTGTTGAGATTGAGACTCCCCCAGAAGGCCCCAAATTGCCGCCAGAAGGACTACCCCCTGATTGGACGAGTGAACAATGGCAATACTATGGCCAGCAATATCTTGATACGAAACAGTAAGGGACTCGATTCGAGAGGCTTGGGCATGGAATCAATTGCATATCCCCCCGCGTGGTACTTGCTTTGGCTCCTGATTGCAGTATGTGGAGTGGGAACATGGTTCCTCAGGAATTTTACAGAACGAGTTGAGGCAACTCGACTCGTCGCCTTCACAGGCGTGGCATCCATGTCAGCCATGGTCATTTGGACATTTACACAATTTTGAGGCGTTAACATGGAACTCGCAGATGCAGATGACAACAAATATTCGGGAACATATCCTTGCCGTTTGCCAGTATGGTGGGCTCGTGTAGGTGATATTGGACCGCACATCGACGAAGACGGAGTTACTGGGAAAAATATTGTCCTTCGTATCGAAAAACGGTTTACACGGTTTGAACGGGTATTAGCAAAATTGTTTCGAGCACCACGTGAAGTACGTCGACCATTCGATACCATGAACAGTATGCTATGGGAATTATGCGATGGTTCCAGAGACTTTCAATCGATTTGTGTCGCAATGGACAGTCTATTTAACGAAGATATAGCACCAGCTGTTGACCGTACTGCATCAGGGATTGATTCTCTCAGGTCGAGAAACTTAGTGACTTGCCTTGATCAACAATTCACTCTCAAATGGAATATTGGCCCTGGGCAAATACCAACTCACCAGACGCTTGGAACAATGGATGAGAAAGTAGGTTACGATGTCACACCTCGTACAAGTGCCGAGAGAAATGTCATTGAAGAAAACCAATCAGAGACTCAACTGGACGTCCAATCCGAGTAGAAACGCCATTATCAAGCCAAGGGCGTTCCATTAAATGTCCATTCTTTGAAAGAAAGAATGCGATTGAATCAATGCTCGTACGGTCAACAACAGAGTCATCCATCTCTTTGTACGCCTTGTCCTGCCAACGGATTGCATGATGGAGTTCTCCTTCAAGACGAGAGAGGAGGGAGTGGAGAACCTCATATCCGAGAGGATTCGTGAGGTAGAAATGAATTTCGACATCGAATGAGGAAGATTCGCACAGTGCTACTGCTTGACGTGATTTTGAACATCGTGGATTGTGATAGAGAACAGTCATACAAACACCTTATTGAATCATTAAACTGGTTGCCAAACCAAACGGAATCCAATACCGTCGCTCTGATGGTTCGTCAACGCAGAACCACGTGATGAACATCGAGTTGAATCAGATTCGGTAAACCATGAACCGCCACGGTGGATTCGACGTAGTGAATCTCCTTGTTTTGGTGATTGAATGCCTTCATGAGATTCATAATTCGCAACAAAGGTATCTTCGCACCATTCAGAAACTTGACCGTGAAGATCTAAAAAGCCCCATGGATTTGCTTTTTTCTGCCCCACTTCACGAGTGCTCGCCCCCGAGTTACCTGCATGCCAGCCATAATCACTCAAATCACCATCTCTGTCACCAAAAGCCCAACGCGTTGTTGTGTTCGCACGTGAGAGATATTCCCATTCCGCTTCAGAAGGTAGCCGCCAGATACCACGTACTCCGAGGCGTTCAGTACTGTGGTCAAGTTGATTCAATTGGTTTAAAAATTCGTGAACTTCATCCCAAGATACTTGTTCGACAGGGCGTAGTCCAGCCGCCCATCCATCCGTAAAAGCAGAGGGATTGTTACCCATTATGGTCTCCCAATGAGCCTGAGTCACTGGGCGCTCACCGCAAAAAAATGGGTCTTTGATGCTGACATTGTGGACTGGTTGTTCGGAACGAGTGCCTTTTTCATCCCCCATCATGAAGTCGCCGGGTTCAACCAAGAGGTACCGTCCACCGAATTCATCATCAAAAAATGGACGTTGATCAGCCATTCGTCTCACTCACTCTGAGTCGCGAAGAGAGATGAAGTCTCCATAACTGAATTAACCAATCCGTGAAGGCGATTTTGCATATCTTCGTCAGTCAAATTCCCTTCGTCATCAAATGCCTCTTTGACATGCCCGACTGCTAACTGCTCTGGCACAGGCCAAGCATGTAACCACCGAAGCATGATGCGCATATGGTTGAGAGTGTTCGAGTTTTGCATACCACCAAGCGTGCACATGAGCCCGAAGACCTTGCCTCCAACGTGTTTATCATAAAGCCAATCGAATGTGTTTTTCATAACCCCTGACATCGTCCCGTGGTATTCAGGTGAACAAATTAAAAACGCATCACATGAGGAAGCCAGTGCTTGGAATTCTTTGACATTTGGATGTTCCCAGCATCCGTCTTCACCTACAAAAGGAAGTGGCTTTTCTGCACAATCCCAAAACATGATCTCAGCACCTTTCGATTCAGCATAAGAAAGTGCGAGATTTACCATCATTCCACTCTTCGAAGTTGCACGATACTCTCCAGAGAGCCCAAGGATGCGAAGCGGTGTCTGAGTCATAAACCCCGATTTTGCCGGCGGCATTTGAATATACTGCATATTTCCATGGCACGCTGAGAAGCAATGCTTATGCCGGTCGCTTAACCGGTAAGGTTTGGTGACACTATGAGCGGAACCGATGCAGAATCCCCAAACCCTACAGATTCCAATGCTGTATCTGATGCAGTAGCCGAATCCATGGCCGCAGCACTTCGTTCAGCAGGATTAGGGGACAAAACTGGACATGACGATGAAAACTCAATCGGCTATTCAGAGAAGGTCTTCGAACGCGTAATTAATCAACATTCTATTTCGGACCGCGAAGGGTTTCTAACTTTTGCCCATTCGATGGACAATGATGGAAATAATTACTTGAAAGAAGAAGAACTGCAAAATGCTGCCAAGAAATGGGTTGTTGAGCAAAAACAAAAAAGTGAATTTGAAGAAGATTCCAACGATGAAAACTCCGTAGAGTTCCTACTTCAACTTGGAGAAGAATGCTCTCGGAAAAATGATTCGAAAGGAGCACTTACCGCCTTCAATAAGGCAATCGCATTAGACCCTTCATGCGACATGGCATGGTTCAATCGTGGTGTTTTACTTGAAGCAGAGCAAGATGCACGTGGCGCTCGTCAAGCATTCCAAATTTGTCTCGATATCAATCCAGATAACGCTCCTGCAACTGCCAATATTGCGACCTTACTCGAAAGAATTGGAGACGATGCAGCTGCCTATGAAATGGCGGTTCGTGCATTGAACTTCTTCCCTGGCCATCCGTTATTGTTAGATGTGAAAAGCCGATGTGCAGAAAGTGGAAAGCAGATACCAATTGAATCGATGCCAATGCAGTTGCCATCTCAAACCTATGACGAACAGCACGTTGCTGAAGTTATGAAAGAAGTCGGAGTCACTAATAAAGAAGCAATATTGGCTGAGGCAATTCATCATGATGAAGACGAAAACCAGCATCTTGAATATCAAGAACTCAAATCGGCAGCAGAAGTTGTCGCAGCTACACAAGAGATTCAAGAAGTGACGGCCTTGGTGGCAGAACCAGTTGTTCAGCAACCTCCACAAATCATCGAAGAACCTGTTGAAAAACCATTCGTGATGGATGATTTAGTCGCTGAAGCAACGGAAATGATTCGTTCAGGTGATGCGCAGGGTGCACTGGAATTACTCAGCCCGCATCTGAAGACAATTGCTGCAGATCACGCAGGTGCATGGAGGATTGCTGGAGGGGCAATGGCTCGCCTCGAACTCGATGATCACGCAATTTCTGCACTTGTACATGCGCAGTCACTTGATCCGAACCAAGGGTCAGGATGGTTTAATCTCGGTTCCATATATCAGAGAAAAGGGGAATCTTCACGCGCTATTGAATGCTATATGAAAGCGATGAATGTTCAATCAGATTATTTGAAGGCGGCCATAAAGTGCAGCCAACTTTGCAACCAAACTGGAGATGTCGAGAACTATCTCAATTCAACGCGAACTCTTCTTCAAATTGAACCGATGAATCAAGTCCGAGACGAATTTATTCGGATTCTTATCGAATTGGCAGAAGGTGAAGCGAATGTATTAGAATCAGTCCATGGGCTTCCACCTACACTCCCTGAGGGCCCACATTTGGCACACGAAGCACTTGGATACCTGGGTGAGGGTGAAACCGAATACCATGCACGGGCTCATACCGCTGCAAAGAATGATGTTCAGGCGGTAACAATCTGGAAATCGATGATTAAATTGGATGGCCAAAACCCAGTGATTTGGAGGGGCCTAGCCCGTTCACTCGAATCCGCTGGCGATTTAGAAACTGCCCAAAAGTGCCACCGCAAGGCTGACGAACTGAGTGGAGTCGTTCAAGTTGAATCCATCGCACCTGTACCGACGCCTACGCCGGCTCCAGTGCTGACCCCAGTCGTACCGGCTGTTGTTGAGCAAACGACAGTTGAATCAGCTACACCTCAACTTCTGTTAACTCCAGTTGACCCTCAAGAATCACAGACTGACTATTACATGAATGCGCTCGGACTTCAAACACAACCGGAGCCACAAAGTTCAGAAACAGTTCAACCGACTGTAGACGATACTCCATCACTTCTCATTGATTCCGCTCAAGCCTTGAAACAACGGCCGCAGGCTGTCCAACCAGTTGCTGTTGAAACACCGACGCAACCAGCCTTTGACTTGACACAAGCAGCAATTGAAGCACAACGATTGGCTTCCACAACTGTCGATACAGAAGTTAATTCAAGTTCTGTTGCAAACCAAGATGTTGCGTGGTACAATCAAGGAGTCGCTTTGATTGAAGGAGGCAAGTTTAGAGAAGCACTTTCCTCTTTTGACAGAGCACTCCCGTCATTTGCAGGGAATGATGACATGATCATACGAATACTGAACGGACGAGGTAACGCATACTATTATCTTGAAGAATATCCTAAATGTGTCGAAGCATATCATCAAGCCATGCTCATTCGACCTTCTGAGGTTCGTGGAAAAACCTTGTACAATATGGGCAGTGCATATGCTGAAATGGAACGTTATCCAGATGCAATGAAATGTTTTGAGCAATCAATCCCTCGAGGTCTTGAAACTGAAGAGATTAAGCGGGCGAAAGAACAAATTCGCCGATGTGGGATTCTTCTTAAGGAAATTGAACGTAAAAAGAAACGCCGATGAAACCTTTCAGAGTCCCTCAATCGAAGAACAGGTTCATAGCGAAGTGGCGCATCGTATGCCCATGGACTGCGGTACATGCGAGACATCTGGCCCTGTACAACTCATGACTCCGGAAGTGGTCAATGTCAACTTAACTATCTCATCAAAGGCACAAGAAATGCTCGTTGATGCGTTCGGTGATGACCGTTCAATGGCGCTGTTAGTAGGAGTCTTATCCGGTGGTTGTTCAGGTTACATGTATGATTTACAGATTGTCGAAGAGACAGACCAAAGTTGTCAAGAAGTGAACATTGATGGGTTCAGAGTATTAGTCCCAAACGCTTCAAGCCATCTCCTTGATGGTATCGAAATTGATTACGTCGACCGATTGATGGGTGGC
The DNA here is from genome assembly GCA_937892945.1 of uncultured euryarchaeote. Taxonomy (GTDB): domain Archaea; phylum Thermoplasmatota; class Poseidoniia; order Poseidoniales; family Poseidoniaceae; genus MGIIa-L1. Next base: position 55,861 of record CALBIL010000096.1, on the reverse strand, counting down.
GGATTCAGAATTAACAATCCAAATGCTGAATCTTCGTGTGGATGCGGCGAATCTTTCGCTTGAGGTTCTTCTATGCCGCGAGTGGCTTACGATGATGCATCATTGACAGTTTGGCAAGGCGCAGATGCGCTGCAATTTATTGATGGTTTGTCATCGAATAAAATAATCGATATGATTCAAGGTGAAGTGCGGCAAACTGTATTCACGACTACACAAGCTAAAATCATCGACCTCGCCACTGTGTTTCATATGGGAGATTTTCTCGCAGTTCAATCGCATACATCACAATTGGACATGTTACTGAAACATGTTACGCCACGTATTCTCGATCAAGAAGTCACGATTGTTGATGTGACGTCCAGAAACATATTTGTCATCGAATATGGCATCACCAACTCAAATGTTGGCCGATTTGAATCATTGGATGGTGTAACACACGGATATATTGATGAAAAGTATTCACTTCTCATCGCTTCTCTCAATGTCGAATGTGTGTTTACAGATGAAACCGCACCTTTCCATGACTGGAGAATCGAGAATCAAATTCCTTGGAATGGATTTGAAATTTCCAAAAACAATCATCCACTTTCTACTGGGTTAAGTCACTTGGTTCACCCAGCCAAAGGATGTTACATAGGCCAAGAAGTGCTTGCACGTATGATTTCACGTGGCCGAAGCGGTAAAAAATTCACACGTGTCGAAAATGGGACCATCGATGAAAAATACATCACCACTCAAGGGCAAACCTATTCACTTGCCATCATTCGAGAATCCAATCAGTAACCAAGCAATTCTTTCAATTGTGATTTGTAAAAGTTACCGGAACTTTGCAGTGACTCGAGTTCGCTTTCAGATAATTCTAATTCAAGAATTCGTTCAATACCATTCGCACCAAGAATAACTGGGACTCCAATGTATACATCATCAAGTCCGTATTGACCCGTGAGGTGAGCAGATGCAGGAATCAATCGCTTCCGATCATTCAAAATCGCCTCGGCCATAACTGCTGCTGCTGAACCCGGTGCATAGAATGCTGAACCACGTTCAAGAAGTTTGACGATTTCTCCGCCACCAGAGGCTGTACGCTTACAGATGGCATCGATGGTTTCCTCATCAAGAAGGTGGGTAATCGAAATGCCGCCAACAGTCGTGAATCGAGGAAGTGGAACCATTGTATCTCCATGCCCGCCCAACACCATTGCTTGAACATCCTCTTCTGAGCATCCAACTGCTTGGGCAACAAAATGAGTCATTCGTGCACTGTCTAAAACACCTGCTTGGCCACAAACGCGGTTCGCAGGAAATCCTGTGACTTTTTGCATGTGATAGGTCATGAGGTCAAGAGGATTCGTGACCATTACGATAGTAGAATCGGGGGCATGGTCGCGAATACCTTCGCCAACTTGTTTAACGATTCCAGCGTTCTTAGCAATCAGATCTTCCCGTGACATACCAGGTTGTCGAGGGAAACCAGAGGTGACGACAACAACACTCGCACCTGCAATATCGTTGTAGTCAGAGGTTCCGGTAATAGTTCCGTTGTAATTGAGTACTTGTCCATTTTGTGACATGTCAAGCGCTTTACCTTTTGCGAATCCTTCATAGATATCCAACAGTACGATGTCAGCTATTTTCATTTGTGCTAGTACGAATGCACAAGTTGCACCAACATTTCCAGCTCCTATAACGGCGATTTTCCTTCGGTGATTGCTCATTGTAAATTCCTCGGTATTCTTCCCAATACCCGACCATCAATAAGCAACATGGTCAAATTCCATCAGTATCTCGTGTGAAAAGTTGGAAATATGTTTTTGGCTTGAGAAATTGACAACTTCGATGCGTGCCATCTAAGAACCTCCTCTTGGTCCGAAGAACATCCCCAGTCTAATTTTCGACCAAGGGGAATCGAGGACATTGTATGAAACTTGGAGTACCTATGGAACCCGCTGGCGAAACACGAGTGGCAATTGCCCCTTCAAGTATGAAGAAATTGCTCAAAGCGGGGTTTGAAATCTTCATCGAAAAGGGTGCAGGAAAAGCCGCAAATTATCTTGATGTGGATTACGAATCTGCTGGAGCAAAAATTTCAACACGCGAAGAAGTATTGTCGTGCGAGACAATCATTTCGATTCGATTTCCTGGAATTGAAGGTGTTGCTAAGGGTACCCGCATCGCTTGTGTTGCTGACCCCTTCCGCAATCCTCAATATGTTCAATCATGTATTGAGGCAGGAATCACTCTCCTCTCTATGGACATGATTCCACGAAGACTCTCTCGTGCTCAATCAATGGACGTTAATTCCAGTCAAGACAATCTTGCTGGATACAAAGCCGTTCTTCTTGGAGCTGCTCACGTCCCGAGAGGCATTCCAATGATGACAACTTCAGCCGGTACCATTCGTCCGGCAAAGGTCGTCATAATGGGAAGCGGGGTTGCTGGGCTTCAAGCGATTGCAACCGCCAAGCGCCTCGGTGCTGTGGTGTATGCATCGGATGTTCGTAAATCGGCTGCTGAGCAAATTGAATCCGTTGGTGGACGTTTCATTGAAGTCGATGGAATGGATGACTTCGAAGATGAATCCGGATATGCAAAGCCATTAACTGGTGAATTTATTCAAAAAGTCAACGATACCGTATGTGGAGTTGCAGCCGATGCTGATATCATTGTCACAACTGCACGAATATTCGGACGACCTGCTCCAATTACTGTTCCTTCAAGCGCAATTCTAAATTTCAAAGCTGGTGCAGTTGTCGTTGATATGAATGCAGATGTTGGTGGGAACTGTGAAGATACGGTGGCTGGAGAAGTCATCACAACTGAAAACGGTGTGATTATTGTAGGAACTTCAAACCTGCCCGGAACACTCGCAACAACTTCCAGTATGTTGTATTCAAACAACTTGACTACATTCATCACATCTCTTGTGAAAGAGGGTGAACTTGTCATCAGTGAAGATGATGATATTTTGGTTGGTGCACCAGAAGATTCAGATTTCTATGTCAGCGGCATGGGCGGAGTTCTTCTCTGCCAAGATGGCGCTTTACATCCAAAACAAACACGCCTCGGAGGTGTACTCGAATGACGCCAGAACTTTTAATCGGAAACCTAACTTTGTTCATACTTGCAATTTTCCTTGGATTTGAATTGATTACCAAAGTCCCAGCTACATTGCACACCCCTCTTATGAGTGGTGCAAATGCAATTTCTGGAATTAGTATAATCGGTGCTTTAATCGGCTCAAATGTTGCATATGATGCTCAACAGACTCTTGTTTCAGGAATTCTCGCTTTTGTAGCTGTTGTTCTCGCAATGATTAACGTCGTTGGCGGATTTGCAGTGACGAATCGTATGCTGAATATGATTGCTGGAAAGAAACGTAGAGGTGCTTAAGATGGAAGATTGGGTTTCAGTCGGATATTTGCTGTCAGCAGCCTTGTTCATTTTTGGATTGAAAAAATTAGGTCATCCACGTACGGCACCGTTTGGTAACCAACTTGGTGCAATGGGTATGCTTGTCGCAGTTATTACAACCGTGTTACAAATGCAACTAACTGGCGATGGCGTTATTGACTGGACATTAATCATTGCAGGACTTGTGCTTGGTTCTGCCATAGGATATTGGCTGGCAGTTCGAGTCGAAATGACTGGAATGCCAGAATTGGTCGCTATGTTCAATGGATTTGGCGGTGCAGCATCTGCTCTTGTTGCGCTTTCAGAAATCATGCGATATCTCGAAGATGCAAGCAATATCCCTGAAGGTTTGGAATTGACCGTGACCATGGTCGCAGCAGGACTTTCGGCACTTGTTGGATGGATGACACTCACCGGCTCAATGCTTGCAATGTACAAACTCAAAGGCGGTATTAGCGTCTTTGGAAAGTGGATAAAGACGCCAACATGGGGACCAAGTTGGCTCAATCCGCTCAAAGTCATTCTCATGTTAACCGTTGGTGTATTGATTTATCTCAGCATTGGAGACCCAACAAATACAGATTACATGTGGGCCATTATTGGAATCTCGTGTGCTCTCGGGATCATCCTTGTTTTGCCAATTGGTGGTGCTGACATGCCTGTGGTTGTTTCTCTACTCAACTCGCTATCAGGAATCGCTGCGGCATTCACTGGATTCATCATTGGAAATTCAGTGTTGATTATTGCAGGTTCTTTAGTCGGAGCATCCGGACTGATTCTTACCTTCATTATGTGTAAGGCAATGAACAGAACTCTCTTGGATGTCTTGTTCAAATCCTTCGGTGGTGGTGGAGAGAAAGCTTCACTCACCCGTACGAAGGTCGGCTCAGATGCTGATGAAGTGGCAATGATGATCGATGGTGCACAAAAAGTCATCATCGTCCCTGGTTACGGAATGGCTGTATCACAATGCCAACATCAAGTCAAGGAGTTTGCTGATCTCATTTCTGAGAAATTCGGAACTGAAGTCAAGTATGCAATTCATCCTGTTGCAGGTCGAATGCCAGGTCACATGAACGTCTTACTTGCAGAAGCAAGTGTTCCCTATGAACAATTGATTGAAATGGATGAAATTAACAGTGAATTCCCAGATTGTGATGTTGCAGTTGTCATCGGTGCAAACGATACAACGAATCCTGCTGCACGAAGTGGAGAAGGACCTCTCGCTGGTATGCCAATTATCGATGCTGACATGGCTCGAACAGTTGTTATCATCAAGCGTTCTCTCTCAGTAGGCTATGCAGGTGTAGACAATGATTTGTTTTATGAGGATAAAACAATGATGCTCTTCGGTGACGGAAAAGCCATGATGTCTCAATTAAACACTGCAATAAAAGAAATTTGAGCACAGAAAGAGAGCCTTAGTTCTCGCCCCTTAGCGGCGTGAAGAAAAGGAACGTTCAAAGGGCGGCTGCGGGTGGAAAGATTAGGTGCGACTATGCTTTCACGCAACTCCCGATTGTTGGTCTTTGGATTGATGGCACTCCTCTTGATTGCCCCCGCTTTGGCAATGCCTGGTGGTCCCCCTTGGAAGAGTGGGGAAAATCTCGTAGTTGAAACTGGATGCAGTTGCCATGGTGATGGAGCTCCGTCAAATTCAGTTGTTGTTTCAATTTCAGGTGTTCCACGCTCCTATACCATCGATCAATCGTATGACTTTACCATTTCACTTCAGCATGCCTCAAATCTTGAAGGTGGATACATGATTTGGGACTACAATAAGGGAACACTTACGCCTGGTGAAGGTTCGGCAACTGTCGCAGATGAACCGGGAGCACTTTCACAATCTGCCGTTGGAAATGACTGGATAATAACATGGACTGCGCCAAGTTCCGATGTAGGAATAATTCCATTCCAATTAGTTGGAAATGCTGTGAATGGAAACAATAACTTTGATGCAGGAGATGCATGGAACATTATTTCCTTCTCGATCAGTCCACCAGACACAACAACCAACGATGATGGTGAAAATCTTGCACTCCGAACAATCAGTGTCGGTGATTATGACGCACTCTTCGTCGCAGTAGAAGACCCTGCAGCAGTTGAGGCAGAACGACAAGAAAGCCTCGCTGAAATGTTCTTTGAAGAAGGAAACCTGTTCTATTTCGCAACTCTTTCAATTCTTATTGTCGCTGCAGTCGTTCAAGGTGAATTCTATGAACGAAAGTTTGGCGGTGGACCGGAATATCTTGACAAGAGTCTAGCCATCCCTCAAGGTGTTCGGCGTGGTGTATTAGCAGCCCTTTTGCTCGTCATATTTGCATGGTCGGTTGATGGTGAACAATCTTGGCAAATTATGTTGAGTTTGGGTATGCTTTCTCTTTGGGCATTGTATGGCGTTTACAGAACAATTGCACAGGCACGTGCTTCACCACAAGCAAAAGACCTCATCTAAGTTTTTCTTCTTCCTCCACGGGTACTTGAGGGTAGGCTATGTCACTTCAACTTGAACACGACCAACAAAGTCCTGTTCAGGAACATTTGAACGAATTAACAGCGCGTGTCACTTTGCTGCTGTTTTTGTCGACACTCTCTACAATCGCATGGCTCACACAAGTTGATGCAATACTTGATGCCGTTCTGCAACATCTTAATCCATGTGAAAAGGGATGCTTGAACCTCTTTGATCCTGCCAAATGGAGTGCCGTTCGGTGGATGACTGCTGCCATCCTGGGATTGATTTCCGTCCTACCCTTCTTGCTCCATCAAACTTGGTCATTTGCTCGGCCAGGTTTGCTTCCCACTGAAAGAACATGGTTGAGAAATTGGTTCGTGATGGGGATATTCAGCATGATTTTGGCAGTGACGAGTACAATTGGTCTTTTGTTTCCAATGCTATTTGAAACAGGGCATCAAACTCATCAATCGATGCAACTCGATGCTCGGTATGATGCAGTTCACATGCTCTCGATTGTCATTGCAGTCATATGGTCTGAAATTATTGTTGGATGTGCCATCTTTGCCATGATGTTGGCTGGAATGACAGGAATGCTAAACGAAGAGACAGCAGACTGGTGGAGGATTCGAATCTATGGTTTGGTTTTGCTCCTACTCCTCGCTTCACTCCCTGAATTTGGTGGTCTTGCACTTCTTCTTTGCATGCTTGCCATTAGTACGATTGAATTTTTCTCACGCAAATGGTTACGTTCGCCTGTGCCTACAATGATTGGACAGAGAAAAATAATGGACAAGGATGGTGCTGTTCGAAGCATACTCATGGTTGACTGCTCATGCAGTGGCGCCGCTCTGCCGCTTTCGAAGCAACTTACCGCCCCATTTCCAGTTCTTTCCGTACATTCACTGTGTAGTTCAAACAGGGAGAGAGAACACGTACTGGAGATTGCGCTTCAACATCGATTAACAGACATGATTATCAGTGGTTGTTCATCCAAGCCTCTTCCAAATTCCTTCAAATCAAATTGTACTTCTATCGGATGTTCATTACGCGGACTCGATATTCTCCAAACCCAATCACATCGAACACTACCTTCTCCGTTCCATTTGACAGAAATTGAATTGAAAATCGCGACACTTGAAGACCCATGGCCGGAATCAACTGTACACCAACGAGTCTTTTCCATCCTTGAACATTCAAAGGTAAATGAATTGATTCTCGATACACGACCTTCTTCTGAGTCTTGGGGTATGCAACTTGGACCTGAACAAGTCTTACTGCAACTCAAACAAAAGCATCTGACAGCTGTTCTCGAAAAATTACAGCCGCTCAAGATATCAACAACTGTACTTTAGTCAATCCAAGAAATCCAAGCATTCAAACACTTCACCGTTGTCCGTTTAAGCATGAGTCCGAGGTATGGCGTGCCAGTCATCATCATACTGTTACTCGCGAGTTCATGGAGTTTCTCCAACAATGAGACACTTGAACAATGGATGGCAGAAAATACATACGTCATCGAAGATGAAGAAGTCGACCTTTTACCCTTACAAAACAATGAACGTTGGCTAGTTCTGCTCGTGGATTTTGATGAACAACCATCCACAGAAGCGTGGGGTCCGAACCAGGCTCAAACTCTTTTAGATGATGTTGCCCAAAAATACATCACACAAATGTCTGGTTCAACAACCCTCATACAAATTGATGTGAGTTCCAAAGTATCTCGCGCTAGTGGTCCGGTATCGGATTATGGTGCCGATTCAAATGGAAACAGAGACATGAGTTTGGACGGAACATTCCTTCCTATGCTCTTAGCCGAGGAGACTGTAAAAGATCACCAAAACTATGTCGATTGGGATGAATATGACCTCGATAACGACGGCTATGTAGATCGGCTGTTGATCTTACACACGACCAAAGGACAAGAAGAAAATCCAAGTCAAACTACAAAAATCTGGAGCCACTTCACCATGTTCGAAGAACCAATCGAAGTCGATGAAGGAGTAAAAGTTGGACACTATACAATGGCGAGTCTTCGTACGGGGTCAAGTGGCATGGGTACAATTCTTCATGAAATGCTACATCAAATGGGTGCAATGGACCTCTACCCTGTTCATGAATCAGGACAATTAAACAATTGGCAAGGTATTGGAGATTGGGATATCATGGCAAGTGGAAATTGGAATGGAGGAGGAGTTTGGCCAGCACTACCATCTTCGGCAACGCTCGACCTCTTGGGAGCAAATCGAAGTCAAACAATGGACCTGAATTGGCCTAAAAGTGCCCAATCCCCTTGTATTGGGCCAAGTATACAACTTAAGGGAATGAGTGAAAATGGCACTTCACTCCAGATCCCCATAAATGATGATGAGAATATATGGATTGAGTACCGTTCAAACTCAGGATTCGACCAACATTTGCCTGGTTCAGGGGTTCTTGTGACTTATCAAGATCGAAGTGTTGGGGATGAAGAAAAAAATGAACTTAATCGTGACTCTGACCAACCATGGCTTACTGTCATTGAGGCGGACGGACGTATCGATTTGAGAAACGGTGCAAATTCAGGAGAAGCGTCAGACCTCTTCCTTAACGGAACATCCTTTGGTGCACAAGGCATACAAATATTCACTCATGATGGATTTCTAGTTCCGTGGGTCGCTACTGTTGAAATCAATATTACAATACAAATACATTTTACTGCTCCAGATTGTACACCCCAATTTCATCTCGATGCCCCTGACTTTGGAGGCGTCTACTTGCCGACAGATGGATTCCCGATTCTTGCTACGAGTACGGAACCTTGCCAACTTACGTATGACCTCAGCCTCTCTGATGGAAGAACGTTCATGAACGAGAGTTTCCTTATTGAAGGCAACAACAATGAGATCGAATTACAGTATTCATCACCATCAACAGAAAATGCCATAGCATCTCTTGAGGGGTTCATTTATTGTGGTGATGATTCAATCTATTTGAAAACTCAAATACTCACGCTTGGAAGAATACCGATTGAAGATCAATATTCTGGAACTCTTTCAGCGTTCGAACCTTCAACCATAGAAATTCCAATCGCCTCGCTTGGTAATTCATCACAATCATTTACTGTACAACTCGATGGGCCGTTGTCACGTATCGGAACAGTATCCAATCAAATCACCCTTGATGGGAACGATAGAACGACATTAGAAATAGAACCAAATGGGTTACTCGAAGACCGAATGTCGGTAAAGGGCCAACTTATTCTCATTTCACAAAGTGGTCACCGATGGACAATTGAGCTCGAATATACCGCCCTCGATGGTGAAGGAAGTTTATTCGATGAATGGAGAACACCTGGAAAGTTACTTGGGAGTGCAGGAATTATTTGTGTCCTCTGGGTGTTGGTAGGAATGTTTGAAAGGGTCAAAAAGCCAAACCAATCAATACCGAATCCATCGCTAGAAAAACAACCACCCGTCAAAGAGATACTGCCCACTACAGATGCATGGGGCCGTTCAATTGACGAGTTGGAATGAGTTCAAGTACGGCCAGGTAACCACCGTTGCATTTGCAAATAAAACCATTGACCTTGCAATGGCAGTGCACACAGCCATGATTTGTGAACACCTTCTGAAAGACGTACAGCTAAACATGCAGCCTCCCAATTCACCGGGGCCAATTCAACGGGTTGTACAAGCCAAGGCGCATGCGCTTCTCCGACGGGGGTATCATAAACACGCCAACGGCTACCGAATTTAAATCCGGGCCGCAAGAGAACTCCTCGTTGCATGAGGTCGTTGAAGAGTTCGAGTTCGGGAGGTAATTGTAAATTTTTGAGCATTACATTCATCCATTTCCCTTCTTCCTCACGCAGATGACGACCAGAGAGATGTTCTACACCAATCGATTCACAGGGCCATGTCGATAATTCTGGAATATACCATCCAGTGCCTCGAGTAATCCGTTCATTCCACAATATGGACAAATGTTGCTTTTCATCACTTGAAAAAGAGTCCCAAAGGCGTTGGTTACCGCTCGGTTGAGCCATTCCAAGCAAATACATTGTAACATCCATTTCCTCATCGATTACAAAAAACTCTGCAACCATGCCGTACGAATGCACGGTATTTGTCCATTCAAGCATTTCAACCCAGTCAATCTCATCGGTTGTCCATGCCCATCGCACATGCGCAACAGGCGGCTCCTTGGAAAATACTTGCTCTCGGTTCCATCGCATTGCCCATGTCGCTTTGGGAATCTCAACTCCCCATTTCGAAGGGATATTTTCTGCAGGAATCAAGATCTCACCACCGCTTCGTGCAGTATCAAAAACCACGCCACGTGCAACAATATCGGGGTTCTCTTTTACCGAATCTCGAAACCAGTGTTCACTCGGGAGTGGTACATGGCGATGCCAATGACAAAACAAAATTTCTTCAGATGTTATACGGATACTTTGGTCACTCTGCATTTTACCAAGACCACTTTTTTGATACAATCGAGAAGAAAGTGGGGGGTCAATAAACCAACTGCCATCTCGATTCGTTGGTGGTAGAAGGGCTTGGGAAGGAGGAAGATTGGCGGTCAAAGGTACCCCCAAAGGTCGCGTTGTTCTCTGCCGTGGCGTGAACTTTCGGTTCTGCCTCGCCATGCTTCGCCGTCATCATCACCTCATTTGACTTCTAGGGTAACCGATGCCCCTATGTGCCTTCACTTCTACGACAGATTGGGGAGCGAAATGGTGGATGGCTATCTTGGTTCATTAACGACTGAAGAGCGGATGCTGTTGCATTTATGCGACAACAATTTGCCCGAAGGGGAATGGGAGGCCCCTGCCGCACTTACGCAAGCTGGAATTTCGGCTGCAGTACATGTTCAGCGCAAACACGTACCTCGCACATTGAAGCGACTCGAACTTCGAGGCGACCTCACCAATTCTAAACGTCATGTACCTGGTGCTAAACAACGGCGCCAAGTCTACGGTTTAACTTCCATAGGCCGTGTAAAGGCAAGCGCCTTGCGTGAAAAAATACTTTCTCAAAAGGTTCACTGTAATGGGCAGCAGGTCACACTTTCCGATTTACGAAAGGGAGGACAAGCATCACTCGATTTACTTTCATTTGTCGATGAAGGCATGAATTTTCATGAAAATCCAGTTGTTTCACCGGTGTCAAACCCTGAGGGAGTTGCATCACTTGATGCACAGGCTGGAGAACATTTGATTCGGCGTCTATTTGCACGGGCATGGGAAGATGGTAAAATTACTCGAGATGAACAATACTTGCTTTCGGAAGTTGTCGACTTTCTTGGCATGCATCCTGAGCGTGTCCGTCGTTTATCGGATGAGGCTCGACGTGAACAAAAAGCACCTCCACCAGAAGAGATTTATAGAGATATGCTGCGTCAGGCAATGATTGACGGAGAATTAATCGATGATGAAATTGCGTTACTCGAAACAGTTCGAATAGCCTATGGTTTTGACCGATTAACACATGACAAATTATTGAATGACGCAAAACAATCCCCAATTGTATCTCAGAAATATACCACCTACAGATCTACACTTCTCACAGCATTGGATGACGGAGTAATCACACAGGACGAAGGGGCAATGCTAGCAACATTACGAGAGACACTCGGTATTTCGGAGTCACAACATGCCAGTCTACTAGCAGAACTACGCGATAATATCAAGTGAAAGGTATCTTAGGAACACATGCGAGGGTTAGATATGGGTATGTCCGATGAAGAAGAGGCAGTATACGAAGACCTCAATAATCTCAAGAAGCTATTGAAGGCTGCTGAGGAAAGCAAAGTCGTACTTATTGGCGACATTATGATGGATTGCTATATCCACGGTTATGCAAATAATCTCAATTCAAGAGCACCGGTCCCTGTTCTTCGCGAAACCATGCGTGAGGAAGATGTTGGTGCCGCAGCACACGTCGGGCGAGGGCTCAACTCAATGGGATTGAAAAGTCACTTATTTGGCGTTGTAGGAGATGACCGAGCTGGAATAAATATCTTGGAATTACTCGATGCTGAAGGTGTAACAACCAATGGAATCGCCATTATTGAAGGGCGTACGACGACGGTCAAAACTCGACTTTTAGCGACTCGGGAAAGTTTGGTCAGTGATGAGCAACTTCTCTTACGATGGGATGTAGAAGATGATAATCCAGTTCCGCAAGAAGCCTCTTTATCACTTTATGACCAAGCGATCGATGAAATTGATTCTGCAGATGTGTTGATTCTTTCAGATTACGGCCAAGGTGTTGTGAATGATGCAGGTGCAGAACGCATCATTTCTATGGCAAGAAAGAATAATGTTCCAATTATAGCAGACCCCAAACTTACTGGTTTACACCGTACACACGGTGTAAATTGGATATTGTTCCAATCACAAGGCCTTGAATTGATGCGCAGAAGACTTGGAGTGTCGACAGGTAGCGAGGCTGCTGCCAATTTAATTGAAACACATAACTGGGACCATTTAGTGGTCCTTTCTGGAGAGGCTGGTGTCACCATTTATTCACGAGATGAAGAAGTTGTACATGCACCGTGCACACTCGATGATTTGCGCCAAATGATTGGGTTAATCGATGCTGCAGCTGTTGCAATAGCAGTCGCAATTTCAAAGAAATTATCGGTTCAAAATACTGCATTGCTCGCGAATGCTGCATGTGAATGTATTTTAGGTGCGAACCGTACTGATTCGTTTGTTTTGAGTCGTGATGATTTAATCGACCGAATTGGTGAAATGTCTTGGAACCTTCAAGTTTCTAAGCGCTGAGGTGTTCAAATGAGTTCTTGGCCCAGGCCAACAACTGCAGACATAGGTCTCCGTGCATTTGCAGCAAAACCAAGTCGTTTGTTTACTGAAGCAACCGTCGGAATGCAAGAAATACTCCTCTCTGATGCTTCGATTAAGACTGTCAATTCACATATACGTCACACAGCCCAGTGGCAAATCACTGCACCATTTGATGGCGATGTTAAACAATGGGACTTACTTCTTGTTCAATGGCTCGAAGAAGTGCTGTACAGAGCTGAAGTGAAACAACAATGGCTGATTGATTGTCTCGTATCAATCGTGTGGGGCTCGGAAGAAGTCGTACTCTCTGCACAGGTTTCGTGGATTCGCTCAGAAGAGATTGAACGAGAAATTGAAATCAAGGCTGTCACCAGCCATGAACTGCAATTTACAGAACTTTTGAAGAATGAACAGGCTCATTCAAAATGGGAACAGGTTCCTGATTTTCAAGGACCTGGCTGGTTTTGTGATGTAGTATTCGATATTTGACCGATAAGTGCGTCGTATCTCATGCGACTGCCAAGAAAATACCCGAGGGTATTAACGATCAAGTCCATGCATTTATTCCCCCAGTCTTCCACTGCAAATTCAAACGGAAGAAGAAGTTCGAGAGCCTCCCACCCAATACTAAGAAGAAAAAAAAGAGGCCAATTGGTACGAATAAATCGGCCTGCTGTAGACCATATGATGAAATGCGAAATTGAATATATGTTCAAAAGAACCATTTACAAACCTCAGGAGTGGGAATTCCAATGGTGGACGTGCGCTCTTCTCAGCTAAACCCACACACTTCCTCCATCCCGTTACCCCACAGCACACATGGCTCCGAGTAGGGCTGCTCCGTTCCCGGCCTGACCTATTCCCCCGGTTATCCGATTCCTGTTTCCCTCCGGAAACAGTTCACAGCACCCGAGTCATGTGGGGGCGAGACATCAACGTCCGCATGTAGAAACCAAGAAGCCGCTTTCGCCGCCCAAAGGCTTTCAGCCCACCGTGAAGACGATTTGTGGTACAGGGTACGCCTAGCTCCCCACCTATCCCATCATGTCCTGCAACTGACTGTATTTGAACGCAACGCTCATGAAGTTTCAAGCGACAAGGACTCAAGATTCTTCTTCATACTTTGAAGGACATGAGGTTTTGATAATTTGCGCCTCCAATACATATTCACCGTCGATGTAGTTGAGAATGCCTTGCGCATAGACTGTACGATTATCACCCAAACCATTGGATACTGACGCATCCATGTAATCAATTCGTAAAGAATGCAATGAACCGTGTAGTTGGAATTCATTCTGAGTAGAGTTAATACTTCCATCGACAATTTCACCTCGAACGGCGATTTCACGGTCGAGATATGACGATGGGTCGTTCATCACCTCATCGACAGTACGCGTTGGCTCTGGCGCTTCAAGTAAGATGACGCCAAGGAGGCCAAGCGTGACAACAGCGCCAAGGAGAAGTATTCGGATTCGTCGAGAGAACATGTACATCACCTGGTTATGCTGCATTACGATGGGAAAATCCAATCGCTTCCTGAAGTGTTGAGTACCCATGTTCTTTCAATTTCTTATCCAGCCCATGAACAACGGTTTTGGTCAAACCTGCACCTTCGAATACAAATCCGCTGTAGGCTTGTAAAAGAGATGCACCTGCGCCAATTTTAGCCCATGCATCTTCAGCTGAGAGAATCCCCCCCACTCCAATAATTGGCCATTCTCCATTCGTCATCGAGTAAATTTGGTGAATCATATCAGTCGAACGTTGATTGAGAGGAGCGCCACTTAGCCCACCGGTTTGCTCGAACACTTTTTGTTCAGTTTTAGAAGAAACTTCTGGACGCTCAATGGTGGTGTTGGTTGCAACAATTCCATCGCAGCCAACACTGCGAGCAGTTTGTACAATTGCCACTAATTGATCATCTGACAAATCCGGTGCTATTTTGACCAACAAGGGTTTCGGTTTTGTTTGGGTGAGTTTGGAATTCTTTTGATTCACTTTTTGGCACGAATGGATTATCGATTCAAGTGCACGATCATGTTGAAGTTCACGTAGATTTGGAGTGTTTGGTGAAGACACATTGATAACAAACACATCACAGAATTCCCAGAGCCTGTCCATCGTTTGTGCGTAGTCATTTGGTGCTTCGTCAAGAGGAGTCGTTTTAGATTTACCCAAATTTGCCCACAAAGGTACTGATGGTGAGCCATATTTCGTAAAGTGTTGTTTCAACTGAAGTGCGATATTTTCCGAACCAGGGTTATTGAATCCCATTCGATTCACCAATGAACGTGAAGAAGTAGATCGAAACATTCGAGGTTTGGGGTTACCACCTTGTTCGTGTTCGGTTACACCACCGATTTCAATAAATGACAAACCAATCGATTCCCATCCTCGTAATGCTTCAGCACGTTTGTCGAGCCCTGCCGCATTTCCAAATGGATGGTGGTATGTTTGCCCGAAACATTCGATTGGTAGGCTTTTACGAGGACGAAACAAGAACGAAAGCACTCCACGGGTTACAGGATTCGATGAGAAGGCACGGAGCATCAACAATGCTCGGCCGTGTGCTTTTTCCGAATCTTGGACCCGCAAAGTCGGGCGGACAAAGACTCGGTAACCTATGCCCATACCGTTCGCTCGCGGGGGTATCCTTCAAGACTTTCGCCCTCTACGACTGTTTGTGCGCATAGATGACCCGCTTTGGCCAGTCGTGCGAGAAACTTCTCGACAACTGTTGAGAAGTGGCAATATCCACCTCGAACTTCTACCTGAATTTCAAAAGGACATCGAAGAAATTCTCTTAGAAATCAGTGACTACCAGCCCGCTAAGACCCAATTTCCGTCTTTCCGTACAACTTCCCGAAACGATGTATGCATGTATGAGCGAGATCAAGACGATGGGAGTCTCCATCTTATTGCCTATATTGGGATGAAAGAGCCGGAACCAGATGTTCGGTGGATAAAAATGCCAGTTCATGATGGTTGGAAAGAAGTGGTTTTGGCTTCTCGGGAACTGCATGAAGCAGGGTATCCGGGGTGCATTGGTTGTGGCGGTCCAAATTCGGAATCGCCGTGGGATGAAGAAATATCACGTTCTCGCTTGGAATAAAATATCTTCTTGTTTGCACGGATTTACATCTACAGATACAAGAGTATCTGTTCATTGACCTCGGAAAGAAGAGAGTTCAAGTAGCCTCGTCGGTCGCATGTCAAATCATGAGTGTCATCATTGTTGCCGAGAAGCCAAGTGTAGCCAATGACATCGCTCAAGTTCTCGGTGCATCCTCAAAATCAGATACTCACTGGGAAGGGAATGGAATTGTGGTCACTTGGGCAATTGGACATTTATTACAACTCAAGTATATGGATGATTACGATGAAGCGTTTAAAGATTGGAGAAAAACGATTGACCGCTTGCCGTTCATCCCTGAATCATTTGAATACAAACCGATTGGCGGACGAGGTAAAAAACAACTTTCTGCCATCACAAAACTCATCAAAGCAAAAGGCGTTACTGAAATCGTGAATGCATGCGACGCTGCAAGAGAAGGCGAACTTATTTTTCGGACAATTGTTCAGCATACGAAATCCAAAGTGAAGAGTTCACGTATGTGGCTTCAATCAATGACAAAAGATTCGATTCAACAAGCATGGAACGATCGTTTGGATGGGGAAGAATACGCTGCACTCAGAGATGCTGCTTATTCACGTTCTGAAGCAGATTGGATTATTGGAATGAACGGCTCACGAGTTGCGAATTCCTTTTTGCCACGTAAGAAAAATGAACGCGTTGCAATTTCACTCGGTCGAGTTCAAACGGCTACATTAGCAATGATTGTCGAGCATGAACTGAAGGTTTTAGGCCACTCGCCTCTACCATTTTGGCAACTCGAAGCTGTCTTCAAATCAGGTGGTGCAGAATGGAAAGGGCGTTGGGAACGTAACAACCATGTCGATGACCCTGACCAACCAGATTACAAATCACACCGAATCGTCGAGCAAGCAGAGTATGATCATTTGAATGCGATTCTGAAGTCTGACGCAAAGGCGAGTGTAAAGCAAAACCAACGTGATTCCGTCGAGAAGCCTCCGTTGAACTTTGACTTGACAAGCCTCCAGAGAGAAGCCAACAATATATTCAGTTGGTCGGCCAAAAAGACGCTTGGTGTCGCACAAGATTTGTATGACTCGTTCAAACTCACCACTTATCCACGTACTGATTCACGGCATTTGCCAGAAGATATGCATGAACAAATAGCGAAAACAATTCGTCAACTTGGGGCTCAAGATGACTATAACGTTCACACATCACGAATTGTTGATGATGGTATGCAAAACGCTGGAAGAAATTTTGATAATTCGAAGGTGAGTGATCACTTTGCAATTATCCCAACCGGGAAAATCCCTGAAGGTAATTTGAACTCGGACCACACACGTCTCTACGATCTCATCGTTCGAACGTTCTTAGCCTCATGGCACCCAGAAGCAACATGGGATGTACAAAAGCGAACTGCAACACTCGATAGTGAGAACTTTACCAAAGAATCACGTACGATTAAGGTGGAAGGATGGCGAGCAGTTCGACCAAAGAAGCAATCTTTACCTGAAGGATGGAATGTACTTCCAAGCAATCCATGTGAGGGGTCTGTTGAATCATTCGAATTTTCTGAAGAGAAATCAAAGCCCAAAGGCCGTCTTAAGGAAGCAGGATTATTGCGATTAATGGAACACGCTGGTAAGCAAATTGATGATGAAACATTGGCTGAAGCGATTAAAGACAAGGGTCTTGGAACACCAGCAACTCGTGCGGACACAATTGAAAAGTTGGTCGACAGAGGATATATTCGACGTTCACATGGTGGAAGCATTAGTGCGACAGCCCACGGAATTCGAATCATTGATGTCTTACGTAAAATTCCTGTTGAATGGATTACTTCACCTGAGATGACTGGTGAAATGGAATCCTCTCTCCTCAGAGTGCAAAGAGGAGAAGAACCTCGAGAAAATTACATGAATGCAGTCATTGAACAAACGACTGAGATGGTTGAGAGAATTAAGAATCACGACCGAACAGAATTGTACATCAATGAACCTTCTATTGGAGATTGTTTGATTTGCAAAAATAAAATTATTGAAACCACATTGACATATCAATGTGAAAAGAATGAGGGGCGTGACAAAGGATGCTCCTTCGTACTCTGGAAGGACACATCGGGTAGATGGTTCGACCAACCAACAGCCATGCGACTGGTTGAAAGCCGACAACTCGATGACTTACATGGATTTTTCAATCGTTCAGGAGAGCCCTATATTGCATCGGTCAAACTCACCGATGAAGGAAAAGTTGAATTCATTGGCGGTGGAGAATCTTCCTCTGATGCATCTGATGAAGAAGTATGCCCATGTCCGGCTTGTGACCACGGGACAATTCGAATCGGCCAGACCATGTATGCATGTGATCATGATGACTGTAAATTCCGTGGAGTTTCAAAAGAAATGTGTAAGCGACCAATTTCTCCGGAAGAAGCAAAACATATTCTCGCAAATGGTAAATCGGAATTACTCGAGGACTTTATCTCGAAGCGAGGCCGTCCTTTCAAGGCTTATCTTGTGCGTGATAATAACCGTATTAAATTCGAATTCCCACCTCGTGAAGCAGCTGCAGATGCCACACGATTTACAATTGTAGAGGGCGTTGTTGGTGTTTGTCCAACACACAAGGCGAATATCATCGAAACCGAAACACATTACCAGCCTGAAGAAGGTTCCAGTGGTTGTGGCATACAAATATTGAGAGAAGTTTCTAAAAGAGAAATTACTCGAGAAGAGGCCAAAAATCTCATCGAAAAGAGAGAAATTGGACCATTTGGTGATTTCATATCGAAAAAGACAGACCGTGAATTTTCATCTAAATTGTACCTCAAGAAGAACGAATCGATTGGGTACAAATTTGCAAAGCGCTGAGAACTCATACTTTCAAGCCGGACATACCGAAGGTTGATGTTCAACCGACTCTTGAGTTGAATCATGAAGCAGTCCGAATGGGATGTCATCATTGTTGGCGCAGGTCCAACAGGAGGTCGTACTGCGACCCATTTGGCTTCTCTCGGCCATAGCGTGTTAATGCTTGAAGAGCACAGTGAAATTGGCCGTCCATTCCAATGTGCCGGGTTAGTGACGCCAAAGGCACTCCATGAGGTTGGTCTTTACGACTCAATTCTTGAAGAAATTGATGGTGCTCGTATTCACGGACCAAATGGTAGTTTAGTTCCTGTTGGGACGGATGGAAAACTGCGAACCTATGTCGTTTGTAGGAAAAAATTTGACCAAGGCGTAGTACAACAGGCCATGGAAGCCGGTGCATCACTTTGGCTCAACACGCAGCCCCGTTCTGCGGAAACAACACAAGATGGCGTATCGCTAAAGATTGAATCAAATGGAGAAGAAAGAGAGCTCAAATGTAAATTACTCATTGGTTGTGATGGAGCACACAGTTGGACTCGCCGCTATTTCAAAATGGGTCGGCCAAAAGAAATGATGATTGGTTTTCAAGCAGAAGTTTTGGGGTACCAAGGTACTGACCGGTGGCTCGAAATGTACAGTGGTTCAGAAATTGCGCCCGGCTTTTTTGCTTGGGTAATTCCATCTGGTTTCGGCAGTCATCGAATTGGCATTTGGTCAACTCCAGAACGACTCAATGGCCGGAGTGTTGAACAGTGCTATGATGATCTCTTACAACATCCACTTTGGAAAGAGCGATTCCAAAATATCAAGGAGATCGCACGGTTTTGTGGACCAATTCCAAGTGGAATGGTGAAGAAAACTGTTGGTAACCGAATCATGCTACTCGGCGATGCTGCTGGTATGGCAAAACCAACAACGGGTGGAGGAATCGGACCTGGTTTCAAACAAATCAAAGGGATTCTTGAACCATTAAGTAAGGCTATTTTCGAGGACAAACTTTCAGAGAAAAACTTGAACAAAATCACGTCAAAGCATTTCCAATCGATGAAGAAAGATCAGGACAAGGCCCGTCTATTGAGAAATTTACTCGTAAGTGATGTCGAGGATAACGAATTGGATAAGCATTTTGAAAATTTTTCTCGGCCTGATGTCCTTGAACTCATCAACGAAATTGGAGATATCGAAAAGCCTGTTCCACTCGGTTTGGCATTGGTGAAAAAAGTCCCAGCATTTCGGAAATTAGCACTTAAGGCAGGGACTCGCCTCTTATTCAGATAGGTTGTGGTAATATTTCTAAATTGCAACTTGAACAAAGAATTCGTTTCCCACCCTTTGAATCCTACAGATTTATTCCATCGGAACTCCCAATTGCCACACATAAGATTGTTCTCGAAACTGGAAGGAAAGAAGAATTGTTACAATCATTGACTGAACGTACTCCGAGTTTCCGTCTCGGTGGGGTAGATACTTGGCTCATTGAACAACGGTATCTTCTCGATGGGAAGCCTGTCGACGATTCCAAAATCAAATGGGACTCGCATCATCTTGAACGTTCAAAAAAACCGTTGGTAGTCAAGAAGCAACGGGATGGTTGGTACCTGACACCAAATCCAATTCATTCAGCTGTGCGGGGCTTCATTTCAAAAACTGTAGTGATTTTACTTCTAGCACTTGGCTACCTGTTTATCGAACCTGTTTTGAGTTCATTCGGTATACCAGGAGTAGGAACGGGAACGGTACGGATTGGCTTACTGGATTACCCGATATTGGCAGTTATTATTGTCCCTTTACTTTTTTCTCCACTTGCTTTACGCGTTGGTGCAAACCTTGCGGATTTAGTCCAACAACAAAACTTCATCAAATCCCCCCCTGAAAAACCTATAATCGAAATTATTGGACAACCACTTGCGGGTAATCCGCTGAAGTTGAAGATGCATCTTCCAGAGGTCCGAGATGATTGGAACAAGATACAGTTGACTTGGAGAGTTGGTTCCCTTTCGCCAGCCCGAGAAGAAATATTCAGAGCACTGGGCCATGCAGATTCAAAGCAGCCACCACCCGGTCTCACCACTGAATTACCTCACCATTGGGAAATTGGTCTTGATGATGGGACTGGAGGTGGAGAAGAATCACCAATGGAACAACACGAAGTGAAAGGTGGGCTCTTTCTTCGCCCTATGCGCATCATGGAGTTTGGTGGGAAAAGAGAATTGAAGGACGGTGAAATTACTCTTGAACCACCCAAGTTGAATTGGCCTGGTACGGTATCATCTCCTATCATTCGAATCCATTGGGAACTCATCGTAACTATTCAACGCCGAAAAGGTGGACCGTTGCTATGGGTACTTCCATTAGCAGTCCGTCATCGAAAGGAAATTTCACGCATTGAATCACCTCCGACAAATGATGGAAGAACTGAATCGGACTCAATTTGATTTGAGCAACACATTCAAGTCTTGTATTCATCCTCTTTGATACATGCAAAGAGGTTCTTTGGCTGCTCTTTTTTTCACCGGACTGATGGTATTATCAGGTTGTTTCGGTGCGGTAGACTCAGGTGATGATGAGAATCAAATTGAGGAACCATCCCGCCAGGCTGTGTTGTTAGCAGCAGAATGGGATATTCACGCAGATTCCATTCAACTGGATGGAACTCCCGTCCAACTCACAATATCGGTACAAAGTGATGATCCCAATTGGGATGCTCAACCCACAATCCTCACACCACAAGGCGAAGCACTTACGGCCTATGAGTGGGACAAAGTCTCTCAAGGCTTACAGTTGATTTTTACTCCAACAACTGTCGGTGATTATTCGATTCAAGTTGATTTTACCACATTAAATGATGCTGTATTCATTAAACCAGTACCTGATCTTGTGCACACAATCAGAATTGTGTTCCCAAATGAAGAAGCACCAATACTTACAGCACCCGTCACGCTCTCATTGGATGATACAACTGTCATTTGGTTCGAAGGAAGTGTCAATCATAGTGCTCTTTCTTCCTGCACATTACAGATATACTACGGTTTAGGACTCAGTAAAGCCGGGAATATCAAAGATGATGGGACATGGAAAATACTCATTGACCTTTCAGAAGTGACTGACTTTTTAGAAATTCAAACTACCGTTGAATGTGGAGTGTATACCAAGAGAAGTGATACAGTTACGACACAAGTGGTTGATGGTTTAGCAGGAGATGATGCAGACGGTGATGGAATTCTCGATGTTAATGATCTCTGTCCGAATGGCTACGGTGCATCCGATGGATGGAGTCAATCGAGTGCGAGTGACCAAGATAACGATGGATGTCATGATTTTGAGGAAGACTTCGACGATGATAATGATGGAATACTCGATGAATTGGACCTCTGTCCAACATCGTTTGGCTGGATAAGCACCCCTGATGCAGATTATGATGCTGATGGATGCCACGATACTGAATATGATGATGATGATGATAACGATGGCATAACCGATACGCTCGATGCATGCCCGAAAGGAATGTTAAATTGGATTTCAAGTTCCTTCAGTGATTGGGATGGTGATGGCTGCTCAGACTTGGACGAAGATGCCGATGACGATAATGACGGGCTTGCCGACCTCGAAGATACCTGTTCGAAAGGTTTGAAATACTGGATTCGGAATGAAACTTTGGATTATGATGATGATGGATGTCACGATGAAATTGAAGATGTCGATGACGATAATGATGGAATATTCGATGTCAATATAACTGGACATATTCTCGATGAATGTCCAAAGACTCCACTTAATTCCACTCAAGTGAATGAAGTGGGTTGTTCAGCCGTGGAACGGGATACTGATTCAGATGGAGTCAATGATTTCTTAGATCAATGCCCGGGATCCCCAGTAGGAATTGTAGTCAACTCCGCCGGTTGTGCAGATTTGGATGAAGATGGGGTATATGCAAACGTGGACATTTGTCCAGATTCACCAGAACGCTGGTCAATTGATTCTCAAGGTTGTGCAATCGTTCAATCACCGGTAAGCTGGAAAAATGGTCCTGCATTAACAGGGCCAATGCAGACGGTACCCCATTTCTCGGTACCGACTTTAGATGGAACATTCTATTTCCAACAAGAATGGACTGGCCATGACATCTATTACTTTTTGTTCAAGTATACCGACTCGAATGGAAACTCGAACTCAGCAACATGGGGACAGAACCCTGGAACATTTATCCGAGGATTGCCTGAAAATGTACATCTTTTCTTTGGTTCATTTGATTCAACCTATCACACGGATGTTGTGAATCGAAAGGCTGCAGTAGAAAATTCACTTAATCCGAATGAAGAAACGGCATGGGAAGGAAGGATACACTACATTGACCAACGAGCAAACAGTATTACGGGAGGATTGGGACAAATGATTTCTAATTTTAACTCACCAATGTACATGGGCATTGACCGTTTCCAGATGGCACGTGAAACTGGGTCCTTGTATGCATGGACAAGTTCGAACAATGACCCAAAGCATCTCATCCATGAACCTCATCAGTGGAATGCTGAGTTCCCTGTTGAAATCCGACGGCATGACTCGGGTGTCCAAGAAATCACTGCACTTGATTTTTATCGGCACACTGGGGGTTGGGGTGGCGGTTTTACGACAACGACAAACGCAGTATTCCCAAGTAACCTCACTGATTACGACACGCTCGAAGTTTACCATGAACACGCATGTTATGAACGCTCAAACCGGTATCAAAAGAGTGATGGTTCCTATGGAGGTTGTCATGAATGGGACTATGAAGCGAATCTACGCATCTGTGAACGAGACAACGCCTCTTCCTGTGGAACTGAATACATGCGATGGATTACGACCTATGGGCGAGAAGGGAAGTGGTTAACTGATATTTCACCGTATCTTTTCATGCTCGAAAATGATGATAATCGCACCTTCAAGTATCGAGGTGCCAATAAGGGCGACCTCACCGTGACATTTCTTCTGAGTAACTGGAACAGTGGACTCAGGGGGGAAAGTGCAGACTTTGCTTTCACAGGCGGACAATTTGATGGAACCTATAACGACCTCACAAAATATACCCGCGACCTGAACTTTACCGTCCCTTCATGGGCCGATAAAGTTGAAATTGTTGCCACCATTACTGGTCACGGGTTTGGTAAGGATACTGCCAACTGTGCAGAGTTTTGTGACCATCAACATTACTACTACCTCAATGGATTTTCAACCTATGAATGGCATCCAATAGTGTACTCAAACGAGGGCTGTGAAAATGAAGTGAACAACGGTGTTGTGGCAAACCAATTCGGATCTTGGCCTTTCGGCCGAGCAGGTTGGTGTGCTGGCCAAGATGTGAAGCAATGGACCTATGACATCACAAGTTGGAGTGACATGAACGGGGGTGTCAATCATCTCACCTATCGAGGTTTGTTCAATGGCCAAGAATACACGCCGTCAGATGGTGTTGGTAATGGACAACGCAATATTCACGCTGAAATTTGGGTAGTGTACTATAATGCTACAACTTCAATTCAAACGTAAGTGAATCAAACATGCATTGGTGGAGGCGACTGAAGTTCTTGCAAAGGAGTTCCTCGCATTGGAGTTTCAAGATAGACATAATCGCTGTTGCGTCGTTGAGGAATGAAACCAGCCCGAAGGATTACATCCTGCAATTCTTTTTCGGAAGCTTGAAACTTCGTTGTACCTGATGCGGAGACGACGTTTTCTTCCATCATAGTAGAACCAACATCATTTGCACCTCCAAAGAGTGCAAGTTGAGCTGTCTTAATGCCCATCGTTGGCCAAGAAGACTGTATGTTTGGAATACTGTCAAGAAACAACCGAGAGACGGCCACATGCCGTAAGTATTCAGACGAACCTGCACCTAACTGGATTTTGTTTTGACCGCGATTCCGACGACCAAAACTGTTCACTTCGAGTTGAACTGGCCAAGCGATGAACGAAGTAAAGCCACATGATGATTCTTCAAGTGAACGATCTTGCAACTCACGAATCCGCCGCATATGTTCAACGCGTTGTTCGAAAGATTCTCCGAATCCAATAACGTTGGTTGCGCTGGTTGTAAGTCTGAGGGATTGTGCTTCTTCCATGACTCGAAGCCAATTTCCAGGAGCACCTTTTTTCGGTGAGACGTCTTTTCGGACATCTTCAACAAGCATTTCAGCACCTCCACCTGGTAGACCATGCATACCTGCCTCCTTCAATCGAATAAGGACCTCTAATGTAGAGAGGTCACTCACTTCAGCAATTCCTTCAATCTCAATTGGACTGAAACAATCAAGAGCAATACTTGGATGTTGGTTCCGAAGTTCTCGAATCAAATTTTCATACCATTCGAAAGGCAGGTCTGGGTTGACTCCGCCTTGCATTAAAATTCGGACACCTTCAATCCCTTCGAGCTCTTTGATTCGTTGAGAGATTTGTTCAAAGGTTTGCGTATAGGTTTCTTCATGGCCAGGGGGGCGATAGAACGAACAAAATTGGCAGTTAATCGTACAAACATTGGTATAATTGATATTTCGGTCAATGAGATAAGTCACTCTTTCAGGCCCATGCATGGCATTGCGCCTCAGATGAGCAGCACTCATTAACTGATGTAATGGGGCGTTGGAATACAATTCTACGGCTTCTTCTTCACTAAGGCGGAATTCCTTAGCAGATTCCTGTTGCCACAAAGCCTGACGCTCTAAAATAGAAAACCAATTCATTGATTCACCTCAGAATGGTTTTCCCGTAATCGATTCAATTTCGTCAATGGTCTTCGGACAAGCAGAGGTGAGAACATCTGGGTCCGTGGAAGTCACAAGAACATCATCTTCAATTCGAATTCCGAGATTTGCATACCGTTCAGGGCAATCGACATCTGGCCGCCAAGCACCAAAATACAATCCTGGCTCTACAGTGAGGCACATTCCTTCTTCAAGTAAGCGCGGTGTACCGTTGGGTTTGTAAATTCCAACATCGTGAACATCCAGTCCAATCCAATGACCGGTATTATGCATGTACCACTTTCGAAGATCTCCGTTTTTCAGATCGAGTGCTTCATCAAGACTTTGTTGAATCACTCCCAGTTTTATTAATCCTTCAGCGAGTACACGTCGAGCGGCATCATGTGGCGCAGTGTAAGGTAGCCCAACACGACAACAATCGATAGCAGCATATTGCGCATCCAGAACAATTTGGTAAATTTCTTTTTGAGCTTCCGTAAATGTACCATTTATGGGCCAAGAACGAGTGATATCTGCAGCATAACCACGGAATTCCGCTCCTGCATCAATCAAAATGATCTCTCCATCCTCACACACATCGTTGTTTTCCTTGTAATGTAACACAGTAGCATTGTCACCACAACCTACGATTGAAGGATAAGCCCATCCTGAAGTTCCAGCATATACAAAGAAACCTTCAATTGTTGATTGGAATTGATATTCCATCCTTCCAGGTTTCGAATGACGCATGGCAGCGATGTGTGCATAACTACTGACATCCGAAGCAAACCGCATTTGTTCAATTTCGGCGGCAGATTTACGAAGACGGAGTTCCGCAATTCGAGCACTCGGGTCTTCAAGAGATATTGGCCCTGTACCAAAATGCTGTCGAGATCTGTCACGACGTTCAATGGCCGACCGAATGAATTCATCAATATCTGAGCGAACTCCAGTTCGAAGAAGAACTCGATGAGATTCGTCAACAAATGAAGAGAGAATATCAATCATCTCGTTGACCGAATGCGATTCATCAATTGGCCAATGCTCGAGCGCCCCTTCAACACCTGGCCTGCGACCTTCCCAAATTTCCTTAAGTGTGTCTTTCGGTTGTACAAAGAGTGTTGAGATCCAAGAGCCTTCGACACAGCGAAGTACAAAAACCGCCTCAGGCTCAGTCCAGCCAACAAAATACAACATCTCACTCATTGTTCGGTATGGGTAGTGAACATCATTTGAATGCGTGGATTCTTCAGCAGCACACACAATCAAAACATCATTTGGACGAAGTTGGGAAGTTAAACGGTGTTGCCTTGCCTTATACTCATCAAGAGCAATAGGCTTAGGTTGAGGACCGATATGACTCATCGCAGCTTCGTTCATGGTATTGCGAACAGTTCGACTGTATTCAATAATTGCATTGAAATCTTTACTGTTCGTATTCTTCACTCGCAGTTAATTCCTCTGATGAAATTTTTGCAGTCCACTTCGGAACTGTAGTTTGGTTCGTACGGCGTCTTGATGTACGTACCAAATAACCCGCTATAAAAAGAAAAACTAAGAGGATGAAAACAGATACAAACATTGTGTTGGCGTTGGAACTTTCTGTAGATGCGGCTTCCGAAATGAGTACTTCGAACGAGAGTTCACTTTTTGCACCGTCATTGTCCTCGACTACCAAACGAAGGTCATATGTCCCAGTCCCGGGGAAATCTGATGACTCAAGAGTGTTCTTCCCCGTCAAAAAGGTATTGCCATTTACATACCATGTATAAATTAAATTTGAATAATCATTACCTGTATCGAAACTCTTGCTGCCGTTGAGTTCCCAGATCTCACCCTTAACCAACGTCACCTTAGAACCTTCAGTGATTACAAAAGAGTCAAGTTCAAGTTGGATAATTGGAACACGATTGTACACTTCAAATTCAAGGGAAGAATGAACCAGCCAACCAGCAGTATCTCGAACTAATAATTCAACACTCCAGGAACCAGCCATCATGGGCTGAAGCGAAATCAAATTGTCAGACACTTGTTCAGTTGGAAGTAATGCTCGGCGAGAACCATCTGGAAGTGAGAGAGTCCAAGTAAGAATCGTATTGCCGCCTGAATATCCATCAGCAACCAGTGCAGAAAACGATATTTCAGAAAATTCATCTATGAGAATTATTCCAGGTGAGATTTCACTACGATCACATGTTAATGACACAGTGGGAAGGTTTTGGTCGATGAGGATGGTGAAATATTCCATATTCGAAGTGTGCAAAATAGCATCGACCACCGTGATACTAAACTTCCAATAGCCGTCTGATAAGTTTAGATGTTCTCGTTCAAAAAGAAGTGACAACTCTCGACCTTCTTGGACGACAATATAGTTCTCGAAGGAAACCATTTCACCAAGGCAAAATATCATTCCGACTGAGCATACTTCGAGATGAACAAAAGAATCATTCGCGATGCTGGCTGGAAGAATTAATGGCACTTGCAACACGAGGTCTTCATTGGTGAGAAGATAACGGGCTGATTCCATGTTATGATCAAAAGGGAAGAAAGGCAAAATGTAGGGTTGATGATTGGTGGAACCAAGATACACAATCAAGGCTTTTTCAATCAACTCTCTGTGAATCAAAGGTGGATTAAATGAAGATTGCTCAATGGTGAGAAAGCCACACGTACAATTGTACATTGTGACATTTAACTCAACACTCCAAGACCATTTCTCTTCCTCAACTGCCATTACATTGGTTAAGGTTCCCGAAGCCAATACACTCATATCTTCAAAATCAGTTTCTGTCAAGTCAATTAAAAACCAACTTGAATCGGCCAATTGGTAATTCGAAGTTCCATTGAGGGACAAAGTTTCGTTAAAAACGAGGCCATCATCCTGAAATATTGACAACTCATGAACATTTGAAATTGGTTCAGCAGAACCAAATGGAGATTGGAAAATGGGTAGTACCATGCACAGGAGTACGAAATATACGTAACGCCTTGAACTGGCCATATGATTGCCTCCGTGTCACCCAAACATCAATGTTCGGATATCATGTTTGACTCGTACGACCAAATCATTGAGCAAATGGATCACACAATTCACCCTGTCCAGGGAAACTGGTAGGGTTTCTTGGGTTCGTATCCCATTTGAATTCACAATAATTCACATGACCGTCACCGTCGGTGTCAATCATTCTGTCAGCTGGGTCATCAGGGTCGAATTGGAAGTGGAATTCCCAGCCTGTTGCCATACCATCGTCATCATGGTCTTGGTAATACACTTCAGGACCGTCATTCCAACCGTCGCTGTCTGTGTCGTTGGTAATTGGATTTGTTCCATTCTCCTTCTCCTCTAAGTTGGTATAATTCTCAAGGTTGTCGTAAAACTTCTTGCCGTCAGGTGTATCGGGGTCAATATTACAATCCGAATTGGATGTATCGTTGTAACCAGAGCAATACTTCTTAATGAGACCTGTTCGATTTAATCCATCATCATCTGGATCTTCTTCACCGTCCATGATTCCATCCAAGTCACTGTCTGGCATTGAAGGGTCCATCACACCACGAGCACCGTAAGCATTGAGTGATCCATTATCAACCAAACCATTTGCAAGGGCAAGTCCGGAATAATAGACTTCCCAGCCATCTGGTAGGTTATCCGAATCAGTATCATCATCAACGGGGTTCGTGTTCCACTTATCAGGAGCTTCAGCACCGTTCGGAAGTGAGTCATTGTCGACGTCAAAGGTGTCGTCTTTCAAAGAGTCAAGCGAAGGGTCCAATGCCCATCGACCATTACAGTTGCAGAAGTTATTCAAAGGAACTACAAATCCAGTGAGGTTCATTTCCGAAAGGCTGTATTTCTTTTCATTAACGAAACCGCCAAGATTATTCAGCCATACATAGCCACCGGCTTCCATTGTACAATCATTGGTTTGCGAGGAAGCACAGCCAGGGCGATCCCAAGAAGATGTAGCAACCCACAAACTATGGGAATTGGTATTCTCTTCGGCAGATTGCACCTGCATTTCCCAACCATCAAGCATGCCGTCAGAGTCTGTATCATTTTGCAAAGGATTCGTAGGGTTTTGGAATGGTCGAGGAACAAAGAGAACTTCATTACCATCGATTAGGCTATCGTTGTCAGTGTCGGAATTGTTAGCATGAGTTAGGAAGTTATCTTTCCCTGCAATAACTTCTTCACCGTCTTCAAGACCATCGTTGTCAGTATCGAACATACAAGGGCTTGTGAAATATGCTACTCCTTCCCATGAATAGCCAGTTTGAGCCTCGACTTGGTCGAGTTCTCCGTCTCCATCAGTATCAGGATTTGATGCATTCGAGCCACTTGCACAGACATTTGCGAATTCATCATAGTCCGAGAGGCCATCTGCATCAGTATCAAACAATCCTGGATCAGAAGTGACCCATGTTTTGACGACACCGTTGTTGACGACTAAAATTTCCCAGCCCATCACTTCGATCCCATCAAGAAGACCGTCACCATCGGTATCGGAGTTAAGTGGGTCTGTCGAACGACCGTCAATAATTCCATCACCGTCTCGGTCTCGAGCATTGTATTCCATAAGGTTCGTGAATTGTTCTTCAGGTTCTACGATTTCCATCCATTGGAAGAGTCGAGATTCCACCGCTTGACCGACACTCACATCGATTTGGTACACGTATCCAGATACAGGTGCGAGCATAGCAATAGTTTGCTTTTGACCACCAGCCAAGGTAATTTGTCCACGAGCAACTGTTGCATTGGCTTCAACCCAACTGTCCTTGAGGACATCAATCCCTACGACAATGGTTGTTGAATCGAGTGTGCTGTAATAGACTCCTCCATCGCCATCAACATCCCAACCATCATGGTCAGGGTCGAGATTTCCGTTTGCACCATCACGTGGATGAAGACCGTTTGTTGATTCCCATCCGTCAGGCATTCCATCCAAATCAGTATCGAGTCGCCATGGGGAAGTAAAGTTTGTAGAACCAAACAAATTAGCAACTTGGTATTCTTCAAAATTGTTCAAACCATCTTCATCCCAATCGCCATAGCCATCCGATGCATTTGCTGGATTAAGAACCATGTTCGCATCATTTTGTGGATGGTCATTCACATTCGAGTAGCAGAATTCGAATCCATCAGGCATTCCATCGCCATCGGTATCCCAATCTGATGGACCGTTGAGGAATCCGTCACCATCCATATCCATAAGAAACCAAGAAGTATCAAAGCCTGCAAATGGAGATTCACGTACTATTGGGTCGAGAAGAGCGACGTTACAGTTTTCGCCAACACCCGTGTTTAACGTTGCAGTGAGGTTGCCAATTTCGACGATATCATCGAGTAGATCCATATCGGAGTCTCGAGCAGTAGGATTGGTACCATAGAGTTCCTCTTGGAAGTTCGGAAGACCGTCTTCATCAGTATCGAGTACCATATCACATGAGTGTGAACCCATTGCATTGGCTAAATCATCCCAAGATGGCAAAGCACCATCAGCTGAATCATAAAAAGTAGACAGGGTATCTTCCATTGCTTGGTCAAGTAAGAGGCAGTCCCAGTTTCCATTCAGGGGGTTGAACAATGTTACATCCCCCCCTGGAGTTTGAACAGTTTGAGTATACATCGATTCCCAAAGGTCATTGAGACCATCATTATCAGTGTCTGAGCGTTGAGGATCAGTCCCCAATTCTTGCTCTTGTTGATTCGTAAGGCCATCATTGTCTGGGTCGCCATTTGGCCCTTGTTCGGGGTCGGGCCAAGAATCGGTCTCATTTTCGATATTAGCATCATCCGTATCTTCTGCTTGAGAAGGGTCCGAAAGTAAATCTTCAGATTCGCCGTTGTCAAGAGGATTCAATCCATGGGCTACTTCCCATCCATCGCTCATACCATCAAAATCAGTATCTGCCAATTCCGGGTTCGTACCGTATTGAGTTGATTCGAGCAAATCAGATAATCCGTCTCCATCAGTGTCAGTAGCAGCACTCACAGTTGTCCCAGTACCGATCAAGTCTTCCTCAGCAGCACTTTCGAAACCACCAATACTCTCACTTGTTTGGAAATAGCCGGAAAAACCGACAAAAAGGGAACCGAAAATCAAAGTAGAGATGATTGCAGCATAGGCCATTTGATTGTGACTAAGAGACATTTTGAACACCATGCACATCTGTGCAGAATCACCGAGTTAGTTTTTGGTTATAGTCCTTAACTCTTCATGTGTTATTTTAGCAATGTAGTTTAATACCTAAAACATCAGACTTGTCAAAAGGAATATGAGCGAAGTGATGTTAATTGGAGCACCCAATTTACACCTTTTTGTTCCAATTTAACTTTGACTTTCCGACCAATTCCTCGCTGCCAAAAAGCCATAAGATATGCAACTGTAAATGGTAAAATTGATGAAGAACTAAGTTCAAATTCAATACCACCTTGTTCATCGAGTGCAGTCATTCGGGAGAAGGTTCCTAATCCATTGGGCATGAGATAGAATTCACTCAATTGATCCCAACTTCCAAGGTCTTGAATGTAAATCGGAAGTTCACTTAGCGAAACCATTTCATCGACTGCAAGCGAGGTGAGGATGAAAGGAATCCAGTCGGAGAGGGGAATCTCCTCGGGTAGTTCCCATGCCGCAAGTAACTCGGGGCGGAGAACAAGCCCTTGCATTTTCACAGATTGAAAGAGTCTCTGGAAGATACCTAGGGGTAGGATGCATGTACGTTCACCAGAATGAGTCCAGCCATGTTCAACACATTGCAGATCAAGTTGAACAGCCTTTCCACCTAAGAATGATGGAGTCGTTGAATCGGAGTCCCAATGAAACTGTGCGGGTGGTGGAGCGAGTGAGATTGAACGGCTATCTTTTTCCATTTCGAGTTGAATTTGAACATTCGATACTTGGTGCCATTGTAGTTTTTTCCGTTCATCCGTGATGCTCTCAACTGCTGCCAAGGCAAACCCACTGCATACTGGAGCAAGAAGATGAGAAAGGATGCGTGATGTTTCGAATTCATACCCACCCCACCCCATGAGTGACCAGCGAGAAGTAAGAGAAGAAACCGATTTTTTTCCCCTCCTGAACCACCCGTTTTGTAAGAGTCCCGATTGATTCAAGGAGTATTCTTCTTGGTCGGCAGCAGCATGCATTAATTTGCGCCCAAGTGGAACTGCAGCATTCGTTTCAAATGCATGCCACCAGCGATGGAAATCAACAAGATTCCAGATCATCATACTTTGACCGCTTGAATCATGTATTGTCCCATCATTTGCACAATGGAATTGGGCTTGTACCAATGCGAGAAGAGAAATCGATTTCGAATCCTCATGTGCTGGCATTGTTTCGCCTCAGAAGGGATAGCCGTTGATATTTTCGTCATTGAAGCAATAACGAATCGTTTGGAAATCTGATTTGAGGTGTGCCACATCACGCTTCACGGATACTGGGTCTTCCGAATGGAGTAAAACACGAGCATATAATTTGGCAACTTCTTGCATCTCAAGCGTACCCATGCCCACACGAGTTAATTCTTGTATACCAAGGCGCAGACCTGACGGTGTCATTGCTTTCGTATCTCCAGGTAGCATGTTCATGTTGGTAATAATTCCTGCATCTTCAAGTAACCGTGCAGCCTTTGCACCTGCCCCTGAATCAGTATCACCATGTCGTGTTAAGACTTGATGTGAGGCGGTATAGCCGCGAGATTCTGCTAGGACATCAAAGCCTTCTGCAGCTAAAGCTGAAGCAAATGCTTGGCCGTTCTTGACAATATCATGGGCATACGCAGTGCCATATTCTTCAAACTCTGCTAATGCGACAACCTTTCCTGCGACGTGGTGCAAGTGATATGAAGAGCATACACCTGGGAAAATGGAGGTGTTTAATTTTCGTTGGAAGGTAGGGTCTTCACTTGAGGATAAGAGGAAGCCACCTTGTGGTCCTGGGAAAGTCTTGTGTGATGAACCCGTCATGATATCTGCCCCTTCACGCAGTGGGTCTTGGAAACAACCACCTGCGATGAGACCCAATACATGCGCTCCGTCATACATGACTGAAGCTCCGACTTCATGTGCAGCATCCGCAATTTCCCGTAGTGGAGTTGGGAATAAAAATACAGACTGACCAACTAGCGCTATCCGAGGTTCCAATTCACGAATAAGAGAGCATGCTCCATCGATATCTGGCTCCATCCGCTCCTCATCCCAAGGATAGGTCGATAGATTCAGGTCACGAAGTCCAACTGCACCCATGCGGGCATGTGAGATATGGCCGCCATCAGCAGTAGAAACCGCAGTGATTTTGTCCCCGGGTTTTGCAAGTGCTTTTAATCCACCAATATTTGAAACCGTGCCAGAAGTTGATTGGATGTTTGCAAATGGGGCATTGAACACTTTTTGTGCTAATTCAATTCCAAGGTTTTCGATTGTGTCAAAATCATCACAACCTTGGTAGTATCGCTTTCCTGGCAAACCTTCAGCATATCTCCCATGCAAGTCACTGGAAACGATCTTTTGTACCATTGGAGATACAATGTTTTCTGAAGCAATCATCCCAAGGCCGTTTCGATACAGGTTTCCGCTTGCTTCAGTGGCTGCAAGCACTGTTTGAGCTTTCGAAAGAGTTGACGGACTCGGCGACCAAGTTCCACGTTCACGCTGCATGAACCCTGTTTGTTAAGTCGGTCTTTGAACTCATTGCTGACAAACAATGGTCAAATAAATGAGACTGAATCTTCATCATCATTGTCTTGAGTTTCATTTCGAATTCCCGAAGGGCGTACATTCGGGCCAGGATGCTTCGTACCAATACGAGTTTGGGGACTCGAAACATTTGGCCGAAGAGTGCGCTCGGATACACGAGTATTGGTTGGTATTCCCCTTTTTTCCAAATTAATACCTGATACAGGACGGGCTTTTGAGGTCGTACCTTTTCCACGCTGGAGAGTCGAACCTGATTTATTCTGAATGTGATTCTGACGGCCACGGTATGCAGACGGACCAATCAAACGCTCAAGCACTGGAGTCTCCGCACCTTCTTCTTTCGGGCGTTTCAACCACCAACCTTCACCGAGTGGTTGCAGGCGAGGTGGTCGGGACTTTGACATCGTTTTAGCCTGGCGTTTCAGACGTGCCTTAACCAATTTTTCAGAATCCCGAGGTAAGCGAACAGTCATCCAGCCGGGAAGTCCAACATCGAGTACAACGCCATTGACTGTCACCAACATCCCGGAGAGTAGAAGATGTGTACCGACAGGGATATTGGCCCTTTCAGGTTGTACTTTGAAACGTTTCATACGTTTTGAATAAGCAATCATAGCCTTTTGATCACGATGACGGATTTCTCTTCGCTGTTGCCGTGAAAAGCGCTTCCATCCAAATTGAAGTAGGAATAATGTGAGCACAACTAACACTCCTTGTGCCTGCCCAATTTCTTGAGAGACATAGATTCCGAGAACGACCCATGTCGGTAATAAAACGAGAATTTGAAATACTTTTTTCAACGTACTCGCGCGGTATATTGGCGGCATACCCCTTCGAGAGGCTTCGTGTGATGCGACAAGTACATTGGCGTTGATGGCTTCATCAAGGCCTCCGCGAACCATGAGACCTGCAACAGCATTCACAGGTGCAGAATTAATCCATTTCTTCATCTTTTTACCTTCCCCAACAGCAAGTGCTACTTCCATATCTTCTGTATCAACGACCTGACCAAGAATACTGCTTAGAGCTAATACACGCGGGTCAAGTGGGTCGCTTTCCTTTAATTCAGTGAGAATTGAACGGGCACTGTGCCAGTCTCCTTTGTCGACAAGACAGAGTGATGCTGCGATACGGGGTCGGACGCCGGTTGGGTCCTCACGAACCAACCTCAAAGAGAGTTCAAGCGCCTCGTCGTGCTTTCGATGTGCTCGCATGAGTGAAATCATTGAAAGTTGTGCTACACGCGTCAAACGGTCATTGTGAATTGAATCATCATTGGGCGATGGTTGCCATCCGCGAAGCATGCGCATAAGCGTTTGAAGATGGTCGATGCAAGAGTTATTTTCCCAATCCCAAAAATCATCTTCGGTAACCATGCCTTGCCAAGGGTCAAGCCATTCACATACGAAAGCGAGGAGTTCTGGCTCATCGTAACCTTCAGCCTGTTGTAAGCCATGGAGAGATTCTCGTGCCGCATCGAGTCGACGAGAAGACATATGGCCAACAGCAACAATCATTCGAGCGATGTCATCATCGCCTCCAGCCTGTGCCAGTACTTTACGTGCTTCTTCAATCGCCTTTGGCCATAAACCTCGAAGAGCAAGTTCCCACATATGTGCTCTCGCTTTTTCATGCCGTACAAGGGCTGAGTCTCCTTCGATAGAACGATGTTGGAATTGAATAAGGGCATCCAGATCTTCTCGGATCGCAGCGTCATGAACGAGGTCTCGCATCCAATCTCCACCAGCAAACTTCACTGCACCTTCTCTTCGTTCATCCGGGTTCAAATCGAATCGTAACTTGAGGAGCGGTGAAAAGCGTATGATTGAAAGAAGCCAAGTGAATAAAAATACAGCCTGACCAAAAGCGATAAACATCCATGTAGTCAATAGTCGGTTACCTTCATCAAATCCTTTACTTTCGAGAGTTGATGTAAAAGGCATTAAATCACCAAATTCCTTGTAACAGACAAGGACTAAGAGAAGAACGGTGTATCCCGAAAAGCCTGCAAACGCAAAGGTGAGTTGGCGTGTTTGTGCTTTCACTTCAGTTCGTATTTCACGTGGAGAGTCAAGAGTCACACCGAAGAGACCTCCGAATGATTGCCCTCCTAAGATTAAGTTTCGAGTCAATTCAAAAATGAATGCTAATCCAACAATTGCAATATTGAGGGATAAATAGAGTGAGAGGAATTGGGGCAAGGCTTTGATAAATTGCCAATGGAAGAGCAAATCAGAAATCAAATCAATCCGCAGATAAATTGAATGTCCGATAATACCGCCGAAATTTAAAACTTCAGTGGCATTGCTTGGCTGATTAAATAAAACATAAAATACGGTTACAATTCCATTCAATGCAGTTAACGGCATTGTGATCAAGAACAAGACCAATATGAGAGAGAATAAGCGATTCAAGAATTTTGGCTTAACCGGGTCAATAGGGTTCGCACGACCATTCGCAGTGCGCCATTTATTGATGATGAGCATGTTCCATGAAGCGCCCATAATCCGGCCATATGCCATAATGGTTGGTGCCATAAAGGTGAGCATTCCTGCTGCTAACCAAACAGGTGAAAGGGTATTGTCAGGACTGGTTTGAATACCATACAGTAACGTCGCTGTGGTGGCACCCAGCAAGAGTGCAAGCGTAATCACACGGCGGACAAAAGTTGTGAACTTTCGCATTTTTAACTTTTCAGAACTCATTCCAAGGAGTTGCGCATTCAGCGTTTCCCAAGGAGAAATGAGTACGGGTATTGCAATTAAGGCTCCGGCAATAATCAAATCAGGCAGGAAATAAACCTCAGGGTCAAATATTAATTCGGTAATAAGAATAAGAATGCCGGTCATGCCCATCATGTAAAGACCGATTCCATAACCAACTGAACCTTGTTTGAGAAGAGTACGAGCGTCCGAGAGATTGCCTGTGATTTTATGAACTTCATACAAATCATCGTCAATTTCAAAAGCGACTTGAAGATTTGAAAGTTGGTTCGGAATGAACCATTTCCAAACAGGGAGTGCTATTGTAAAGGCAACAAGCAGTGGTAAGAAATATTCAAATCGGAATTCACTGATGGCTACAATTTGATTTGCAGAAACAGGTTGTATAAAGAAAAAAGAAAAAAATGTGGACAAAACCAAGATGCGGAGTCGCACACCTAACTTGCCCATACTTGCTCGGTAGTACTCTCTATCATCAAAGCATCGGACAAATAATCAATCATTTTCACGATGTCGAATCAAAAATGCTTCAATACGATCGAAGGCATCGTGGAGAACTTCTTCATCTGGAAGGTAAACAATTCGAAAATGACCTTTGCCAAGTGATGGTGAAAAACCGCTGCCATGGACAACTAATATGTGTTCTTCGTGCAACAAATCGAGGACGAATTGTTTGTCGTCTTTTGCCCATTTTTCATCTGTAAGACGGACAAACATGTAGAATGCACCTCCAGAAGATTGTACTTCAAGACCTTTGATTTGTGAAATGCGTTCAATGCACACATCACGTTGTCGGACAACTTTTTCCGAATAACCCAACATCCAAGAACGGTCAGATTGCAAACCAGCCAGATAACCGTATTGAGCTGGAGTTGAAGCACATAACCGAGAACGTAACATTCGTTCAATGCCATCCCTCACATTCACCAAACGTTGTGTTGGGTCATGAATCGCCATGTATCCAATTCTCCATCCCGGTGCATAATAGACCTTTGAAACGCCATTAAGCGTGAAAATTGGAACATCAGGGGAAAGGCTTGCTACACTTTTTTGCGTTCCTGTAAAATCGAGACCGTCATAAATTTCATCGGCGACAATCATACAATTTGGCCATTGACGAGCAATGGAAAGGAGTTGTTCAATTTCCTCTTTCCCTGCGACACTACCGCAGGGATTGTTTGGATTAATCAAAACTAAAAGTCGAACTGATGGGTCCATTTTGGATTCAATATCGTCTAAATCGAGTTTCCATCCATCATCAGGTTGAAGTTTGTATTCGATGGTTTCTGCTCCATACATTTGAGGATAGGCCATGTAAGGTGGATAATGAGGACCTGGTGCCAACACTTTATCCCCTGGTGAAAGAACTGCTGCAAAGAGAATCTGTAACGCTTCTGTGACTCCATGGCACACATAGATATCAGAATCTTTCGCCTCCCAGCCTTTTCTTTGTTCGTCTTGAGCCAGAGCAGTACGTAACTCCGGCAATCCATAGGATGGAGAGTATCCGTTCTTTCCAGAACGTAGAGCATTAACATACGCTTCAATCATGTGAGAAGGGGTTGGTAAACCAGGATAGGCGATAGGGTCACCGATATTCAATTTCAAAATCGAGTGGCCTTGTGCCTCTAGGGCAAGGGCTGGAACCACGACATCACGTATTGCATACTCGAGGTTTGATGCTCGAACGGCGACAGGAATCTGTTCATCGGACATGGCAACCAAACACGGGTAATCAAAAATGCATTTGAACTTTGACCTCTAAAGTTGAGACCGAGAAAGGCCACCCATGGCCAAGACGATATCGAAATCTGATTCTTCAACTGGTTGAACAGAGAGCCGTTGACCCTTTCGAATCAAAAGCATGTTTTCACAGGCTGGATTCTCTCGTACTTCCTGTAATGGCACAACATTGGCAAAGGCCTTTACCGCTTCAATCTCGACCATAATCCATCTCGGGTTTTCAGGTGTTGCTTTCGGGTCAAAATATTTTGAATGGGGGTCTTGAGCGGTGTGGTCTGGGAATCCTTCACGAGAAACACGGGCAACTCCTGCAACATGAGGGGGTTTGAAATTCGAATGATAAAACAAAACATAGTCGCCCATTTTCATCTCATCACGCATCATATTACGTGCCTGGTAGTTCCGAACGCCGTCCCAATGTGTCGTTCCATCTGTAACCAGTTGTTCAAAAGGATAGACATCTGGCTCTGATTTCATCAACCAATAATTGACCATGGTGAACCCAAGAGGAGGGGCTTCTTTGTATTGTTGTCACCAAGCATCAATGACATCATCAAGCAATGCAGCATCTAAGACATCCACATCGAGTTGCTTTTTCTGACCAAGACCTAAGCGCTTGACCATTCCAGAACGACCATCAACTGCGCCAAGACCGGCTTTCTCGAGTGTGACAAATATAGCAGGCAACAGAATCAATGCACTGGCAGCAGCCACCCAGAGTAAGATCAGAATAACCGTGATGAACGGAGCAATAGCTGGAATTGGAATTTGATAGGCAGTTAACATTCCTAAAGTTGTAACGACTGCTGCTTCAAACAGCGACATGCCAGTTCCTATTGCTGCAGTTCGAATCGCATCAAGGCCGCCACCCAATTCGCGTATACGGTTCGATATGTGAATTGAAAAGTCAACTCCCACGCCAACTAAAATCGAACCAATCATTACCGTGACAAGCGACAAATCCACATCCATTCTCCACATGACAAGCCATTGTAAAGCAACAGTAGCGATAACCGGAGAAGTTGTCCAAATTGAATATTTAATGTCTTTGAAAACAATGGCTAAGGTAATCAGCGTGAGAATGACTGCAAAACCAAGAGAGGTCCATTGTGAACCCACAATCAATTCGTTCACTTCGATGGTCGTAGGAGCAACTCCAGTCAAATCTGTGGCGTAATCTCCCGGTTCAGTACCACTGAACGTCGATGTGAGGTCATCGATTTTTTCTACACTCGAGATTGTGTCTGCTACTGGCAGATACGGCATATCAACCAAAATCAAACTTCGATCAAAATCTTCACTGATAAATATGCCACGCGTCTCATCGGTAATCGATGAATAAAAGACATTCAACAGGAAAACTTCACTTTGACGCGAGGCCGGTAGACCATACGCATCGGGAGATGTCAAAAGGTCCCAAAAGGATGCACCACCAGAGACTGAAGTGTCCAACAATACTGCAGCAGTATCTTTGATATCCTGAGGAAGTAACGGCATGGATTGAACCAATTCACTGCATCCGGTACAAGCAACTGTCGGGGCAATACCCGAAGATTTCATCAAAAACACAATCGATACTGCAGACGTATCTGGAACATCGTTTAACAGTCCTTCCAACGTATCGATTTGACGTAAATTCTCCGCAGGGTCTTGCTGTGATACTTCAATCGAAGTGTCGCCGGTGAGGTTTGCTTGTACCAAGACCATACCCAATTGCCCGGAATTGAACTCATTGCTGTACTTGATCATGGCGGTAACAGAATCTTCATCATCTGGGGCCATTTTCAGCATATCGATGTTTTCCTTTACATTTGCTTGGCCATAGGTTGCTGAAATAAGGATGAGTATTCCGAACAATGCAATTACCGCACGGTTGTATTTCATTGGAACTTCAACAATGTTGACAAACAGTTTGAGAGGCGGGTGTTTCGGCTTTCTCAAATCGAGCAACAAAGTTAAGTTTGGAACCATGAACATTGTGAGAACATAGACGACGACAATTCCACCTGAAAGAGCGATCCCAACGGTTTGAATTGGAGCCATCGGAGTGAAAACAAGAGATACAAAACCGATAACTGTTGTCACTGCGGATAAAAAGACCGCCTTTCCTGTTGAAGAAAGCGCTCCCCGCATTTTTTCTGCCTTTGTTCCAGACTCTTCGGCATAACGATTGGTGATGTGTAAACCATATGAGACACCGAGTGCAAGTAAAATCGGCCCCACAATAATGACTGTCATCGTCACTTCATAGTTGAGCCACCCAATAATTCCTAATGTCCAAAAGACTGCACATAGCGTTGGAAGACCGGAAATAATCACGACCTTCAAACCTTGAAGTGGGCGTATTCCTGTTAATCCAGTCTGTAAAATATCACAATGGAATACAAACAGACCGATGGCAACAAGCACCACTGCAACAGGAAATATATTCCAAAACATGTCGAAGGTTCGTTCGGTCACAGCATTGGTGATTGGAACTGGGCCTGTTAAGGTCATTTTGAGACCTAAACTCTTCACTCCACGTTCTTCCTGTTCCTCAGTGAGGTCACCCCAAATGCACAATCCTTCTTCTGCGATTGGTTGACCATCCGCTCCAAACAGACAAGGACGTTCCATTTTACTGATTTTTTCTAAGTCCATTTCAGTTTGGTAAATAATTTCTTTTGCAGTAACTCCATCAGATACGGCAATAGCCATTATAGCCCGGTCTAATGTCCCATCAGGTACATCTTGTTGACCCTCAAAGTTACATCCTGCGGGCCCACACGAAAGGTCACGTGCGAGTTTATCAAGACCAGGCGTTGGAGAGCCATCGTCTTCATACATTTCATTAATGACTAAATCAATTGTATTCTGTGAAGGGATTTCATAACCGCCTTCAAATTGGTCAATGGTGGTAAAGAGTTCGTTAAAGGTTTCAGCAGCCTGAGCCGATGGGCAATCTTCTTGACCAAATCCACAACCAAGTTGGCCAAGTTCAGTGACGAAAGCTTCACGTATTCGTGGCGCACTTGAATTTACTTCTTTGAGAACGGTTGAAATTGAGAGAAGATAAATGACATCATCTTCGAGTGTATCTGTTGAACCATTGGGATTTGCGCATACGAATGAAGAGATACAAGGATTCAGTGTTTTTTCAACATAACTGATTTCTTGAAGAATACGTTGGTCTGTGATGTTATAATTCCCATCATTGAGTTCGATGTAGACAACCATAACGTTGGTCGACCAATCTTCTTCAACCAGTTTGAGTAATTCACCGACTTCACTGCCTTCTGGAAGGTAGACTTCAAGGTCCCCATTGACGTTCAAATCAGTCTCATTCCGGTCATCATCGAATTGGGTGAGGTATAAATCAAAGAATCCTGAATGAGTGACGAAGAACAACGTCATCAGTAGAAACAGAACAACGGTCGCAAGAGGGAAGCGGGTGATTGCCCCTATAGCCCCAGTTTTTTCCCATTCCCGTCGAAATCGAACTGGCGCATCCAAAACAGCATCAATAGCAGTTTTTGAATTGAAATCTTTGACTCGTGCAGAAAGGTCGATAGCGCCTGATTGAAGTCGTGATGTTCCCGAACTCTTCAAGCTTGAAAAGCGTGAACTTGTACTCTTCTTTTTAGAATCATTCAATCCTGTGGACGATGCTTCGCTCGACTCCATAGTAACTGACTTTGGGCCAGATTTTTTTTGACTGTCGTCGACCAAAATACTCTCCCCTGTTTCTTTGTGATTCGTGAACCTTCAAATGATTACCGCAGGATTGTGTCCGAATCCCTCGTATTGCGAACATGTTAACGAGCAGCATTGTTCGTCCGTTGGGTTCAAATGTGAACCGTTGTAGCGCTGTTTGGATTCGCATCATTCATGTGTGCGGAGCCAGGTGAGGCACATGCCAGACCCAGTATTAAACGATAAACGATGGTCAATTGACCTTGAAAAACGCATTCAAGAAGCCCATTCGGAAGATTCCGTAGCGTATTCCCAAAGATACGCATTCAATCCAGACAGTGGTAAGGAGATTTTTGTTATTGACACGCCTCCGCCGTATCCATCTGGCACCTGGCATATCGGCGCTGTGGCTCAATATTCTATGATTGATGTTCTTGCTCGCTCACAACGGTTACTTGGCAAGGAAGTATACTTCCCATGGGGCGTTGATCGAAACGGTATCAATATTGAATTCACTGTTGAGAAAAACACCAAACGTAAGATGAAGACCTATGACCGTGCTGAATTTTTGAAACTGTGTGAAGAAACCATCGAGACGTTCACACAAGCTATGCGAAAAACTGCTCGACGAGTCGGTTTATCATGCGATTACGATCGTGAATACCTCACTGATTCTCCCGCCTACCGAACCGTCACACAATCAATTTTCATTGAACTTTTCAAAAAAGGTGCAATCATCGAAGATTTGCGACCAAATATCTACGACCCTGTCGAAGGGACGACCATTGCTGATGCAGAAGTTGAACGCCAATCGAGAAAAACTCGTCTCGTTGATGTCCAGTGGACCTGTGACGATGGTACTGAAATTGTCATTTCCACCACCCGACCAGAATTAATTTGTGCATGCGGCGTTGTAGTTGTTCATCCAGATGACCAACGGTATACGCACCTCATTGGGAAAACCATTCAACTCCCACTTCCGGTTGAAGGACGAACGACTTCAGTTGAAATCAAAACCCATCCATCAGTTAAATCTGATTTTGGCTCTGGTGTCTTGATGGTTTGTTCTTTTGGAGACCAAAATGACGTAGCCATCTTCCGTGAACTTGGACTTACACCATTCCAAGCCATCAACTTGGAAGGTAAACTGACCGAGTTAGCAGGACCGTTTGCTGACATGAAGGTCGTTGAAGCACGTAATGCAGCCATTGAATATCTCGAAGAACAAGGTAAATTAGTCAATGTCGTTGAACGAGAACAAGAAATTCCAGTTTCGGAACGTGGTAAGAATCCTGTAGAAATTATCTTGCTCAAAGAATGGTATGTTAAACAAACCCATGCTCAAGACCGAATGAAAGAGCACATTGAAGAAATCGAATTCCACCCACCACGTAACAAGCAATTCTTACTCGATTGGATGGACAATATTAGCATTGATTGGCCAATCTCTCGTCGACGTTGGTACCATACCGAAATTCCGATTTGGTACAGCGGTGATGGAAGTAAAATCATTGTCCCACCGACTGGAACATATGTTCAACCATGGTGCCAATCACCACCAGCAGGCAGTCAAGTGTTGTCAAGAGATACACGTGAGCAATTGGGTTCCTTTGAATCGATGAAAGATGAACTCGGAGAAGTCATTGGTGAAGAAAAAGTTTTTGATACTTGGATGGATTCTTCCAACTCAAATCTCTTTGTAAGCGGCTACCTCAATCAACCAGAGGTCTTCGAAAAGGCATTCCCAACTGCACTCCGACCTCAAGGCAAAGAAATTGTTCGAACATGGCTTTACTACACACTTCTCAAATCAAATCTTTTGCTCGACAAACCAGGATTCAAGCATGTTTGGATCGATGGATTAGGAATGGATCCTTGGGGCCGCAAAATGAGCAAGTCACTTGGCAATGGAATCGATGCTGACTCTGTTCTCGAGTGTGGAGCAGGTGGCCGAACTGGGTCTTGGAAAGTGAAGGGGCCTGAAAAGACAGTGAGTCTTCGTGCAAACAAAATTGGAAGTGAATGTTTCAGACTATGGAAAGCATGCGATGCTCAAGTCGGTGATGATTTCCATATCAATCCCGAAGAAATTGAAAAGAAGTACTTCGGTGTTTTAACAAAATTATTCAATGTTGCTCGTTTTGCATCGCAATTTGAAATACCTGAAGACCTTGAAACTGCTCCAGAGGATTTAGCCGTTGAAGACAAATGGATTTTGGCTGAATTCAATGCAACAATGGATACGGTCAAAACTGCTTGGGAAAACCTCGACATCTACACGGCAACTCAAGCGCTCAAAACATTTGGAACTGGCGTCCTACCAAGCCACTATCTGGAAATGGTGAAATCACGTCTTTACGATGATGATGTCGCTGCTTCATGGACTCTCCACCGGATTGTCCGAGACTTTATGTCAGCAT
This sequence comes from uncultured euryarchaeote, assembly GCA_937892945.1. GTDB lineage: Archaea > Thermoplasmatota > Poseidoniia > Poseidoniales > Poseidoniaceae > MGIIa-L1. The sequence continues at coordinate 11,260 of CALBIL010000096.1, read as the reverse complement.
TTACGCCAGTCTGTCCGTTCTTCACCCATCATATCTCGGAAAGCATCTATGGGAAGTCTGCAGTTGAAGTGGATTCATTCCCTGCACCTGCCGACCCTTCTGTATTCTTAGGTACGGAAGAAGGCGACCGTTTGCGAAACCTTTCAGCAGCCGTTCAAACCTTTAACGGGGAGACATGGAACTCAAAGAAGGAACAAGGTATTTCCTTGAACCAACCCGTGTCCGGTATAGAAATTCCAGAAGAATTGTTGGGCTTTACAGCGATTCTTACACGCATGCACCATTTGGAATGATTACTCTTCTTCCTGAAGAAGAAGCATTGCTTGACGCGTAGGTGGCATGTCCAACTGTCCAAGTCGAAACCCAACTAAACGCAATCCACGATTGTGCTGAACATTTGTTGCGAAAAGATGCTCAGCCAAACGAAGAAAGACATCAGGTTCATCCATTGCCACTGGAATGGAACGACCATGTGTGTGTGTTTCAAAACCGGTATAACGAATCTTCACCTCGGCTAATCGTCCTGAAATCCCCATTTCTTTCGAACGTTTAAGCACTCTATGTGTGAGTGAACGGAGCACGTCAAGAACCGCCTCATGGTCTGTTTGGTCAGATGAAAAAGTACGTTCTTTACCAATTGATTTACGACTACGAAGTTGGCTCACTTCGGAACTTGTTGTTCCATCGACGACGCAGGTGAGCCAATGCGCAAACCGTTCACCTGCCATTCGACCTAAGGCGAGTTCGCCAAGCACATAGGCTTCATCAACTGTAACAAAACCCCATTCAGCAAGTTGAGTTGCCCTTTTGGGACCAATGCCCGGAACATCACGGAGTGAACGGCCTTCAAAGAATTCAGCGATTTCATCAGGAAGAATACGAAAAATTCCTTTGGGTTTGTTCACTTCACTCGACATCTTCGCAAGAATACGCGTGGGTGCAATTCCAAACGAGGCAGTGAGTCCGACTTTTTGTTCAATAGTCGTCTGAAGTGTACGGCACAATGCATACGCAACATCCCAGTCACCTCCAACATGCTCCGTGATGTCCAAATATGCTTCATCAATACTCGCTTTTTCAAAAAACTCAGCAGGTTCTTTGAGTATGCTCATGACCTTGCGAGAAGCACGACTGTACAAGCCGCGGCTCCCTCGAATGTAATGCCCTGGCCCAAAGGGATGTCCAGGGCATCGACGCCAAGCTTCACTCACCGGCATAGCAGAATGGATACCAAATGCTCGGGCTGCGTAATTGCACGTTGAAACAATGCCTCTGCCCCTGCCCCCTTGCGGGTCTGAGCCGATAATAAGAGGTTTTTCGGGATCCAGGTTATGATGCAATATTTCGACAGCAGCAAAGAATGCATCAAGATCGCAATGAACTAAAATGCGTTCTTTGAAAGAAGAGGCTGACCCTTGAGAATCAGGGGACAGTCCTTCCGACATATGTTGAGAATGTTGTCCGCGGTGTTTGAAGTTGATGTATTCTTCACACAAAAGAATCTCCAAGTTTGGAGTGAGATACAGCAATTTTTCAGGAGGTTTGAACTCTCTTGGTAAATCTTCAAGAGGTTGTGAAAATTGAGATTGAAGGTTTCGAAAAGAAGAACATAAAAGGCGCATATCATTGATTTTGCGCGTACGGACATCTATGTTTCATATGACCCACGGTGCAAAAAAGTGAAAGTGTCACTTGAGTAAATGTGAATTAACTGTGGTTTCTGCTTGTTCACCGTTGAGTACCGTCATGATTGCGTGGGCAATGTCTCGTCCAACCCGTGCTTGGGCCTCAAGAGTTGCTGCACCAATATGTGGAGTACCGTGGAAGCTCGGATGTTGAACGAGTTTATTCCCTGATGAGACTGGCTCCTGTTCAAACACATCCAAAGCAGCCGAGGCGACTTTGCCAGAATTGAGAGCTTCCAACAATGCCTCTTCATCGATGATTCCGCCTCGTGCACAATTAACGATGTGATTGCCACAGACAATGCCATCAAGTGACTTCCCAGGCATGAGGGCAATACGTTCTGCGTTTACCAAATGATGAGTTTCATCGTTGTAATTGCAATGAATCGAAATATGCGTACAAGTTTGAAACAAAGTGTCGACGTTCTTGTGTAACGTTGTGTTTTGAGCTTTGGCCACTTTCGCTGGAAGGTACGGGTCATAGGTATGGACTTCCATGCCAAACAATTGAGCGATTGAGCCAACACCTTGTGCAATACGGCCAAAGCCAATCAAACCGAGATTTTTACCAAAAAGTTCGGTACCTTTCATGATTTTCTTTTCCCATTTATCTTCACGCATGCCACGGTCTGCACGTGGAATGTGTCGGAGACATGCGAGTAGGTGTCCGATCGTGAGTTCGATGACAGATTGAGTCGAAGCACGAGGGGCATTCACCACAGGGATTCCGACATCAGCAGCTGCGGCAATATCGATGTTATCAACACCAACACCTGCACGGCCAATTACCTTCAAACGGTCACCTGATGCTTGAATGATGTCCTTTGGGAGTTTCGTCGCACTCCGGACAATAATGGCATCAAAATGCGAAAGGGCTCCAGCCAGTAAGTCTGCAGGCTCAATGAAACCAAGAACCACTTCATGCCCTGCTTGCTCTAACAAAACGACTGCATCTTGCGCCATACCATCGGTCACTGCAATTCTCGCCATGGCCAATGGTTTCTCATCAAGGTCATCAACCTTAGCCAAACGGCCCCATGAACCCGATGTTTGAAACACTCCTGTCAAGTGGCAGGGATGAGACTCATGGCTGCAGTTGATACCAATGCATTGATTTGGGCAGCCGGTTTGCTGTCGATTCCATTGTTACTCGCATTACCGATGCGGCTGGGATGGAGATTATTCATTGGTGTCGGTCATGAAGCATCGCAATACCGAAATACAGTCTTGCAAATTATTGATGCGGGCAGGCAAGTCGCACCGTTCCGTGCAACTCTCGATGATGTTGCTCGAAGCCTCCATATCCGTCCAAGCCATCAGAGATTGATTGAAGCAGACCTGTTTCATCCGTTAACTGTTTCACACTTTCTGTTGTTACCGGCCATCATAATCTTCCCATTAGCAGTGATTATGGCACTCCCGGTTATTCTTATCGGACTCCCAATACTGTTGGTTATTGAATACATATTCATCCGTAAAGGAATGCTTGTTCGGGGCTTAAATTACATCGAACAAATGATGCACTGGCAGATTATTCACATACCAAAACCCCATCGAGGTTTGGCAGATGAAAAGGCAAAAATGAATGAATTCTCGCAACATGTCATACACTTCAATCATGTGCCTCAAGGCGCTTTTTTGGGACTTTTTGCTTGGCTCATGGTGCACTGGACCTTTGACCTGGATTCTTGGGGAATCGAAATCTTGTATTCCACAGGCCTTTACATTATTTTGCTTGGAGCATTGGGTGTGCTGAATGCTGCATTTGAATCTGACTTGGTATTTGTCGATCCTTCTAAAGGTCGCTTAGTCCCTGTTGACCAATGGCTCGAAAGTATTCTAAAGCCGCTTGTAGGAATTGGTTTGCTGTTTTTGATTGCACGTAATTTACTCGATGAAGCCAGAGATGGAAACGCAGTCTTATTCGCTCTAACCGTACTCACCCTTCTGTATGGAGCTGCGGTCGTTGGTATTGCGTTTCGATGGGGCTATTCCATATGGAGAGGATCCTATGTTCGAGATGAATTTGGATCACAAGTCATCGAAACACTCAATCCTCTTTCTTACGATTTAACACGAAGTAAAGGCCGAATTGAATTTCATGTTCGAATGGTTATGAAAGAACGCTTAAACACATTAAATGAATTGCCGCTCAAACAACTAAGTTTTGCCGAATTGCAAGAACTCCCGATGAGTGAGAACCGTGGAACAATACCCGAGAACCCACTCGAATAATCTCTGTAGTATGACGAAATGCAGTTGATGTGAATCTCGCTCTGAATTGAGATTATTCAGCGACAAGAGCGATTCAATGGAAGTTTGGTTCGAAGTTCCTTGAATGATTCTGTACTAAGGCATTCCACAAACGAGAAGACTTGCAGAACCACGATTAACCCGTATTTCTTCGAGTACATCGAGACCGCATTCTTCAATGAGATTGATAAACTCAACATGTATTCCAAGACCGAGTCGTTTTCGGAATGGATTGAACATCGAGATAAGGGGCCCTCCGTTTTTCTTGTAGTGATTTACAATGACTATTTTACCACCTCTTTTGGTGACTCGTATCATCTCTTTCAATACCTCTTTTGGTTCCGCCACCACGGCCAGTGCATGAGCAACGATCGAATGTTCAAATGCATTATCTTCAAACTCGAGTGAGTGAGCATCCATTTTTGTGAACTCAACTTGAGCCGAAATCTCTCCCTTTTGAAAACGTTTTCGGGCTTTTACAAGCATTGCTTCACTGAAATCGATGGCATCGACACGGACAAACTCAGGGCAGTGGGTCAATGAGATACCTGTTCCAATTCCTACTTCGAGAATATGATCGTTCTTTTCAAGAACAAGTGAAGAATACAATTTCGAATGACCCTCAGAAAAACTAGGAGCAAATACCCGGTCGTAAAACGGCGCATAGAACCGATAAATACCATGACGATGTTTACGCTTAATGGTCGCCATACTTTTCGATGTTTCAAGTCATACATGAAGTTTCGTATCAGAGGGCAATCCCCCAGTGTACTGCCTACGCATGCGAGTCTTCATACCATCCAAGGAATTACATCAGGAATTTCTGCGAAAAGATTTGCTGGTAGCGCTGTTTTTATTTTAGATACCGAGCCCAAACCTGCAGTGACTTTGATTTGCCATGTTTCGAATTGTTCGAAGGATGTCATCTTGAGGACAGGATTGTTAGCACGGTTCCAATCGAGTGTTTGCATGACGGTACCCGGTGGATCATGACCTGTGCAGACGAGAATCTCTCCATCGAGCAATTCGAGTTTTTTCAGAGACTCCCAATGGGAGAGTAATCGACCACTCGGCAAATCATCCCGACCGACACCACCTTGGCCAGTAAAGAGGAAATCACCCGTCAATAAATGCGTCGGAGTTTCAATGAGAACATGGTCATTGGTATGTCCTGGCACGTGATGGATTTTGAGTGGAGTGGAACCAAGCATCAGTGTATCTCCTTCTTGGAGGTACTTTGAGACATTCATACATGCAGTGTCTTTCCACATCACGTACTCACAACCGGTTCGTTCACGAAGAGAAAAGCATGCGGAGATATGGTCTGCATGCGTATGTGTCGCAATGGCGTAGTGGAGTGTGAGATTACGTGCCTCGATAAGTGCGAGATACTCGTTCATAAAATCGTACACAGGATCAACGATTGCTGCTATTTGTGAATCTGAATCTACAAGAAGATAGGTCTTCGCCCAGCCAGATTGGTTGAGTTGTTCGAAGTTCATGAGTGAGCGATTGAGCGGATGTACTTGAACAATACCATTGTTTAGAAACATTCAATCATACGAGCATTGATGAAACATGGGGGGAACCGAAGAACATGCATCCCGAGGAAGTTGTTCATCTTGAACACGACGGGAAAGTGCTACTGGTTGACCAAAATGGGAATGGCCCTCAACTTCCAATCCAAGGCCGCCAAGACGGGACGACGATACTACGACTTCCGACACTTGTCGAAATCGAACGTATGGGGATCGAATGGAAGGTCATTCGAGAAACACGTCTCGTGTTTGGCACACTTGTGTACCGTGTTCTCAAAGGTTATCCGAACATTGAATGGCCAAAACACTGGGCGTGGAAAGATGAAATGATTGCAGATAATTCGGTTCACCCAGTGGCACGAGAGGCGATTTACCGTTCGATTCATCGTCTTGTATCGAAAGTTATGATTTGCAATGATGCTGGACAGGTCTTACTTGGAAAAGTGGAGCGTGGACACTTTAGAGGGTTTTGGACACTACCCGGGGGCTATATGGATCACGATGAACATCCAAGTATTGGCTGTGTTCGTGAAACGCTTGAAGAAATTGGGCTTAGCATCGTATTAGAACAGAATGAACCCCTGATTACACAGAAAATATTCACCGATGAAGGGATTTCCTTTGTCTCGTTCACGTACCGTTCAACATGGAACGGTGACATTACGACGTTGGAATTACAGACAGAAGAAATTTCAGATGTAAAATGGTTCACACCAGATGAAGCGCGAAATGTTGCTGTATCTTATTTTGATAAAGAAGCGCTACGAACGCTTTAATCAAGCTCCAACACTCTTGCGTGCTGCTTCAAGTGCATCATCGAGACCTTCTGGATGAGAGCCTCCACCCTGTGCGAGTGTTGGACGACCGCCTCCACCACCTTTGATGTGATGTGAAATCTCTCGGAGTAAAACAACTGCATCATACCGTTCACTGGCAATTGTATTTTCAGTAACGGCAATCATCAACTTTCCACCGCCTTCTTTGGAACCCAGTACAGCAAGCGTTGGTTTCGAGGAATCGAGTGTGAGTTCCTTGAGCATCTTTGTCATTTTCTTAAGGTCCCCATTGACTTCCATTATTGCAATACGGACACCATCAATTTCAGAAGAATCCGAACCGCCACCAGCAGTGCGCAAACGAACAATTTCTGCTTCAAGTTGCTCAATCATCTTTCGCTGGTCCTTCCATTCGGAGTAAAACCGCTCGGATGCTTTTGGCAATTCATGCGATGGAATACCAAACGTTTCACTTGCTTGTCTCAACAAGGAATCTTGATTTCGAGCATACATTAGAGCAGCCTGTCCTGCGACAATATGAAGGCGTTCAACACCATCTTGAACGGCTGCAGAACGAATAATTCGAATGGATCCAATTTGACCAGGTTCATCGTGATGTGTGCCGCCACAAGCCTGAATATCGTGGTCAGCGATTCGAAGAATACGTATGGAATTACCTTTTGGCGCACCACCTTGATACAAATCAAAACCAAACTTCTTGTCGGCATCTTTTCGATTCAGTTCGGTTTTCTCTGTGCGCTGAACTTGGCCTAAGACTTCATTTGCCAAGGATTCAATTGCATCGAGGTCATCTCGATTTAATCGACTGAAGTGGGTAATGTCAAGGCGACCTGACTCAATTGATTTGTTTGCTCCTGCCTGATAGATGTGAGGTCCAAGAATTCGACGGGCGGCACCACCAACGATGTGTACTGCTGTATGATGGTCCATCAATTGCTTACGACGGTTCCAATCGAGGCTTCCATGAACTAAATCCCCGGTTTCGAAAGGACCATCGACCAAATGCAGAACATGAGTGCCGACTTTACGTGTATCAAGAACACGATGCTGAGTTGAATCAGTAACGAGTCGACCATAGTCTCCTTCTTGGCCCCCGCCTTCGGGATAGAAGCATGTTTTGTCAAGAATTATTCCATGTGTTGCCCCGGAGGGAAGGTCATCTGCGATGAGTGGAAGACACGAAAGAACACTGGCGTCGAATTCGCGTTGTTGGACATCTTCGTAATACAGTGCCACCGTTGCTGGTAATTGTGGAATATTCTCGACAAGAGGGATCTCTTCGACAGTTTGTGCAGCCTGTTTGGCGATACGAGCATGGCGGTCTGCCATTTCAGCTGCAAATCCTGTACGGATTCGGACATTCTTCCAACCTGCGCTCTTTGCTAAACCGACGACCATGTCTGGCGCTAAGCCATGAGAATCATTGAGTTGGAAAAGGGTCTCATCTGGAATAGATTCAGAATCAGTTGGGATGCCTTTGAGTTGGGTGGTAATGACATTACCACCTTTGCGAATCATCTCTTCGTACCGTTCTTCTTCCAGTTGAAGAATTCCGAGGAGTCCATCATGTGTTTGTTTCATCGCTTGCCCACCGAGATTAATGGAGATGTGATGCTCTGCTAGTTCGGAAAGAGAAATATTGAGTTCCAAATCATCCCGAAGACGTAAGGTTCGACGGGCAAGCATTCGTGCAAGGTAACCGGCTTTAGCATTCGAAGGCACCAGTCCATCTCCGAGCATGTTGCTCAAAGCGTGAAGGTGGTCTGGAATGGCATAGATTTTCGAAAGGGGTTCAGTCACCGCTGAGAATTGTTCAGACGTCACAGTGATACCACGTTCGTCTAAACGACGTAAGAAAGTTGTACGCAGTTCATCAGCATCAACACCTGGTTCAATATTCATAATCCCATTGAGCCGACTCATTTCACCGAGTAATGCATCCAAGTCAAGTTCGGGCCATTGAGAGGTAATAGAAGAGAATCCAGCCATCTCCTTGAGCCAAGAAACTGTCTCAGGGTAAATGGCCTCATAGATGGTAGGTGTTCCTGCAGCTGCCCAACAGAAACGCTCCAGGCCATAGCCGGTGTCAATAATTTGCATGTCCATTTCACGGTAGAAATCACCTTTCAGTTCGATATCTCCTTCCGGGTGTTCTTCAAGATTCATGAACACCAAGGTCGCTAATTCAAGTCCGCCAACAATGACTTCTACAGCTGCACCTGCATTTCCACCACCGCACCATGGATTTTCCACATAGGTGATCTCAATGGAAGCGATGTTGAATGTCTTGGTTAACAAATCGTGACAATATTGAACACATTCTTCCATCCAATAGTAGGTCTTTCCTTCTTTGGGTCGATTAAAAACGTGATGCGCCATCATCTCAAATGTCGTCAAATGGCGACCAGAACGCCCTACGGCGTCGACATCAGTCAGCCGAATACAAGGTTGTGATATCGTCAAAGGGTTCGCCGGAGGTTCAACTTCACCCGAAGTCACATGAGGTTGGAAATCTGCAATTGAAGCAATGGTCAAATGAATGTCATCTCTCCATCTTGCCAAAACCGGATAGGGTTCAACACGTGTATGTTCGACGTTTTCAAAGAAATTTAGAAAGGCTTCGCGCATGGCATCTTTCAATGCCTTACCTCGCATAGGGTAGCCTTCGATGAGAGGTGCTCCGATGAATGTATACTCATCTTCAGTCGTGTCACCACAAGTATCTCGTGAAGGGTCGGTGGTCCAAAACCAAAGGTTCGTGATCCGACATTGGTTTCGAACAAAACCCTCGTTTTTGAACACGGCCAAATCAATCGGTGGCAATCCCATATGACTCATCTCCCCAAAGGAACAAGTCGCCGACCAAGCGATACACCTTGAAACCTATGGGTCTTTTATTGCGGAAACGAAGAACAATCCTCAAAGGGGAATAACTCGACCCGTAACTATGGCCGATGATTGGCGTGATTATCTCACCTCGCAAGGTGATGGCACCATGCGTATCAAAGCCCACGGTCGGATGAAAGTTGACGCTCGCTTAGTCACCGATGAGGCGCATCTGCTAAAGCACGCAGATGACCGTGGCCCAGAACAACTCATCAATGCTGCAAGCCTTCCAGGGATTGTTGGTGAAGCTTGGGGCATGGCAGATTGGCATTTTGGCTACGGCCTTCCGATCGGTGGAGTGATTGCAACCGACACCGAACAAGGAGACTTCGGCGGTGCAATATCCCCCGGAGGTGTTGGTTTTGACATCAATTGTGGCGTACGGATGTTGGCGCTCGATGCAACTGAAAAAGACATACCAAATCTCAAAAAACTCGCAGGTCGTTTAGCGGGAAGGATACCTGCTGGAGCCTCCGGAAAGGGTGGACTTGACATCACGATGAGTGACCTCGATAACATCATTCAAGGTGGCGCTCCTGCTGCGATTGAACTCGGCTATGGCTACGATGAAGATTTGAAACACCTCGAATCTGGTGGCCAATTGAATACAATTAATGCAGATATCTCTCAACGGGCCAAAGAACGTGGTCTGCGTGCGCTTGGTACATTAGGCAGTGGAAACCATTTTTTGGAATTACAAACAGTTGGAAAAACAGTCGATGCTGCAACTGCCGAAAAGTGGGGATTGTATGAAGGGCAAATTGTCGCTATGATTCATTCAGGCTCACGAGGACTTGGCCACCAAGTATGCAGCGATCATGTGCGAAGTCTTGAACGACGATACAAACAAAAAGGAAACATTTGGATCGATGAAGAATGGGGGTATGAACTGGCTGACCGTCAATTAGCATCTGCACCATTCCATTCACCACAAGGTCAAGCCTATTTTGACGGCATGAATGCTGCTGCGAATTTTGCTTTTGCGAATCGAAGTGCTCTAGCGCACCGATTGCGTGAAGTTCTCCGATTGGAGATGGGCGAAGATGGTGAAGCAACAACTCTCTATGATGTCGCTCACAATATTGCCAAAGTCGAAGTCCATCGAATAGATGGCAAGGGGTGTACGTGCTGTGTCCATCGTAAGGGCGCCACACGAGCATTCAGTGGTGACAGCCCCGAAATGAAACATTCGAACCATCTCTCAGGCCAGCCAGTCCTCATCCCCGGTGATATGGGAACAGGCTCGTGGGTTATGGCAGGACCAAAAAATGGACAAAACATCGCGTTTGGTTCTTCTTGCCATGGCGCTGGCCGAGCTATGTCGCGCAGTAAAGCAAAACAAACAATTGATGGAAAAGCATTGAAATTGGAACTTGAAAACCGAGGAATTCGAATTCATGCATCGACTCCGAACGTCTTGTCGGAAGAAGCCCCAGATGCCTACAAAGATGTTGATGATGTTATTGATTTAACTGCAAAAGCAGGATTGGCACGACCCGTGGCTCGATTAAATCCGCTTGCAGTTATCAAAGGATAATCACATGCAGTAATTATTTGCAGGTTGACCCGGAATCGTCGGAGCAGCACCGCTGTGCACTCCATCCGGCTCCTCACAAATCACGCTCAAGAGCGTATTCACAAGGTCTTTCAATTCATCTACTTGGCTCTGAAGATCACGGACTCGTTGCCGTATCTCCACTTTGTTTTCTTGCTCTCGCTCCATAATATCCCATCCAGAGAAGTTGCCTTCTCCATTCTCGCATTTCTAAAAATCACCTTATAGCCTTTGAGGGGATGCTCATGTTGAAAGGTCCATTTAATCCATTCAAGAGCGACGCGAAGCGGTTATAATCCACGTGTTGGTGGCCGTCTTTACTGCCACCGTGGCTTAGCGGTATAGCACCTCATTGGTAATGAGGAGGTCGCGAGTTCAATTCTCGCCGGTGGCTCTTCACTTCTTGGAGTTCAAAGAGACACATTACTGGATCTTAAAAAATCAATAAAGGGATACTGAAGCGCCGAGAGAGAGATTTGAACTCTCGTGCCACAAGGACACGCGATTTCCAGTCGCGCGCAATACCAGGCTATGCGATCTCGGCTT
>CALBIL010000095.1 GCA_937892945.1 uncultured euryarchaeote | reverse complement strand
GCGACCCGAACCCCACACAACACAGCGATGAGGACAGCGATGGTGATTCAATAGCCAACATCGATGATGCTTTTCCGAATGATGCAACGCAATGGCTTGATTCAGATGGTGATGGCTATGGGGATAATGCAACGGGTAACAACCCTGATGCTTTCGTGAATCTCTCCACACAATGGTCCGATACCGATGGTGACGGCTACGGTGATAATTGGGGCGTCTCTTCATGGAACGCAACTCGGCTTTTCGTATGGCCAGGTGAGTTTTTCGATGGAGCAGTCCTCGCAGATCATTGCCCAACTGAAGCTGGTAACTCGACTGTCGACGGTTACTTCGGTTGCCTCGACATCGATGGGAACGGCATTGCAGACATCTATGACGATGAAGTTGGAAATAATTCTGAAACCCCTTCGAACGAAACAAATCAAACAGGGCCAATGGATTCTGATAACGACGGTATCGATGACCTGTACGATATTTGTCCTGAAACGGTGGCTTTTGGCATTGTCGATCTTGATGGATGCCTGATCGATGAAGATGGCGACGGAATTGATGACTTCAAAGACGATTGCCTTGGAACAACTTCCGGGGCGACTGTTGACGCCAATGGTTGCGCTGAGACTGTTGATGAGCCGAGAAGTTTCTTTGAATCGTTCAGTTCGGGTGATCGAGGTGCGGTTGTCCAAACCGTTGGTGTCGGTGCCATCATCGTCGCTCTGTTTGCTTTCCTTCAGACCAATATGGTCGCTGCATTGCTTCCTGAATCGATTCGCTGGATTCGAGTCTTCCGCACAGGTGCTAAACTGAACAAAGAGGAAATACGGGAATTGGAGTACCTCAAATCGCTCGTTCAAACCTACTATCAAGACCCCGAGGTGTTGCGCGATGAACTGTATCAGATGAAATCCGAATTGACTGCTCGCTACACAAACAGTGAAATCAAGAAGGTTACCTTAGAGAAAATCAACACCCTCATTACGGATTTACTTGCCATGGAGCCATCAGACGTGAGTCGCATCGCACACAATGATGCGTACTTCGGTCTTGGCGGTGCCATGGATACAGGGCTACG
>CALBIL010000094.1 GCA_937892945.1 uncultured euryarchaeote | reverse complement strand
GCCTTATTGGTCCAAACTGCCCAGGCATCATCACCCCAGGTGAAACTGGTGGAGCCAAAATCGGCATCATGCCAGGTCACATCCACGCAAAGGGTCGAATTGGGATTGTCAGTAAATCTGGAACCTTAACGTACGAAGCAGTTGCTCAAACAATGAGTATCAATGAAGGACAATCAACCTGTATTGGAATCGGTGGAGACCCAGTCAATGGAACTGGATTCATTGAATGCCTCGCCGCTTTCGAAGCGGACCCTCAAACTGAAGCAATCATTATGATCGGAGAAATTGGCGGAAATGCTGAGCAAGAAGCGGCTGCTTGGGCGGCCGAAAACGTCACCAAGCCAATCGTTGGGTTCGTCGCAGGTGCAACAGCCCCACCAGGAAAGAGAATGGGCCACGCTGGAGCAATTATTTCGGGCGGTAAAGGAACTGCTGAAGAGAAATTCGAGGCATTCCGAGAAGCAGGAATTGCTTGTGCTATGGACCCTTCAGAACTCGGTGCTGTTCTGCTTGAGTCACTGAAGGCAGTCGGCCTACGGTGAATCCATTAACCGATATCGATTCTGCAAGAATATGGCAGAAGCGTCGGTGTTTGACCCCTCTGTCTTGGAAGGCTATTATTCAACCCAATTTGAAATCGATTTATCTTGGTTGAAAAAGCCGACTCAACATCAATTTCGCTGGCGTGTAATGGAGAACCGCTGGCATTCATCGCCTCGTCGGGTTCGTGATTCTGTCACATTGGTCAAAGCGTTTAGAAAATCCATTCCAACTGATGTCTATGTCTCAACCTCTTCATGGCTGAATCCGGTAGACCTGCCCCGACTTCACGACCTCGAAACTTCTGCACCTGTTCTTTTGGACCATCTGGTTGTATTCGATATTGATGTGCCACCCTTTTCACAAACCAACATGGAGATGGCCCGGAAATTCGCACTTGAACTGCACCAATGGATGAAAGAAAAGGACGAATATTCATTTTCACATGTCACGTTCTCGGGGAGTAAAGGATTCCACTTGTTCTACAACGACCTTCAACGTGAGACATTCCAAATTGCAGACCCTCGTCAACGTGAAGAAGCGGTAAGAAAGGCAAGAAAGGAGTTGTTGGAAGAAGTCGTAAAGGCTGGCCATCCCGTTGACCAAAAGATTACTGCGGACACTCGTCGAATCATCCGTCTTCCAGGAACTGTACATGGTACTACTGGATGGATCTGTTCAATTATCACTCTTGAACAACTTCAACAACCGTTCAAAACCTGGATGAGTTCACTCGAAAGACATCACTCAGCACTTATCATGCCCAAAAAAGCGAAGAGAAAGAAGTCGCTGTTTTCACGAGAAGTCAAATCGGTGCTCGTACCTGAGATTCAAACCAGCATCGAAGTAAGCACGCATATACCGGGTACAAAAAACCGTTCTGCTTTTTTCGAATGGTTACCTCGAAGTTGGGGTCCGCCTTCGGAAGCTGTCGAAAAGGCCTTGCAACTTTGTATTGAATTTTCTTTAGGCTCAACCGCCTTTTGGACCGATGGAAAGCGAACATTGATGCTGTCCCCCCGGGCAATTCCGCGAGAACACCTTGCAAAAATTGCCAAGAGAAATGGATTCATACATTTGAAAAATGAACTCAAAGAAAAAGACCACGCATGGATTCGAGTCTCAGGAAATTACGATGAAAAAAGTGGCTGGGAAGAGGATTTGAATCCAATAAATGTCTTAGCGCAAGAGACAAACTCTGAATGTAAATGGCCTTGGTCAGAGGCACATTTGAATCTAGCAGAACGGATGGGATTGCCGATTAAAAGGGATGATGGCGAACGTGCTGGGAAGCCAGAACCATCGATACGTATTGTTCAACGTGGATAATTAGAATCAAGAAAATGACTATATGGTGTCGGAATGAGTTGATTTCGTTCCCACCGGAGCTTCGGCAATGACGGCTGCACACGTGCCTTGAAACCACACGCTGTTGGCGCATGGGAACAGCGCCAACAGCCCCCAAACGGAGTTAGAATGAATAAATTCGGTGCCGTCATATTTTTGGTTTGCACCTTACTTTCAGGGGTTTTTGTCCTGGGAATGATGGGCTCAACAGAACGTTCGACAATTCCTGTGGATGCTGTCATCAATGACCAAACAACGTATGATGAGTCGTACTCTTCATATTACACCTGTACTGCATATATCGGGTTCACTTACTCAGCCGATGGTGGAGATTACGAGGGCAGTACTGTTGGTTCAATGAAAAGATCTCAGTCGTGTTTAGATGAAATTAAATCGTATTATTCAATCGACTCGGAAATTAGGATCTATTATTGGGATGATGCGCCATCAGATTATACCTTTAATCAAGAAAGCGAAGATGCTGCTTTCCTTTACGGATGCTGTGCCGCTTTCTTTGGAATTTTGGCAGTGCTCGGGCTCGTTGTAACCTTCAGCATGGGGTCACCTGGAAGTTCAAGCACAACGGGTGGTCTTTCAGGTCGGCTTAAGGGTTTCAGGGGACAAACATCCAAACAAATTAAGCCTGAGAATGAACATTACCAGACTCTGCCATCTCAACAACACCTTTCAAGAGATACGAAATCAAAACCAAGAAACCGTTGGAAGGGAGACCGTATGACTCAAGCAAGAATTCGTAATTATGATTCCATTCTTAATCGACTGAATCTTAAAAATCGAAATCTTAGCAACATTAAGGAAGCCAAAGGATACGTCATGACAAGTGGAATAATGAATCAGAGAGAGACTGATAAATTCTTTGCCAACAGTCATGTGATCAGTACACTTGGATTACTACCAGATGGGGAATTAAAATCATCTTCAATGAGTCAAAGCAAACCAAAAGAAAATTTCTGGTCTCAAAGCAAGATTTCGACGTCAAAGGGCTCTTCAGACGGAAGTTGTGGTGATATAAGTTGTTCGAATTCCGTAGATTCATTTGATTTCCGGTGTTTTGATTGCCGTAAAAGATTCTGCAGTCAACACCGAGGAAAAACCTTCAAGTGTGCAGCATGTGCAAATTGAACTCACAAATAGACTTGCTTTTGATGGAGTCCAAGTTGAGGGCTCAAGTCACGTTGTAAGATCGTTCGGAGAAGTTCCTTGCCGCCATCAGTTCGCATGTAAGTCAGTACACTTGGACTGACATGAAGTGTCCAATGTTTGAGGAAAACTTCTGCACGTTCTTTGGATGAGGCAAGCTTAGAAGGAACTGTGTGGTACATCTGAACATGACTTACTTCCTTGCGGAGGTATTTGGCGATGACTTCAGGCATCAATTTTGAGACCCATGTATCTTCCATGAATTGAGATGAACGAGTCACGACATAACGTGGATTGTGAATTGATCCAAGGACTTCTTCAAGTGATTCACTAAACAGTTGAGCCTCATCAGGTGTTGAATGGTGCAAATGGTAGCGAAGCCATCCTCCACCTCGCACTCCACCTTCTGGAGAACAATGTCTGGTCATCTCGCCTAATTCACAGAATGCACCGGCAATCGCTTCAGAGATAGCAAGTGTAAGTGAACTATCTGTCCACATCTCTTTCTCGGTTCCAAAACGAAAACCGCTAGAGAAACCTTCGGGTGCCTTCGCCTCGATTGCTGGACGTGATTCTGTACCAAACGGTTGACCAATGCCCCACAACTCACGAGTATGCTCACGGTTACGTGAACGGCGTAGCATTTCTTCATTGAACAATGCCATTCCTTCACTTATTCCCTCTGGACGTACATCATTGAATGCAGCATGTACATGCCCGACTCCTTTCTCAATTGTTCCGTCATCACAAACACCGTACAATTGCTTGTGCTTTTGTTTGAAACGTTCGTAATCATCAAACCCTTTGGTAAACTCTTCTGCAATACAAATGATGTCCCAATTATTGGCAACCTTTTCAGGCCATAATTTATCAATTCGAATTGAACGCCCCCTAAGTTGGTTAATACTTACACTCGTTGTAACGGAGGTCATATCAATTAAAACATTGATTCGAGAAGCATCCCACCCTTCCCCAAGTAATCCACTAGTACCGACCAGACATCGGGTAAAACCTTCTTGGAAGAATTCGGTAATCATCAATGAATAATAACGAGGAATCCAATCTTTTCCTTTACCATCAATTTCATGAAAACCTTGGTGTGGGCGGTGTTCGAGTCTGATATCAAGTTCTCTTTCTGCAATCCAAAGTTCTGCTTTAGTGATGAAACGTTCACATAAATCATCGTCGACAAGAACTGTACTTCCGGTCATCAAAATTGGATCGAGGTAATCTCCAGCAGGATGATTCACTAAAGACCGTAACACCGAAATCGCACCTCCAGCTTCGGCATCTAAAACCCCTTCAACAAGGGTGGTAGCGGAAGTTTTTTCATAATCAGTAACAATGACTGCACGAATGCCTTTTCCAAGTGTCTGCATCTCGACATTGATGATCTCATTGACTGCTTCAGTTTTAGCCGATGCGTAGGACATAACACGGCCCACTGGTGAAGCACATGGTCTGGAACCAGTATCAGTGATTTGAACGCCGAGCATTCGCAAACGTGCAACTACAGATTCTGCCAATGCATGATCTTCTTTCTTCTTTGAACGTCGAAGACCGTGTCGAACATACCGAGAGAGCACATTTCGAAGCATACTTATTCGAGTGAAAGATTCGTCCTTTTCAAAAGAATATATGTCTGGAACACCTGCTGGTAATTGAATCGAGTTCAATTGTAAAAAACGACGACCATCAAGTGTGAATGCGGGATATTTACGCTCGTATTTGTCCCAAGTTAGCGTCTCACCACTCGGAGACTCTCGTTCCTTTAATTCGTTGAGTACCCATTGGTCAAGCGGTGGTATACGGCCTGGCTTCGCACTCTCATTGGGCTCACGCAACTCGCGAAGTAGCGATTCAAACTCTTCATCGACACTCGCAATATACTGCAGCTCATGACTCGCTGGTCGAACAAAATAGCACAAATCTTGGTAAGGTGCAAGATTCGAATCCCGAACCAGTGCAGGTACGGGAACGCTGTAATCAACAGGTCCAAAGAATTCCTCATAACGTTCGACATCGGCCTCTTTGAATCCTCCCTTTTCGGGAGGGGGTGTTGCCGTTAATCCGAGAATAACAGGGTCGTCAAACATATCTCGAACTTCGGCAAGGATTCGGCCCCAATGATGCATTAAATGATGACATTCGTCTAAGATGATGAGTCCAATTCCAGCTTCTTTAAGCAAAAGAAGATTCTCTTTTGCACTTTCATGTAAAGTCCATAATGCATTACCATGTTCAGAATACTCATCCCGTACTTTTTTCCTATATTTCGAGAGTTGCTTGTCATAATACTTCTCATTTCGTTCACCTAAATCATTGAGCCAAGACATGCCTTCTTGGTGGTCCGAAGCTTCGCCGTCTGCAATAAGTTTCTCGGCCCATAATTCAAGCGCCACTGCGTCCAGATCTTCACCACCTTTGCGAGGCATGGTCACCGATTGATAGGTCAATGAAGTGAGTAGACCTGGCTTTTTAGGGTCAGTACTGATGAATTCATCTTTCCCGTCTAAATCAAAAAGTGAGGTGCGTGCAGCCCATTGTGCTTGTATTGCCGAGTTTGGTGACAACACTAACGCGGGCTTTCGAACTAAATCGGACCAGACATACAGCCCAAGAACGGTTTTCCCCGAACCTGGCGGGGCAACGATATGTAATCGCTTCTTTCCAGATTCAAGTTGCGGTATGATGACTGAACTTGCAGCGACTTGTGCCGGCCGGAGTGTTCCTGAAAAATGAATTTTACCAAAATCTGGTAAATCGTCCATCCGAAAGTCACCTGCTCATCAACGCGGCGGGCCTCTTTTGGGGCCTGAAGAGCCGCCTTTGGGTGGACCACCTTTCGAAGGACCTGGTGGACCGCTCTTCTTTGGAGGACCTCCTTTGGAAGGACCTGATGGACCGCCTTTCGAGGGACCTGGTGGACCGCTCTTCT
>CALBIL010000093.1 GCA_937892945.1 uncultured euryarchaeote | reverse complement strand
CCACTTGCCATTGGATGGTCGACCATGAACGCTGATGACCTCACAAATCTGTCAAAAGGGAAGGGCATCAAAACGCTTCATTGGGTTGGCGATGAACTTTGGGATATGGAACCGTAATTGAGGGCTTTTTCACCTTACACCTAAATACGACACCAGAGTGGTGCAGACATGCGTAACCAAAGCGTGATTGTTTTACTTATCGTTACCCTCATGCTCATGCCTTTATCCGCTCTGGGGAGCGAAGTCGTTGCGGGAGAGGATGTTTCGCCCTCGGAAGATGATGTCCCGTTTTCAATCTCCGAACGCACCTCTCCTTCAGTCGATGGTAAATCATGGACCCTCACGGTTGTAATGGACGATGATGTCTATGAAAACGGAACCAGTTTTGAAATCACAACACAAGTCTGTACGAACAACGGTGTGTGCGACCCTCCGGTAGTAATGGATGCATCAATCGATAACAAAGTCCACTCGATTACAGTGACGCCACCTTCAGACCACACCTATGTGAACTGGAGAGTAAAAGCAGTTTACAGCGATGATTCCTACACCAATTATCCAAATGGCGACTGGTACAAAACTTGGTCTTCATGCTATTTCCAACAAGATACTGGATGGGACGGCATTGATTTCAAGGATGGAGAATGTGACATCGATTCTGGTGATGCAATGCCTGGGTTTGGCTTTGCTGTAGCCACAACCAGTCTTGTGATGGCAACCGTACTCATTCGCCGTGATTGAGATATTCAACCATACGTTCGACAAACCTGCGTTGTTCAATACCCCATTCGACTAGAGTGACCTTACAGGATGTTCTGGACTTGGTTAATTTCCCTTGTGCAAATCCTGCTTGTTGCAGATCACTTGTCACAAGTGGTAAATTTTTTCCTTTGAATGAAATCAAACAACCGTTGTCTACGATGGAGGCTTTGCCGAAATGAAAGGTCAGGGAAGTTTCTTTTTTATTGACGGTAAAAGCGACACTACCGGCTTTGAGAAAGCGGCGCAATGCAGAGAAAAGAGCGGCTCCGTCCCCCTCCGAAGACGAACCACCATAGGCAGAGAGAAAATCTAATTCAGTCGAGTTCTGTTCCATCAAATGGTCAAGGTCACGGCTTTTTCGTGGTGTTTCGCTCATGCTGTTCATGCCCTGTAGCCTGTACTTGTTCTTGGATATGCCGCACCCATGAGATTCAATAAAGAAGCAAAATGTGATGAGTACCATCTTCGCAACCATTGAGTTGAAAAGGCTGAGCGAAAGCGTAGGGTATGGAACATGAAACAAATTATCCTGACAACAGATGGATGATTCT
>CALBIL010000092.1 GCA_937892945.1 uncultured euryarchaeote | reverse complement strand
TCGCACACAATGATGCGTACTTCGGTCTTGGCGGTGCCATGGATACAGGGCTACGTTCGGAATACATGTCGCAAGATGCGCTCATGCGAGAAATGGAAACCGACCTTTCTCACGGCGAGGCTGACGATGCTACGCCAACCTATGCTGGACATCCTCCAATGGAGATGAAAGGGGAACTCAATGAAACGGACGGGCATGAATACCTCGAGTACCCTACAGGCAGTGGAGCATGGTTTTACCGTGTTCACTCAACCGAAGAGTGGGTTTCTTGGACTCAATAACGATCGATTTACCATGGTATTTCCAGATTGTTTTCCGGAACAAGATGCGCAGAAGTTGTTAGATTATCTCGCCAAACTTCTTGCCGAAGAGGCCGGTGAAAACGTGACCGAAGTTACCGCCAATGGTCGGCAGGAAGATTCTACTGAAACCATGACTGAAGAAGACGATGATAAGCAAAGCGGGACCACGAATGGGTTCTGGGATGATGTCTAAGTTTGTTTTTTACATCTGCACGGAAAAAAATCATCTCTACTCAATGGCCGAAACCTCACCAATATCGGGGTGTTTAGGGAGTATGGGCGCCAGTACCTACTGGGTAATGGAAATTTAAGAACGGATTTCACATCAATGGTTCGACAATTAGAGCCAACAGAAAATGGCTTGCCAATCGAAGTGTATTGCTTTAGTAAGAATATGGATTGGGTCGAATACGAACGAATTCAGGCTGATATTTTTGACCACCTTTTGTCATCAGTGTCGACTTTGGTCTCGAAATATTCCAGAACCCCACAGGGAAGTTTGGTCGTTAAATCACATCTTGGTGACGGTTATGGCGGGGTGTTCTGCCGATCAATGAGAGTACTCAACTGCGACCTGTGCTCCAAACCATCATAACACGGAAACTGATGGGCAGTTCATGTCTCAGAACAAAGGTGTCGAAAAAATCCTCTTTTTGACAACTCTCCTTCTTCTTTCTTCACTTTCTCCGTTGTTCAATGAAACAACAGCATTGGAACTGCAAGAGGCTTCGAACGTGAGTCCTTTACTCAACGTGACAAACTTTGCAACTGGCTTATCCTCTACCTCTGTTCAAGCAGACTTGGGTGGCAATGTGGTGCTTGAGCATGAGAGCGGTCATCGCCTGCTGAATGCGAGTGTCGATATCGAAGTCTTACCGCAAATTTCCACGGGTGTTTGGTTTGATACGTTGAACAATGCTCAGGCGCTCGGTATCCTTGACAATACTTCAGCCGTCTTGGGTGGAGTTCAATTGCCGAGTGTTAATTCTGGACCTCCTGGTTCAGGTAACAATTCATCGACGCTCTTTAACGCAGTTCAATGGTCTGGAACTCACAGTTACGATACGCTCGAATTACGATGTGGAATCGTTTCTTGTGGCTCAATTGCAGCAACTGGTAGTTTGACCATCATAGTGCGTGTCTTAGTTGTCGAATCTGGAACTTCAATCACAGCAAGCGGAATTTACTCTGGTGGAACTTCGACTGGAGGTTCTACAACAGCATCAACCAGCGGTAATTCTGACGGTGCAGGTGGTGCAGGTCACGGTGGAAGCGGTGGCAGTGGTGGCGCCACTGGCAGTGGTGCTGGTGCAGGTGGGTCAACCTATGGCAACGGTACAGAGGCCGGCTCTCAAGGTGGAAGTGTAACCAGTTCGAATCACGCGACAGCAACCGGTGGCTATGGTGGTGGATACATCCGTATCATCGCAGACCAAATCCATGTCAATGGAACCATCTTATCCAATGGTGAAGATGGAACAAACGGCCAAGCAATCAACGGCGGTTCAGGTGCTGGTGGTTCAGGTGCTGGTGCTGGAAGCGGTGGTTCAATCGACCTCAAAGCAAACGAAGTCAACATCGGAATGGGCGGTGCAATTCAGGCAGACGGAGGTGACGGCGGAGACGGTGCAAGCAGTTTCTGTACTGGGGCCTGCATCGGATTCTTCCATGGTGGCGATGGTGGCGGCGGTGGCGGTGGTGGCCGAATCTCGATTCAAACACAGATCTCAAAATACAATAATCAAGGCACAGTTTCAGTGAACGGTGGAACTGGAGGTACTGGAGGTCAACCCTATGGCACCGGCGCAGTAGGCGTCGTAGGTTCTGCAGGATCCGGAGGCGTGAGCAGCATTTCAACATGGAACGGATATGTACTTTCGAATGGGACAATCATTGATGATGGAACATTTACGACCAACACTTTGTCTCCGAATGGTGGAAATGTACTCGATGGATGGGTTAACCACAGTGCCACAATTCCTACAGACTCAAGTTTAACGTTCTCGTATCGAACTACTGTTTCAGGAGTCTTGAACAACACTTCGACCCTTTGGAGTGACTGGAACATTGGAAATCTCTCACAACAAAAACTTCCACGTTTAACGGGCTTGCAACTCTCATACCACTTCAATCGAACCAGTACTTCGTCACCGATTTTAAATGACATAACCATCGAATGGGATACTGCCCAATCCTTGACCAATTTAGAGATTGCACTCTTTTCTGGACCGCAAGTACTCGGTCCCTCTTCACTCGCACTCACTTCTTCGAACAATGCAACGGTCGTCAGTTCAGCAAACTCCCATACTGCAACTCTTTCAGTCCCGACTTCATCAACACCAACATCCCCACTGCACATGTGGATTGAATGGCCATCGAATTCTCCATCCAATACGTTGGAAGTTACCCTCGGTGCAGCAACCGTTTATTCAGGGGCTTTGAATTCATCACTCAGTGGAATTGATGTTGAATTTTCACTTCAACACTTACTTGATGCCTGGCCAAGCATCGGTACTCTTGATGCAGATGGCATCGAGATTGGAGAACTTGTGGTAAATATCTCAACGACGCTTGCCACTCAAATCGACGTCCATCACATACAGATGTCGTGGTCGTGGACCCATACTGTAGATTTACTGGCAAGTATGACACAACATGCATTTGCAACCTGTACAGATTGGTATCGAGCGACTTCATCATGCCTCTCTCAATATTCTTTAGAAGTCAGTGGAGATACCGTACCCTTTACTTCACCAGGATTTGCCATTACGCTCAACAACCTCGCATTGGAGTGGATTGATGACATTGCTCCTCAAATGTCCACCATCGACCACAGAATTGGCCTCAGTATCGGGGCGTACATTCGAGTTGGAGATACCTTTGTTGTAACGGTCGAAGATGCCATTGGGGATGATTCGCTCACGGGTTCCGCATGGATTCATCAAGGCGATAGCACAAAACCAACATCACCGCATTATCTTGCATTTTTCAGTGGATTGAATCGATACGTTACTTCCTT
>CALBIL010000091.1 GCA_937892945.1 uncultured euryarchaeote | reverse complement strand
TCTGAAGGGTCAGGTGAAAAGGCGAGGTACGATGCTTCGACACTCGCTGCAAGAAGAAGTACCACAGCAGCACCGATGCCCATTGGTTTGCTTGCAGGAACGGTGTATCGTCCAAATGGATTGTCGGCAGAACTGTCTCTGAATGCACACAGTAAGAAGTGAGTTGCAAAGGCAGCGCCCATTCCCGGGACTGACGGAAAGACATCTTCACCAAATCCAAGAAGTGTCCAAATGATTACACCGGTCATTGCTGCCATCATCATGGCGATGGTGTGTTGTGAATCCGGCTCATATCCCGCCATTCTCACGAGCAGTAAAGGTACAAAGATTCCACCAAGCCCATAGACAGCTAATACAACTAAAGAGAACACAGAATCTCCGAAACCAGGTAATTGTTGACCGACCAGTGAGATCACGGTTGCAAAAGCAGCCACGGCAAGGGTGACTTTCTTTGTTGTCTTGTGGTCTTGACTCCACTGTGGTCTGATGTCGTCGGTGATTGCGGCAGTGCATGCGAGAACTTGACTGTCAGCAGTTGACATTGTGGCAGCAAAAATCGAAGCAAGAATAAGGCCGCCGAGGAAAGGACTCAATTGCTCCATAGCCAATTTGGGCAAGCCAGTTTCTGCGCCAGAGGTGCCAAGTTCCGGCAATAAAACGCGGCATGCCAGTCCAATAAGGAACATCAGAATGATGAAAGGAGTTTGCCAAACGAAGAACCAGACCATTGCTTGCTTTCGAGCCTTGTCATCTTTCAACGTCATCACACGGGAAACGACCTGTGGCTGGCCAGCAACACCGAGGCCGCCGAGGAAGAAGGCTGCGATCCAGAGAGTTGCACCGAACTTCAATCCAGAAGGAAACAAACTCACCATGGCAGGTTCGATGCTGTTCAATTGGTCATGTAAGCCGGAAAAGCCGCCGCTTTCTTTGATGGCGACGTAACAGAGAATGGTTGAACCGACAATCATGACGCATGATTGAGCAGCATCTGTCCAAATCGAAGCACGAATTCCGCCAGCATAGCAGTAAGCGACAACTAAGACGAAACCGATGAGAATACCGATGGTCGGAGACCATTTGAGCATTGTTTCGAGGGCGATACCACCAGCAGTGAGTTGCGCTGCAGCATAGATTGAAAGGAATATTACGGAAAGAACAGCCGCCACTTTTGCTTCTGGGGAGCCTGTTGTGTTTGATACCAGTGAAGAGAGTGATCGGATACCGCGTGTCTCACCTTCTTTCTGGATGTATTTGTAGAGCCAAATCCAAGCGACCAGTTGCCCTATGGTTGAAACGACAGCGATCCAGATTGCCGAATATCCGTTGATAAAAATGAATCCAATAAATCCGATGAACATGTAGCCAGAGTTCCATGTGCTTACGGCCGACAATGCTGCTAAAGCAGGATGCATCCCTCTTCCAGCAACCAAGTAATCATCAGTCGTATCTTCTTTAACACGCATTGAAGCAAGCCCAACGCCTGCAAAAAACAGCATAAACAACAAAAACGAGCCTAAAAGAAGTACACTACCAGCCATAACAATCACCCGCTCTTACTCCAACGAAGGAGGGCTTTCTCTTCAACCCCACTCAGACTTGCAGGAAAAACAAGGCAGTTCAAACGCCCACCAGGAATTGAACTCAGTTCCCCCACGGTTGTCGATACGATTCGTTGGTCATCAGTGCCCATATCGGCACATAACACTACGGAAACATCATCAATTTCTTGCGCGACATACGCTTCACACATGGTATGCCGAAGAGCTTGGAGCGGGGAGTCATCCGAAGGCGGCATTTCCATCAATTCGGTTTGTAATTTCGGCCACATGAGTTTGAGTGATTCGACAGCATCTGAAGGCATCATCGGGCGCTGATCTCCTGTACCTTCCCCTGTCGGGTCTAAATCGAGAAGCGCTACAGTATGCAGATTACGGAATCGATTGGCCGCGAGAACCTCCAATGGCGACGTAGCAACCCATCCGCCGTAAGGATAGGTAAGCGTAGTTTGTCTTCCAAATCGATAGTTCGACAAGCCCACAGCACCCGTAACAATGGTCGTTATTGAAACGCCATGGAATACGAGGCATTCAATGCCAGCCTCTTCGGCTTGCAACTGAAGGTCCACGTGCGTTGTCGCTTGTAACGGGTCGCCGACGACCAGTAAAGCCACAAGAGAAGTTTTGGCAAGCGTAAACAACTCTTCTGGTTGCTCAACTTCAGGACGCATGACTCGTTCAATGCTTCCAATTCGCTGCTCAAGAGCATCGAGCTCGGATGTTGGCCACAAGGCAGTATAAGCCTCATAGCGCCGATGAGACGCCATCTTTGCCGCTTCGAGTGCTTCAATCGTCATTCCGGCGACCGTTCCTGGACCCATTCCAATCAACAGCAAACCTGTAGTAGGGAGCGTTCCCAAAACTGCCGATTCTTCCGCCATGCTCAAACCTCGGGTTCGCTTGGATGGAGCGAGTGTCATGCGTCATTTGAGTGTGCCGAGCGCGCAAACCCAACTCTGGTTGGACATTTGCCGAACTCACCACTGGTCCAGTAATGAAGCCGGTGTCACTCGGCTTGAAGATGGAAGAAACGCCCTTCCACTCAACGATTCAGCCCCTCCAGAATCAGATCAAGTTTGGAAAAGTAATCCCCATCTGGAAATTGAGATTCAGCCGAAAGGTCCGACGCATTGGCTTGACCATATCGATGAAGAATTAGCCGATGCCCACCGTGAAGATTTGCCTCGTTCGTATGAAATCCAAGGCGACATCCTCATTGTAAAAATTGAAGAAGTGGTGTGGGATTATGGCGAATTGATCGCTGATGCTATGCTTACCCAACTACCAAACATCAGATTAGTGTGTGCCGATATGGGTGTTAAAGGCGAATTCCGAGTACGGGAACTTCATCCTCTGGCCAGTCGTGACGGCACGGTTGAGACACGTACTCGTATCCGTGAAAACGGCTACTTGCTTTGGGTAGATACTTCTAAAGTTTATTTTTCGGCCCGCTTAGCGAATGAAAGAATTGAAACCCTCGCTTCAGCCAAACAATTACGAGCGGAACTTGGTCGTTCACTGGTCGTATGCGACCCCTATGCAGGCGTTGGGCCAAGCATGGGGGCGCTACTCAACGAACCAGGTCTCTTGAAGGGCTACATGGTCGGTGACCTCAATCCCGATGCTGCAGAATTACTCGCACTCAACATCGATTCATTGGTTTCGCGCTGCAAAGACGAATCGGGAAATCCTGCAGCACCCTTCGAGCCAGCCGAAATCCATTGTCGCGACGCTCTCGATTGGGCGAAGGATGCCGATAGTCTCCATCAAACAGATTTGCTTTTGGTAAATCTCCCCCATCACAGTATTGAGCATATTGAAGCGCTTCTACCCCTGCTAAAAACCAATCAAACCACAGTATTGCGTGGTTGGGCGATCGTTGAGCGCGCCGAATCCGATGAAAACGAAGCGGCGATACGACTTGCTATTTCCTCGGCGAACGGGACGGTAGAGAAGTTCTCTTTCAAAGAGGTCAAAGGCTTCTCGACAACGAAGAGTTTCATGTGTTTTGAAGCGTGGATAAACCTGTCTGCCTGAGCGTTGAGTTCATCAAGCGGAACTGCTTCGGGTCAAACATGGAGAACACCGTTGCTTGCGTATGCGGCGTAAAAATTGACATTGCTGGAGCAATCCCTCGTAAAGATGGAACCAAAGTTTGGTGCAAAGTCTGCGGCACAGTCACTCTTCATCATCGAAACTGATTTCACCTCTCAGTGAATCATTCTTGCTCAGTAAGTTGAGCGTAACTTTTCTGTTCAGCTCTTGGTTTTGCAGGGAATAAAAACCATAAAAGTGGAATGATGAAGAGCGAGGGGAGGTTCTTGCCGAAGTTCAAATCCAAGTTCGAATGAAATTCGACGTATGAGCGGGAATCCGTATCATTTTCACCCGGTGGCTCGGAACGGACAGCAGAGTAGTTACTTGGCTCGACCAACCCTAAGTCATATCCACTAAACATCAGTTCCAACCGTATTCCAGTCATGAGAAGAGAACTTTCAACACTTGATTTTTCGTGCGCCATAGCGCCTTGTTCAGTCTGTGCAACAAATGTTTCATCTGCAATAGAGTCTTTTTCATCACCCTCACCGCCTTCATCGCCTCCAGTCAAGTCCATGACATAGGCTGCAGGAAGGAAGAGGAAACTCGCTACAACCCCAAACATGAGCGCAGCGCGTAGAGTAGCTCTGAATGGAATTCCTGCAATGATCAAACATTCACTTAAACAAAGGAGTGCCAAGGAGATAAGCGTCGCTTTACGTCCAAACTTCAACCACTCAGTATCGTCTTTTTGTTCGGACTTTGAACTCGATTTTGTTGAATCATCGGATGAAGAATCTTCTGAATTCTGCTGGGTAGAATTGGCAGGCTCATCATAATCTCGAAACAACATATACAGCAAAAAGGAAGTTGCATTCTCCATCTCGACATCGATCAGAGTTTGTTCTTTGTCAACAGCGACCAAAGCCTTCACTTTGGTTGGTGCAGGTTGCCCTTCAGTGTATTGCCCTTCAAATTGAATGACAAGCCAGGCAGAGAGTACCAGGTGTATGGCAATCAAAACGGTACCTGTCACCCGTAATACATCACCGACACGGCTGTGATGGGGTCGCAGGGCCATATTTTGCCCACCAATCACTCGTACTTGAGTGTTCAATCACTCGTCGACTTGTTGGTCTTCATCTCGTCGACTTCCAGCAACAACGCCAGCAAGGGCGATGACGGCCACCATCGAAATTGGAGAGAGGAACGGCAACAAACCAGCATCTTCAGCAAGTTCTTCAGCGGTTGGAGGTGTAGGGTTTTCATCACCTGTAGTCGCGTTTGAGTTTGAGGATTGAGGGAGCGTAAGGTTGCTCACATCAACGCCTGCTGCAGCAAGGTCTTCCGCAATATCGTCTAAGTTGTGTTCTTCGACATTGACGATGTCTGCGATGTTGGTTGCTTCTTCCATTCCGTTTGTTGCTGCGTTTGCTGCAACTCCAGTCAAGTAGCGAATACTCACCTTTGCAGGAGCATCGTCAGTATATCCTTGAGTTACAGGTCCAGCCATGGTGTAACTACCATCATCGTTCATGACGTAAACGCCAACACCGACCATTGCAGCATGTTCGTTACTCCAAAGAGGCGCCCACATACCATCGTTGTAAGGGAATTCTTCGAATGGTTCAATTGTTTCAAGACGTTCTTCAAGATTCATTCCGAATTGCTCAAGAACATCGGGTAAACTAGAATCTGCAAATGCCTCGACAATAGCCATCACGCTGTCGCTCGGTTCAGGTTCTTCTTCAACC
>CALBIL010000090.1 GCA_937892945.1 uncultured euryarchaeote | reverse complement strand
GAAACGGTTGAAATCATCGAGTGATGGCATTCGGATTTTTGGAAAGATCTCGTGTGATGTTCTTGTGATGCGATTCAATCGTTCCGCCTCCAATTTCTAAAAGTTTTGAATCTCTCCAAAGACGTTCGACGTTGTATTCACCAACATAGCCGTAGCCACCCATCACTTGCATGGCAGCGTCAGCAATTTCTTTGGCTGCGGTTGCTGCAAACAATTTGACACCATCTGAGTCAAGTCGATGCCCTGGTTTTCCAAGGGTCATTTCGAGTGCTGTATCGTAAATGTAGGCTCTCATTGCACGGAACTTCGCCCATGACTCGCCAATGTAACGTTGCATTTGACCGAAGTCTCGAATTTGTGATTTGAACGCTGAGCGTTCTGTAGCATATCGATTCATGTCTTCAAGTGAACGGCGAGAAATACCCAAGGCCATAGCCGCAAGTGTCAAACGCTCGATTTCTAAGTTCCCCATCATGTGAATGAGTGATTCACCAGGCTCACCAACAAGATTAGCTGCTGGAACAATGCAATCTTCAAAGACGAGTTCTGCAGTATTTGATGCACGCATACCAGTTTTGTCCATTATTTTCTGACCCACGCTATAGCCAATCATTCCCGCTTCGACAAGGAAGGTCGACATTTGGACACGACCTTTGTCATCAGTACCTGTTTTGGCATAGACCCATACAACATCTGCTGGAGTTCCTTCTTCGTCGAGACAACCGTTGGTAATCCACATCTTTCGTCCGTTGAGCAGCCAAGTGCCATCATCTTGTTGAACGGCTGTCGTTGACAATCCGAGTACGTCTGTACCGGCGTCAGGTTCAGACATGGCCATTGCACCAATCCATTCACCCGAGCAGACTTGAGGAAGAATACGTTCTTTTTGCTCATCATTGCCGTTGAATGAGAGATTGTTAACGAACAACATCGAATGGGCGAGGTACGCAAGTGCGAAGCCAGGATCCGAGGCAGAGAGTTCTTCATGCACAATTGCACAAGCAGTCGCATCAAGTCCTGCGCCACCGTATTTCTCTTCTGCACTGAGACCAAGAAGACCGAGTTCGCCCATCGAACGAAGCAAAGATAAATTGAACTTCTCTTCACGATCGTGAACTAAGGCTTGAGGTTCAACATGTTCTTTTGTCCAATCACGAACCATTTCACGTAGCATAGCGTGTTCTTCACTAGGATTCCCGATATCCATGGTCTCACCAAATTGACGGGCGAGATTCTCCTTTTTCACCCTTTGTTGTAATTTAGTCAACAACGGCTGAACATACTGCGGCGTTTTCGACGTTTACCAGTAGAATTCGATTGGATACGAGCAGAGCTTCGGACTTCGTTCTCAGAACCGACGGCCGGACGAGATCGAGTCGCTTGGGGAGGTCCTCGCATTGAACGGCGACGTTGAGGAGGTTCTGGTTGCTTTTTGACACGCCTAATTCTACGGACAGGTGTTTCATTCAATGAGACCTTTCTTGCTCGTTGACCAACATGTTGAAGATGGCTATTGGCAACTTGAGTGACATTCGATTGAGTATGTAATCCAGCATTCTTGAGCACACTTTGTGCTCGCTGTCGTGGCGTAGTGATGCGAACTTCATCGACAATTCTTTTGGTAAGGTGCGAGAGAGTCTGGTCACTCTTTATCTGTGGTGCTTTTCGCACATCTATGTGAAGTTCAACTTCATTTTTAGGCTCATCATCTATCAATCCCAAAAGGAAATTCTTGCTCAAAGCATCCTGCTTTCGCTCAACCATACGCATCCCATCCAATTATCAGCCTCGCTGGTGCTAATATGAAGTTTCCCCGGCATTACAAGCCAAAAAGAGTATTTTTGCTGGTCAATTATACTCTTCAATCCTCAATTGTGATGGATTTCCGGGAATAGCCATCAACTCTTTCAATATGGCGAGAAGCATTCGGATACTTTTCTCCCCAAGGCCTTGTTGCAGACCTAAACATTAATTTCATTATTGCCAAATAACCCTTGATCATTCTTCCTGTAAATTTAAATCCACTCCCCATCGAACGGAATGGGTGCCTAAGAATTGACCAAATTGAGCGCAGGGGATGGCGAAGGAATCGGAGTGGGTTTTTTTTGCCTTCGAATGGATACTTTAGTTGCTCGGCCATCGTCATCGGAACAATTTCATCCACGCCATAAATTTGTGGCCTTCTATCATCCTTTGGCATGAAGTAAGTACCAAACAACATATCCCACAGAGGCAAGAATGTTGAATAGTTAGACCATATTGCATCTTCCTCATTTGAGTGATGCCAGTGATGGAATTCTGGTGTCA
>CALBIL010000089.1 GCA_937892945.1 uncultured euryarchaeote | reverse complement strand
GTAGAGTGAACAACGGTCACATACTTGAACAAGTGATTGCTCGGAGGGTTGAGATTCATGACGACCCGTATACCAGAATCAATCCGACGAGAGGCTATGTCTCGTGAATTTCAGGTCAGTATTCGAATTGGTAAGTCTGGAGTCACAGATACTTTGATCTCCGAAATCGATACCCAATTGACGAAACGTGGCATCGTGAAAATCAAGATGAACCGTGGTTTATTTGAACGAAATGCAATTTCTGATGTCTGGGCACATTTGGCTGAGCAAACCAGTTCAGTTATCGTTTTGGCTCGTGGCAATGTTGGCGTTCTTTGGCGATAACCAACTGTTTTTTAGGAAATAGTCAAAGGTTGATTTCCACAGGCTCGTCCATGAAGGCAGCTATGGCATTAGGCAGTCCCCGTCGGCACATCTCACAGTATATCGCTCTCGGACTCTTGGCGTTTACTGGAACGATGATGTTCACTACTAATTCTATGGCAGGGGGTTCTTCATCAAGTGGATCACCTTTTGCAGATATTGAGAATACGCAGGCTGTTTGGGTCGGTCTGGCCATTCTTCTTGGCGTCTATGCACTGATTATCACTGAAGTGGTTCACAGAACTCTTGCAGCAGCTCTCGGCGGACTTCTTGCGATTATGGCTTTGAGTTTTTATTCCGAAAAAGCGTTCACTCTTGGAGAGGTTACGACACTTATCGACTGGGAAACCATTGGTTTACTCCTCGGAATGATGGTCATGGTTGGTATTCTTTCTCACACTGGCTTGTTCGAGTGGTTTGCAGTACAAGCCTACAAGCGCAGCGGCGGTTCGGTTTGGACGCTTGTCGTCATCCTCTGTTCTGTTACCGCAGTCCTCTCTGCATTCCTTGACAATGTCACGACAATGTTACTTCTCACACCAGTCACGATTCAACTTGCCAAAGTGCTTGATTTGAAACCAATTCCGCTGCTCATCTCTGAAGTTCTGTTCTCGAATATCGGAGGTGCTGCTACCATGATCGGTGATCCACCCAACATCATGATTGGTTCTGGTCTTTCCGCAGCTGCCATTGAAAAAGCAGGGTACCCTGACCTCATGAGCGCAGGTGTTTCATTCAACGATTTCATTATCGAAATGGCCCCAGGTATCCTCATGACCATCGTTCCAAGTTTCATGTTCATTAAGTGGTTCTATGCAGAAGAATTCTCCGGTAGCCGGGTCCGTGACATTGCAGAGCTTGAATCAAAGTACGGTATCAAAGATGCAGCCATGCTCAAAGTAAGCGGAGCGATATTAATTTTGGTAGTCGTGAATTTCTTCTTGCACCCTCTTACACACATCGCCGTTTCATGGATCGCCTTGGTGGGTGCTGTTCTCATGCTCTTGGCAACAGACCGTCATGAACTTGAAAAGCCACTCGAGCACGTCGAGTGGACAACGCTTCTTTTCTTTGCAGGATTGTTCGTACTTGTACATGCTTTACAGTACCTTGGTGTCATCTCTTTCATCGGGGACTATGTTACGAAAGGAATCGAACTCTTTGGCAGCGATGCAGATGGAGACGTTGTTCGTCTTGCTGCAGCAATTATGATCATCCTCTGGGTTTCTGCGATCGCCTCTGCATTCATCGATAACATTCCTTACACTGCAACGATGATCCCCGTCGTAATGCAAATCGCTCACGATCTAAATATCGACCTCAACCCTCTCATCTGGGCTCTCGCATTTGGTGCATGTTTAGGTGGCAATGGTACACTTATTGGAGCCTCTGCGAATGTCGTCACAGCAGGTATGTCCGAAGAAGCGGGTTACCCGATATCCTTCAATGAATTTTTCAAGGCAGGATTCCCAATCATGATTCTTACAACTGCCATTGTTTCCTTCTACATGATGCTCGTTTATGTTGTTGGAGCGGATGGAGGTGCCACGACTTGGAAACTTGTTCTCATGGGTCTGACGTTGTTTGGAATTATTTACCAAGTCTCTCGAGGTCGATCAAAGGGCAAAAACTTTGCAGAATCTCTCGTGGATGATGACAGCCAAGAAATAAAAGAATTTGTGGAATCATTCGTTGAAAAAGTCACAAACCGTACATCAGACTCTTCTGAAAGTGAAGAGTAATCACACTCAGTTCTCCGTTGAATTGAAGTGTTGGATGTGTATGGTGCGAGTAGAGGGACCACATGTTCGAGTGCACAATATGCGGATTACTCTCTCTTGGTGGCTCTGCATGCCCTGCGTGTGGTAGTCTGTTACTTGTTGATTTGTCCTTGGAGGATGATGATTCAGGTCCTTTGCCAAATGAAGTCCCTGGGCTTGATGATGCAGTTGCATCATGGTATGACTTAGAAGGAATCGAACCTCCATCAGAGCCTATCGTGGAGCCCGAATCTTCTGGAACAGGTAGCTTACCGTTCGGATATTCAGGAGAATCAAACACCCATATCTCGCGACTTCCCTTCGGAGTTGGCAGTTATGCTGGTGGAATGCCTTTTGATGACTCTGAAGATGCCTTACCATTGATCAGTGAACGCTCTGCTCCTGCTGTCCATCCATCCTCTTCCGAAGCCGGTGTACAAACACCTACACCTACACCTACACCTACACCTACACCTACACCTACACCTACACCT
>CALBIL010000088.1 GCA_937892945.1 uncultured euryarchaeote | reverse complement strand
GCCAACCTTGCTTCTTCAGAGAGTCGTGCCTCTTCAGCCAATCTTTCTTGTTCTGCCTGGTGTGCTTCTCTGGCCAACCGAACTCCTTCCGCAACCCGTGCTTCAGTAGCAATCCGATTTTCTTCAGCGAGCCGTGCCTCTTCGATGAGTCGTGCCTCTTCAGCCAATCGCGCTGCTTCAGCAAGCCGTGCTTCTTCGATAAGTCGTGCTTCTTCATTCAATCGAGCTTCCTCAGCCAATCGTGCTTCTTCCACCTGTCGTTCGGCTTCAGTTGCAGCCTGATTCGCCGCTTGTTCCGCTGCAAGGAGACGAATACGTTCGCTTACAGCATCAGTGTTATCGTTACGATATCGGTTTAGAACAGCCTCAGCCATTTGGATGAAATCTTCATGCGGGATTCCATCAATGACTTTACCCGTTTCAAATAATATCCGTTCAACGTTTTCAATCTGGAATTCTCCTTCAAAGGAATTCAAATTGTCTCGAAACGCTTTGTAAAATTCAGTCTGCTTAGCAGAAAGAGCACCGTCTTTCGTCATGTAATCTTGCAAGGAATACAAGACTTCAGACAATTTGAGCGGAGTTGTCACGGTATTTCACCTCCGAATAAGCAAGGAATTTCACTTTAAACCGTGCTTCTTTCGTGATTCATCGTTGGCCCAATGGTAAGCGAGTTTCAACAGACGCAGATAGTGGGATAGACCATCTTTCTCCATTCTCTGGTGAAGGATTTTATTGTTGATGAAAATATCGCCCCAAAGATTGGCTGCTGTACCTTTTGTACCCTTTGGTAAGTCGAAAACTTCCTTTGTTGTAGGTTCAAGCAATGCTCGCCAAACTCGTGCAGGATTAACGGCCATGGTGACTTCGACGATGATCTCGTTTTCATTCAAACCAGTACCAGTTTGCCACGAGTCTTCACCCATGTCAGCAAGGAACGGCAAACAAACATCTTGGATAGAGAGGCTCGTCATTGGGTCTGCATTGGTGAGCGAAGCATATGCTTCACGCATACGTCCACGGTCTGCTCCACGATAGCCAGTAATCGAGCGTAGCTTGTCGATTGATGTTGGTACAAAGAAACGGATATCTGTGTAGTAAACCAATGGGTTGTTGTCACGAGCTCCAAAGATATGGTCGTATGGAGCAGGGTCACCGGATTCTCCAAGGTCTGTACTCGGATAAATTGTCTTCAAGGCGTTTGTAGCAATCGATTGTATGCAACGGCGCATCAATCGGTCAGGTGCTGCGGAGATGTCGTTGAAGGTCTGGAGGTATTCATCCATACTCATGACATCGTATCCTCGAACGGAGAGAATCGAGTGAACGTTTGGTCCAACCTGCTTCTTATCTCCTTTCTTTTCATGGAAATCGGCTTGTGTGATCCATCGTGAACCTTGAGCAACTTCGCTTGCAGTTACCAAATCAGCGTAAGCCTTGAATCGGCGAGTGACACGGTTCATGAAATCAGCTTGGTCGAGTTTTGTAAACACTGTTGCTTCGTAATTGGACTTCAATGCATGGTCAGCAACTTGGCTGGCGTTTACACAGGTCAACAAGTTTCCTTGGTCACGAGGGTAAATGATGAGGCGACGACGCTTTGCAGCACCACCAAGACTACCAATTCCAGGGTCAGTGAGCATGTATCCCAATGAAGCACAGACTTCGAACAAACGAGCATACTTGTCTTCATCGGTGGCACTTGCAATCCATTCATCCAATCCAGGTTCAATGCAGTGGAATTCGAGCGGAACCATTTCTGAACCTGCGCCGAACATCTGACGAACTGTTGTTGAACTCATCATGCCCATCAGACAGTAAAGAGATGTCTTACCAGTGGTCATGTAAATATCAGTAATACCTTCTTCACCGAATGAAAGACGACGGTCTGGCAAATTGACGAGGAGGTTGAAGGCAGTTGGAGATTCACGGTTACCGTTAACAGCAGGCCAAATCCAAGTGCTTGGTCGGGTCATGATGTATCCGCTTGCGTCCTTTCCAAAACCTGCAGGAGAGAATCGTGTCCAACCAAGACGGTTGTTGAACGAAACACCTCTGTGCATAAGAGAGGGGTAGTAACATTGGTCCAATGGATCAGAGTCAGGAACGATTCCACGGTGGCCAAGGCCCCAAAGAATAGTTTCCCATTCAGGTACTTCTCCTTCTGGTGCCCCAAGGAATGGGTGAGTACTGCTTGGGCCGTCTCCTGTTAGGAAGGAACCGCCCATGCGCTCTTCGTCTCCAGCGGAACAAATAAACAGGGTTTGAGTTGTTGACAATTGCTTTGGAGTCCACATGTTCGCATTGAGAATGGTTTTCTGCTTGAGGAATTCAGCGACGTTGGCGATTCGGCGTTCGAACTTGAATCGTTCGGATTCAATCCAACTCGATCCGAGAATCAAATTGGTATTCAGCAAACGTGCTCGTGCTGGACCGATGTACCGTGTACGTGGGTCAGACTTTGAGATGTCAGAGGCAGGATTTTCTTCCCAAGGTCCTGTCCGAGGAATGTATTTCAAAAATTCAACATGGTCGAATTCTTCCACTTGAGCTTTTGATACGGCTTCTTCAACAATGTCCATTAAGCGAACATAGGATTCGCTCGGTCGCATTGTTTTGGTTTCACTATAGACTTTATTTGATACAGTTCGATGTTCCCACATAATTTCACCTCAGAATTTCTTTTTTGGCCCGTCTTCAACCGGTTCTTCGGTTTCGGTGCTGGCATCACCGTCTTCTTCCGCTGCTTCTGTTTCCACTGCTTCTTCAGTTGCTTCTTCTTCAGCTTCTACTTCTTTCGTTGCTGCTTCGATAGCCTCAGTTTCCGCCGCTTCGACTTTCGCCGCTTCGACATTCGCCGCTACCTTGGCTGCCACTTTCGCTTTCTTTGCAGCCGCTTTTACTTCCTTCACAGCCGCTTTAGCAGCCGCTTCCGCCGCTGCTACTTCTTCAGCTTCAGCTTCTTCTTCCGCTGCTGCAACAATTTCGTCTGCGATCTTTTCCGCTGTTTCTTGGATTTGCTCTTCCTTTACCGCAGAAATTATGAGTGCAGCTGTTGCTTGCATTGAAGCATCAACATAAGGTGCTGCTCGATAGAAATATTGAATCATAGTACCGACGGTGCCAAAGACTGCACCTGTGCCAATAACCCAGCCGTTGTTGATGTTTTGAACTCGGTCAGGGTCGCCAAAAACCTCTGAGACCGGAATACCTGTTTCTGGCGCCCACCATGTGGCACCTGTAGCGTTCGTGATCACTTCAATAGTAGCCCAAATTGCATAGATGAGCATCAAAATGGACATATAATTTACGAATGTTCTGTTTTCGAGGAGGAATCGTATCAATGCGCGGTCATGCGTTTGATTCCCTTTCGAGGCGTTGGTCATGGGCTGAGGTTCAAACCATGATACCTTAACTTACTCCCTTTCATAATAGGTTGTGGCGAGATGTTGGCTTTCGGCTTCCGACTTCAATTCATACCACCTATGAGTCTCTTCCATACATAACCTGCTTTTATTGCAGGCTTTATGATTCAAAGTATGAGGTGCTTTTTCCATAAGAGTAAACCGGTTCTTTCACGGTATAAAATATACATGATTTGTGAAGGTTCTCATCTTTGACGATGAATCATAATATTCCTACTGAAAGCCTAAACCTCTGTCGAAGCGTTAAGTAAGTACGCAGATGAAAATGAATTATGACCAAATAAGATTGCCAGATTGAACTCAAATCAAGATCCGAACGAAGAAATTATTCGAATCAAAAGCAAAAATCGGAGATATTCAAGTCTATCAAACATGTTTCGTAAACTCATAAATCAACTCATTATGGCTCCGACGAGTCTTCTTCTGAAGTCACGAATACCCAATATGGAGTGAACGAACGCCGAAAACCATTGAACCGATAGCATTCATGCCTCAGTTCTTTGATAATTCTTTAGCTTGATCCACCCAGTCATCCCGCTTGACGCGGTCCGGGAAGAACTCTATTGCAACGTTGACTTGTTCTTCGATTTCAGCAGTCATGTTTCCAATCTGCTCAAACGTGTAGATGCCAAGAGCATTCAACTTCTCAGCGATGAACGGTCCTATGCCTTTAATCATCTGCAAATCATCACGCTCTGCGGCACTGGCCACTCCGAGTGTTACGAAGTCAATGTCTTTACCTCTCGTAGCGACTCTTTGCAATATCGTGTTTTCACTTGACATTTTTTCAGCAGCCTGTGCAGCACTCTCAAGAGATGCCATTTGATCCTCTGCAAACTTTGCTGTTGCATCGATTTGCGCTTTAATATCCTTAGCAGACAGAGAGGTGTTCAAACCTGGTGTCTTGCGAGTCTCAGAAATCTCCTTGTTTCTCTGAACACTTACTGACCACGAGAAGTAAACCGAAGCCATTCCAAGCTTGATCAGACCCTTGTATACTCGACCTTCAGAAGTTGGATGGATACTATCATCAAAGACCAATCGGATTTGTAGACCACCTTCTTGATCTGCTTTCAGTCGATATCCTGAATCTTTGGAGGTGTCGTGGGTTTCAAACATCTTGAAGCGCTTTTCGTTATCAACTTCCATCAAGTCGAGGAGGCTGACTTCGATTTCAGGCGTCATATACGCAATCGAAACCACTTCTCTCGTCTCTGCTCTCCCACCGGGCTTGAGCCCCGTCACTGACTTGAGAACAAACGGGTCCTCCTTCGTCCCGAGACCGGATAAGAAGTGAGGTGCTGCCGTTGTGTTGACCGGCTCAGGACCAACGATCTCAACTGAATCCCTCATCAAAAAGAGTGGAATCAACAAGAGGAGAAGGAAGATTAACAGACAGGGGAAACACCATACCCAACTGAAAAGTTCGTCATCATCTTTTTCGTTGGTGTCCAAACAAGCGACTACCCATTCGTTTTCTCCCGAATCGGCATCCAATGGGTCAGACCCACACGCCAGTTCTGTAGAATCTAAAATTCCGTCATTATCATCATCCAAATCCGTCTCAAGACCAGTTGTCGAATCTCCATTTGGCAACCCATCTCCGTCCGTATCAGCAAGAATGGCTAGGGCAAAGGTGAATTGAACACTCGTTTGGCTGTTGTTTGCATACACAGTGTAGTTGGTCATCGGTGATGCTTCGGTTGGAATGCCTGAGATAATACCAGTTGAACCGCTTCGAGCCATCATTCCGTTGAAGTCTAATCCATCAGGAAGTGCTGGTACAATCGTCCATGTTACCGCTTCCATACCAGTCAGGTTTGGAAGAATGATGAAGTCCAATTGGTTCACGTATCCTTCGAAGATTGCAGCCTCTTGGTCATTCATAGCGTATCCGAGAACCTTCTCATCAAGGATGTCACAGATTCCATCGTCATCACCGTCAAGAGGTGTATCCATTGCATCGAGGGAGTTGGTTGAACCACAAGCCGCCTCATCGAGGTCAGTCCAAGTGTCGTTATCATCGTCCAGGTCTTCGATTAATCCCGTGGTTGAAACACCATCTAATTCATCCGGCATTCCATCGCCATCTGTATCGATCGACGCTGCTGCATCGTTCGGGAATGCATCAGGGCCTGCTACACAGGAATCGACCGGTAGAGCAGGGGCAACTGGGCCATCGCAAACGCCATCACCATCGGTGTCAGCATTTCTTGAGTCGGTTCCAGTATCGTTCTCATCAACATAGGTCGAGGTATTGGTTTCAACCTCGTTCAACAAGCCATCGCCGTCGATGTCATCATCCAATTCGTCGCAGATGAAATCACCATCGAGGTCTGAAATCAATGAGTTTGCATCAAGTGGGTCAGACGCACAGGTGACTTCGTCTTCATCGGTGAAACCGTCACCGTCATCGTCCAAGTCTTCGGTAAGACCGCCTAATGGATTGTAATCAAGTGGGAGTTGATTCGGCATTCCATCCGAATCCGAATCTTCAAGGACTCCGATTTGAATTTTAAGAACATCATTGAACAAACTGCTGTTGGCATAAATGGTGTAGTTGGTCAAAGGCATTCCAACAATTGGTGTACCCCAAATGGTTCCATTGGTTTCTCCAAGGAAAAGACCATCAGGCAGGTCTGGGCTGATTTCATAGACTGCGTTCGAAAGGGTTGATGTTGGTTCTAAACTCAACATTTCCTCATTCTTGAGCAGATAAATCGGACCAAGCGAGAGGTTGTAATTCAAATCTTCAACGGTGATGTAGACCGAAACGGTCATGTTTCCCACATCGTTTGTTGCAGTAATCTCGTATTGAGTTCGAATCATTGTTACCGTAGGCGTACCGCTGAATACACCGGTCGATTCATCAAAGAACAAACCAGCAGATGGTTCAGGTGTAATTGACCAGAGGGTGATTGCTCCACCTGTGGATTCAGGTACCATGTTCAGGACACTCGAGTTGTAGAGCAGAATTTCATCCGAAGGCACGTATGCAATCATTGGAACTTGGTCTAGAACGGTGATTTCAATAACGACCGTTCTCGTTGCACCCGTATTGGTTGCAGAAACGGTGTAGATTCGAAGTGCTGTGACTTCAGTGGGTGTTCCACTGATGACGCCAGTTGCGAGGTCAAACGATAAACCTGGGCTGAGGCCTGGCGTAATCGACCATGTCACCACTGGGCCACCGAGATTGGTCGGGTTAAGGGGCAAATCACTGCTTACCGTATCATTGGTCAACACAATGCTCTCAAGACTGTAGGAGATTTCAGGAGCGATGTCAAGAATTGTGATGTTGACATCGTGATATGTTTTACCGCCTGTGTTATTGGCCCAAATCTTGTAGGTTCGTTTTGATTGAATGCTTGTTGGCGTTCCTGATATGATTCCGTTGGTAAAGTCCAATCCATTATCGAGTTCTGGGTAAATGCTCCATTCCTCGACAGTACCGTTGCTGACAATTGGGGTCAAGGCGATCATTGGGTCGCCAATCGTGACGGTTACATTTTCTGGATTGTACACAAGGATGACTCCAGGTTCGTCGATGGTAATGCTGATGGTAAAGTTGGTCTGGCCACCGGTCGTGTTGGCCCAAACGACGTACTGTGTCTGGGTCATGTTGATCGTTGGCGTACCCGAAATCACACCGTTCACAAACGAAAGGCCAGTGCTTGTAATTGAAGGCTCAATGCCCCAAGTTTCGACATTTCCACCGGTCACCGTTGGGTGCCATTCTGTGATTGCATTATTTCGAACGAAGGTTTGACTCGCTGGACTGTAAGCCAAGGTCACTATCGGTTCGTTGATGGTGATGGTGATGGTAAAGTTGGTTGGTCCACCGGTCGTGTTGGCCCATACGATGTAATCGGCTTGGGTCATGTTGATGGTCG
>CALBIL010000087.1 GCA_937892945.1 uncultured euryarchaeote | reverse complement strand
TCCCGGTACGAGCACTCTTTCCTGAGTTTGAAAATGGTTGAAAAATAAAGCGGTGAACATTATACGATTCTTGTCCTTGGAAGCCCATCGACTGTGGCTTCAAATTGGAGAAACGTCTATTTTGTCTTGGCAATGTCAGTTTGACAGGTATGTAGTCATGGGAATGTCGTGATACTGCGCTCTGACATTCCGGATGTCATCTTGTGTCAAATGAATGTCACCGGATGTCTATAGAACAATTCATTCAGACTTGTAATCGACGCCTTCATATGCTATGGTGCTGGTGGCTTAACTATGAAGAACGAGCGATTTCCACACTCGATGGATGACAATGTACTGCAAAAGCAATCAATGGTATCCAAACCAACCTCCAACCTCTCATTAGGTGAACTTGTAAGAGCGAACCTCGATGAGATGGCCTTTGGCCTTCATACCGCTCACACTGCAAAGCGAGAATGTTTCACCTTCAAACGATTTGAGTCGGTTCTCTGCTTCAGCCCTGGCGACTTTAACGACAACAAAACCTTCTCTGAATGGATCAATACTCGTTTCTTCCCTCGAATGGTCGAATTACGCGTTCAACAACGTCTCTCTATCGAAGGGCTTCGAGAAAACTGCGGTCATTTGAGCACATGGATGTTAGAACAAGGAGTTCGTCCCATCGTTGTCCGACAATTTCGAACCTATGTCAGCATAAAGCGAGGCCAACTTTGGAAACAACTTGTCCAGAAAGGCGGTGCTGTGAGCGATAAAAAGCCCCGCTTAACACCAGCGGATGTCGATAAATTACTCAAATT
This sequence comes from uncultured euryarchaeote, assembly GCA_937892945.1. Taxonomy (GTDB): domain Archaea; phylum Thermoplasmatota; class Poseidoniia; order Poseidoniales; family Poseidoniaceae; genus MGIIa-L1. The sequence goes on along the minus strand of CALBIL010000087.1, from coordinate 879 downwards.
CACAGACAAATTACTCGATGACCCAACGCAACTCGTTAGTTCGAACATGAAGTCTCACAAGAAAGCCAACGAGAAGAAGGCTCGCTACCGAGTAGCCAACAAGAACATCGCGTTGAACCTTCATGCTGCACTTCGAATGGGCCTCATGACTACAAAGCGACCCAATGAAATCTCATCGATCCGCCGTAATGAAATTAACCGTAACCGTGTTATTCTCCGACTTTCCAAAGTCCACCGTGTCGGTGAAACTACGGAATACGGGATGTATGAAGAGTATTGGCCCTCCTTTGATGCCCTTCTCAAATCTCACATGAGAGAAACTTTGTTTTCTATGAACCACACAAGCTTGTCGAACTGGTTCAAGTCACTCATGGTGGCATGCGGGTTTGAGCATCACTGGTTCAATATTCATCGATTACGCTCCTTTGGTGGCGATATCCTTGCAATGGCGGGCGCAAATGAACTTGAGATGATGGCCCATGGAGACTGGCAGAATTCAGATTCGGTTCAAGCCTACATTGGTGAACAAGGTCGGAAAGCGAACCTTGAACGTGCATCAAAGAAGAAACACAGCCTGTTGAAGAAACTGGGGCTTGCTACAACGCCCAAACAAACTGAATCAGAATTGGAGATGTCGCTTATCATTGGCCTCAACGAAACTGCTCACCAGGACCAAGGTATGTGGATGAACTGGGTTGATACCAACGAGACAATCGGAGAACTTGTTGACCGTACACATGGCAATACATTGCTCAATATTCAATGCGATGAAGACGAGAATACATCGGCTCAAAGTGATGTGAATAGCCTCTTGTCGACGAAGGTGGTGGACGTGCCGAGATTTGAACTCGGGGCCTCTACCATGCCAAGGTAGCGATC
>CALBIL010000086.1 GCA_937892945.1 uncultured euryarchaeote | reverse complement strand
TATCCGCCGCCGCCTCCGCGACCACCGTTTGAATTTCCTCGGCCACCGCCGCCACCGCCACGGTATCCACCGCCGCCACGACCACCGCCGCCACCGCCATTTCGTTGGCTGTAGTGACCATTGCTTCCACCTGAATTTTCATTTCTTGGTCGTTGACGTCGTTCAGCTGCAATAAATTCGACTTCGAACTCGGGTAATGTTGTAAATTCCGGAGGTTCAAATTCAACACGGATTCCTACTTCACGTTGGATTTTTCCGTATTGCTTTTTCTGTGGTTTTTGAACTAAAGAGATGACAATACCGGTTGCACCACCACGGGCTGTTCGGCCACTGCGGTGTTTGTACGCCTTACCATTTTCCGGAGGATCGTAATGAATCACGCAATTGACTCCTTCAACGTCAATACCTCGAGCTGCAACATCAGTTGCAATAAGAGCCATACATTCTCCATGTTGGAAACGCGACATTGCTCCATCTCGCTGTCGTTGTGATAATCCACCGTGAAGGGTTTCAATGGCCATTCCATCGTATTGCATTTCCTCACCTACGCGGTCTACACCGTTTCGGGTTCGGCAAAAGATGATTGTTCGGCCACACTTTCGAATGATTTCCGAGGATATTGTTGATTTTTTAGAGTTGGGCATCAGCCAAAAGTAATGCGTCATACTTTCCATTGTTACTTCTTTAGGACCGACTTCAATTGTCACTGGGTCTGTCTGGTAGTCGCGTACTAAATCGGCGACTTCGTCATCCAAAGTTGCACTGAATAAAATTGTTTGACGGTCTGATTTGCACTTGTCAAGAATTTTACATACTGGTTCCATGAAACCCATGTCTGCCATTCTGTCAGCTTCGTCAAGGACAACTACGCCAACATCTTCCAAAGACACTGCGCCACGGTCCATCATATCGATCAATCGACCTGGGCATGCGACAAGGATGTCGACCCCTCGATCAAGAGAACGGAATTGTTTGTTGTATGAACTTCCACCGTACATTGCAAGAACATACAGTTGGAGTTCGTAAGCAAGTGGATCAAGCACCTTGAAAATCTGTTCTGCCAATTCACGTGTTGGCGTGAGAATAAGAGAAGTTGGGCGGCGAGGCTCTGCTTCTTGAGTTCGTGCGAGCAAGGGTAATCCAAACGCAAGCGTCTTTCCTGAACCCGTTGGAGCACGGCAACAAACGTCACGTCCAAGCATCCCATGTGGAATCGATTCAAGTTGAACTTCAAATGGTTCAAGAATGCCTTGTTTTTTCAAGACTTCCACTATAACAGGCTCAACGCCAAGTTCTTCGAACGATACCATGAGTTCTACCCCATTTGGTGGCCGTTGTCCTGCCCTATTTGATACCCACAGTCGGAAAAACCGTTTTTTAGGGGTCTCAACAGTTGCTTCAAGAGCGCCGAACAAGCATAGCAACAGCATTACCGCCACCAAGGCAGAGCGTTACAATTCCAGAATTTGCTTCACATCGACGCATAACCCCAAGGAGAGTAATTAGACAACGTGTGCCGCTTGAACCGAGAGGATGTCCGAGACTTACTGCCCCTCCGTGAAGATTAAATCGATCTTCAGGGATGTTCAATTCTTGTGCCACTGCACATGAGGCTGAGGCAAAGGCTTCGTTGTGTTCATAGATGTCGACATCTAAGACATCCAGTTGATTGCGTTCCAAGAGCATCTGAACCGCTGGAATAGGAGCACTCATCACCCGTTCTGGTTCAACACCACTGGTGCAATAATCGTCAATGTATGCAATGATTTCCCAGCCTTGTTGTTCGGCATAGTCTGCGTTTGCAAGAACAACCGCACTTGCACCATCATTGAGCGTGCTGGCATTACCTGCAGTCACTTGCCCGTCTTTTTGAAACACTGGACGGAGTTTTGAAAGGGATGCTGCGTCCGTATTTGCTCGAACACCTTCATCGTGAGAAAACTGAACTGTGGGGCCCCTTCGTTGAGGAACCTCAACAGTGAATGTTTCCCAATCAAACCACCCCTTGGTTTGGGCTTGGGCTGCTCTCTGATGGCTTCGAGCCGCAAACTCATCTGATTGGTCGCGAGTAATCGAACACTCCTTAGCCACTGTTTCACCAGTATTCCCCATGTGAACATTATTGTAGCCATCCCACAATCCATCGTGAATCATTGAATCGACAAGGGTCGAATCACCCATCTTTGAGCCTTTACGATGGTTCATTAGAAGATGAGGTGAATTTGACATACTTTCCATTCCACCTGCAATGATTACATTGTATTCACCTGCACGGATACTGTTTGCAGCCATCATTGCGGCTTTGAGAGAACTACCGCATACTTTGTTGATGGTTACGCAGGGAGTTGTCACGGGCAAACCTGAACCCAGAGCGACCTGCCGTGCTGGGTTTTGTCCTGAACCTGCCTGTAACACTTGACCAAAGATGACCTCATCAACGCCACCTTGGTCAGGCTGAATACCGACACGCTCACACACTTCTTTGACCGCAAGAATACCCAAATCTACCGCACTCATGCTGGTTAATGCGCCCATGAACTTGCCAATTGGTGTTCGTGCAACGCCACAAATTGCGACTTTAGGTTGGCTCATGCCACCCCTAATCGACTGGTATTCTTCAATGTGCGCGCACATCTTCTCGGCAGGATTGAGGAGAAGACTTGATGAAGTGAAGGTACTGGCGGCATCATGGCCAAATTCAAGACCGAGTTTAATACTGACCGCGAAGCAAATGAAATGCGACACGTCGAAGTCGAAATCGATTTCACACCCAATGCTCTTGCCTCGATTCTCTACCGTCAAGGCGACACCGTGATCTTGGCTTGCTGCACAAAAGAGGCACGCCTACCTGGATGGTTCCCTCGCGACTCAAACAAAGGATGGGTTCACGCTGAATACTCTTTACTTCCTGGTTCAACCGATTCTCGATTCCGAAGAGAACGACGAGGTGCTAAAGGACGAACTCAAGAAATTGAACGACTCGTTGCTCGTTCGTTACGAGCTGCTGTCGACCTTGAAGCACTCGGACCAGTCGCTCTCAACGTCGACTGTGATGTGCTCAATGCAGATGGAGGCACACGATGCGCATCCATCACAGCAGCAAACATCGCACTGCGACTAGCTGTTCGACGTTTGATTGCTCGGGGCCAATGCTTACCTTTGGACATGCGACCTACAGAAGACCAACGCAAAGCCGGTTGGACTGCACCAACTCTTTCCGATACAGAAAAAACAAATCATGAAAATGCTGTTATCCCTCATGATTTAGCCGCAATCTCGGTTGGACTTATTGATGGTGAAGTGTATCTCGACCTTGATTACATATTGGATTCAAACGCTGATGTCGACATGAACGTCGTAAAAACCGCTGATGGAAAATACGTCGAAATTCAAGGCACTGGAGAAGAATCAACGTTCTCAAGTGAAGAATTGATTGCTCTGCTTGCAAGTGCAGATGGTGGAATCGATGCTTTGTTTGAAGCTCAAAAAGTAATTCTTGATGGAATTGAATGAGACTTGAGTGTTTCATTTCTTCAACATCCATAGGCGAAAGCCTTGATATGGCAGGGGTTCTCGACCGAACTGCACGGGTCAGTAGCTTAGTTGGGAGAGCGCGGCACTGAAGATGCCGAGGTCGCTGGTTCAAGTCCGGCCTGACCCACCTCAACTCCATATTGCGAAAGCCTTCTCTGTCGATTAAAATGAGATTCCTTCGCCGCTAAAACAGACACATCTATAGAATTCAATCGTTGGGTTCATGTGCTATGTCTTTCTGCTTGAAGTATGCCCGAAGGGAAAGGTGATTCCGGTGATGAAGTCGAGCACATCGACCATGAGGCAAAAGCCCATAACAAAATCACCAAAGAATTAGTCGAGATTCGAAATAGACGGAGTGGAGATGATAAGCAAAGTTTCCTGGCGAAGAAGGAAAACTTTGTCTTGGCTGGTGGAATCCTCTACACCCTTTTGTACGTACTACTCATTTTGGGGATGACATCTGGAACATTTGGAAATTCAACATATATCGATCACGCAGCATCGAAGACTTTCCTTGACATTGGCGGTGAATGTGAAGAAATCACTGATGAACCTTGGATCTTCATATGGCCAAATGATGATGCTGGGAAATTTTCAATGTATGGCTATAACCTTCCAAGTGGATATGCGCATGGAATCTACACAATTGTCCAATTGGATGGACAAGATACTGCGAAGATGTCATGGACCAACTCCTCGACAAAATTCATCAATCCTGAAGGTGAATCCGATGCAGAAAGAATGTATTTTGCTGCCCCTTTTGACGGCCTTGAAGAAGGAAAATATGACTTGAGCTATACCATTACCGTCTACAACCAATCGAACCACTCAGACCCGAATGCAAGTATTGTAGAGGGAGGAGAAGAGATTTCCAAAAGTGTTGAATTTGAACTTGATATTTCCAAGCAAACCTTTGCTTTCTTACCTTTTGTAGATTCTGAAAATAAACATCAGGTCCGAATGACCGATACAGGCGCTCGGTCCTGCTGGGGTGTTCAAGATCTTGGCAATTGGGGGTATGTACTGATTGGAGCTGAACTTGGAGGTGGACGTGAAACGGCAATGCTTGCAGGTGGAGCCGCTGGAATCCCTGCATGGTGGATGGCCTTTTCTTCACTTTCCCTTTCCGCAATATCTCTTTTGATCATCTATCCACTGATGTACAAAGTCTATCATCAAGACAGTGACGACATCCTGTCGAGAACGCATATTTCTCGTTTGGTAGAAGACTCGATCAACAAGACTGCTCATCGTTTGAACATTGATATCGATTGGGAATTGTATAAAATTGAGCCAAGAGATTTGTCGATTGATATCATGGTACCGTACAAAAACACTGAATCAACGCTCTCCGATAGTAAAGATGTACGTGCTGAAGTTCTACGTGAAGTTCTCGAAGAGTTTGCGATATTCCGAGTCTTCAAACCTGTCCAACTTACCGTTCGAACCATTGGAGTCAATCAAGCCATTGATTTTGAATCCGGAGTCGGCGTAGGGACTTCTGCGAACCACAGTACAGATGATGAAGAGCAAAATTATTCAGATTTCTTTTCCGAGTTACACACGCTCTCTCGAGTTGAAGATGAAGTGCGAGAAAGTTTGGAACTGTTTTTCGCACGCCGAAACGACCTGAAGATGGAAGCTGCTGTTGTCACAAGCGATGACCGAGTCATCTTTGTATCCGTAATCTACCGACCTACCCAACGCTTTGCTTTCTTCAGATTTAAGAAAACCCGCGATGAGGTTCAAACTGAACTTCACCATTTCATCTCAAAGCGAAATGCTGACTTGTTAGGCTCACAAGAGTTGATTGTCAAAGGACGAAATCAAGTTTCCACATTGTCAGAACGTTCAGGTGCAGGACGTGTTGAACGTGACTTGAAGAACGATGAACGTATTGTTGCAGTCGCAAAACAAGATGGGTTTGGGGGTAAAATGTTACAAACTAAACTTCTTGGAGACACCCTTTCAACGGTCGAATATATGGCCAATGAAAAGCGTGAAATGATTAACAAATGGGGATTCTGGGGATTAATTGTTTTCGTTTGGATCCCGTTCATGGCTTCCGGTGTTCTTGTTGGAGCTATGCTTGGACTTTTGTCTCGGATGAACTTTATGCGCGTGTTAAGTGCTACAATTATTGGAGGTTCAATTGCTTCAATCACATGGGCCTACACCGCAGAAGGCATTGTCAAATTCATGCACCAATACAAGCTTGAGGCTGTCATCCCACTGATTATTATCGTGTTTGTAGGTGCTGCATTCTTGCATATCCGTTCAACAAAGATGCGACGTCAAACGGAATTATTTGAAGATACTTTACTTGATAATTTCCACGCCAACATCAAAGCCAAATACGGCAATCAATGATGGAGTTGAATCTATGCAACCTATTCATCACCTCCCCGGGGTTGAAAACCATAGTGGTGAACATGTGATTCTTGGGATTGTAACTGTAAGTGACCGAGCCAGTTCCGGCACCTATCAAGATGAAGGCGGACCTGCAGTTCTTGCTTTTTTCGAAGAAGGTTTAGCAAGCCCTTCAACGGTTCATTATCGATGTATTGCGGATGACCAAGCACTCATCGAACAAACGCTAATTGAACTCAGTGACGCTTTAGGATGCCATGTTATTGTAACAACTGGTGGAACAGGACCTGCAGCACGTGACGTGACACCAGAAGCGACGGAAAACGTCTGTGAAAAAATTCTACCTGGTTTCGGAGAACAAATGCGAGCGATTTCTTTGAACTTCGTACCAACAGCGATCCTCTCGCGCCAAATAGGTGGAACCAGAGGTTCGTGTCTACTGTTTAATCTACCTGGGCGACCAAAATCAATTCGAGAAACAATCGATGAGATTTGGAAGTCTGTACCATATTGCGTCGATCTTATCGGTGGCCCTTACATCGATACTGTGGACAATATCTGCAATGCCTTTCGGCCGAAATCTGCCCGTCGTCGATAAAAGAACAAAGCGATAGTTCATTGAGTGGATGCGCTCAAACCGGTTCATGGAGTCAGTCCGAAGCCTTGGTAACATGCTTATTCTCGGTGCTACCGTCGTCTTGCCAGATTCAACACGCCTTGCTGATGTACGCATCTCTGAAGGTATCATAGATGCCATAACTGAACCTCAACAACTCCAACCACTTGACAATGAATTGCTCATCAATGGTTCTGGCTTGCATCTTTTACCAGGCGCAATTGACCCACAAGTACACTTTCGAGACCCAGGCCAGCCTGAAAGAGAAGATCTCGAAAGTGGCTCTGCTGCTGCTGTGAGTGGAGGCGTAACTTCATTTCTCGACATGCCAAATAACAAACCCGCCATTACAGACATGGCTGGGATGCAAATGAAACTCGATACTGCTGCGGCGAAATGCATCAATAACTATGGTTTCTTCATCGGTGCGACTCCCGAAAATGTAGAAGATTTGCAAGAGGTTGTTGGAACTCCCGACGCACCTCTCTCAATCCCAGGTATTTGTGGAATCAAAGTATTCATGGGTTCTTCAACAGGGACATTATTGGTTAACGAAAGGGCAGCATTGGAAATTATCTTTTCCAAGACATCGGGACTTATCGCAGTACATGCAGAAGATGAAAAGCGTTTAAACTCACGATTCCCAGACTTTGAACATCGCACAGACATTGCCGCACATTCTGAATGGCGTGATGCTACTACTGCCTTACTTGCGACCCAACTGGCCGTAGAACTGGCTCAAACTTACAACCATCGATTACACATTCTGCACCTGACTTCTGGTGTCGAGGCGGATTGGTTGAATGGAATCACTTCATTACCTTCTGAAGCAGGAGAAGGAGCAATCATCACAACGGAAACACTACCGCAACACCTCACCTTTACCGATAAAGACGTTGAGATTCACGGTACTCGTTTGCAAATGAATCCACCAATTCGCTATCAGGAAGATAAGGAAATTCTTTGGAACCGTTTACTCGATGGTACGATTCAGTGTATTGCTACAGATCATGCACCTCACACACTGGAAGGTAAAGCACTCGGTTTCCCTCAGGCACCAAGTGGAATGCCTGGTGTCGAAACTTCACTTGCTGTCATGTTGACCCATGCAAAAGCAGGCAAGTGCACAATTGAACAAGTTGTTCGCTTGATGTCAACCAATGTGGCAGATTGTTACAACATGATTGGAAAGGGACGCATTGAAATTGGCGCTGATGCTGACTTTGTATTGGTTGATATGGAAACAGAACATGAAGTCAAAGATGAGCATGCTTGGACTCGAGTTGGCTGGAATCCATTCAGTGGCCGTCGATTAGTCGGATGGCCAAAAGTTACAATTGTAGCTGGCGTTCCAGTGTTTGAACGAACTGAAGCAACTGGGCAAAAGGGTCGTATCCTTGTTGAAAAAGGGACTTCTGGCACTCCAATCATCATGGCACCCTGGAAATAAGTGTTCTTTTTCACATTTAGGTTCGAGAAGAGAGATAGACTTATACACTCTGCCGAGTAATTTATCTCTGGGATACTATATGAGTTGGCTCGAAGAAAATATTGGAGAAGGATATCAACAAGTCGTCATCGGCTTTACTGTGTTTATTATTGGCGCATTATTGGGTTGGATGGAAGCAGCAGATAACGTAATGTCTGCATCAGACGTCTATATGCCTGCGGTAATTATGCTATCAGGTGCAATGGTTACAATGCTTGGACTGTCGTTTGGTACGGACAGTGAAGAAGACCGAACTGATGATCTGATGAACGCTATCAATGATCTTACAGCTCGAATGAATTCGATGCTCGGTTCAGAAGAAGAGTGATTACAAACCATACAACGAACCGTATTTACCTTCAACGTATCGAAGGAAAGGTTCGGGTGAAGGTGGAGACCCTGTCGCTGATTCAATAAGTTCAGCAGGCGTCATTTTGCTTCCTTGTTCATGAATACGAGGTCGTAACCATTGAAGTAAACTCGACCAGTCACCGGATGAAACAACTGCATCGATATTCCCTAAATCTTTTTCCATGGCTTCAAGTAATTGTGCAGCATAGAGATTCCCTAAAGTATAGGTTGGGAAATAACCAAAAGCACCCATAGACCAATGAATGTCTTGAAGACAACCAACGCCATCATCGGGAACTTTTACCCCGAACCATTCTTCAAACATTGAATTCCATGTTTCAGGTAATTGTGAAATTGGTAAATCTTCATTGAATATTTTCTTTTCAATTTCATAGCGCAACATAACATGTAAGTTATAAGTCACCTCATCAGCCTCGACTCGAATAAAGCCCTTAGAAACGGTATTTGCAATACGGTTCAATGTTGCAGGTTCCCAATCGGGTGAATCTGGAAAGTGCTCCCTAAACCAAGGTAAAGCAATATTCCAAAATGCGGTGGTTCTTCCAATTTGATTCTCCCAAAACCGGCTCTGTGATTCATGAACACCAAGCGAAACTGCTGCACCTCTTGGTGTTAACGAAAATGCTTCTGAAAGTCCTTGCTCATACAATGCATGGCCTGTTTCATGCATAACCGCATACAAACATGAAAACGGATCAAGTTCGTCAAACCGAGTGGTGAATCGTGTGTCACCCGGCCAAAGCCCTGCAGAGAAGGGGTGTGTAGATGCATCCATTCGGCCAGCCTCAAAATCAAATCCCATCGCCTCGGACACCTTGATGCAAAAGTCAGTTTGAGCTTCTATGGAAAAGCGAAGACCATCCGGTAGTTCTGGGTCTGGATGTGTCTCTTGGGCAAGAGTGATTTTTTGAAGAAGGGGAACGAGACGGGCACGAAGACCTGCAAACAAGGGGTCGTAATCAGAGACTTTCATCCCAACTTCATATTCATCAAGTAAAATGTCGTAAGGATTGTCTTGACCTCCATAATAAGCTATTTTTTCTTTGGTCATTCCAATCAGATTTTCCAATTGTGGTTGAAATGCCTTAAAATCCGAATTCAACCGTGCTTTCTGCCATGACAAGAGGGCTTCAGATTTGGCTTTGGCAAATGCAGCAACAAATTCGGATGGTAGTTTCACTGCTTTGTCATAAGATCTGCGCATTTCTCGGACATTGGCACTTTGATCGTCGTTGAGTGTCTCATCTTGTTCAAGAGCATCTAACATGTGGCCCATTTTTGGGTCGATTAACCGGTTATGACGTTCGGCAGCAAGCCAAGAGAGGATGTCAGAACGTGCTTCTGAACCCTTTGTTGGCATAATGGTCTCTTGGTCCCAACCTAAATGCCCTTGTAGTGCTCCAAGACGGTGAATATCTTTGACTCGTTCAATGAATACGGCATAGGCGTGCATGAATTCATCCACAAGTTCCTCAGTCATGAACACTTGTACTTCTCCTTTGTATGAATGGTTCGAAAGTATTTCTTTGAGACATACTGCCACACATTGAAAGTATAAGCCCCCCTCGCTGACATATGGTGCGACCTTTTTCCGGTAAAGAGAAAAAGATTGAACCTTTGAACACTGAAGATGAAGAACTCCAAGAAGTGGTTGATGAAATCAAAACAATCGGTGAGGAACCCGTAGATCAAATGGGTCAACCAAATGTAAAATCGATTGAAGAAGTTGTTCCTTTTGATGAACTTTCTATAGAAGAAGTCACTGAGCAGTTGAAACTTAGCGCACAAACAGTAATCAAGACCTGTATGGATATCCGAAGAGGTGAAAATGTTCTCATCGTATGCGACCCGACGACTGGCGATATTGGCCAAGCCTTGCATGAAGCTGCTAATGAACGCTCCAACCGTGTTCTTCTCATTGTCATGCCGAAAGCACGTCATCATGGAGAAGAGCCACCATCTCCCGTGGCCAATCTGATGCGCCAACAGCAAGTAGTAATCGCCCCAACTCGTTATTCATTGACACATACCCGTGCGATACGCCAATCTCAACGCGGTGGTGCTCGTGTTGCAACAATGCCGGGGATGACCAATGAAATGTTCAGTCGAGGAGGAATGTCGGCGGATTTCTCCCTCATCAAACAAAAAATCAGTGACCTCGGACCATATTTCCGTCGAAGGCGAATTGTCAAAGTGACATCGGAGCAAGGAACAGATGTTACATTCGAGGTCAATTGGCGAGAATGGAAACTCGATGACAACGGTATTTGCAATCGTCCAAAAATGCTTACAAACCTTCCTGCTGGAAAAGCATTCATCATGCCACGTGAAGGAACAATGAACGGAACTGTAGTCATCGACGGTTCATGGGAATCGAATTTGGTTGATGAACCAATCACATTTGTGATCGAAAATGGAATGGTCATGGATGTCAAAGGAGGTACAATCGCTGCTGCAATTCGACAAGAATTCGGTGAGGCTGCTAAACGTCTTCGAACGAAAGATAGAGAAAATGTATGGACAATGGCAGAATTTGGTTTCGGTATGAATCCACAAGCACGGCTTTCTGGAAATGTTCTCGAAGATGAAAAGCGACTCGGCACCTGCTATTTCTCAGTTGGAGATAACACAGCATTGGGCGGTACATCTTCCGTTGGAATTCACATCCCAGGTGTACTCAAAAACGCCAGTGTTTGGCTTGACGATACACTCTTTATTTCCAAAGGTGAATTCGTACTTTGGAATAATCAGTGAACCGCATTTTGCATCCCACATATTGGGCAGAATCTCCAATACGGGTCAAGGCCAATTCCACAACTTCGACATAAAACGCCAGAGCGTATCGTCGGTTGTATGTTTTGCACTGGTTGTTGTTGATTCCAACCTTGTTGCTGAGGTTGTTGTTGATTCCAGCCTTGTTGCTGGGGTTGTTGTTGATTCCAATCTTGTTGGGGTTGCTGCTGCGGTTGAGTGGGTTGCTGTTGGTTCCAATCTTCCTGAGGTTGTGGGGTTGGTTGTACTGCTGGAACAGGTTGTGCTGCGGGAGCAGGTTGAGAAAGTGGTTTACGAACTGGAGCAACAGGTCGAGGAAGCGATTGTGTTTTTTCAGCAGCTGGGGATGAGATAAACTCGGAAAGAGAAACGACACCATCGCCGTCGGTGTCAGCTTCCTTGTGTAGAGTTTCTGCTTCTTCAAGAGAAGTCCCTGTTGCAACGGCTAATTCTTCGACTGAGAGTTCCCGACTACCATCGACATCAGCTGCAATGAAATGTTCTGCTGCACTGACAAATTCTGGCTCTGGTACTGGTACTGGTTCTGGCACATGCACTGGCTCTGGTACCGGTTCTGGCACATGCACTGGCTCTGGTACCGGTTCTGGCACATGCACTGGTTCTGGTACCGGTTCTGGCACATGCACTGGTTCTGCAGTGGGTTCATCCTTACCAAGCCCCATGTCAAATGCGCCTGAAAATGCATCTTCCTCTGCCTTTGCCACTAATTTCTGGTTCGATGTGTCGAGCGAGGGCTCTGGCTCAGGTGTTTTCGGAATTATAGGAAGTTCAACCAAATTCTGTGAAGTACTCGGTTCTAAAGTTGGAGGTAAGGAAACATTTCCCTCGACTTCTGCCCCAGGTAATGGAATTGTTTCAACAGTCGACTGAGGAAGAGCGACCGAAGAAGAGGCAGGAAGAGGAGCAATCGCTACTGTACCTGCTTCCCCACTTGCCAAGGATGGAAGAGGTAAAGCATGGCCTGCTACATCCATCGCCGCATCAAGTTCATCAGCAACAGCGAGAAGAGTCGTCATATTACCTGCCGGGTCGGCAAATAACGCTTTTATTGCATTGTGATATCGGGTAACTTCTCCTTCCGAACCAGTAGTTGAAGCAATCGCTAACAGTTTGATGATCCGCATTGGGTCGGCGAGTGTTGCAAGTTTATTTTGGTCATCAATGGAAATCGCAGGGGTATTTCCACTCAAACTCCCGGCAGAATCGGGTAGGCCAAGGTAGTTCGACAATTGGTCTGGAAGACTCATCAGCCCCAAATGGCCGGTGACCAAGTAATATATTTCCCCACCTTCACATTGAATACGTTCACTTGCAGCTTCAAAATCAAAATCACCGGGCAAGAGGACGATATCCGAAAGAATTGAAAAGAATTGCTCTAACGCTTGACTGTGCTCCATTGCCATCAAGGTATGAACCATATCAGAAGATTCAATGACACCAAAATAGGCTGCTGCCTCATCAACTTCAATACCACTGGGCATTGAAGCACCTTCGAGATCTTTACCGTTCATTTTCTACCCCCCTCTTTTGTGTCCAATTGAATCCTGTTCTTGAGTATGATGCTGGAAAGCGTTCCTTCACTCGCAAACACAACTCCATTTCAGCGGCTCCGCCCCATGTTAAAAATCGCTCTTGATTGAGGGGCTGACCAACCAGTTTCTTGTAATTGCATCATGATTGTACGCTCCTCATCACCTTCATCGAGAGAACTACGTACCCAATCCGCAGCAGATTCTCTGTCATCTGTTTGCCATTCCTCGAAGATTGACAAATCAATTTTGAGGGTCGCCTTTCGGATTTTAGCACCGCCTTCGTCTTCAACTACGGACTCAGGCTCTGATTGTTCTGCAAATGATGAACTCGACGGTGGGCGTGCCTTTGGTGAAGAACCGCCTCGTGAGGGGCCACTTGGAGGTGATGCTGAACTTGGACCTCTCCCCGGTGGACCTTTCGAAGGACCTCTGGATGGGCCACTTGGAGGTGCATTCGACGGACCGCTTGTTGGACTACGTGAGGGAGTATTCCTCGTTGGAGGTGGGGATTGGGTACTGCGACTGTTCCTAAACGCAAGAGGTTCATCGTCGTCATCATCATCCCAATCATCGTCATCATCATCGTCAACGCCGTACTCATCACCTCGACTACGTATGAAGAGGACTGCTCCAATGAGCAGAAGAACCGCTCCAACGGCAACTGAGATTATGATGGTCGAGGAACCGAACAGTGAAGATGTTCCATCATCGGAATTAGCCGAGGGAAGCGGGCATCCATCAGAAAATCCGTCTTCTCCTTTGGCTTCATTCGGACAGTTATCTCTGAGGTCAGAAACACCATCGTTATCCGAATCAAGTTGGTCTAAGATACATCCATTAGAATCAACATCTGCTCTCGCAGAATAAGGTGTATCAGGGCATAAATCCGGTGAGGTCCCACTCAAGTTATCTCCAAATCCATCGTAATCGTCATCCAACCATTGAGTAGGGTTACCCGCAAGACCCGCAGGTTCGAAGGCATCTGCATAGCCATCACCATCATCAATGCAACCGAAGAAGTCTAGGTATGAGGTCCCAAATTCTGTCGGACAATAGTCATATTCTGAACCATTCGGATTATCTCCATAGTCATCTCCATCTTGGTCAGACCATTGTTCACTGTTTACTCTGAAGGCGTCACCTGATTGGTTTTCTCTCAAGCCTGTTTCTTCATTGAGTGTGAACGTGTAGTTGTCTAAATAGCCATCACCATCAAAATCACTTTCGTCACCGAACTGACTTTCATCAGTGCATCCATTCGCAAGAATTGGATATCCTGTTGGCGTATCTAGACAGGCATCATTCGCATCGGTTACACCGTCACCGTCTGAATCACGCTGGGATGCTGAGCAACCGTTTACATCAACGTCCCCTTTTTCAGCAATGGGCGTGTCTGGGCACAGGTCTGAAGGACCGACTACATTGTCCATATCGTCATCGCTCTGGAGTTGAGCATCACTGCAACCACTCGTATCGACAATCTCGCCCAATTGGGTGAGAGGGCAAAGGTCCATGTCATTCATGATGTTGTCACTATCATCATCCAATTGATTTTCTGCGCAACCAACTGAATTGACCATAAGTCCTTCATCAGTATCTGCGCAAATATCCTCTTCATCGGGAACAAAATCGCCGTCAAGATCTGTATCATCGATAAACCGGCATCCGATTCCTGTACCATCAAGATAAGGACTCGTTCCTTCAAGTACACCTGCGATTGTTGGACATTCATCAGCTTGATATCCAGCGGGATTATCTCCGAATCCATCTAAATCAAAATCGAGCCATTGTGAGGATTCAAGTGGGAATTCATCTTGTGAGTCCATGAATCCATCACCGTCGGTGTCTGGGCATCCAGGATATGGATCGGTTGAATTGCCCCATGTATCGGGACAACCGTCGAGAATAAGTCCACCACCATTTGTTGTTGGGCCGCCAGTTTGATTTCTAAATGAAGGTAGATTACAGCCCAACTCATCGATTACTCCTGCTTCTGTTGATAAATTGGAATCTCCACACTCATCTTTACTGTTGATTACGCCATCATTATCATCATCCCAAGAACCATTATAAAATTCGGTCCATCGGCCAGGATAACCATCAGAATCATTATCCTCAGCAGCACCGGTTATGTTCGGGAATCGGTCAGGATTTGTAGCACCCTCTGAACCGTTGTCCCCGTAGCCATCGCCATCGGAATCTGCCCATTGAGTGCCATCAAATGGCCAAGCATCTGCACCGTGTGTAACGTTCCATTCAAATCCGCCACTGGTTGAAGGGTCTGAAGAACCATCAAGGTCGGTGTCAAGACAGCCTTTGCGATCTCTCCATGATGCCCCCCAATCCCATTTACACGCATCGCCGTCAACGGGGTCCGAGGAGTTGTCACCCCAACCGTCACCATCTTGGTCTTTGTATTGTGATGGGTTGAACGGGAACAAGTCTCCAATTGGTCGACTTGAATCGTATTCTGTAATGCAACAGTCAGGCCCAGAATTATCCCCATAGCCGTCCCCATCACTGTCTGAAGCAAGTTTCCAATTGAATGTGAAAAAGTCGCCATCAAAGTAATTGAAATTATTATTTGACCAACCGTCTTGGTCGTAATCGTTACATCCCTTACGGTCAATCCAAGAAGTCCCGTCATCATCGTTACAGGCATCTTCGATATCTGCATAACCATCGTTATCGAAGTCAAGGCAGCCGTACATGTAATACGAAGAAGGAGCATTTGCTGATTCACAAGCGTCATGGAGAGGGCCAAGTGCATTGTCCCCATATCCATCACCATCAGCGTCAGACCATTGATTTCCTAACAGTGGAAGATCATCAACCAAATCGAAAATCAGATCTCGGTCCGCATCGGGATACAAACGTAAAACTTCAACATCCCAAAGAACATTGTCCTGAATGGCAAGGTGCAATGTTTCATTCGAATCGGTATACAGGCCAACAGTTCCCGTAGCGGTAATGTCTCCAAAGGAGAGGCTGCTCCAAATGTACTGCGGAGGTGTTTGATTTTCAGAAAAGGATTCAGCATTGAGACTGTTCCACGTCAAGAGGTTGTCTGAACCAACGCTGGTCATCAAGATATAGATTCCATTTTCAGAAGACAGGTCCCATGCTCCATCGAGAGTCGATGTTGGTTGATCTCCAAAAGAATACCAGTCGAGTGACCCATTTCGGACATAAAGAACATCACTGTCCACATTCCCACGGACGGCCATTGCAGGTTCTGATCCACCGGTAAGGTCAAGATTAAAACTGTTAATTGAACCACTTGGTTGTGTAAGGACGGTTGAATTCCAAGTCGAGTTTTCGGCCCAAGTTGATTGATTTACTTGCCGTTCATAGAGGTTTAATACTCCAGTCGAAGTGAGTGTTGCTACCATCATTGTTCCATCATCGGCCAAGGCGATATGGATTTTACTTGAAAGATCAGTGAGGCTTGTGATGGTACTCGAGGTGAAGTTTGTACCGTTATACATCCAAACACTGAGGTTGTGATTTTGGCCATCATTCGAAATTAAAGCTATTGCGAGGTCATCATTTGGAAGATACACACCAGGGAAGTCGCTGGAGACTGCCTCGCCTTGTGAACCTATCATGGCTGCAGTCCAACTGCCATCATGATGCGACAACATCAATTGGTTGTCTGTTGAATCGCGGTAAAGAACACTGGTTTCATCGTTTGAATCTGTGAGCACAACGATTGGGTCGGCAAGGTCAAGGTCGGTGGCAACTTGCGTGTT
Source organism: uncultured euryarchaeote (assembly GCA_937892945.1). Taxonomy (GTDB): domain Archaea; phylum Thermoplasmatota; class Poseidoniia; order Poseidoniales; family Poseidoniaceae; genus MGIIa-L1. The sequence goes on along the minus strand of CALBIL010000086.1, from coordinate 36,777 downwards.
CGTCCAACCTGAATCGTCTTCAATAGAGGTGAATATTTGATGGCCTCCAACGCCCAGGGTTGCATGCGCAATATGTTGATGGCCGTCTGAATCAAGTGCAGAACCAAGGAATGCACCCATCGTTCCAGTCGTTAGAATACTTTTTTCAACAGCAGTATAACTCGAAGTGGTTTGCATTTTCAAAGCATGGCCGCCTTCGGTCGAAAGAACGATTGGACGACCGGAACTGGTGCCTGCGAAAGCGAAACTGGTTGAATTCAGAGTTTCTGATGAAAGCGTGTTGTCCGCCCATAGGCCGGTTGCTGTTCCATCATCAACATGCTCGAGGAAATGGAATGATTGCCAGTTTTTGAAGGATAAGAGCATGCTTGCTTCACCTCGACTTGAAGTTGAAAGATCAAGGAATTCAAGTTCATCAGCATAGGTAAATGTCGTGGATTCCCAATCGCGTTCTGAATACAATTCATGGACCACTTGGAAAGAAGTCCCAGAAGTCGATTGACGGTAACTCAAACTGATTTCGTTCAAACCATCTCCATCGACGTCACCAAGTGTGGACATCGACATTCCTTTGTATTCTTGAGCCGAACCTGTAGCAAGTAATTCTGAACCGCTAAGTAAACCTAATGCGGAGCCGAGAATTAACTCAACCTTACCGTTGCGTGTTGCACCTTGTTGCATGAGTAATACATCATCGTAACCATCTTCATTGACATCTCCAGCACCCATGAACATTCTGCCAAGCATGGCATTGGGTACGTCACCAGTTTTCGTCCAATTTGGAACGACAGAGTGAATTCCAGCCGAAGAGCCGTGGTACAACCACATTTTCCCAGCTTGAAATTGAGAGGTCCCATTATACACTTCTGAGAACATCATATCGTCAAAGCCATCTCCATTGACATCCCCGATGAAATCAATGGTGTGACCAAACATTTTCCCTTGAACTGTGGAGAGGATTCTTTGGTCTGCAGTACCATTGAAGCCCAAGGATGTACCAAAGTAAATTTCTACGGAAGGAAACCCACTGAACGATTCGAAACTCGCTGCGTTGGAAACAAGTAAATCATCGAAACCATCACCGTTCAAGTCTCCTGAACCGCTAAGTGAGCGGCCCAAAAGAGTGGATTCTTGAGTTTGAGTAATGTTGCGAACATGGTTCATCATCGAACTGTTTCCTTTGAAAATCACAATCTTTCCTTTGTGAACTATTTCATTTGGAATTGTCGCCACAATAATCGAATGATTTCCTGCCACAGCAGCCAAGTCAGCAAACCCATCACCATTCATGTTGGCAATACCTTCGACTTTCCAACCGAGTGCTTCGCCTTCATTACCAGATACATTCCACCATGAATCATTTTCGACTCCTGAAGAAGTACCGAGGAATATTTCAATCAAACCGTGGTCTCCAGAGTCATTTGCTTGGGTGTTATTCCAACCAGAAGAACCGATAGCAAGGTCATTCAGCCCATCTCCATTGAAATCTTGAACAGCAAGACCTGAACCAAAGCGTTGGCCTGCTTGTGCGCCTGTCATCGACCACATATTGGATGAAGAGATACCTTGCGCAGAACCAAAGGATACGGTTACTTGACCTGATTCAGCGAGATTGTTTGAGAACCCAGGTTCAGAGAAGATGAAATCATCAAAGCCATCTGCATTGATGTCAGCCATTACTGAGTCACCTTCTTCGATGTCGACTGAAGCGGTGATTTGGAATTTTGGAACAGGGTTAATTCGGCCTTCACTTTGCCCTGAAAGGCTTCGTAGCAGTTGCAAAGTAGTAATGCCATTGGAAAGTGACGTGGTGGCAATCTGTTCAACTGAATTGGTGTCAAGACCCATACCGATATGACCGGCAAGATTGGAATCTCGCACAAGCACTCGGCGATCATAGGTATTTCCGTCATACCGAATTAATCGAACCTCTTCACCAGCGGTATACAGCAAATGAGCGACTCCATCTGGGTCCATTTCTAATTCTATTGAGTGTCCCACTGGACCACTGTCGAGAAGATTATCATACCAGATATTACCACTGTAATTGAGTTGCCACAGAGCACCATCGACATCACGGAAAACAGCCAATTCGAGTTGATTTGGTAGGAGAACCATTTCGATATCGGTTGGTTGAACACCATATCGGATGGTAATCGTTTGCCATGAAAGTTCAGAGTAGACCGAACTTGGGTAGGCGATATGAGCAGATTTGATGTTGTTACCATCAGCATACAGGACATATTGTCGACCATCTTCATTGACCGCAAGAGCACAATCTACCAGAGAACTTTCATTTGCAGCAGATACTGAATCAACCAAATACATCGACCAACCAGATTGAATTGAAGAATACGATGCATTACCGCCTTCAAGGGAACCTACGTAGATATTTCCTTCTTCGGTCGTCCAACATGCATCAAAGCCTTCATCGTGCCTGAGTTTGAGGTCTGGAGAACCCATTGATTCATTTGGAAGCATCTGAAGCATTTCAGTCATCCAGATATCCAATGCTGATTCTTCACGGACTGTTGCATCATCCAATCCGTCAAAGGAAAGACTTGAACCTGCAAATTCATGGCTATACACATCGTTGAAAGTGATGTATTCATTGGAAGACTGAACCAACAAATCGGTCAACTCATCTTCAGATTCCAAAGGATGTTGTACCAGAGGCGAGAAAAGATGAACCACAAATAAGAGAGAAAGCAGCAAGGATACTGTAGGGAAAGTTCTGCTTGCCGCCGCCGCCATGGTTCCTTGTCGGTCGGCTTCCTTGAAAACGCTTCTTGAAGTTTGTATCCATTGACCCCCGTAGGGGGTCAGAAGATTGAACTGGAAATACACCTTTTCTGAAACAGGAATAGGTGGGTTTGAGAAGACGAACCACCTCGCCGTACTATGGCGGAAAAGACCTACCTCATCGTAGCGAATGGCCTTTGGCCTCAAACGATTATTTGGAAACCATTAGCCCTAGCAGCATCACACATCATTGCATGTGATGGGGCTGCTCGCCAATGCCTTGAACAGAATCTCTCAATCGATACGGTCATCGGCGACATGGACAGTATTTCAGAAGAAGTTCAAGGAAAGATTCTCCAGCAATATACGCCCCAGTTCATTCACCAAGGGGGGCAGGGAAATAATGACCTTGTCAAAGCAATTAAATGGTCGATTGGTCAAGGTGCGGAACGAATAGAAATTATTGGCATTGAAGGTGGTGATCTCGCCCATCATTTTGCAGCGATATTGGCGCTGTGTGAAGTGCCTTCAAATACCCGCCTTCACACCTCGAAATCTACCATAGAGTTGATTGCTGAATCCGGCTATGAAAACGATTCTATAGAAAAATCAACTTCCTTTTCGTTGTTTTCTATTGGTGCCGCAGAAGGCGTAACAATCACCGGAGCGAAATGGGATTTGGACAATGAAGTATTACAGCCAGGGACCCAAGGACTTCACAATCAAGTAGAAGGTGATTGTCTAAAGATTGGTCATTCATCGGGTCAATTATTACTTTTCTTGGACCGCTGAAGTAGGTAAATGCTCACGTAGCATTTCTGAATAGTCCCCTTCCCCATCCCATTGTTGAGCTACGATATCAATTCGAGCCCGTTCAAGAGTCCCTTCCAGCCCACCCCAATCCTCAACTAATCCGAGTTTGAGAGCAGCCCGTGGAGTATATCCGGGAAGGAAGTTCCGCCATAAGAAGGGTACTCGGCCAGGAGTAACTCGATTGACCATACGGACGATTGAGGTGTTACACGTTGTCAAAAATGAATGGTACCATTGCGGCTCCACAGCAAGTTGATTCGCTTTCATTGCTAATCGACGTAGCATTTCCTTATCTTTCCCAGGTGGAGTAATGGTTCGAAACATGTAATCTTTGTTTCCCCGAGCATTCGTACGTAATCCTGTAAGATCCCGTTCAAAACCTACCAAAAGGTACAATTCATAATTTCGCCAAAGACCATCCCATGGATGGTAGCGTTGCTTGGCTCTTCTACGGGCTTCAAACGAAAAGGAAAGGCAAGTACCGTCATTGAATTCAAAGGTGAGATAGGTATGTGCCATACCGTGAATCGAATGAAAATGGTCTACAATAAACCAGATATCTTTGAGCTCTTCAACATCGACAACAACCTCATCAGCCCAAGCCTCATCACGGTCTCGAGTTGTTCGCCAAAAGAAGTCTCGAACATTTCGAAATGTGATTGTACTCCCTTCTGTAGTCGATGTCGTCAAAAATTGACAATCTGAATTCCATTTTGCATCGATTTGAGGCTTTCGTGGACGCACTCGAATGAACCAAATGAGTACACTGGTCACCAGAACAAAAAAGCAAGAATAAAGAAATAATTGCAATAAAGAGAACATAATTTCACCATGTATGCCAAATTCGTAGTTGATTGTCCCACCAATCAGTAGTGCCATCGAGATGTTGGCGCCATAGAACGCCTTCATTATCGGTCATTGTTGGAAGGCCTTGGGAATCTGGGGAACCGTCAGCGAGAATCATTGGTGTTGGTCCAAGATTACGTAAAGTGCCAACACCTGTATCCTCCTTCACTCGAACCAGGAGCATAAACACAACAATACAGACAATGAGGCCGAGCACTCCGATTGAGAACCATCCTACAGATTCTGTTGGAGTTTCCTCACCGAAAGAACGGCTAGGAAGAGAGGCGGCTTCCTCTTCGGAGAGAGTCATACCCGGAAGCCGAACAAGATTGATTCCATGAACCGTTCGAATTTGTTCATTGTTGATGACTTCTAATGTAATCAAGTGTACACCAGCGGGCAGAATTGAGCAATCATATGTCGTACTACGGTTGCCTGGGAGTTCTGTGCCTTGAATGGTCCAAATCTTTTCAAAGGTCGAAAAATCAACCCCCGCCATGTTTGGAATCATCGTGATTTCACATGGATTATCTGTAACATTTCCACTACCGATGACCGTCATCGAGAAGGCTGGAGCTGGGCGGTTATGAATGGAGAGATTAAGCCAATATTCTGCAGTTTGTCCTAAATCATTACGATAAGCTTCTTTCAAAGTGTATTCTCCAGCAGGCCAGTGTGAACAGTCCAAAAGAGTCTGGTTATCAAGAACTGTGAAAGGTGCACCGGAAAAAGTTCGTATCCCTAACGCATCATACCGAGGGCCTGTTTCATCAGCAAAAACGCGGTCAATAGAGCAATTATCTCCTGTTTCAATCCTGTCCGGTGCATTCAATTCAAGCTGTATTTGTGGAGTCTTCAAAGCCGGCTTGAGAACATAAGACGGAAGTTGAAGTGTTGTAATTTTACTTCCATCCTGATTGATGAAATCAAGTCGAAGAGCGTGCTCTCCCTCCGACCATGCATCATAGACTAAACTGGCATTTGATTGACCTGTAAATGCCATGTATTGTTCTTGTAGCACTTCCTTATCTTTGTGAACTCCATACAATCGCAATTCAATTTCGGTCCAATCTGAAGATGAGTTGAGAATGACAACCACACGTATTGCATCTGGTTCACCATCTTGATTCAAATCCATAGTATCGTTTCGCAAGGCCACTAGTGTCAAACCTTCAGCAGCAAGTGCATCTTCAACTGCAGAGGATTCTGCTTGAACGTCTTGAACAAATCCAAGAGGGAATAGAATGCATCCAAACAAAAGTGAAACAAGAAGGAATGGTAAAACTCGTGATGATTCACGCATGTACGTCACCTCCTTGTTCTGGAGTTGGTTGTTGAGACGCTAACTCCATTCCCGCTGGAATCGGAAGAGGGGGTAAATTCTCTAACGGGATCATCGCTGCAGGCAACGGTTCCAGCGTAAGGGCATCTAAGTTGGCCATATCTTTTGATTCAAACAATTCCTCTTGGAGGAATTCAGTATCACGGCCTTTGCGAACGATAAGGGCGAAGGTAGCACCGAGAATGAAACCAAGTCCAATCACTAAATACGTCAACCATGAGGCTGCAGGGTCTTCACCCAAAATGGCAATGGCGGCAGAAAGCTCACCGTATGAATCCGACCAGCCATCGCCATTGGAATCTGCACAACCTTGTGTATCTCGTGTAGAGATTCCCGAAACTTCGGGACAATCATCCCGGAGTGCCCCTAGAGGCACATCTCCGAAACCATCACCATCAGTGTCTCGCCATTGAAGAGATTCTGTTGGAAACGAATCGGCTGAACCGTAAGGATGGGCTTGCCAACTCTCTGTTGGGTCTGACCAGCCATCACCATCGGTATCACGGCAGCCGAGCCGGTCAAGAATGGAAGTACCACGAACTTCAGGGCAGGCATCACCTTGGTTGCCATCTTTGGAATCTCCAAATCCATCACCATCGGTATCTCGGGACTGTGTTGGTTCGTGAATGAATGAATCTCCGAGGTCTGACCAACCATCACCATCGGTATCAGGACAACCCCAACGGTCTCCACCGGATGAAGGCCCAACGGATGTTCCTGCTTGGCTTGGACAAACATCTGCTGTCGTCCCAAGAGGGTTATCGCCACGGCCATCGCCATCAAGGTCATGCCACTGTGTGGGGTCCATTGGCCAAGCATCGCCTTTACCACCGGGGCTTGCTAACCACGAATTGGTCGGATCAGACCAACCGTCTTCGTCACTGTCAGGGCAACCCCATCGGTCAAAAGTAGAGGTCCCTTCTGTCGTCCTACAACCATCACCACGATAGGCAAATTTGAGCGTTTGGCCGTCAAAATATTCGAGATTGTCACCGTAGCCATCGTCATCGGTATCGTACCATTGACTTTCATCATTCGGGAACGCATCCGCAAATCCATCGGGATGGGCAATCCAATCATTGGTTGGGTCAGAATAACCGTCGGTATCAACGTCCCTACATCCAAGCCGGTCAAAGTAGGAAATCCATTGAGATTCAACTTCTTCTGCCGATGAAAAGACGCATACGTCGGCTTCAAAACCGTCGATATTATCGCCATAACCATCACCATCAGTATCTCGATATTGTGAATCAATGAAGGGGAAATCATCGATTTGAGATGCTCCATAGGATTGATTATCACCCCAACCATCTTCATCCGAATCAGCCCATTGAGTAGGATTATCGGGGAAATCATCCACCTGAAGAGCGCCTTCCGTTTGGTTATCGCCCCAGCCATCAAAGTCACGGTCTTGCCATTGTGATGGTTCAAGAGGGAAAGCATCCGAACCATTGGCTTTGGTCCAGTTAAGATCGCCATCAGAAAAGCCATCCGCATCCGTATCGGTACAGCCATATCGGTCACCGGTTGATGTGCCGGTTATGAAAGGACAAGCATCGGGAGTTGAAGCGGTTTGCAACCATGTTCCAATACCCCAGCCAATGCGTGAAAGATTCCAATCCCCATCTTCCCAATTGTCACCAAAACCATCTGCATCAGTATCGTTCCATTGGGTAGGGTCGAGAGAAAAGGCATCACCAAATCCGATTGGATGAGCATACCAAGCAGTCACGCCATCTAAAGCACCAGGATCTTCGTTTGAATATCCGTCGCCATCCGAATCGAGACAACCATACCGATCTTGAATCGAGTAACCTCTACGGAATGGGCAATGGTCACCTTCAAATCCTTCAAGATTATCACCGTAACCATCGTTGTCGCTGTCGAGCCATTGAGTCACTTCACTGACAAATGCATCAGCTCCGTTTTGAGGACCCCACCCGAAATCGGGATCTGACCAACCATCAGAATCGGAATCAGTACAACCTTTTCGGTCATTGGTAGAAGTTCCAACAAGGTCTTCACAATCATCTTCATTATCGATAAATCCATCTTCATCAGAGTCTCGATTGGCTTTGTCTATCGAAGGGGTAAGCGTGTAATCAAAACCATCGTTACACCATGAATCTTCAGACTTGATTTTGACATAAACATAACTGGCTGAGTTCACGGTCGTCGAGAGAACTTTTGATGAGGCACTGTCGTCAGCAGAAGTTTCGACCAGAGTTCCTCCTTGGGCGTTAAGCAGAGAGAATTTACCCGTCCATCCATCACTTATGCACCAGAAATTAGGACCGTTCATCGAACCTGAAAAAGACACTTGAACGATGTCGCCTTTTTTAGCTTCGATCTTCCAAAAATCGGCTTGGTCGACTCCTGCATCGCAGTCCGGATCACAGACATAACCGTTCGACGTAACCCCATCTGTGAGAGGGTTTGCACTTTGCAGAGAGTCGTCTGCGGAAACGGGTGGAATCATAGATACCATCATCGCGGCGAGGCAGAGGGCCATCAACCGCTTCGCGAGCATGGTTCTCCAATAGGTGGTGTGCCTATGAACACCGCGCCTTGTCAATCTACACCCTACGGGTGTCCAGACTGAATGGTATCAACTGCGAGCAGCGAGAATCAATTCTTGGATTGAAAACGCCGGCATATCCATTGAACTGTTCTTCGATTCAGAAACAATACTATGTGTCATAGCCATATCACCACGAATAAATTTGATGTACCGTTGTTCTTCGTTTTCTTCAAAGGGATGCAAACCGATGTTCTCTTGGTAGGCGATTCCCATCCAGGTGCCGTCTGGAGACATTACAGTCTCAAAGAAGTCGTGGAGTGCGTGGGTGTCACCACTGCTTTCCTCATAGGCAGTTACGGTATGAAGTGGAGTCGGGTCAATAATTCTGAAATCCCAAACATCGCCTTCCATTGGATGATGTAGGGCGCCTGCATAGAGGTACCAATCTTTTCCAACGACATAGCCATCGTCGCTGTTTTTTTGGTCATAATCAAGTCCATAGAACGCTACACTGACGACTTGGTCTTCGGTAATTGAAACGAAGGGATACATTTGGATTCCACGGTCAAATGCAGTTGCATTCCATGATTCCCAACTGCTACCGTTATCGTATGAAACTGCAATACGCATTTCCCAAGCACCGGTATTTCCATTTGGACAATCTGCCCAGGTCACGACAACCATGCCGCCTTCGTTGTTGTTGACCACAGGATAGCCTTCGGGACAATTCCCTTCACGAGGACCGACTGTGACTGGTGCTTGCCATGTTCCGTCGCTTGGACTTGGCCCTGTCCCTCGTCCGTAATCATCACTGATTCGAACTTGAACAGTTCCTGAAGCCGAATCTGCATCTTCTTGTGCTACAAAGACATAAGGGCCGTTATTTTGACTGGAAATAGTTGACCATCCACCGGGCATTGCATAGCATTGAGAAAAGGGTGCTCGACCGCTTTCTGAGTGATAATACCAGTAACGACCAACGTCACCTGAACATTCGGGAGGAGAAGCTCCTGAGTTTCCAAGATAGTGAATGATACCATCGCCTTGTGCTGCAACCCATGGCCGATCATCAGCGGCCATTGTTTGCATTCGTTCACAAACTGCAGGAGACATGTAGGTGTTACCACCGTCTTCGAACATGTGCCACCAATTATCTTCCAAAGTGGTATCGAGATAGTAGACGACGTCATTCGCGTCAACTGCAATATCTCCTTCATCGCCGAGACATTCGGAACCTGCACCCGTACCAGAACCAATCAATGAATTTCCTAAATTACCCGGCGTAGGGTTGAAATTATCCCCATGACTCCATGTTTCACCGTTATCGTTTGAAATCCAAAACCAAGATGCCCAATAATCCCAACTGGTCATCTCTCCGTCTTCGCAAGCATACCATGTATCGAGGTTGCCACCAATAACTGGAGCAAATGGATTACCTTCGCCACCCCAACGCAAATCTTTGTGGGCTGTTACGAAGAGGTTTCCTTGACTGTCGATGGAAAGACTTGGCTCATAGCCAATGCCATAGCCTTCATATCCTGCATCTTGACCATTGTCGGGGTCAATACATTCCTCATGTCGAGGCATGTATTCAGGTTCATTCCAAGTGAAATACACTTGGTCGCCTTGGAGTGATTCTTGCGTATCGCTCGGATTCAAACCATTTGACAGTGATGGACCCCAAATAGCCGCTAAAAGAAGGGTGATGATGGCGATGGCGATGGTTGCACCAGCAGCCAGATTGAGGTCACGCTTACCGGTGGTATCGGCTGAAACATTTTTTTCAGCAATCAGAATAGATTCTGGAGCATCGGTCGCCATGGTGAGTTGTGGGACCGTTGTGCTTTGGAGGTTACGCTTGTAGGCGTTCAGTTCTTTGACGCAACCATAGAAACGTAAATCTTTTCGTAATCTTCTGCATTATGTTCGTATGTGTATGTTGAAAGTACCCTTTCCCTACCCGCTTTAGCCTTATCAGTTCTCTGTTGAGGTTGATCAAATATTCTACAGACGGATTTGGCTAAGTCACTGGAGTCTCCCGAGTTGAAAAGGTCCCCAACAGTCGTATCGACCATCTCTGTCAAGGGGGGTTGATTGACTGTTACAACAGGGGTTCCACTGGCTAATGATTCCAGTGGAATCAAGCCTTGACCTTCGTAGTATGAAGGGTATACAACCAAATCTGCAGACCGGAAATGTTGTGCTAAGTCATCAAAAGACATACTGCTTCGAATAAATAAAGCATGTTCCACCCCCAATTTGCGGGCATTTTTTAGAAGGCGCTTCTTCATATGACCTCTTCCAACAACGACGAGTCGGGCGCCTGGATGGCTTTCTAGAATCTTGGGCAAAGCCCTGATTAAAGTCATGTACCCCTTTCTAGCCACCAACCTTCCAACCGCCAAAATCATTGGAGTTTTAGTTTCAGGCCTATAACTCAAGGCTAATTCATCATCGCAATCATAATTTTTACGTAACTTCTCATGACTCAATTGTTCCTCTTCATCATCCTGATTTGGTGGCCTGAAGACCTTATGATCGCAACCCCACAAAACGACTTCACATCGGAAATCGTTCGGTGGATTATACCAATCTTCAAACTCTGAAAGCGTCGATTCAGAATTCGAAACACAAACACTTGATTCGAGTATTCCTGCTCGTTCATACTTCGAATAATACTTAGCAGTCAACCGAATTGCAAGGTCGTTTGGATTTCTCCAAGTCGCAGACTCATTCGCCTTAGCCGCCCGAATCACACCTTGTTTCTCTCCCAACCATGAACCGTGCAGTGATGAACAAACTGGAGCAATATTCTCTTCCATAAATCTGAATTCCTTCCGAGTAAACGATGCTAAAGGGAGATGAATATGTATGACATCAACCGGCTCTCGACCGTGGAGGTGCTTGAGAGCAAGTAATGCATGCTTCCCATAGGAACGGGTGAACGCCATAGGAGCTTTCAGCCAAGGAACTTCAATCACTGAAACTCCTTGTTGAGACGGAGCTCGGCCTTTATGGGTTCGAGTAATGATACTCACATCATGCCCACGTGATGCTAAATGGCCTGCTAAATGGTAAACCACAGAACCGATACCCCCCCAACGAGGAGGGTATTCACCAGACACCATCGCAATGTGCATGTGTGTGGGACAGGCTGGTGTGGTTTCAATGTCACCTCCAACAACATCAAAAAAATCAACTTTTGAACCCAATGCCTTCAAGGAGGTGTGTAATGTGGGAGTCTCATGGGCGATAAACTCCCTGTAACGGTTACAGTTATTCTTCCGACTCGAAATGAGGAAGAAGCACTTGGGCCTACAATTGATGCGATTCCGCGTGGCTGGTGTAAAAACCTTGAAATTATGATTGTTGACGGTAATTCTTCCGATCGAACGCGTGAAATTGCGTTAGAAAAGAAAATTCGAGTTCACCTTGAAGAAAGAAAAGGCTACGGTCGCGCATACAGAACTGGTTTCGATGTTGCAAAGAACGATATCATTGTCACCATGGATGCTGATTGCACCTATCCTGCAGAATTAGTCCCCACCTTGGTCAAGCGTCTCCTTGATGATGACCTCGATTTCATCACATGCGACCGACTTTCATTGGCTGAAGACGGCTCAATGTCTGGAATCCATGGCTTTGGAAACTGGGCACTTTCGTTCACTGCCCGGCTTTTGTTTGGCTATGGTATCAAAGATTCTCAATCCGGAATGTGGGTGTTCCGCAAATCGATTTTCAATAACGATGCCATGCGTCCAACCAATGATGGAATGCCTCTCTCAGAAGAAATGAAAATTCTTGCACGGCGAGTTCTTGGAAAGGACAAGGCTATTGAGATCTCAGTCCCATACCGACCACGTGTTGGTGAAGCAGAGATTCATACATGGGGCGACGGATGGAAGAACTTCAAATTCCTCTTCGCTCGACGAATTGGATTGCATCGAACCCTCACGCCTTGGGGCGGTCGTGATTCAAATCCAGATTCAACAAACAAGGATTTACCAGAACAAAAGAAGTGATGAATCACTCGAAACTTTGGTTTGAGTCAATTTGAACGATTTGAGATTCATCATCGTTTACGCTCTCTTCCATTGAAGAAAAGGTGAGTTGGTTCTTCTCAAACATTATCCCAATCCAAGTCTACACCCGTGACGGGTTTTGACTCAGTTGGTGTTTCTTCTGAAATTATGCTCTCTGGTTTTTCAAGGATTTCATCTTCAGCAAGTACTTCTTCTGCACCATCGACAACGCCACCTTCAAGGTTGACCAATGTCTTTTCAGTTGATGGTTTCGAAGAGAATCCACCGAAAGAATCCCATGTATCGATCATGGCAAGTTCAGCCTTCTTCTGACGACGTAATGCGATGACTGCAATAACGACAAGAATACCGACGAAACCTGAAGTGGCTGCAACGAACATGGCAACTCTGCTGTCACCTTCAGATTCTTCAACATAGAGCGTAATACTGAGAATATCGACCATGGTATCATCTCCCGTTCCATCGGTAGCAATGACCTTCAGGTTCGGTCGTCCTGCTGCTTCAGGGTTCATCTCAACCATGCCTTCCCAATAACCATCACCGTCTTCATCTGTGAGATTAAACGCCCAATTTTGGACATTGAAAACGACTGTTGCTCGAACACTTCCCGTTGTTCCGTCGGGGTCACTCATTTGAACTCGAAGCGTGAAGGTGTTCATCTCTTGTGCAATGAGCGTGTTAGGCATGAAGGTGAGATTGGAAAGTTTAGGAAGACTGGATTGGATTGTGACATTGGTGTGGGCTTCATCGTACGCCCCTCGGCTGTCTTCAACAAATAAGGAGAGATGATATTGACCTGGTGGGAGTTGAATTGAATCACTGCTCAGCGTTGAGATGACTTCGTAATTTCCGGTCACAAACCATCGGCGCCATTCGCGCTTTTGCATATCTCCATCAGCATCCGATGATTGTTCTTCCAAAAGGACCGATTCACCAGCGGCGATTGATACCAAGTTTTGAGGTTGAATTAGAACTGCAACTGGGTTTGATTGCCCGATTGTAAGGCTAATAAACGAAATTTGCTCCATTCCAGTCTCATCGGTGAGGGTGATTTTGATGGTGTGTTCTCCTGCTGGAAGTGAAGAGGTATGAACCTGAGAAGAGGACACATCAGAGAACAACGGCTCGTCGAGCAAGTCACTTCGGATTGACATGGTAAAATTATCTCCGTCATAGTCAACCGATTCTCGCGCATCCCATTGTATTTGGAAACTTGAGGAATAAGCATCTCCATCAAGCGGAGAGAGAAGATCTAATTGAGGTGCTGAAGGAAGAACTTCAACGGTTCGTGAAACGTTGACTGGTTGATGTATACCGTCATCAAGACTCAACGTAATGGTGTGTGTTCCAGCACTCAAACGTCCTTCAAAGATGAGCCAATCTTCTCCTTCAGGAGTGAGGCGACCGTCCAAATCACTGCTCCAAACAATGACCAGATACTCTGAGCCGCTGAAGGGTTCTGCCTCAGCACAGTGCCAATTGCCTACAGTAGGGAAGGTTGAGCAAGCAGCATCGTAATCCCCTGAACCGTTTGCAGAGAACCAAATGAGTTCCGCAGAAGTATATGTTTGAGTTGAGGTAGGTGTTTCAATCACTGCTTGAGGAAATGAGTTTTCAACATCAACCAGTATCGAAGTCACACGCGTTGCATTGATGTGTTCGGGGCGAATGTCAACAACTCTCATCTCAATAGAATGTACCCCACGAGAGAGATGGCCTGTCCAAACTTTACCTGCCTCAGTATTATTCCATGACAGTTGCCCGTCAAGGCTCGACCAGTATTCGATTTCGAGGGTGTCACCTTCTGGGTCGATGGTTGCAGTTCCATCGAGTGTGACTTCATCTTCACTGGCATTTCCAAGACGAGTTAATGTGAACTCAGGTTCTGGAACTTCATTGTACAATTCTACTGGAATAATATACTCAGATGGAGGGGTGTTAATACCATCATAGGCGTAGATTTCCAAGTTAAAAGTTGAAGGAACTGTTTCAGCCATTGAAAAGTTTATCCAAACCTCTGTAGGACAACCGCTTTGTTGGCCTACGCCATCATTTTGATACGAACGCTCAATCCAACAAATCAGCGAATCGCCTTCTGGATCAAAAGTTCCAGTGAGGTTGAAGAGAACATTTTGGGTTCGAGGAATGACAAGTTCAGACCATGGCGTCATTGCAGGTGTGACATCAAAGACAATGACTGGTGCTTGATTGACAAGTTCGATTGTTCGGCTTTCAGAAACACAGTGGCCAGCATCATCGCAGACTTCCAGAGTGATGACATGTATACCATCGGACAATTGACATCCCATATTCAGATAATTTGTATTGACTGTGAATGGAACTCCATTGGTCATATCTTGTTGAGTAATCCCCTGCCCGTTGCCCAGCCCCTGTCCGGTACATGATGCCACAATATCACCATCGAGGTCACTGGTCCATGTGAACGTGAGTTCATCATCATCAAGGTCCCAAGAATCGGAGGCATTGAATTCTACAGGCCCTTGCGAAATGAACACGCCGAGATTCACAGGTGTCGCCCACATCAAAAACGGGGCTTGGTTTTCAAGTGGGAGAACACAGTTGACAAAACGGTCTTGGTCAATGGTTACGGTCGTTGAGTTCGAAACGCTATCGTACCCACATGAAATGGTTGCCACTGTGTAACTTGAAGAACCAGTATTAGTCCATCGTTGTCCAATGAAATTTGGCAGTGAAAGATAGCCCAAGGTGTTGGTTAAATCTTGCATTACCGGTTCAAATTGTGAAAAAGAAACATCAACATTTGCCTGAGGAATACCATTGGTATTGTTGTTCACCACCCAGACGGTGATGTCATATGCAACATCGACAGTTGCGCCAGAAGCAATGGTTGGGTACGATTGATTCAAATCGACATTGACGGGTTGGTGTAGGTGTAAATCCGAATTCGAATCGAGTTGTAAGACCGTTGAAGTCAATGCCAAATCGCTAAGTGCAGACCAATTCACTTGACTGTTGATGAGTTGGATTGTACCGCTACATGATGATGAAACTGTGTTGCCTGAGCCTGAAAGATCGAGATGATTGGTCAGTGTAACACAACCTGTGCCACTAAAGTTACTGTCGCTGATTTCAGAAGGGTAGTCGTTATTGTTTTGCCCATCCCATTCAATTCCAGAATGGTTACCTGACATGGTAAGTGAATGAATTCGAGCTGCTGCTTGATTGATTTTTACGGCAGGGGTACCTGATGCACCGCTTCGTTCAGTATCAATATCAAGACCATTGACATTGATGACACCACCTTGTTGACCGAGTGTGAGTCCCGAATTATCGACATCGAATGGAGCATGGTTGGGATCGTTCTCGGCCAAGACAATATCGCTGAGCCACAAATCGGCCGAATCTCGAATTAGGATTCCTGAACCTGCAGAATTGCTTACGGTACATGTGGAACATCCGACATCGAGTTGTGGATGGGTTACCGTCTTTGAACGATCAAAGAACATACCTGCTTTTCCTTCATCAGTTGTCCCGCCAAAGCCGTTGTACTGTACAGTGAAGTTGTTCAGTTGTGTGTTGATATTATCGAGCATATGGAGCCCTGAAAGACTGTTATTCTCAAGGACTGAACCTTCGACCTGAACGGATGAATAATCCAAAAACATTCCATTTTCAGAATTGTTGTGCAGATACAGGTCGCTTCCTTGCCATTCTGCTTTGTACGAATGAATTCCATGACCTACAGAACCTGAAATTTCAAGTCCATCAAAGACTGGAGCTGATGTGAAAATCCATGTAATGGCGAGACCTGCTTTGTGTGGGCCTTGGCCTGGGTCTCCCGAATCTCGAATTGTTAGATTTCGAAATGTTGTGGAGGAATCTGCATAATACAATCGAACACCAGTTGAAGTCGAATTATCTACGAGAGTGTTCTCAAACCAAGCGCCGGTTGAATTGACGTCGATGGCTGCAAAAGCAATGTTCGGGGTTTTCGCACCCTCTCCACCGGTGCCTCGAACGGTTAAATTCGTGAAGTCAGCGGTTTCATAATTGGTATAATTCGAATGATTTTCTTTATCGACATATACGCCTCTATACATTGAATTTGTCACGGTACAATCCCTGAATACCGCACGCGTATATCCGCTGTCATCGATGTGTCGTACAACAATGCCATGGTCTGAACGATCAACGGTCAAATTCAACAATAAGGGTTGACTGTCTTCAACCCAGACTCCGGCTGAAATTGCCCAACTTGAGCCACTGATATTACTCATGACAAGGTTTCGTAAAACGCCACCCGAACCTCCCCAGATGTTGATTGCTCGAGTGAGGTGGTCGGTAAAAACCGCACCGTCGACAAGCGGAGTTGAGCCTGAACCAATTGATAATCCAAGACCGTAACGCCAATCGCCTTGGAAAGGAAGGACACGACCTGCTTGATTGATGACAAGGTCGTAAATGAGAGGTGATGAAGAACTAAACATGTCAATTCCAACTCGGTCAGGATTGAGGATCGTGAGATTGTGAATAACTGGATTGGCACCATACATCGTCACTCCATAGATTGAATCTTCAATTGAAAGATTGTTGAGGATTGAACCACGGTTGTTTGAACTGCTGTTGAATTGTATTCCGTCATGGTCAGAACCTGTCGAGGAAGTCAACGTAACTGGGCAAGTAATTGTTCCCTCAATTGTAAGGCGGCCCTCTACATAAATCCTGGCACCAGAGTCCATTTCTACTTGTGTACAAGGTGAAATAATGAGTTCATCAAAGACCGATACGGTATAGGATGATGTCACTGAAACGGTTCCCGACCATGTGGTTTGAGCACGTGCATTGACCGAACTGTCCACTGATTGAACCATTAATTCGTCACTCGAGTCATTGCTCTCAAATGCAAAGGGCGAAAGTCCCGCGAAAGGAGTGACGAGCAGCAAAAAAAGAACAATCCAAATCGCGAGAGGAGTACGAGACTTGATGTCCATATCTTTGGCTGAATGAAAAAGCACTTGAAGGGTTCGATTGAATGTGAGAATATGCTTCATGCGAGCCAAGAGATTCATTCGCAAGCAATAAGACTGTTCTTCAATTCGACTGTATATGCCCGAAGCGTTTGTGTTGTTCAAAACCCAACCTGCTCATGAGCGTGATGTCTATCTTTCTTTGATGGACCATTCAGCGGTTGCTGAAGTTCATGCCTTATACGGTGAATTTGATTTGTTGGTTCGTGTTTCGGCGGATAATTCACAAAATCTTACTCGAATGCTCATGACTGATTTTCGTCAAATTGAAGGCGTGAAAGACACACAGACGCTGATTGCTGTGGAATACTGAGGTGAATAAAATGGCTATTGGATTTGTCTTAATTACCACTCAACCTGGCTCTGAAGATTCTGTTCGCAAGGCATTGGATGATATCGAATACGTCACTGACCGTTGGATGCTGTTTGGTGAATACGACCTCATTGCTCGAGTCCAAGCGGATGATGAATACGCACTGACGCGCTGTATTGTGGAAGAAATCCGTGTTTTAGAAGGGATTGCTGACACGAAAACGTTGATCGGCGCTGAACTTTGATTACAGCAAAGAATGGAGTCGTGCCCCGAGTATATTCGCAGCTCTCGGGCAACCTGCAGCTCGATGTTGAGTAATCGCTTCTTTCAAAGCAATCTGCCGTAGCGTTGGTTCCAAGTTCGACTTACACATCCACCATCGTGCATGAAGTCGATGGAGTAAGACATGATTCGGATCAGAATTCGGCTTGGAGACTTGAAGAAATTCAATTTTGGCTTGGTCAAGGTCATGTTCAAACAACGCCTCAACAAACGTCAATCGGAGTGAATCACGATGAAGAGGACTCGATTGGTGCGCAAGAGCGCGTTTGGTGCGTTCAATAGCCGAAGCAAAATGATGAGGGTTTTTCTTGGCTTCAACCAAGGAGGCTTTCGCTTCTAATCCCAAAACGAACGCATCATCGATTCCTCCAACTGAGACAAGGGTCGCACGTAGAGTTTCTGCTTTTACAAAATTCTCTTCAGCCAAAGCCAATGCATGCTGAACCATCGTAAGTGCAACAATGGTAACAGCCCTTTGCTGAGCGTTCTCTGGAAGAATTATGTTGGAAATATACTGTTTGATTTGAAGCACAGTATCTTTGGTAAGAGTATCGTCAATTCGGTCATCAAGACGGCGGGATGCTGCAGCGAGAGCCAACTGGTTCTTTTGATGCTGTGAACCGATGCTCAAACCTTTTTTTATGGCCTTTTCAGCATCATCGATTCGGCCTTCAAGGTAGGCCAAACCCATGTCAATTTCATTCGAATAACCCTCTTCTTCAATGTGTTGGAGGTGACGGTGTGTATGTTTCGGTTCACAACGATCAAGCGCAACTTTAGCAGCGAGGTAATGCAGATATGAAGGCTGTTCAGAAAGTTCAATTGCCTGTTCTAAAAGGACCGAAAGAGCGCTGCTGTGAGTGGAAACAAGTTTCTCAACGGCAGCCCCACAATGCGAATCTAAATCCTCTGATTCAGAACATATCCGGTGGAATAAAAGAACAATCTGGTCATCAGGCGTTTCAGCACATTCTTCCCAATGCAGTACGGCTTGTCGATGTAATTTCAGTTTCTCTTCTCGCGTCATGGTCGTACGTCGAACGTTTCGAACCAAATGTTGCAATTCCATTTTCTCCATTCCGGAAGTCCAACGTAAAAATGCATAATCATCGAGTGTCCCGACCACATCATCATCGTAGGCCTTCTTTGCTTCAATTGGACGAGGTAACAGCACCAGGTGGTCTAAACCAGCACGCGTTGAATCATCAAGAGTTGACATGACGACTTCTTCAACATACGATTGAACATCCTCATTTGTTTCGGGTAATGCTGTTCCTTTTTGGTAGAGGAGAATCGCTAATGGATGCCCTCCTAATCGCTCAGCAATATGTTCACGTTCCTTTTTAGTTTGAGAATCTCCAAGTAACTTCATTGCCTCAGAGGTTTCAAGTGGAGGTATTGAAAGTCGTTCAACTGTCTCAAATGAAGTAAGTGGCTCTCTGCCTACAAAAATCATCTTCGGCCCTTGAAGACTTTCCATCTTTTTACAAAGAGTGAGGAATTGTGGCAAATGGCGTCCCGGAATCATATGAACATCGTCAAAAATAAATGTTTCATCCTTGCAATGATGCACAAGGTGTTCAACCAGTGCATCAAAGTCAGACGGCAGTGCTGATGAGATTGCCATCGAACGGCACAGTGTTTCAAAATCTGAAAACTCGTCTGCTGTCGCCCATCGAATGTTTGAACCCGAAGAGAGAATTTTATTCCCAACAGCGATTCCGACTGTGGTTTTCCCAATTCCAGGTAATCCGCTTAAAATCATACAATGTTGTTCATTATACAGAGACAAGGCATCGTCAATCAAATTGGTACGCCCATGTATTTCCCCACTTTGAGGAAAGTCGCCGAAAGGCATGCCGTCTGAACTGCTTTTTCTCGGTTTAGAATTATCTTCACCCAATGTATCGAAAAGAAGCCGCCCTTGTTCGGTGAGATGGTATACATTTCTTCGCCGGGAACCTCCACCGATGACATGTGCCATTCTTTTGAAAACCAATCCTTGGCTTTCGAGGGATGTCAAAGGAACATTGAGTGCGGAACGAACCACTCCGAGGGATTCACTTAAACCAGGGAGAGAAATATCTCGAGTCACATCCCATGCTTTCTCAAGACTTGCAGAATATTGTCCAAGCCACCGTAAAAGGCGTTCTTGCGGTAACAATAGCCCGCTTGACATGTTCATAGCCAACAGACCCTCTGTTTCTAAGGCAATCCCTTAGTGCATCACATAAAAGGTACAAGAGTTCGAGTAAGAATACTAAAGTAAAAGGTGCAATTAAGGTTTAATCTTGCCATCAGACTCATACAAGAATCACCGTACTGAACCTGAGTTATTGACGGGGTCTGTTAAAGTTGTACGGAATTGTACAATCAGTGAAAGCCAGAGCATGAATACAATTGTACCGATCCAAAAGTTGTAGGCTATGAGTTGAAGACCACACCATACTCCGAGATAGAACAGACCAATGGCTCCTGCTAACCCAGTCAGCCATAACGGGCCATAATGTAATCTCGGATCGATGAACGAGTAGATGTAATATCCACCCCCATAGAACGCAAAAATATAAGCAAAAAACGAATAAAAGGTTCCCAGTACCAAACCAAAAAAAGCAAAATACGGAGATAACTCGGGCTGAACAAAAATGACTTCTAAAATGAGGAAGATTGCTGCGAAGTTATGCATCATCTGATTTGGATAATTAAACATTTGGTCATGGTTACGATCGATGCGAACTTCTCCTGGTAAAATGATGTACCGGACGACTGTGGCAGTAAGTAAAGAGGCTCCAAGCGCTGCTGAAAAAAGCAAAACAAGCATGGTGTTTAACCATGAAGGTGTTTGAGTTCCATTCAGAACTGAAAGAGAAAGAATTCCAGCAACGAAAAAATACATGATATTCAAAAGTAAAGTCCAGCTGCTGAAGGTTACAAGTTTTTCAATTCCGACTGGATAGAGTGTGGTTTCTTTTCGTTTATCGTGGAGGATGACAACCATGACTCCTGGCCCTGATTTAAACATATGAACTACGGCGAATGCACCGGCAATACAACAAGTAAAGCGCCACAGAATTAGAAATTCCAAGGATGCCCATGATGAATGAAAAGTCGATGCACTGCTCTCAATAAGAGAAGATATGTCCCAGTAAATAAAAGCGAAACTGCTCAAAGAAAACAGACCAATTAATGTAGAGATGGTCAGGCGAGTTGAATCCTTTACGCCGTATTCGAGAAACCCCCTCATACTCTTATCTCTCGGAGATTCTTTCAAAACTCTTTGCACAGAACTTCCAAACACAAATTCAATGTGCATTGCTTAATGATGAAAAAAGGGTTTCATTCTTGTCTATGACGTTGACTAAAGATTGGTGAAGAACAAATCATCAGCACTCAGTTTGGGGGAGGAGTTCTTGAAGGGGCAGCACTTGGAATGGCTGTTACCATGTCTGAACCTAAAAAGAAAAAATCGTTTTTCCGAATGTGGGTAATGAGGCAATATTGGCGAATGCAACAATCACAAGCTGTGGTCAGTCTGTTGCTTTGGGGTACTACAATCACACTTTTGGTGTGGCCACTGATTTCTTGGAGATTTACCTCGAATTGCGAATCAGGACTTTGTTTTGCTGATGATTTCGTAGGCATTCCAAGTACTTACATTGGGCTGGCAGCGATTTTCTTCTCAGTAATGTTTGCCGTATTGGCCATCGGTTTTCTTTACGACCAAGTGTTTTCACTTTGGACTGAATGGCGAAACGTCGATGCGGAACGCAATCCCTTTGCAACCTATGCCCTTGCCCCAATATGGCTCATGTCAATTGCTTTACAAGCCGAAGTTCTGAAGCGAACCTCTCCCGAAGATGAGAACATCGTTGAACAGGCAGATTGGTACCTCAAGTGGTGTGAAGCCTATACTGAAGGAGAAATGTTTGCTCGTGCTGTACAGAGATGGGACAAAGACCTTGGAGAAACTCCAACCTTTTGGTTTACTTCCAGTGATGCAATGCAGCGAGCACGCGAAACCACAATCACCGATGATGCTTGAATTCTGCGTAGTTGATACCTCGTGAAGAACCGAGTTCAGTTGAGATGAACGAAATCACAGTTCAGCGTAGACCTCGTTTTGGTGTTCTTGCGCAAAACCCAATTTGTGCATCAATATTTTTGCTTCTGCGTAATCGTTGGAAAAGGTTTCCAGTGATGGTTTTCTTCCAATCTTTGGAAACAGCACTTCGACTCTTTTCGAGGTCTTGCGTTTCCAACCAAACGCCATAATTCAAGTAAATATTTTCATGCCCATTGACGTAAACTTCATGCAAAGCGAGATGCGTATCGTTAAATGATTCCAAAGGTGGAATATGGGATGATTTTTCAATGGGTTGTCTTATTTGGGGGGGCATGAAGGCAACATCATGCCTGTGACGCTCTCTTCGGTTGATTTCCCGAAGAAGCCTGGGGTGTATTTATTCAAGTCCGAAAAGGGCAAAGTGTTGTATGTTGGTAAAGCAACACGCCTCAACGAACGTATTCGTTCCTATTTTGCTTCAAACCCTGACCGTCAAATGATACCGGAATTAGTTCGGAAATCAGACAGTATCGAATGTATGGTGACACCATCTCCTGGAGAGGCTTTAATCCTTGAACGTGAACTGATTCGCCAACATAAACCGCGATATAATTCAATGCTGAAGGACGATAAATCCTATCCGTTTTTGGTGCTGACCAAGGAAGAGTTTCCTCGGATCATGTATACCCGTCATCCACCCGCAGGAAGTTCGCGTTGGGGACCATACCCCAATGCTGGTGCTGCCAAACAAGTGATGCAGTTACTTCGGCGGCAATTCGGAATACGGGATTGTAAAGAATTACTCCCTCAAGGGTGTCTATCCATGCACATCGGATTATGCTCAGGGCCTTGTATATCTGGCGATGGATACGCACAAAGTGTGGATGCTGCAAAGCGAATATTGAACGGTGATGCCGTTGAGTTACTCGAAGAATTTGCCTTACAAATGGATGCTGCATCCCATGAAATGCAATTTGAGAAAGCTGCACAAAGCAGAGATATGATTCGTGCAATTCGCGTGACGACAAGTCAGCATGTCGTGTCCAGTAAAGTGTATCGAGATTGTGATGCGCTTGGAATCGCTGTACAAGGTGATCTTGCTGCTGTTGTCGTGATTCATGCCAATAATGGTGTCGTTCAAGGCCAAGAAGTATGGCCGATGCTGCACAGAGGAAACCAATGTGATACTGTCTCGATGTTTGTCTCAGAACATTATGCGAACCGTGCTCCTCCTCGACTCTTACTTACCCCTGAATTACTTGCTGATGGTACCGAGGAATGGCTCACATCACGTAGGGGCTCAAAGGTCGAAGTTCGAACACCAGTTCGGGGTGATCTCGTCACTTTACAAACGCTGGCACAGCAAAATGCTGAGATTCAAATTGTCCGATTAGTGAATCGAACAAGTGGTTCGCTCGAGCAAAGAGCGGCGGATGATGGAGCGGCAGTTCTTGGCATGGAACAACTCGATCACATCGTTTGTTTCGATATGGCGCAGTTACTTGGCGATGAGCGAGTTGGTGCCAGTGTCACACTACGAAACGGTCGTCCAACAAAAAAAGAATACCGCAAATATACGGTCAAAGGCGATGCTATGGACGACTTACGAATGATGCGCGAAGTGGTTGAACGTTGGTTAAAACGACAGGATGAATGGCCTGACCTTGTGCTTATTGATGGCGGAGAAACTCATCTTTCTACGATTTCTAAGTTACTTGTCGAACATGGCCTTGAAGACCGCTTTGAACTTGCTGCTTTGGCAAAAAGAGAGGAGACGATTTATCGCAATGGGAAGCCTGAAATCATTCTTGATCGAAAAGGAAGAGTCATGGTGCACGCTCGAGATGAAGCACATCGATTCGTCAATACCTTTCATCGTAAGAGACGGAGTCAAAGTCGCCTTCATGACCCTTTGCTCGAAGTGGAAGGGCTCGGTGCAAAGAAGATGCAAAACCTACTGCGGCATTTTGGTGGACGCCAAGGTATTGCACATGCTTCACTTCAAGATTTGAAGGCAGTACCTGGTATAGGCCCATCATTGGCTCAGCGGATTCATGATTCAATGCAACAGTAATCAGTCAAACAAATCATCGCCCATTTCGACGTGCTGAACTGCACTAATACCGAAAGGCGAAGCCGGTGGAAGTGGTGGAAGCGCTTCTTCGGAATAATCCTTGAGCGTCTCCATTTCCCCATGTATTCCTTTACTGTGGAAACCGGACAAATCAGCAAACTCGTTCGGATTGATGCTTACTCTGTCAGCAGCGCGTGCCTTTGAATGATTGCGTTTTGCTCGTTTCTTAGCTCGTTTCTTCTTAAATCGTCGGACTCCTAGAAACAATAAAATGACCATAATGGCCATGTATTTCCAAAGTATGAGGAAAAAGAAGTACCACGTGATTTGAAAACGGAAGCTAATCGTATCTTCAAAACCACCATAAGGTACATTGTAAGTAACTTCTTGTCGTCCGTCAACTTCTCTTTCCACGATATATCCTGATGAAGATTCTAAATCAATAAGTCTGATTCCTTTCGGGAGATGTATGGTTATTGGGCCATTGAGTGCAACTCCAAATTCTTCGTTGAGGTAACTGTCGGTCGTGATTGGAAACCTATACGGTTCCATTGAATCATCAGTAGAAGGTGAAGTAATTCCCGACAATGAGATTACACCGTTGACAAGTACGCCGCTAAAAGATTGGAGCAGAGAGGCCATAGGCCAAAGTAAAGTTTGGCGAAGAGCATTGGTCGTAAGAGATAATTCCGTAGAATCAAAGTCACCGGAAAGCATTTCTCCAATATCTCCATCAACCGCTAATTTGAACTTCACTTGAGGAATCTTCATACTCAGGAAAATACCCTTCGTATCCGATACAAGCAAATCAGGTGCTCCAAGGCCGTCTAAACTGAATTGTATTTCAAAAGCATCCAAATCAATTGTCTTGAATATGCCCTCTTCGGTTGCCATCAAAGACTCAATATATTGATGAATATAGTCTGTCAAGATTTCACCTACTCGTTCAACAAAATCACTCAAACCTTGGCTCGAAAGAGTAAATGTGATGCTTTCGCTGCAGATTGTGAGTTCAAGTGGGTCCTCTGGATCAAGTTCACAAAGGAATGAAAGGTCTTGGGTTCGGCTAAACGGTGAATCAAGGCGACTTGAGAGGTCAATTCCGAGACGGAGCAAATCCGATGGAATGGCAGCCATTGATACGCTGTGTTCACCGTATGTTGGTACCTTATCTTCGGGTATTCCAATCCGATGCATTGCAACGGAGGCATCCACGCCAAATTCAAAAGCAACAGAGCGATCCCATTCATTGAAACGAAAAGACATTGCATCCATTTTCACATCGCTTGTTACACAGGTCGATTGGTTGGATAAACAAACAACATCCCCGTCATCGTTTTTGATCACATGCCGCCAATCATACACATTGGTTCCAGCAAAAGAGAGATTCATTTCATCCGCCCCGTAGAGAGAGTCTTTCAAGAGAATTCGATCCGAACTATCTTTTGTTTGAATCCAGGTAGGAAGGATGATTTCTAATGATAATTCGCTTGGAGGAAGGTTACTTGGGATAATATTCGAGAGGAAACTGCCTGGAAGTGATGTCTCAACTTCGAGCCCCGCATCCATCACTCGGCGGAAGTCATCTGTTGAAAGAACGCTAAGAATTTCTTCAATGGTCTCTTGTTCGTTATTTTCTTTCAAGATGTCTAACAACTTCATTGAGAAAGGTTGACTGGAAGTTTGAAGATAGACTGGATTCTCATACGACATTGCACTGGGACCGTTCAAACAATAGTTGAGTGGATTGGTCGGAGCGATAAGTTCGGTACAACCACTCGTACCTCGATGAGTAAAGTTAAGTCCACCAGCAGGACCTGCTATGCCTTCAGCAACAGAATCCGAGACCCATGCCATTTCGTTCATAACAATCGTATCCATGCCTGCTACTGCAGAAGAGACTCCCTCTGCAATCGTATCAACTGGGAATTGACTCGTGATATTCGAAAGGTCGACAATTCCGTTTTGATACGCGAGGCGAATTCCATCTGATGTGACTTGATTCATCGTTGCGCGTTCAGCAACACTCATCAGCGAAATACCCCAATCGGTCATCGTGGCTTCGTCAAGATAATGTAACGCTACAACAAAACTGAGGGTTACTGCTTCTTCATCTCTTAAGTCGAGTTGTATTTGGAAGTCGAGTGCTTTTTCAGTAGCAGGAATGACCACAGTAGTTGTATCACTTCGGTTTCTATGCATCATTTCGACTTCAATGGGAAGGGCAAGGTTTCCGTCGTTTTCCCCTGCGCTTCGGTGGTCGATTTCCCACTCTCCAGCGAAATAAGCAGGTGGCCCAGCTCGAGCTGCACGGGTTCCATTTGAATCTACACTTTTGATAGTTGCATATTCAGGTGGATTGAACGAATAGGATGATTTGTGGCCAGGTAAGCCAACAAGATCGAACATTGTTGTGACTTCAGCACCCATGAGTAAGAGGCCTTGATAGGCTCTTTCAAGGTCCAGGTCAGAATTCGACTCTAAATTAAAAGAGTCAGGATCGATACTGAGATCCATGACGCTCCTCAAACAAATCGGAGGTTCAAACACATTGTTCGTTGAGGCCCCCTCGTCAAAGGCATCGCTCAAAGGGTCAATTGAACAACCAATGGTTGAACCCGCAGAGTTGGTAAATGTATTCACATAACCTGTTGAAGGGTTCGCTTCACCAAAACCAGATTCAACAGAGTCTTTGATTGATTTGTCGATTTCTGTTATGAGTTTATCGCGGACTTTGACCCCAGGTGCGATATTGGTCTCGAATTGATCTCGAATCAAGTCTGCAGGTAAACCGTCATTCGCATCCAAGCCATCAGCCATAAGAGCAAGGTCCATTCCCACAAGACCCAGTGATTCTCGGTCGAATTCTCTTAATGCCCACACAAGTTCGAGGTGAATTGTAGAAGTATCTTCCAATGTGAAGTCATACGTTCCTTCAATCCAATCCATTCGGTGAGGTGTTAAATCTTCATTGGAGTCGTATTCATCACAATCGCTGTTGATGCATGAAATCATATTTGCTGCAGACGCAAAGGGGGCATAGAGATGCAAAGTCATCATCAAGACCAAGAAAATCGAAATCGAATTACTGAGCCTCGTTCGCTGGCTACGGCTCCCCGACATAAACAGGGGTTAGCACGCCATGTTCAAAGTCGTTACTCTCTTCGCCGATATAATGGCCGATACCTCCAACCAGTCGAAAAAAGCAAATGTTGTGCTTTGTTTACGAGAAAATGGGGAAAAGGTGCACCGGTTTCTTGACCGACGAGGATTACTCGATTCCACTCGGAAACCAAAACCGACTGGTGATTTTCTCGCTCTTCCTTTCAACGATTATGCAAATAAAAAAGAAGTTGAGCATATGCTCTGTTCGTTCTTTGATTTTGAGATTCAATTCGATTGTATCGAGCTTGATCAAGCAGAGGTCTCCAACAACCCGCATGCACAATTACATCAAGCCGTCCTTTCATGGCTCACTTCTTTTGATTCAAGCGGGAGCGACATTGAACATCTCAGCAAAGAACTCCCTCGGAAATGGCAACATCTTGGGGATGTAGTGGTTCTTTCCGAGATTGCATTTACGTCAAGGAAGTGGTGTGTACTCTTCAGTCAAAGGACAGAGAAAGAACTCCAGGACCTCTGGCGACAAATTGCTCAATCACTCGGTGGAAAGCGTCTAGCACGACAACATCCGATTGCCAAAGATAAACATCGCACCTCCCAAACTGAATTACTTCTGGGCGGGAACGGCTGGGTTGAGTTTTTGGACCACGGAGTTCATTTTGGATTCGATGCTACCAAAGTCATGTTTTCTGCGGGTAATGTGACTGAACGGCGACGTATTGGCTCGATCAATATGGAAGGTGAAGTTGTTGTAGATGCCTATGCGGGAGTTGGTTATTACACACTCCACATGGCATTACGAAGCCGAGCCAAACACATTCATGCATGTGAAATAAATCCTGATTCAATCACTGGATTGAAATGGGCGCAAGAGACCAACGGGTTAAACAAACAGATTACAATTCATCAAGGAGATAATCAAGAAACATTGCCAAAACTGTATGGTCAGGCAGACCGATGTCATTTAGGGCTTTTACCTTCATCGGAAGCAGTTTGGAATCATGCGCTTGGTTGTCTGAAACCAAAAGGTGGGTGGATTCATATTCACATGAATGTTCATAAAAAAGATCTCGAAGAATGGCAAGCATCGACCCTTGAAACTCTGAAAAAATACGCAGAGCACCACAAACGACGTTGGGATATTACCATTGAGCATCTTGAACGTGTCAAATGGTTTTCTCCGCATGTATGCCACGTCGTTCTTGATGTCCAATGCCGTGAAACCCAGCAAAAAGAGCATGCCTAATCTAAGGGGTTTCGTCCAATAACATTGCATCGAGTGATACGTCTTTATCTTGGTCTTCGATGGAGAGCGGTGTATCAATTCGTGCAAACATCCATCCTGCAAGAAGAATCACTGCGCCAATCAAGAATGTACTGGTAAAGATGACCGCATAGAATTCTTCAACAAGAGCGAAAAAGCCCCCTGTATCCTCTGAATCTTGTGGACCAAAGCGGAGGGTTCCATCAGGGTCTGATACGCCCGTTAGGGTGACTGAGGAGATGAGTACTTCATTGACAGGTCGGCCTGCAGATGATGCTGGGTTTTGGATGTCTTCATTTCCTGTTGGGTCATCACTGGTCGGAACAGTAGCTATTTTTGTGACATGGGACATGCCGTTTCGAACAATTCCAAAGGTTGCATACCCGCCATCGTCTCGGTTTTCTGGGTCAAGGTTGTGCGCTTCAGTCTCTGCAATATACCATTGCGAATCTGCGGAATCTTCTTCTTGGCTTCGAGCCATACCAATCGCACCATCGACATGGGAGAGGTTTTCGTCATGTTCCAATGGAATGGTCGTTCCCGTTCCACCGCTACCGCACTGAAGATTGGGTTCAAGATAGAAGAAAGTAGTTTTGCAGGTTGGGTCTCCTGACTGAGTCACAAAATCATCAATCACTCGATGGAAAAATATTCCATCATAAATACCGGATTCAATATTCTTAATCATATTAGCAGTGGTGATTGGCGCCCATTGCTCAAACAGTTCGAGCGTAATAGTACCTGATTGTCTTGAGGAGCCAAGTGAAGGAATGTAGGAGACTTCTATTTCGAAAATGGCATTTCCTTGGTAGGTATTCTTCATCGGTGTGTCTTCTTCCACTGGACCATCGGTCCATTGAGCCGGATCGACACCCACTGAACGCCATGCTGGTTGCTGTTCATCAGCAATTGCAGAGCCTACAGTTCCGCAACTCATCAACACTAAATTGACGATAAGCAGCAAAGCCAAGCGTCCTTTCATGCTACGCCGAGGAAGCACCCCCCCATCAATCGCTCGCTTGTACATGGGCAATACCGGCATGGTCAAAAGTCAAGAGAGTTCATCGCAGTGCATGAGCGAATTTACATTCTTTGGCCAAAATATACCTCGACTGACTCTTCTTGTTGGTGGTGCTTTAGTTGTTGAAGGTCTTGGGTTTTATTTTGGAACTGGGATGACAAGCATGACTTCAATGATTCCAGCCTTCTTTGGACTACCTTTGATTGCGATGGGGATCATGGCCACACGTCAACCTGAGCGCTCTCACTTTTGGATGCACATCGCTGTGGTATTCGGACTCCTCACCTTTTTAGGCGGTGGAATGGGTGTGAGAGGACTTCTTTCATCGGATTTTTCGGCCTCGGTAATGGCACAATTACTGATGTTGGTAATGGGTGGAGTCTACACCTTTGCTTGTATCCGTTCGTTCACCTTTGCTCGAAAAGCACGTGAAGCGGCTGCTGTAGAATCTTGAACGTACAAGCGTCATGCTCTTGACGGTCGGACCATTGGATTGGACATGGCTGGGGGCTCGGACGAAGATGTTGAGGCGGTTCTCGATGCCGTTCTTTCCCCTCAACCGGGTCAATCTGCCGACCGTTTAGAATCAGAAGGAGAGGGCGAAGGTCGTCGCCAACTCACCTTTTCAGCGGTATCGACCATTGCTGTAGCCATCGTGTTTCTTCTCTTGGCAATGACCTTTGGTGAATCATTGATGAACACAGCCGATGAAGGAGAATTCAGTGGCGATTGGTGGGATACTCCACTTCAACTTCGCCACACAATGGAACTGCCGATGGAGACATCCCGTGCTCAATTGCCGGTCAATGGAACGTATGAAGCACTGCCATATACTGAACATTTCATCGAAGTGGAATTACCTGCAAGCGAACAAGATGCTGGATTCCCAGGGCCCGCGCTCATGCATGTTGCTCTCTGGCTACCAAATGTTCCTGAAAATACCAAAATTCCGGTCATCATGACCATTCACCCGTACTACGACTTCGGGGGCGAAGGAATGCCAGGCGTTGGTGACGATTCATCTCCAAACACAGTCCCTGATGGTGGAGTCGGTAAATGGGTTTACGACACATTCCTTCCTCATGGTTACGCGTTTGCTCAAGCCTCAACGTTTGGTACGGGTCAATCAACGCACTGCCAAGATGTCAAAGGCCTCGGTGAGCAAGTTGGTATTCAAGCAGTTACTGATTGGCTCGGGCAGCAAAATTGGTCAAATGGAAACGTCGGCCTGATGGGGAAGTCCTATGCAGGCACCACAAACTGGGAAGCCGCACAAAATCCTTCTGAACACCTCAAAACAATCGTGCCAATCTCGGGTTCAATCGGCGTTCAAGAGATGTTCTACCGTAACGGTTCATCCGAAGCAAGGGCTATGGGCTACGATGCTGCCTATCAAGCGGCAACCACTGATCTGACTTCTGACGACATGCGAATCTGCAGCGATGATTTGGTTGGGCCGCTGAGCCCATGGAGCACTTGGGGATGGGCTGAATTCGGTGGAGCCGATTGGTCAGATTATTGGGATGAGCGTCGTCATTTACCAGATGTTCTTGAGAACTACAAGGGAAGTGTATACTTGGTTTGGGGATTACAAGATTGGAATGTCGATCCTTACCATGCATATCCAACCTACCAATTGTTACGTGAAGCTGGCATTAACGCTCGAGCGATTTCAGGCCAATGGGCGCACAATTATCCTGACCAACCTGACCGTCACAGTGAACTCTCTACTGGCTATGGAAAAGAGGCCTATCCTAACATGAGTCGAATGGATTGGGCAGTGGAACTCTATGGATGGTTCAATTATTATCTCAAAGATATCGGAGAAGAACCCGAACCGATGGTGCAAATACAAACCAATGATGGACGATGGCATGTTGAAGATACTTGGCCTCCCGATGATGTCGAGTTGTTGCTTCAAGACCTCTCAACGGAATGGGACGGAGCCAGTGGAACCGTCAATGGATTAGGCTCATCGTTCTCGATGACCAGTTCTGTGTTTGAGAATGAAACGCACATCTCTGGACTACCTACATTGCATTTAGAAGTGACAACCCAATTCTGTAACGGTGGGCAAATATTTGCGACAATGTATGACGATACATCAAATTTGAGGCTCGGTCATGCAACGATGGATATCCGTTATCGTGACGGTGGATTCGAGGCAAAGGCAACTGCACCAGCAACCAGTTACACGATGCTGATGGAATTCAACCCACTGGATGTGGTGCTCCCTGCGGGCCATACTCTCCGTATCGAATTGACTGAAACAGGTGAAGACTACCTCCCTGGACCTTGTGCCTCAAACCCTGCAGGTGGATTAAGCGTGACTGGTGGCACCATTGGCCTACCGCTTATCGACCGTCCAGTTGATGATGGACGTTGGTTCTTATCTCCTGCATGGTGGGACCAACAACCGATTCCTGCCTGAACTGTAATTTTTGCATTCGAGGTCTCTTGAAAAAGGGAATGCTAAAGACATTTCACAAGAACCACTGTTCATGGCGAGTGATAAAGTCGCAGATTCAGGTGCGGTTTTACTTCAAGAAATTGAAACTGTAGGGTTTTACCTTGGACCAATATTGCTCGTATTATCGTTATTCATAATGTTCCGAGGACATGAAAAATTAAATCTTGCAGCGGGAGTTACCGGTGCTGGAATTGGATATGTCCTCACACCTTTGATTCACAGCCAAATACAAAATAGTTTTGAAATCGAAATCCGATTACTGTATGTTT
This sequence comes from uncultured euryarchaeote, assembly GCA_937892945.1. Taxonomy (GTDB): domain Archaea; phylum Thermoplasmatota; class Poseidoniia; order Poseidoniales; family Poseidoniaceae; genus MGIIa-L1. Next base: position 4,582 of record CALBIL010000086.1, on the reverse strand, counting down.
TGATGGGAATGGTTCTCTTAGTGGCTATACTTATGGCAGCCTTGGTGCAATACAGCATCGGAATGATGGCCTTTTTCTCCATTTATCTCTTATTTAGCAGTCTTTTTAAATTTCTTATCGCCAATGGATTTGAATTTGTCGAGGGCGAAGAAATTTCGGGGCTCATGGCAATCGGTGCTTTTTTCTTGGTCAGGGCGGTTCGAGGGATTCTGCCGTTGTTGGTTTCAGCGCTGTTAGGCTCTCTAGGACTCATGATGTCAATGCTGTTACTGAGTGGGAATTCGATCACACTGTTGAGCGCTTCGAATACTTCGACTGTTCTGATGGTGTGCGTCTTATTCGTCTTGAGTTTCAGTTGGCAATACCGCGTGATTCGTGAAAAGAAAGCAAAAGAAAAGAGTGAAGCCAACCCCGAAATGCCAGAAATAACACACATTGGGAGAGGAAATCGAATGATGTCACGCCAGCGACGGGCTGGAGACTTACCGGACCTGAGAGATTTTTCTTAGACGGGGGTAAAGAGATACGGAGGATTCACTCTTCGTACGGTTGCCAATCTTCTTGACCTTCTTCTCGGTACCACCAGTACCCATCTTCATCTTCAAACCATTCAACACCATTTTCATCAACAGAATAGCTTTCCAAGTCTTCTTCCTCATCATCTTCAGCATTTGGGTCAACCAAACCGGACTCTTTGGAGATTTGTTGTTTGAGTTGATCTAAATCTTGCTCTTCATCTGCAAACACTCTGTTTTCAGTTCGAATCTCTGCTTGATGGTCGCCTTGTCGAACTGCATCATCAGAATCAGCAAAGAAATCATCGGTCATTCGAGACTTGAATTCTTCAAACTCATCTCGACCGTAACTACCAACAAACTCGTTACCTGCTGATTGCATAAGTTCATCGAGGTTTTTGCGTTTACCAGTTTTCAATTCAGGCGCATCTGGAACTGCTCCAGCGTAAAAGGAATCTTCATCTTCCGATAATTTCCCGAACGAACGGTTTTCAGGGTCTGCTTCTTCTACGGCTTCGATAATCAAATCGTGCTCTTCTTCATCGATGTTTTCTTGCTCGAAATTTTCACCAACGATATTCACAAGCTTTTTCAGTGTGCGAGCGAGTTTGATGTCATCGTCTTGGTGTTCTGAAGTGAGCTTATCCACTTGCTTCAAAAGACGCTCATATGGGGTCCCAGTAAGGGCGCCAATGAACCGTCCGAACCCTCCCTTCTTCTTCGCCATGAGCAGATGATGAGCCGACCCTCTTCAAAGGTTTTCTCCCATTCTGTTCCGTTGCATTCATTCATAAAGAGCGATTCGCATAACCGAGTGCGATGGCTGAACCGTGGTTAGAGGAACTCATGGTATCCTACAATCGCGAATCTTTTCAGAGTAAAGAATCCTATACTGCTCAAATTCATTTGCCAGCTCATGTGTTTGAAGAATTGGTATGGTGGGCTTTGCAAGCCTTACCAGATGAAATCCTTGTCGGGTTGGATATTGACTCTAATGCACCACATCTTCCAGAGGTCGAACATTTCTTCAAAGGCACTGAACATACAGAAGGTTTGTTTCAAGGACAGGGTTTCATTATCAGTGAAGCACATATAGTCAACCGGGGGAATTCCTACTCCGTTCACCATTTACCCGAAGATTGGACGGATGATATGTTCTCAACGACACGTGGTTCCAGGGCTGGTCGATTTACGCACTGGCTTCACACACATCCAAACGCCCCTGCGATACCAAGCCATGCCGATGCTGATGCTGCCCAAGAGACACCTGGTGTCGATATGATTCTCGGACTTCGATTCTCACCAGAAGGCCCACTTCCTTGGTTTGATGATGTCGAAGGTGTCCGACGCCGAGTTGGCTCTGAAGCAAAGCCCACTCCAACAAAAAGTAAGCGAAGGTCGTTCTTTTCTCGGCAAAACCTGACCGTCTTAGGGGTCGCTCCGAGTGGCCATAAAATTCATGAAATTCAATTGATTGCTTTTCGAAAAAGTGGGCTCGGAATTAATGTCATCTTGGTTGATAAAGAAGGATACCCCTTGGGGTGGAATGAACTTCAATCCAGCTTTAAGCAATGAGTACCGCATAGATGTTTTCGAGGCGGTTTGGGTTAACTCCAAGATCGCTTTGACCGAGTCGCGATTGTGAATGCAATTCAATTTCGGTCGATAAATCGTCAATTGATGTGAGCGAGAGTGAGATGTCGTCTGGGAAACGCCAAAAAGATGTCCGTTCGACAAAATGTGTATAGTAATCACCTGATTCTTCCGTTTCTTCAAACAAGACATCAGAACCTGAATTGTCAATATATTCTACGATCTTATCCCATACGACATCAGAAGATTGATTGATAATCAAAGTGTACTCACCATCCATTCGATACATGGCATCTCCTCCAAGATGAGCGCAGTTGCCACTGTCGTTGGAACAGACTGGCATGGTGGTAAAGGCTTCATCAGGAGCGCCGACGGCAATCCAAGCTTGACACAAAAGCCAAGGGGAACATAAAAGTAAAACCATTACAGTAACTTTCTTTTGTCGTGATGTAAACTCCATAATAAACCCTCAAAAATCATGAAGACGATTCCAAGTCTTACCGATTCGCTCGTAAACAATCGGCGTACCTGTTGGAACTTCAAGAGAGAGAACTTCTTCACGTGAAAGGCCTTCAATATCCATAATCACACTTCGTAAAGAATTACCATGTGCAGCAACAAAAATGTTTTTTCCTGAATCCAAAGCCGGCAGAATGGCAGAAGAAAAATACGGCAATGTACGCTGTGCAGTCAATTCAAGACTCTCGCCGTTTGGAGGTGGTACATCATAGGAACGGCGCCAAATTTTCACTTGTTCTGCTCCGAACTTGTCTCGTGTTTCTTGCTTGTCCAAACCTTGGAGGTCACCATACATTCGCTCGTTCAGTTCTGCAGCCATGTAAACGGGTAGAATATGTTCAGCAGGGCCGTTTGTTTTTGACCAATCAACCAACTCGGTATCGCCAGATTCGGAAGGACGCTCAACCATTTGAGGAGTTTGAACAACAGGAGTCGTGCCGCCGTTATGTTGGCTGAGGGCAAGCATAGCGGTCATCTGTGCACGAATCAACGTCGAAGTGTGTACTTCATCAAGAGAGAGATGTGCGATTTGACGTCCGCCTTCAAGCGCTTCATCAATGCCTTTGGTTGAGAGTGGAACATTGACCCATCCGGTAAACAAGTTTGCAGCGTTCCACACAGACTGGCCGTGGCGCATGAGAATCAGCAGCGACATGATGTTCCCTCTGTACTAGGGTCAGCGCCGCTTCTCCATGAACATGGCGGCGAACTCATCCAAGAAGAACGGGTAAAAAGAACAAGAACACAATCGGTAAAATTCCCATGAGTAAATCGCGAATTAAAAGCAGAATAAGTGTCTTGCTATTGGTTTTAGCAATATTATCAAATTCTGTTTGCAAACGCTCGTCAACAGCATCAGTGATTTTACCTGCACCAATACGAACAAGTTCGATTGAAGCGCTGGCAGCTACGCTTCCGACCAAAGCCAAGGGTGATAGTTTCCTTGTTAAGAGAAGCCGAGTCCCCCATTTTTTCACGGAACTTTTCGCTATTGTTGCACTTTTTTCTGCTGTCGTTGACTCAGGTTCGTCTTTGCGTGCGAATTTACGAAGCCATTTTCTAGTTTTCAATCCTGCATTTGCAATCTTCTGAATTTTATTGATATCGCGTTTTTGAATTGCCTTCATCATTCGCCTTACGCGTGCAATCCGCAGGAAATCGAGGGCAATCCAAAAAAGAAAACCGAAGGCCAGAATTACTAATCCTGTATTGGAAACATCATTCCAAAGTTGCCAGCCGAGAGGATCTGCAATGGTACGAACTCCAAACACGATTAAAGGCGGAATGACAAAAGCAATCGTTTCATTAAAAGCAAGTAATCCAATTCCTCGAATTGGCAATTCGCGTAATTGAGTGAAGGCCCACTTTGAATGAGGCAATAATTGAGACACTGCTTTTCTAAAAGGAAACAAAAGAAAGAGAATTCGAAATAACAAGGGCAACCAAATTACGACTAAAACGTATGCTGCCCAAGGACCCTCAGGCGGGAGTTCGGGGAGTTGTAATGGTTGAACCACGCTCGTCCATACTCCGGCAACTCATCAAAGTTTAGTTTCTAAACTTATCAATAGAACTGATTACTGTAGATTCGATTTGATCCATAGCAGCACATAGTTTGCGTCCATATTTACGCCCCAATCCGTATCCAGCACCGGCAGTCGCCGCGCCTGAAACAAATTCAAGAGTAATTGTCACTAGACCAATTCCTGCAATTAATTGTGGAATCATTCAACCACCTCTATTTCACCGACAAAGGTTACTTCTTGTATTCCCGTGTTCGTTAAATCTTCAAAGTCAGCGTATTTTTTGTAGTAATGCTTGAATGTGCTGTCCATCATTCCTATTGCAACACCGGCCAATCCAACTACTGCTGTCGTTATCATCATTCTGTATATCATATTTATTCCTCCTCATTTTTTTCTTGTCGGGCTTTTGAACTGACGGTTCGAACAACA
>CALBIL010000085.1 GCA_937892945.1 uncultured euryarchaeote | reverse complement strand
ATCGTCATCATCAGCGGCAGAGCCAAACATGTCATCGACATCATCGTCATCATCAGCGGCAGCAACAACTTCCTCTTCGGGAGTGTCCACGATACCGAATGTATCAGCGAATTCATCATCATCATCATCGTTCGCAGTATTCATACCAAAGAAATCGAGTTCCTTTGGCAAGACACCTTTACGAGAAAGATACATGGCTTGTGTTTTCGAGTAACGATGCTTAACATCTGCTTTTGCATCTTGGAAATCCCAAGGCCAGACAATAATCAAATCACCATCTCGGACCCATTGGCGTCGACGCATTTTCCCAGGAATCCGGGCCATACGAGTTTCACCGTCTTCACAAAGAACTGTCACTCGGCGACCGCCCAGAATTTGTTCAGCAAATGCAAACATTTCGTTGATTTTGCGGTTTGGCATTTTGACTCTGATTTTACCGCCTGAAGAATCTTCAGGGTTTTCAAGACGAGCAAGCTCTTCTATGTCCACTTTTTCTTCATACCGTCGACCCAATTAGCCTCACCTAATCACCCCAACAGCCGACCCTTCTTGAATACAGCACCCAAAAAAAGCGTCGAACTGTAACGCAATAAGCCGTTTAAGCACTTCACCAGTTGTAGTTGAGACTTTGAGCTGCCATTTCACAGAGGCGGATCAGTGAATCACCTGCTACGCCGACTAAGACAGTGGTAAGCACACAGGCAAGGATAGCAACACGTACTTGCCATCCGCGTGGAAGAGGTCCTTCACGACCTTCTTCAGGTTCATTGAAAAACATAACAACCACGACACGAAGATAGTAGAAGACGGAAATGGCTGAATTGATAACCATGAGTAAAGCGAGCCACCAGACCCAGTGCATGTCACCAAGAGCATAGATGCCTCCATCGCTAATTTCTGCACCCATGTCACCAACAGCGACACGAACGATTCCCATGATGACCAGTAACTTCGAAAGGAAACCTGCCATTGGAGGTACACCTGCAAGTGAAATCATGAAGATGAACATAGCAACTGCAAGGAGAGGTTCTCGCTTGGCTAATCCTCCAAGCGAAGAGAGACGAGATGCGCCGCCTTCGGACTCAAGAATCGACAGCACCAGGAAAGCACCGAGTTTGAAGGCGACAAGTACCACCAGATGGAAGAGAAGAGCGGTCATGACCGCAACGGCGGCTGCACTTGCATCACCAGCGACTGCAGCATCCCAGTTCCATGCACCAACTGCCGTAAGGGCAGCCAACATGTAGCCGGCATGGGCAACAGAAGAGTAAGCAAGCATTCGCTTTGGATTATCGCTACCGAGTGCCGCTAGGTTACCCCATGTCATGGTAACTGCTGCCATAGCACCCAAGCAAACAAGCCAAACAGCACTGCCATCACTGGATTCTGGAGCTGCAACAATTAACAGCATTCGAACCAGACCAATCATTCCCATGGCTTTACTTGCTGTTGCAAGAACACCAGCAACTGGACTCATTGCACCAGCGTAAGCATCAGGTGCTGCGAAATGGAAGGGAGCAGCACTTACCTTGAATCCGAATCCAACCAGAACAAAACCGATACCGATCAACGGTAATGCGGTCGTGCCAGATACGGCGAATGTAGCCGCAAGCACACTGAATTGAAGGGAGCCTGCCCAAAGATAGAGCATTGAAAGACCGTAAAGGCCAACACCAGATGCAACTGAACCGACAATGAAATATTTCATACCGGATTCGACACCGACTTTGGACTCCTTAAGGAAAGCAACAAGAACGTAGGTGGAAAACGAAGCCAATTCAAGACCAATGAACAAAACAAACAGGTCTTGCGCAAGTGCGACAACAGACATTCCAAGGGCACAGGTTACCATGAGAATGTAGAAATCGGCTTGTCTTCGGTTGTTGTACAACTCATGTTCAGGAATTTTGGAACCAATTCCTTTGACTTGAAGACGATTCATACTTGAGAAGGCTGCGAGGGCTAAAGCACCAAAGAAAATCAATTCAAAGATACGGCTAAAACCATTGATGAGAAGCAACTCTTTTCCAGATTCGGAAACAATGAGAACACGATCGAGTCCTTGACTGAAGACATAGAGAACATTCAAAAAGGCGCTACCGAGTGTAATTGAAGCAATCCAGGCAGGTAAACGTGGGTCACTCGAAAACTTGAATCGAGTTCCACCCAAGAGCCAGGGAATTCGAGTTTGAGTCCCTGGAATACGGAAAGTACCCTTCCCTAAGTTTGGAACAAGAATAAGCAATAACATCCCTGCAAACAAAATCAATTCAGGGCTAAGTGCCTCAACGAATCCTGCGGTAAACGGTTCGATTGTGGTGGTTTTCGACATATCAGGCACCTCCATTAAAATTACCGAGAACTGGCAAAATCAATCCTTCAAAGATTTGAATTGTCCAGTCATGCATCATGTCCAAAGCAATCCATGGCATGACACCGAAGACGATGGTGAAGAAGGCAAGAATGAGCATAGCCAACTTCTCAGGATTTGCGATATCTGGTACCGGTTCACCGTGTAAAGAACTCGGAGGTTGCGTCTCATCTCCACCTTCAAAGATGGTACGTTGCATCGACCAAAGGTAGTAGGCTGCTGTTACGGCGAGAACCAATGCTGGCCCGACCATCCAAAAGACGCTCCATCCTTCAGCTGCGAGGAAATGCCACAGTGCAATGAACATCATAATTTCAGCGACGAAACCGGCCAAGAGTGGCAGTCCAAGAGATGCCATCCATGCGAACATCATCGATGTTGCAAGCCAAGGAGAATGCTTTGCCATTCCACGCATAGCGCCAATTTCCATACTGTGGTAATGGTGCTTGAATGCACCACAAACTGCGAACAGCATTGGACTGATGATGCCGTGAGCGAACATCATGAACAGTGCAGCTGCCCATCCCATTGGTTGCATTGTTGCGATACCGACCAGAATGACTCCCATGTGAGATACGGATGAATAAGCAACCATCTTCTTGAGATTGGTTTGTCCAAGACAGACGATAGCGCCCCATACCAGTGAGACCATGCCGATGATCAGCAATGCGAGTTGGAAATACTGTAGAGCATGTGGGAAGAGACTGATTGGAAGTCGGAACATTCCGTAAGCACCCATCTTCAACATGACACCAGCCAACAGCATTGAGCCGCCAGTTGGAGCTTGTACGTGCGCATCAGGCAGCCAAGTATGGAACGGTACTGCAGGAAGTTTTACGAGGAATCCAAGCATTAACATTGCAAACAAAACTTTCTGTATGTTTGCACCAAGATACCAGTTTCCGTTGCTGTTCTCCATCAGTGCGTGTTGAGTAATCGTAGGAATATCGAAGGTTCGACCGGTCATCGAACCTGCATAATCCAATGGATTAACCGGGTCTTGGAAGAAGTAGAGTGTAATCAAACCGAGCAACATAACCACAGAGGCTGTGAACGTGTAGATGAAGAACTTCTGTGAAGCATACTTTCGGTCTGCTCCACCCCACATGAGAATCAAGAAGAACATTGGAATCAATGTTAATTCCCAGAACACGTAGAACATGAACAAATCAAGTGATACAAAGACACCAATCAAAGCGCCACCCATAGCCAAAAGAATTGGGAAATAGGTCGCACCGTTCTTTTCATTCCAAGTAGCGATAATAGTGACGGGTAGAAGGAAGGTCGTAAGCCAAACCATTGGGAAAGAAAGTGCATCCATACCAACGGACCAATGAATCCCAAGAGATTCCATCCATGTATAGCGATGAAGGAATTCATAATTATTGAACGAAATTCCCTCCCAACTGACGTTGCCGAAATACTGGAAGAACATGCCAGTGGTAATCGTTAGCAATACCAAAGAGAACACGAGAGTCGCCATACGAATTGGGTTTGCGAGGCGTCTACGCATCGATTCGTTGGTATTCGAAACAAAGGCGAGCAAGACAATACTTGCAACCAATGGGAATCCGACGAGAGGCATTGAAATCCAATCATCCATTCAAGCCACCCCCCAAATCAAAAGAGAAATTATCAGTGTTCCAACAGCAACCATGAGAATATAATCTCGAGCGGATCCTGTAGTGAGTGAACGAACGAATGTGGAAAGAGATTGCGAACCACTTTCAATTGCTTTGATGGTTCCATCAATCACTTCTGTATCGGCTTCTGCCACCTTCGTGGAGAAACCTGCAACGATATTCAACATCGCTTTGTCATAGTATTCATCGATGTAGAGTCTGTTTTCAAGTGCAGTCGCTAAACTCGATTCTCTAAAAGCGGTGTTATCGAAGTGGAAACGCTTGTTGACCCATGCGCTGAGTCGAATCACTGGACGCATCCAAGGCTTGGCATGTTCACCATCGGCTAATTTTCCACCGTAGAGCGCCATAGCGACACCAGGACCAACAATCGCACCTAAGAAGATGGCAACATAGGTGAGGATGAAGAAGAAGGAATCACTGTTTGCAAACGCGTGGCCCATTTCATAAAGAATTCCATCGATGATGTTCTTCTCAGAAAGGAAACTGTATTCGGTATCTGCTGCCCAATGAGTGAAGCCCATTCCAGCAAGAAGGACCGAAGAAAGAGTGACAAAGGTCAGAATAAACAAGGGCGTCTTAATCCAAATATTGGTTGGACCAACGTGTGCTGCAACCTCATTGTTCGGTTTACCAGCAAAGGTCTTTAGCCACATTCTCGACATGTAGAAACCGGTCATTGCTGCTCCGAGTAAGACACACATTGCAGGGAAGAGGAAGCGAGGGTCGTCTTGTGCGACTCGCCATGCGTTGGCGATAATGCCTTCTTTGGACCAGAAACCACCGATGAGAGGCAACCCCATAATCGATGCAGAACCAATCAACATTGCTGTAGCAGTAATCGGCATCTTGGAAGCTAAGCCACCCATGTTCTCCATCGATTGAGCGTCGAAATCATCGTCGTGATGATCGTCATCATGGTGCAAGTGGTGGTGCGCATGATGCACTTCGTGAATCACAGAACCACTGGCCATGAACAACATTCCTTTCGCCATAGCGTGGTTGAACAGGTGGAACAATGATGCACCAAAAGCAACAATCACGATGTAGTGTGCATCGCTGTCATGATGCCAGTCAAGTGTGTTCGCTAGATACATAGCACAACCCAAGCCAGTGAAAATATAGGCGAGTTGGCTCATTGTAGAATAGGCGAGGACTTTCTTCAAGTCCATTTGTACAAACGCAATCGCTGCTGCCATTACAGCGGTAATTCCACCAACTGCAGCAATAATGAAAGCAAGGTCGTCTAAATCTCCGTGCAATGCTTCAGCACCGAAGAATGGGAACATACGAGCGACGAGATAGAGTCCAGCATTGACCATGGTCGCTGCGTGAATCAAAGCGGATACAGGTGTCGGACCTTCCATGGCATCTGGCAGCCAAACGTGGAGAGGGAATTGAGCTGATTTACCAACTGCGCCGATAAACATCAGTCCGAGTGCCCATTGAAGAGTCCCTGCAGAACTTTCTGCAACCATCTCGATGTTGTGGGTGTCAAACACGACTGCATAGTCGAGAGAACCGAACAAGTCCCAAAGCATGACCAATCCAATCATCAGAAATACATCGCCAATACGGGTGGTCAAGAACGCCTTCTTTGCTGCAGATGCTGCACTTGGGCGTTCGTAATAGAATCCTATAAGAAGGTAAGAGCAAAGTCCCATGATTTCCCAGAAGATAAACAACCAGAGGAAAGAATCTGCAAGAACCATTCCAAGCATTCCAGAACAAAACAGAACGAATTCTGCATAGAATCGATGGTTTCGGTTATCGTTAATTGGGTCCGTGTTCATGTAACCAATACTGAACACGTTGATGAGAAGACACAAGAATGAAGCAACAAAGAGGAGCATGACAGTCACGTGGTCAACGTATATTCCAAATCCAAAGGAAACGGATTCAGTCGTACTTCCACCGTTCCAAATTCCCGTGTTCACCCAAGCAATCTTTTCGAAAATATCCTCGACACCTGAATATCCTTTAAGGAATTCAGAAATCAAGAGCAGTGAAAGAATGAGGCTTGCACCCATGACTGGTAAAGCAATGAGACCTCCTTCCTTGAGGTTCTTCTTCCAGAATGGGTGTCCGTTGAACACTCGACCGAGGAATAAAATAACGGCAAAGGCCATCATTGGCAATAAAATAATCAGAGGTGCGTATTGCATCCATTCTGAATGAACTGTTGTTGTAACTTCTGTACCTGCCATTCAATCACCTCAGTTCCTTAGGATATCTACGTCGTCCAATGATATCGTTTCGTGTTGCCCATAGACGGCAAGGAAAATCGCTAATCCAATGGCAACCTCGCTGGCTGCTATAGCAATAGCAAAGAGTGTGTATACCCATCCGGTTGTATCACCGTGATGGACAGCTGCGGCCGCAAATTGCATGTTTGCTGCATTGAGCATCAATTCGATGCACATGAGGACAATGATGGCATTCTTTCGAGTGAATGCACCGCCGAGTCCGATAACGAACATCAAAGCAGAGAGGGCAGAAACCCATGCTGGATCAATCATTCCTCTTCACCTCCAAATTCCCAAAGAAGGTTTTCCATTCTCTCATCACGAACAAGATAGGCTGCGCCAATCATGGCGATCGACATGAGTATACCGAGAATCAAGAGCGGTAATGCCCAATCGCTGAGCAGTGAATCTGCAAGCCCGCTGGTGGTTGGATAGGTGTCGCTGCTGTCGGCCCAAACGCTATCTGCGCTCAAAACAGAGACCAGAATCATACCGAGGGCTAACAAACCCATTCGAGTAAATAACGATACAAGTTTCATTCAAAATCCTCCTCTAAGATTTGACGTCGAGTCAACATGATACCGAACAGTACCACAAGGCCGACGCTCGCAAGATACACGAGAATCTGGATGGCTGCTAAAAATTCTGCACCCAAAAGAATGAAAATTCCAGAAACGGCCATGAAACAGAAAATCAACGAAAGCATCGAGTGTGCTACGCGTTGTGCAAGGACCAAACCAAGTGCTCCCAGAATAGCAATCGTGGCGAATAAAAAGAAAACGCCGGTTTCAGCAACACTTGCGATGTCCATCTCAAGCACCCTCTTCGGCTTTGCTTGCACTTGCTGCCTTGGCTGCCTTCTTGGCTCGCTTGGTGCGTTCTTTGGTAGCACGCTTGGCAAGTTCAGTGTCAACTGCTTCTTGGTGGAGTGAAGGTAGGACGCGGGTTCGACTTGCATCAAACCACAGTTCTTGACGGGAAAATCCGGACATTCCATCGTATTCATTGGTCATGAAGAAGGAAGTAAATCCACACGCTTCCATGCACAGTCCGCAGAACATACAACGGCCCAAATCGATACGTCCTGAAACGATTTGGTCGTCAGCGACTCGCAAATCGGATTGGTCCATTTCGACTTCTTCCCCAGAATCATTCCACCGAACGGTTGCCGTACTGCCTGAAAGGTCAAGCACTTCTCCGAAGCGCCATTCGTTTGGCGTATCGGTGTGTGCTGTAACGTGGTTGAAATCTTCGAGGGTTGCTGCAACTTCTGGTAGAAGCGTTGCTGCATGACCGCCGACTTCGAGGTCTGCGCCCATGCCGCCGTGTTCGCCATCTGCACCGTCTAATACGTCAACACGTAATTCAGTGGTCATGTGAAGACAATCATTCGGACATGCCGTTACACACAATTTACATGCAGTACATGTTTCCCAAATGACACCAATTCTTCCATTGTAGTTTCCAGGAACGAAGAGCCAAGGTTCCATTTCCTCAAGTCGTTCGTAAGGGTATTGAACCGTTTGTGGCTTCCAGAGTGTTGGGAACAAGTCCGAAGTGACGCGGTCTGGTGCAAAGGTTTGAGCGGTGATGTCATTGAATTCTGAGGTTTTTCCAGCTCGGGCTTTGCTGCCAGCGTCGAGGAATTCGGGGTGTTCGGAATTGTGATAGCCCCAATCTAATCGCTTACCCAATAACTTTCCAAAGAATGGGAAAGTACGGAGGGCTGTGATCAAAGTTATCTTGAACGGATACCAGAAGAGGTTTCTGAAATTCGGTTTTGCGTGTGGATGCATTGGCATGTTAAATCACCTCAGTCCTTTCCCGGAGTGTGCGTTCCCGCGGGCTGTAATGTGTATACGTGATACATTCGATC
>CALBIL010000084.1 GCA_937892945.1 uncultured euryarchaeote | reverse complement strand
GCTTGGGTGGAGTCACGGACAAATCTTCTTCAGCAGGAGATTCTTGCTCAAAGTCGTACATCTGCTTGATGATTTTCGACCAACGCAAGCATCGCTGAAGGACTCGAAGTGGAGCATCAATTATTTTGACAAGTATTCCTTTGCCATTTTTTGGTTTCTCAATCATACTTCGGTCAATACGAATGAACACTTTGCCATCATCGCTTACAATGGCTGAATCATCTGCTGCGATGTAGCCCCATGCACTGCGTGTTGAGTTGATTCCTCGTAAGTCAAGACGGTCCCAGTTTGGTTCTGGTGGTGAAGGTCCAACAACTCGTTTGGCCATCATTGCCACCCCCAGTCTTTGTTGCTCTTCTTTCGGTTGCATGGTCGACATCCAAGGCAAATGTTGACCGGGTCTTTCGAAGAACCGCCTTTGGACCAGGCTTTGCGGTGGTCAAACTCAAGCAACTTGATGTTTGATTCGTCGCAGTAAACACAACGACCTTTGTCTCGAAGAACAACGTGGATTTTGACCCATTGTGGAATGTGTCGGTTATCTCGAACACCGATAGTACCTGCACTCTGCTTGGTTTTGGCTTTCTTTGGTTTCGAAAGCGACGACCATGTGACCTCATGCTGTTGCTTGAGTCCTAACATCCAGCGATCCATGCTCTCCATCATGCCGTGAATTGACGGGTCACTAAACTCCCACCACCATTGTTGCTTAACCTCATAACGAGGTTTGGTCTTTGCTCCTTTGTTCTGAACATCCTGTGCAGTAGCTCGTTGACAGGAGACCCAAAGATGACCTCGGTACGACCATACGCCGAAGAGGCCGTTCTGCATGACTACTTGACCCAACTTCTGAGGTTGAACCATCGAGTCACGAAGATAACACTGCCACGAAAACACAAGACCCCACCAAACTTGCCTTCCGTACACGGTGAGAGAACCAAGATCTTCGTTGGCTTGCCAAGCCCAATCGTTCAATTGAATACGACGAACATAAGGTTGAAAGGCCATTATTGCTCACCTCCGAAGCGCATCTGCTGAAGGTGATTTATGCGTTGAGCAAATTGGAATCCGAGGATGTAGCATCGGATTCTTTCCGCGATGCGATTGCCGAGTTCAAATCTCGGCACGTCCACTCTCAATGATACATGACTCCACGAGAGTGGAACGTGCGCATCAACGAATCCAAATCCAATCACCTTCGTTGATTGCTCGGCACGTCCACCATTCGAACAGATTTCATCAACTTCATGGTGGACTTGCGCCATGAAGAATCTGTCTTGATTTGCTTTCTTCATTGGCTCGGCACGTCCACTCTTGTTGAAACATAATACAACGTGAGTGGAACGTGCGCATCAACGAATCCAAATCCAATCACCTTCGTTGATTGCTCGGCACGTCCACCATTCGAACAGATTTCATCAACTTCATGGTGGACTTGCGCCATGAAGAATCTGTCTTGATTTGCTTTCTTCATTGGCTCGGCACGTCACCATTTGAGCGATTACATCCATTGCAAACCGTCTTAAAATACCCGAACTCCGTAGAGGACATGCAGAAATGGAAGTACATGCAATCGAACAAAGAGCTCGAGTGGAATAAATTTGGTAAAAGTGGCTGGGAACTAATTACGGTCGCGGTAGCCAAAGATGGCTCACACCTCGGATTTTTCAAGAAACCACAGAACTAATGCAAGAGCCCTTTCGACTGAATATCCTTGCAGAATGGAACTGCCCTCAACGTAATCGAGATTCGCAGGAAGAATACGAGGATTCAAAGCATCGGCGCTCAACCATCACACATGGAACGAGCGTTACTTGGTGGCGGCTGCTTTTGGTGTACTGAAGGAGCATTCAAAGGATTATATGGTGTCGAATCGGCTTTGCCTGCCTATGCTGGAGGCCATGATCCCAATCCACGATACGAACCTGTATGTTCTGGCACAACCGGTCATGCTGAAATCGTTGAAGTCGTCTTTGACCCCGATTTGATTCCTTTTGAAACGCTGCTTGAAGTGTTCTTCACTGTCCATGACCCCACTCAATTCAATCGCCAAGGCAACGACATTGGCTCCCAATACCGGAGTTGTATCATGCCAACGACTGAACAACAAGTCGATATTGCACGGTCAACCATTGAAAAAATGCAGGAATTCTACGACCGTCCAATTGTCACATCCGTAGAAGAAGCAACGTACTTTACCTTAGCAGAAGAATACCATTACGATTACTACGCTCGGAATCCAGGACAAGGCTACTGTATGGCAGTTGTCGGTCCAAAACTAAGTAAAGTTCGAGCAAAGCACGCTCATCTCTACATAGCGTGATGTTGAAGTGGCGGGTGCGATAGCATCGGTGCATGGTGAACAATGTTCCTCGCCCACCGACCCCTGTTAACGAACCCGTACTCGGCTATCTTCCGGGAAGCCCTGAACGTATTGCACTGAAAGCTGAGATTGCTCGGCAAGAAAGTGAAATCATTGAAATCCCATGTATTATCAACGGTAAGGAAGTCTTCACTGGCGATGTTGTCGAACAAGTCATGCCCCACGATCACAGTCACGTGATTGCTCGTGTTCACATGGCAAGTAAAGCCAACGTCGAAGAAGCCATTCAAGCCTCTCTCGATGCCCACGAAATGTGGTCAACTATGCCATGGGAAGCGCGTGCTGCTATTTTCCTCAAAGCCAGTGAATATTTGAGAGGAGACTACCGTGCTCAAATTAACGCCAGTACCATGTTGAATCAATCGAAAACATGCCATCAAGCAGAAATTGATTCTGCATGTGAACTCATCGATTTTTGGCGCTTCAATACCAATTACGCCCGTGAAATCTATGAAGACCTTCAACCACCGATCTCGACTTCTGCTATGTGGAACTCAAGTGAAGTTCGGCCTCTAGAAGGATTCGTGTTCTCTGTTACACCATTTAACTTCTCGAGTATCGCTGCAAACCTTCCTTCAAGCGCTGCGATCATGGGCAACACTGGCGTTTGGAAACCAAGTCGGAACTCCTATGTATCCAACTACTTACTTATGCGACTGATGATGGATGCGGGGCTTCCAGCTGGTGTCATCAACTTCATCCCAGGAAAAGCAAGCATGATTGGAGATACCGTTCTTGCTCACCCCATGCTTGCAGGAATTCACTTCACTGGTTCCACGAATGTGTTCCGAAAGATGTGGCGAGATGTTGCCAACAATCTTGAGAATTACCGTTCGTATCCTCGTGTCGTCGGAGAAACTGGAGGCAAGGACTTCATTGTAGCGCACCCTGACTGTGATGAAAAAGCAGTGATAGTAGCACTTCTCCGCGGTTCCTTCGAGTTCCAAGGACAGAAGTGCAGTGCATCAAGCCGCGCCTACATCCCACAAACCGTATGGAACAACATCAAGGATGAATATTGTGCTGCTGTCAGTAAAATCACCATCGGTGATCCTCGAGACTTCACGAATTTCATGTCAGCAGTCATCGATAAGAAATCCTTTGACAATATCACCGGTTATATCGACCGAGCCAAGGCAGATGCTGGTTGCGAAATCGTCACTGGAGGTGGCTATGATGGCTCCAAAGGTTACTTCATTGAACCAACGACCATTGTATGTTCTGACCCTCACTATGAATCAATGGCACAGGAAATATTTGGCCCTGTTCTTTCGATTCACGTCTATCCAGATAACGGATTTGATGCAGTTCTCAAGACCTGTGATGAGACTTCAGAGTACGCACTGACAGGCTCTATTTTTGCCACCAAGCGTGAAGATGTTGTCACCGCAATGAACGTTCTCCGCTATGCTGCTGGTAATTTCTACATCAACGACAAGCCAACAGGGGCCGTTGTCGGCCAACAACCGTTTGGCGGAGCACGTGGCAGTGGAACCAACGACAAAGCGGGCTCTCCGCTCAATTTGTTACGCTGGGTCTCTCCTCGATCGATTAAGGAAACATTCGCACCTCCACATTCGTGGGGTTACGGTTTCCTCGGCGAAAAGTGAAATCGGTGATTCGATGGCAACATACCTTGTTTCAATAGGCAAAACCTCTGAAATAAATAATTTAGCCACTTTGCTATCTAAGATTCCAGGATTCGTTGCACAAGAACAACGACTATCTGAAGTATCTTCACAGAGTTCGATATTATTGATGGGGAAAAATGTCAACTCGGAAAAGAATAAAGATTTGAAAAACCAGTTTTTCACAGGATGGATATTGGATCATGAGGCATCAAGCATATCTCTAGGCCAAAATGGTTTCGCGAAGAGAATGGAAAAGAGTGTACAGTCGGAACTTGAAACAAAAGAAGGTTCTTTCGTACATGCGAAATGGGATGAGGCATCATTCACTATACGTCACGATTGTTTTGGATTGTATCCCATTCTCTATTTTAATACAAAAAACCTCTTCATTGCAAGTGACTCTTTACTTACATTATCTAGAATACAAAAGCTACTTTTGATTGAGAGGAGAATGAACAATAAAGTTCACGCTACACGCTCTTGGAATCACGGTCTCGCTTCTAGTATTATGTCCACTCAAACTATTTTGAAAGGCGTGAAGTACCTCCCACCTGCAAGTGTCATTATCGTTAACCATTCAGGGAAAACAAAGACTTACTCTTTGAAAATTGATAAAAAAATACCACCTCTTCCTCGAATATTTGCTAACACTGATGAATCATACTTATCCGAACTCTACAAATGCATGAAACAAATTGTAGGCTCAGTTACAGCCATAAATTCACTCTATGAAATTGAAATTAAATTAGGCCTCTCAGGGGGGTTGGATTCTAGAGTGATTCTTGGTGCCTTACAATATAATAACTTGAATCTTGACAATGTAAACATTCGGACAAATACACACGCTTCCCGTGGAGATGATCTGAGAATTGTTGGAAAATTATCAAAACAGTTTGGGTTCAATTATAATGAAAAAGATAACTCCAAAGAAGTAACTATTCGTTCAGGTGCAAAACCGTTAAGGAATCAGAACATGTTTGGAAACTGGGCTTTGGCGAGTCTTGGCTTATTTGACATGACCTACATGTATCAGTCATATTGGGATCATCCAGCAGTTATCGAAATTGGGGGGCATGGAGCCGAGATTATCAAAGGAACATTTGCCGATTTAGATTTATTTAAAACTGCTTTTCGTATAAGAAAACCCTACCAATATCTGAAAATAAGATCTGAAATTAAAGATGGATTAAAATCTATTGGTCTTCCTTTCAATCATAAAGGAAAGATGCAATGGCATCATCTAGGCTATAAATCTGCAATCCAAAATGGTAGAAGTATCGAACGTACATTGTTAGCCTTACGCCCCTTGATGAATCGAAGGTTATGTTCTTTAGGCCTCAACCATTCTAACCAGCAACAAAATACTATTCTCGAAGATTTGCTAATACTCCTCAATCCTCTGTTAGCTAGTATGCCGTTTGATTGTGAAGTCAAAAATATTTCTAAAGAACACATATCTCTCAGAATTGAACAATTTTCCAAAATCAAACCGATAAAAACAATCGAACCTTACAAGGTTTTTGGGAGTATTCATGATATTCGAAATGGCTCACTGGGTTCTTTTTCGATATTTGGTGAGGAGTTCCAAGTAGAATCGGAACAAATGAAACAGAACATCTTGCAGAAGATGGAGAAGGTGTGGGGCACATATCTCTCTTCAAGATTGCAAAAAAAGTACTTCAAAGCCTACAATCTAGCCAAAAAGAACCTGAATGACACCAAGACATATGCACCAAACGCAGGAACTCCTGCTGCCAAAATTATTCAAATGGTACTTGTAGATTGTTTGTGAACAACAATAGTTTTTCATCACACTTATGGTTCAAATTATTCAACATGCCTGATCATTTTTAAAGGAGCATAGCGATTGCTGATTAAAGAAATAAGCCACCATCCGATGGTCAACAAAGGCGTAGACACAAGTACGACTAAGCTGAACCAGAGAAGGATTCTCCCCTCCGTAATCGGCCAAGCCCAGAAACCAGTTACAATCAGTGTTAGCAAGAAGAAGAGACGAGCTGCCTCGCTCGGTGTCGACCAACCTCGATGGTCACGACGCGGAGCAAACAGATATTCTTTCACACCCATGTCTTGAAGGCTGAGAGAGAGAATATGAAGGGGTGTTTTTCACCATTGCGTTCCGGTGGGTTGATGTGTGAGTGGCTGAAGCGTCAACCCCGCAATGATGATGGCTTTGGCCGAATGCTGTAACAACAGTGACGAATGATGGGCGAACTGAGCGGGACCTCTTCGTAAATGTGATAGGGTAACCTCTCGCTGTTCACATCATGCAGGGTCTTCCAACTACACCGTTGACCCCGCCTCCACCGGGCCTCACGCTCGCACATCCATCGACTCCCTGGAAAGTTGTTCGTTCGATGCTCGGGTTTGTGTTCTTGGTACTGATCATCGTTCAGGTCTCGTTTGTATCAATATTCGGGGGGATTCTTGACAGCGACTTTGATGGTGATCTTGGGCCTTCAAATCCACTTTTGTCTCTTTTTGGTACTGTTTGTTTGATACCCTGTATCGCGGGATTTACTTTTCTTCGACGTCCAAGACTCACCCACGTTATTCGAGGGCATGAATCTATAGAAGGGCGTACTTTCAACATGATTGCACCTCATACTGCCATTCAATCGTCGCAACCTATTCATGTAGACCATCATCTTGTTCGAGATTCTACACCTTTAGAGATGCCACCTGGTAAGCATTTGTGGTGGCTGTTTTTCGGCGGGGTTTCAATTAGTACCCTTTGTATGTTTCCAATGATGATTTTCGGCCTCAACCTCTTCACTGCGTTGCTTTTTGGATTGATTGCGATTCCTGCATTTGTCGTTGGTTTTTCCACACCTGTTTTTGCGTGGTGGTCGACCTTAAACGCCTACTTCGGTCTTTCAACGACGCGCCGACTTGCAGAATGGATGTTGATTGCTGGAATGGTTTCTGCAGCCCCTGCAGTCGTTATCAATTCCTTTGCATCCCCCATTCTTCTAAATGGTCTTGGTTTTGAGACTTTAGATCCAATGAATCTTGGGTATGGGATGATTCTGTTTCTTTCCGCTCCTATTGGGGAAGAACTCTGCAAAGCAGCAGCAATACTTGCTCTTACCCGATTTATCGATAGTCCACGTCGAGGTTTCCAGATTGGATTTACAGTGGGCCTGGGCTTTGCTTTACTTGAGAATTCGATTTACATCATGTCGACCTTTGCAGCCGGAGAAGCGAGTGCACTTGTATTCCCATTCACCAGTTTCGTCCGAGGAATTGGCTCTATTCCTGCACATGGACTCTGGACTGGCATCTCGGGATATGCAATTGGTTCGTATCTGAGTACTCGAGCAGTAACTCCTGCTCAACCTGGGTATCAGGTATTCTCGGACCGTACGGCACCACTCAACACCGATCAGTGGATGCTGCTGGGCGCTTCGGGTGAAGTGATGAAACAATCAGCAACTGAGTTCTCGCAACCAATTCAAATGCCAAAATGGCTCTGTTCTTCGAAAGAAAAAGCATTTCCTCTTCCAAAGAAACCAATCTATGGAATTGCCTTAGCAATGATGTTCCATTCATTTTGGAACGGCTCTTCTTGGCTGGTTAGCATCGTATTTTCCGAGACCCATGATGCGATATTTCTGTTTGCCATACTCGGGTGGACGGCGTTCTTAATTGGCGGTCTCTGGCTCATCACACGTAAGATTCTGCCAACCGCTCTCTCGTAACCCGAAAGCACTTACTGAAACGCCATCTGCCGGAGGCTATAGGCAAAGCACCTTTCAATGAGAAGAAACCACGATGGTTTGAGGGATGTACATGGATGTGCTTTCAGGTGGGCTCAATCAAGGTAATTTGATTGTCACATCAGTCGTTTTATTTGCACTTATTCTTGTATCTCGTCAAGCCAAGATGCTTGACACCCCAGGCATCATTGCTGCAACAGCCCTCGGGTTTGTTGTTGGCGCATTAGGCCATTGGACTTGGCTTCTAATCCTCCTTGGTTTTCTTTTGGCATCTCATAAAGCAACAAAGTGGAGATTTGATGAAAAAAGAACACGAGGGATGTGTGAATCAGATGATGGACATCGAAGCTATGGCAACGTCATTGCCAACGGAGGCCTGCCAGGACTTGTTGCCATCTTTGCCTTTATCAGCGAAGATTGGTACAACGGACTTTGGATGTTCAGTGCTGCAGTTGCGGTTGCATCGGCAGATACGTTTGCCAGCGAAATAGGCTGTCTTGATGACAATGTACGTATGATCACGACCATGAAGCCATGTGAACCAGGAATCAATGGTGGATTCTCACCATCTGGCCAAAAAGCTGCTTTTTTGGGATCAAGCATGATTGCTGCTCTCACTTTTTTGGCTTGGATGGCAACCAACGCAACTGTTGATGACATACAAACGGGAGTCGCAAAAATAATTCTTGTAGCCATAATTGGTTGGCTTGGATGCCAAATGGACAGTCTCCTCGGCGCTGTTTTCGAAAACCGTGGCTACCTCACAAAAGGTGGTGTGAATGGTATTTCCATCACTTGTGGAATGCTGGCAATGTGGGCAATACTCTCTTCCGGATTGTTTGCGTGATTGGGTTAGAATCGTTATCAAAAGGCCATCGCCTTCATGAACCAAAACCATCTGGTGATGACAATGCGCCAACGTAGCCTTGCCTTGGTCTTGCTTGCACTCTTACTTGGAGTGATAGCAACAGGGGCTGTTGATGCGGCAAATGACCCTGAATATGAACCTGGTTTTGTCGAATGGGATATCAAACCCGTTGAACGCTTATTTGTTGAAGGATTGGATGCTGAAGAAGCGGTTCTCCAACGACAACGCACTGACAACGCAGTTGGCAGCCAAGCCGTGAATACATTCGATGGAATGAGTCAAATATTCTCAATCAGCAGTGCTCCGCTTCAAAACCCAGTCAACGCATCGGTCAACATGACCGTGTTCATGTCTGCGTATATTGACGGCGTTGGAGGACCTCAAGTCTGTGAACGTCAAACTTGGACCGACAGCAGTTTTACGATGGTCTATTCGGTCGACGCTGGTGGAATTCCCGTTTACGATTCTGTCGTCACACAGGTTGTCAACACCGATACTTCGAACTCGGCAATGAATTTCTCCGGAGAACGAATAGAAGTGTTCCTTTCGATGAAAGCTGGAGATGTGTTCACCCTTTCTGTTTCAGCGGAGAACAATTGCGGTGGAAGCACCATACAAGTCCAATGGGGAGCATTTGAGCAGAACAGTGGAGGCATCATTATGGAAGGTCAACTCTACGAACCTCAGGCACGAGTCTTTGTCGATGCTGAGCGTCGAGCACATATCGAATTTGAACCACTCTTCCCTTGGGGAGTCGATGATGTCAAAACGGCAAAATGGGAACTCTGGGGTCCACTGGCAGGTGATGAAAAATTCGTCAAAGATGAAGATTTGATCATGGAAACTTCAACTGGTAGAATTCGAATTGACCGTTCAAGACCCGGTAACAACACCATTTGGGCTTGGTCGGGAATGATTCCCTTAACCCCCGGTGATGCAAATTTAGAGATCTGTATTCAAACTGTGTCAGGGGACCTGAACAGTGATTGTCACGCCTTCGGAATCATACGTTTTGATGTGGAAAAGGCCGATAAGGGACTTGCAAGTTCGACCATCTTTTTGTCGCTATCCACCGTTGGTTCATTGATTGGCTTCATGTTCATGCTCGTTCGAAAAGATGAACTTCCCCCACTCCCAATACTTGCAGCAATTCTACTCATGACTCTTCTCTTCATTCCAACGGCAATTAGTCAGCCGAATCTCGGTTCGACTGAACTCATCGATGACCATGCACGGGTATTTGATGCTGAACTCTATGATGAAAATATGCAATCCATGATGGTATCAGAACTCTTTGATGGCAAAGATACACTTGTCATCGCCATTGCCCTGCCTGGCACTCAAAATGTGGTTGATCAAACCACTGAATTGAATAAAACACTGGACCTGATGAGTGATGAGATTTCGGTCGTACATGTTCTTTCAGGCATGGACGCTTCGGCAACAGATGTTTCATCAATGAAAGCAAACTATAATCTCACATGGTCAACATATGTCGACCTTGATGAGTCCTTTACTCGTAGCTCACCAAATGGAACTTCGGATTCGATTCTGGTCCTCGACAAGTCAATGCGAGTCGTCTATTCAAACGCACCTTCAGCCTCATCAGAAGAAATTATCAGCGCTGTTGAAAGTATTAACAACGGTGGCAGTTCAAGTGCATGGTCCTATTTCTCCTTGATTTTTGGCCCCGGATTATTTTTATTCTTCTTAGCCTTGCCTCGTGAAGAATATGAGGTCTTAGACGAGCCTTTGCCAATTGGCATGTATTGGGGAGCAATCATTGCTGCCAGTGGTGCTGGAATTGTCTTGGTCAATCTACCAGTGCTCATTGCGACACTTGCACCAATCCCATCAAACACTTTGTATTGGGTGGATATTGCGATGGGGGTATGGTTGCTGGAAATGAGCATTGTAACTGCTCGACGAGGCACACCGTATGAAGCAGACTTCGTAGGTGCGGCCATTCACAAACTGTTCCCAAAGAAGTTCCGAGATTGGCGTGGCATTGAAGATATGAAACGAGATACGTTGATTGGAATCTGGATGGGGTGGTTTGGCTGGTTTGCATTCCCAGCATTATTCCCACAAGGCGTAGGTGCAGCAATGCTCAGTGGAGTTTCAGGAGTATTCTTTGGTAGTACTGGATTCGTATTGATCGTACTTCTTGGCGGTGCGGCAGTCCTGCTACTGCGAATCATTGCCTCACTCGGCGGTTCAGTCTCTCGGTTGTTTGGTGAATACGGATTCGAATCCTATGCTCAATATTCGGGATGGTGTATTGTTCCTCTTGCACTCTGGTCAATTGGAAATACCATTCTTTCATTCCTTGAGATCGGCATTCTCTGACCGAATCTTTGACAACCGTTGAGGCCATTTCGGCACATATGGAACCCAAAATAGAATGGAGTCGGACTCGACGAGATTTATTTTTAAAGTGCCCACGCGCCTGGTATTTACGCTATGGTCATCCCACATCTTCGTCTGGAAGAGAGGATGTTACAACCAGTCGGCGACCTTGGGATTTGATGCTTCGTGCGATGAAAGAAGTACTTGTTGAACGTTTAGAAGACCTTCAAGAAGGTAAACAATGGTCTGCGTTACTACTCAAACATCAATTGAAATATGCCCTTCAAAAGCAAATGAACCACACTTCACGCAGCATTAAGAAAAGATACTTCGAAGCGTTATTACGCTATGCGAATCATCGCTTTGCATTGTTATGGCGATGTAGAATCATACAACAATTAGAACAAAGAAAACATGCATGTTGGTATGTATTGGATCGTACAGAATCCGTCTCCATTGGGAAATGGAGAATCTATGCATCTCCTGACCTTGCAGTCTTGATTCAAAACAGATGGCATTTCATACGATTTGACATGCAAAGTGCTCCGAAGAAATCCAGTGATGAGTTCGAAGCAAATGCGATGGTGCTCTGGGCAAAACACCGTGGCGGCTTCCCACAGAACGAATCTTCCTTCCGAGTGCATACTATTGGGTGGAGAAGAGGCTTTTGGCACACTGAAACATTTGAACCAAGTAAGAACTCGGTTGAGCAAAGTTACAAACTCCTTGAATACGATTGTAGGGCTATGCTTGAACTCCATCGATATGGACATTCAAATCTCGCATTCCTCCCATTGGCAACTCAACAGAAAACCTGTGAATCATGTTCATTCCGATTTCGTTGCCCAGGTGGAGAGGATCTCGTCATTGCTCGACAGGAGCAAACGTTGCTTGAACTTGAACACAAATCTGTGTCAAGCAAGACTCGAGGTTAGATCTGCCAGAACTGCTTCAACATCACTGGCTTTGGTAACGCCACTGGCGAGTAAAACTCCTTCGGCACCTAATTCAACGGCTTTGGCAACATCTGCACCACTTTTGACTCCAGCACCACAGAGAACACGTACATTTGGATTCACTGCCTTCACAACGGCAACGGTGTCACTGACAATTGAGGGGTCTGCGGTGGTAACTGAAATATCTCCACCAATCAATTCAGGCGGTTCCACAGCGATGAAAGTGGGTCCGATTTCTGCAAGATGTTTGGCTTCATCAACATTAGCAGCACATCCACACATTGGAAAGCCATCTGGTAATTGCGCCTTTAATTCGGCAACATGCTTCATTGAAACTTTGTGTTCAGCATGGTTGATGATGGTTCCTTGTGCTCCACGATGTAGAGCAGTGTGTGGTTCAAGCCAGCCAGTAAAACCACCTTGACCAACCGGGTCCAAGTGCTGAGTCCAAACTTCCAACGAAGGTGCAACACGGCGAACTGCTTCCAAATCGAAAGCTGATACGACTGCTACCATTCGAGCAGGCCCGTTGCAATGTGCTTCCATAGCGATAGCAAGGCGTTCCGCAGTTGCTCCACTTGCAGAAGCATAGGTTTTGAAATTAACAACGACCAAGGGTTTGTTCATACCTTTGGCAGGCATGAAACGCATTTGAGTTCTTCGCAGGTTACGAAGCAATTCATTCCATTCGTGGCCATTGGCCACCTACCAAGGATGTACCACTTGGAACAGTGCTGCCATGGTCAACCACAACATCTTGAAGCCGAACATCCGTCCCAATCGTCACTTGGTCACCGATTAAACTGGATTCAATTATCGAATCCTCTCCAACGACAGTACCTTTGAGAAGAGTTGAACGGTGTATTTGGCTGTTTGAGACCAAAACATCGGTTTCAATCATTGATTCAGTTACAAACTCTGAGGTTTGATTTTCCGAAGAGCCATACCAAGAACTTCCATGGATCATCCCACGACTGAATCGCTTTTCGATGATACAACGATGCACTGCATCTGACCAAGCACTCGGTGTTCCAGCATCAAGGAAATAGCCTTCAAATTGTTGACCATTCAATAAACTCTGTTCTGCGAGTTTCGGAAAAACATCTCTTTCTATAGAGTGCTTTCCTTGAGGCATATAATCGAAAATATCGTCCTCAAAGATATATGAACCAGCATTGATGAGGTTCGAAAAGACTTCATCAGGTTTCGGCTTTTCTTTGAATTGAGTTATGCGAGAATCATCATCAAGGCCTACGATTCCAAAACGGGTTGGATCTTCAACTTCCCAAAGTGCAAGACTTCCTACACCGCCATTGCGCTTATGTAAATCCAAAAGCGGTTCAATTTGAAGTGAAGATACAATGTCTCCATTGAAACAGGCGAACCGGCCACTTACGACATCCTTGCAATTCCCTAATGCCCCTCCTGTGCCAAGTGGTTTGTTTTCATTCACAATTCGAACATCGAAATCAACATCGACTCGGTCAAAATATTCTTTGATCATTTCCACTTTGTAGCCACCAGCAACAACGACTTCATCAATCAAATCATTTGGTACACCTTCGACAACGCGTTCAAGTAACGACATATCGAGCATTGGAAGCAAGGGTTTGGGCATTTTATTGGTCCAAGGACGCAGACGTGAACCGACTCCGCCGGCCAAAACAACCACTTGCATGAACAGGGCGTTTCATCGATTACCTATCAAAACACCTCACTCTTAACTACCAATTCCCTTTATGTTGGCTTCCAATTCGCCAATTGACGCATCAAAGTATTCAAAGACGGGCTTTCTTTGGAAGGATTGGAGAGCATCATGAATATACACGAATACCAAGGGAAAACACTCCTTCGAGAAAACAATGTTACTGTGCTTGAAGGTGTGCACTGCACCAATGTTGAACAAGCACTCGCAGCTTACGATTCGCTTGGCAGCAAAGTCGTTGCAGTCAAATCCCAAATCCATGCCGGTGGCCGTGGAAAAGGAACACTCTACAATCCTGAAACCCGAGAACACGTCATGGATGGCGGTGTGAAAATCGCTTTTTCACGTGAGGAAGTCGAAACCTATGCAACCAACATCCTCGGCAATGTCTTGGTTACCATTCAAACTGGTGATGAAGGAAAATTGGTGAGTAATCTCTACGTGGAAGCTGGCTGCGATATCGCTCATGAATACTATCTTGCATTACTCGTGGACCGAGACACAAAATCAGTACTCATCATGGCTTCGACCGAAGGTGGAATGGACATCGAAGATGTTGCTCACAACACTCCAGAATTAATTCATAAAGTGGTTGTTGACCCAAATGCTGGACTTCTTGGTTTCCAAAAGCGGGACCTGGGAATGGCATTAGGCCTTTCTGGAGCCGCATTGAGGTCATTCGGAAAGATGCTCTCGAACATGTATTCAATGTTCGTTGCTGAAGATTGCGTAATGGTTGAAATCAACCCACTTGTCCGAACAGGTGCAGATGAAATTGTTGCTCTCGACTCCAAAATATCATTCGATGAGAATGCAGAATTCCGACACAAGAAATGGGATGACCTGCGAGATCTGTCCGAAGAAGAAGACGTCGAAATACGTGCAAAAGAAACTGGACTCTCTTATGTCAAACTCGATGGGAACATCGGATGTCTGGTGAACGGTGCAGGACTTGCAATGGCAACAATGGACGTTATCAAACTCTATGGTGGAGAACCAGCTAACTTCCTCGATGTCGGAGGCGGTGCGAATGAAGAACAAGTCAAAACGGCCTTCTCGATCATTATGGAAGACCCGAACGTGAAGGGGATTTTGGTCAACATCTTTGGAGGAATCATGCGCTGTGACATTATTGCCCGTGGCGTAATTGCAGCGACTGAAGCTCTTTCACTTGAAGTACCTCTCGTCGTTCGACTTGCCGGAACAAATGTGGATGAAGGCAAGAAAATCCTTGCTGCATCAACCTTGAATATTCATGCTGCTGATGATTTGGCAGAAGGTGCTCAAAAGATTGTAGCACTCATTGGAGGTGGACAATAATGTCAATTTGGATTGAAGAAGATGCAAAAGTATTGGTGCAAGGAATCACTGGAAAGCAAGGCATGTTCCATGCCGATAAAATGGTTGAATACGGCACTAACATCGTTGGTGGATGCACACCTGGAAAAGGCGGTCAAACCGTTGAATTACAGGGTAAGCCATACCCGGTTTGGCACAGCATGACTGAGGCAATCGATGAAACTGATGCTGATGCAACGGTCATCTATGTACCACCACCATACGCTGCTGAAGCAATTATGGAAGCGGCTGATGCATTTGATTTCATCAAAGGTGAAGGCGTAATTGTTTGTATTACTGAAGGAATCCCCACATTGGATATGGTCAAAGCAGTTGCTTATGTTGAAAACCGTCCAGGAATACGCCTTATTGGTCCAAACTGCCCAGGCATCATCACCCCAGGTGAAACTGGTGGAGC
>CALBIL010000083.1 GCA_937892945.1 uncultured euryarchaeote | reverse complement strand
GTACATGATACTCCGTATATGGTTGAGTATATCACAAGTTTGCAAAGGGGACCCCTTGTATTAGGCGTCGATACGAACGGTACCCATGCGACACCCGTCGATACAAAGGGGGGCCCTTGCGATTTCTCGTGTTATCTTCTCCTACGGAGCATACCCTCTATACATCTCGACTGATGAAAGCAAGGGTATGTTCAGTGACATTATTCAACCAATGCTATGATTTCCAACGATGCGTCGTCAACTCCGGCCTTATTTCTAAATTTGATCATATTGGGGTCCTTTAATTGCTTATCCTCAATCGAATCCATTTCGACAACCGTGTATACGTTACTTTCGTTGTCGTTTTCATGACCGTAAGCTAAGACTCTGACGTTATGTTTTAGCCTCATGGCCTCGTTTGACTCGAATTCTTTCTTCCATACACCGTAACCTTTGGTCACTTTGAATTTTGATATTACTTTCATTTCTGAATCACCCTAGGAATTATTGCTTCCAACCCATTCAAAAACAGATTTGAGGATTGGCCCCAGCGTTCTGCCTTTTTCTGACAATTCATACTCAACCCTTGCCGGAACTTCAGCAAAAACTTCTCGATCAACCAGCCCCTGATTAATCATCTCATCCAAGCGACGGGCGAGCGTGGTTGCAGTAATGCCAATTTCTCGCTTAAGGTGATTAAATCTCATTGGTTTTTTCGTACGGGACATGAAAAACAACATGTTGAGAACATGTGACTTCCCTAACAGTTCGATGAATTCTCGTCCTTGCGATTGCAAGCAAAGGGGCTGCTGATAAATGGGTGGTTGCATAGCGCTACCAAGTTGCTTAATTATATCAAGCACCCAGTTTCAAACTCGATACCATAGTCTCTGCTTTGGAACTTTTTCTTCTTAATAGGAAGGGTATCTCCCAGTGACAAGGAGATATGATATTATGAGTAAATGCGGATGCGGAAGATCACCAACTGGAATGTGTATAGGATGGCATGGTCTTTCCAAAGAAGAATATGAAGCGAAATTGAAAGAACATCAAGAGAACTCAAAAGAGGAATGAATTTGGCAAGGAATTGGAATACAATTCTTCGCTGGGTTCACCTGACCTTTGGGATGATGATTTCTGTTTATTTCGCTCGAATTACCTTCACTGGAAACATCGACGCCTGGGATAATGATCCTTGGGTAACGATGTTTGTTGGACAAGCTGTGGTAGCGATTGTTTTCTGGACGGGAATAATCAAATGGCAACTTCCACGGATCAAGAAATGGAATCGAAAGCGAAACAAAAAGAACGTAAGCACTCAATAATCGGATTAAGAATCTGAAGATTTCCAAACACGAATCTTGTTAAAATTTCAGTGGCGGTAACCAATTTCCATTGCTACGTGCGTGGTCCAAAAGGTGCCAATAGACCGTAGTGATGTTCGAATCTTGTGAAGACAAGGCTGGTTCTAAGGTTGCTTCAGTGAACGGTAGAGGCAGCTTCCTCCAACCACTTTTCGCAATC
The DNA here is from genome assembly GCA_937892945.1 of uncultured euryarchaeote. Taxonomy (GTDB): domain Archaea; phylum Thermoplasmatota; class Poseidoniia; order Poseidoniales; family Poseidoniaceae; genus MGIIa-L1. The sequence goes on along the minus strand of CALBIL010000083.1, from coordinate 5,989 downwards.
AAAGAGAGTGGGAATAAAGAGAGTGCTGGGCCGTTCATGGGCAGTCGCCAATGGGTTTTCCATGGGCGAGAAACAATATCGCTCTGACTCAAGGCTATGGAGACGTCTTGCCAAGAATTTCCTTTACCAGCTTTGCGTTTGACAAGCCATGAAGGATTGATCGAGGTATCAAGAACATACCCTTGCTCAGCCAATATCGGTGCCATCCATGGGGCGATATAGCCGCCAGGTGCCCGAAACCAAGGTCTGAATGAATCTTTGGAATACTTAGCGATTACCTCGGTCGCTTTTCCTAAATCAGCAGTGAAGCCTTTGATGTCTTTCGGCCAAGCAGACCATGATTTGTGACTCCACCCGTGACATCCAACGGTAATCCGTGATGGATATTTTTCTAAAAGTTCTGAAAACCATTGTTCAAATTGCTGAGACAAAAACAAATCACCAATCACAAAAACAGTAACCGGGTACGTATTGGTTTCAAGCCATGCGGAGAAACCGCGCATTCCCTGGACAAACTTTTCAGAGAGCGTTTCTTGTAACCCCGAATCGATGATGGAGTCATAGGTGTGTTTACTCCGCGTTGGATGGCCGTAAAAACTGGGAATATGTCGAACATCATCGAAGTCAACCGTTAACCATGTGGCGTTCAAGCCACTTCACCTCGAGGTAAATCGAGGATATGCAATCGATGTGGCACTGTACGTTGTCCAATTTCAATTCCGATGAATTGTTCAATAATTTCCCCATTCCATTCTTCGCAAATACGACTTGCAGTGGCCAAACCCGCTTCATTATGCGGGTGGACTGTAATCTCGATACGGGCGAATTGATCACTTGCAATCGTTTTGTTTTCTAACCATTCAAGTACAGTTCGTGTTGCCTCAAGAGCAATGCCTTGACGTTGATAGGAAGATCGAACCCAGTATCCCAAATTGTATGAAGACTGCAACAGTTGCAACTCATCGCCAAAACCAATCAATCCAACAAACGCGCCTTTTTCTTCAGAACGAATCCACCAAAAATGCAATCGGTCGACTTCTGCTTGATTTTCAACGTCAAACAACATATCACTGAGTTGGCCTTGGATGTTATTGGTAGCATCAAGCCACGGTAAAGCGGTTTGAGCCGCCGTAGGGTCTTCGTGATACGCTTCTAAAAGCAAAGGAAGAATGGCTTTGCTGACCGGAACAAGCCGCATATCAGAGCGAAACTCAAGTTCAGGAGTCATGGTTAATCCTCTATGATAATTGGGATACAGCAGCCGCCACTTGTTCATTGTTGGGATGGACATACTTTGCCATGGCAAGGGTCCATTGCAAGTGCTCTTCACGATTCAAGGCCCGCATTGCTGAGCCAATGTGGAGCATCATATCGAAATTATGTTCAAGGTGTGGACCCAATGCATCCAAAGTTTCCGCAGCCTTCGACAATTGACCGAGTTTAATGGAGTCGAGAATTGACACAACTTCACGATAAACTTGATGTTCACCCCACGGCTCTTGTGCAGGCCATGGCCACATGCGGGTACCTGCTTCAGGGGTTGGAGCAGCAGATTGTTCGTTTTCAACAATGACTTGTGCCACATCTGCAGTTGTTGGTATGTTCGGAGTTATTGTCGCAGGTGCCGGTTCAAAATTCTGTGGAAGTTCAGGAGTCGAAGAAGGGTGAGTACGTTCAGCCATTACGGGTAATTCGGGGGTATTCGGTACTGCCACAGATTGATTCAAATCAGGAACGTCCGGTGTAACTGGAACAGGGTAAGTCGCTGAAACTGCAGTGTTTGGTGAGGGTGCAACCGGCGCTGGTGTGATTGGCTGAGGTGTTTCTTGTTTCGCTTGGGATAAATTCGTAAAATCGGGAATGTCAGGTGTAGCAGTGTTTTGTCCTGCTACAGGCCCTACGGTCCCCATTAAATCATCATCTTTTTCTGTTTTGACTGACGGAGAATACAATTTACCTAATCCAATAGGGACCGGCTCCATCGGTACTCCAAGCGGATCTGCGTCTCCCATGTCAAACACAACAGGATTTGCTGGAGCATCGGAAACATCTAATTCCACTTCATCGGGAGTTTCGAATTCAACAGTTTGCGAAAGCGTGGGGGTGCTGCCGGTGATGAATTGGAAAGAATCTTCTTCTTGTTTCGCTTCTTCGTATTGGTCGACTTCGACAGCAACATCTTCGAGAGAGAGAACAGCCTCAACTGTAATTTCCTCTTCTTCAACTTCGAGTTCCCCCATCAAGGTGTTTAAGAGGTCCGAACCGGATGTAGAGGGAGTCGCCATTGGCTGGTCACGCGCTGCAAGATTCATTGAATAGTAGCACTGAGCGCAACTTTCAACGGCATCTTCGTTGACGAATTTGCAGTAAGGGCAGACATTGCCCTCCTCCGCATTTCCATCTTTACGACGTCGAAACATACTGCCCACCACTCCGTCGTCGAATATTTTGGGTTTAATACATGGGGTTTCTCGACCCCCCTACGCTTCATTGTTGAGGGCATACGCTGATGGGGTACGCCGTTTTGGATTAACTATGGAGGAGCGAGGGAAAGTACGTCGGATGAACAGCAGTTCTGCTGAAAAAAAGATTGACAGAGAACTCGCGGAAGAAATGCCACTCAAGTGGCAACGAGGCCAAGACCATTTTTCTCGTTTTACGAAACTTATTCGTCGAGAACTCGATGATGAAACAGCAATGGTTGAAGAACGCTGGAAAAACTGGAGTAAACAACGCCTGTTAGCAGCAGGTTTGACGTTGTTTGACCTTACAGGTCGAACTCAAGGTCGCTTTTTCGGTGAACCCATTGTGGTGTTTGAAAATAAAGCAGGGTCCAGATTACCAATTCACCGATTTGGGCATGGAGATATTGTTTTGATTTCTCGTGCACGGCCTTGGGGTGAAAAAGTCGTAGAAGGTATTGTTTTGGATCGAGGACCTACGAGAGTTCGCGTCGTTGTTGCAGAGAAACCCAGTGATCTGAAAAAAGGAACTTGGCGCCTCGACCGCGGGGCGAATCGGGTTGCCCATGACCGAATGCATGAGGCATTGTCAACCTTCCATTCAACCGAAGGCGACAGTGGAACCGTGCTACGCGACGTCTTACTGGGTGCCTTGCATGACATGTCCACCTCTGCTCAACGACCGCCTGAGATACGGGGTCAGAAGCGACACGGCCCACTTGGCCTTGGAAAAATGGAATTGAACTCTTCACAACTGGCAGCTATTGAGGCCGCTCTTACACAACGTCTCACTTTGATTCAAGGCCCACCAGGCACTGGTAAAACGCATACGGCGATTCGCCTACTGACTGCATTTGTCCGCATGGGACGCGGACCAATATTGGCAACAGCAGAATCCAATGTGGCTGTCGATAACCTCCTCGAAGGATTATTGGAAATGGGCATCAAAGCAGTTCGTATTGGCCGTCCGGTCAAAGTACGAGAGCATCTTCGCGAAGCAACACTTGATGCACAAATCGAGAAACATCCGCTGCAAGAAGAATTACGCTTCATCCGAGAACAGAATGATGAATTACGCCGTAATCTGTCTGGATTGAAAGGGAAAGAGAAAGGTTTGGCGCATCGAGATGTGAATCGTAATTTCAAAGAAATGCGACACATCGAAGGCAACATGATTTCTGCCGTCCTCGATAGCGCCGAAGTCATCTGTGCCACGACCATCGGTGTTGGGCATAATTTGCTTCGAGACCGACAATTTCCAGTTGTTTTGATGGATGAAGCGACGCAAGCAAGTGAACCAAGTGCGTTAGTCCCTATTACTCGGGGCTGCCGTCAATTGGTACTGGTGGGCGACCACAAACAACTCCCTCCAACCGTCATTAGTAAAGTCGCAGAAGACGGAGGCCTTGGCCGTTCATTGTTTGAGCGATTAATCGAATGTGGACTTGATGCACATATGTTGACCACTCAGTACCGTATGCACCCAACGATACGAGAATACCCGAGTGCGCGATTTTACGAAGACCGTTTGGAAGACGGTTGCAGTTCGAGTGACCGGCCACCCGCTGCAGGATTCTTATGGCCTGATTGGGACCATCCTGTTGCGTTTGTACCGGTTGATGGCTCTGAAATCGTAGACGATGAAAGCAGCAGTAAATCCAACCTTGATGAGGCTGCCAAAGTACTCTCTATCGTCAATGATCTGCTCAGTGCTGGCGACCTTACACCGTCTGATATTGGCGTCATTACACCCTATAACGGCCAAGTACGACTGCTGATTGATTTGTTTGACCAAGCGGGTGGGCGCGAAGAAAATGGTCCCTATGCAGGTCTTGAGATCAAGAGTGTCGATGGCTACCAAGGCCGCGAAAAAGAGATTATTGTTTTCTCCGCAGTCCGGGCAAACGATGCCGGTGAAATTGGGTTCTTGAAGGACAAGCGCCGGCTCAATGTCGCTCTTACTCGAGCAAAACGTGGATTGATTGTTCTTGGTAATCTGAAAACCCTTCGCCACGATGGTACATGGCGTGCTTGGCTGGATTGGGCAGAGGAGCGAAACCTCTTCGCTTGGCATATTACTCACGCCTAAAGTGTTCAGCCAACACTTGACAAAGGGCAGACTCTACCGAGTACTATGGCAGACAGTGCAGTCAGCATCCATCAAGGAAGTGGAACCCTTGCTCAGGCTGTTCTTTCTTCTGCACCCGAGGGGATGCTCATCGCACCGGTTTGGAAACGAGTTGCAGCTTTTATGCTCGATGTTGTTCTTTTGACCTTGGTTTTGCATTTCATGACAGGGCAAAGACTTCTGATTACTCTCCCCAATTTTGGATTACTGGTTGAAGGGTTCCGATACAGTGCAGGATTCCTCGTTTCTTGGGTAGTATTTTTTATTGCTCATTACCTTTATTTCAAATACACAGGCCGAGCATTTGGCCGTTCGTTTGCTCAACGTGGTTTCCGAATCGCAATTGTTCACGATAACGGAACTTTGCTTGAATCCCATCATTGGGGTCCTCGGGCCTTTGGTAAACTCTTCTATCTTCTTCCAATCGCCGGAGTGTTGTGGTTTGGTCTGCGTGATGTTCTTCGTGGTCGTTCGAAAGAAGGAGAATACCGGACCTCATTGGATGTCAAGAACCATACCGTCGCGGCCGTCGATTGGTCACTGCCTTCCGAGACTCGTCTTCGTCTCCGTTGAACTTGGCATTGATGACATTGAAGTGAAGTAGGGTTTTGTAGAGAAACCTCCACGGTGGACAACATGAGCGACGACCATACCATTCGGGCGGCATCTCTTGAAGCCAAATTATCGACGGTTCAAATGGACATTGATGACGACGACGAAGATGTTGTTCTGGTTTCCATTGATATGACAAATGAGGCTGCTATCCCACTTGGCGGACTTGAAGTTCATATCGTAACCAGTGATGGGAAAAAAGTCGCCTCTGATTCTGGGATCTCTTCACTTGGGCCGGGGTTAACTCGAAACTTTTCGTTTGAATTCCCTCTCGAAAAAGGCACATGGTCGTTTACCGTGACCGGTGCAGGACAATCACTTTCATTGGGTCCCTTCGAAGCGGATTTCACTTACGAAGCGGAACAAGGCCGAGCGTTTGGTAACGCCATTGGCTCAAGCCTGTTTAGTGGTGCTTTTGATTCCAACCTTGACACCTTTGGGAAGGTGTCAGAACGAGAGATTATCGACCCTTCATCGGTCGTTCTTACTTCATACAGCGGAGAGAATGCATCGGGTGGTTCGACTAAAATTTCACCTGGTGGGGCTAAGGCAGAGGCTTCAGAAAGTAAAGATGGGCCACGAGTTCCACCTTGGCAACAAAAGGAATCTTCAGAGCCAACTCCAGTTGAAAGCCCAGCCTCGTCTGGCGACCTTCTTCTTTATGCCGCGAAAACAAGTTCTGCCGAGGAGACGGTTCTTGCAGCAGCACCCGAGGTCGTAGAAACCACTCCGGTTGAAAGCCCAGCCTCGTCTGGCGACCTTCTTCTTTATGCCGCGAAAACAAGTT
>CALBIL010000082.1 GCA_937892945.1 uncultured euryarchaeote | reverse complement strand
TTATTCCTCCTCATTTTTTTCTTGTCGGGCTTTTGAACTGACGGTTCGAACAACACCTTCAGAAACAGTACCAATGACATTGCTCGCTGTTTCCACAGTGATCTTTGTCACTTCACCGGTTGCATTAATTGCAGCTTTAATGACTCGACTTGAGCCAACTGCTAATTCTACAACTGTCGCTTCACCGGCGTTTACCATTTCTTTAACTGCAGACGAAAACTCGTCAATAAGTGAAGTAAGACCTTTTGAGACCTTATCCACTGCTTTCTTGCCAGACATGTTCTTGGGATAGTGCTGACCTACTTAACCAGACGAGGAAGATTATACCGGTATAAAATACCCGCAATCAATCGTCAGAAGGAAGATAGAAGAATTCTTCTGGATAATAGCCCATTCGTACGCCCAAATCGATCCACCGGCCAATGTCAGAACGGAGAGTCTTACCATTTTCAGTGATGTCATACACAATCACGGGATGACCGCCTCGGCCTCGCATCTCAATGTAGTTCATCGATACATGACCGGATTCAGTCATTCGTTCAAGGTGTAAGCGCAGTTCCTTACGGTCAACACTGACTGCCCTTTCGATCCGCATCAATCGGCGAGTACTGTTTTCTCTTTCACGCATACGTGAGAGATAGAGAAGAATCCGATACAAGGTGACTGAAAGATCACGACGTCGCTTCTCCATAATTGCAGGTATATCAACCCCCTAAAAAAACGATTGCTTCTAAAGCAGGTGCCTGGAACCAATCGAAGTGCTCATGAGGGGATTCCACCTCGGCGATACATGCCCTTTACTCACAACATGGCGGATTGGCTCGGATTCAGCATTGACAAAGCCTGGCTTGAAGAGAATATTCGCTGGAAAGATTTCGGCACAGGCGTTCGGCTCGGACGTTTGTATCGAGAAGATGCATGCTCACTTGTCCTGTATGAAGCAGACTCGGAAGTAACCGTTGATGCTTTCATGCCTCATAGCCACCCTGGTGGAGAAGCTTACCTGGTTCTTGAAGGAGAAGTGTGGGATGAGGACGGTACCTATCCTGCCGGCTCCATCGTATGGATGAATCGAGAAACGACGCATACCCCAAAGACTCGAGGAAAAACGTTGATTCTCGTACTCTGGCCTGAAGGCGTCAAATCCGCTTGATTCAATTATTCGAGATCGTATTCACCTGATATGAGCATTCCTTCAAACAGGAATGGACCTGCAGGGAATACTGCGGCAATACAACCGTGAATGAAGGCTGTCATGTTCCAGTGTTTACCAACACCGAGGCCCAAGAGTCCAATGTATGCAAGGAACAAGAATCCGTGTAAAGAACCCATCAAACTGACCCAACTGGGATCCCCGGCAATATACTTCATTGGCATTGCAAAGCCCATCAAAATAAGAAAGGAAAATCCTTCGAGATAACCGACAACAGTTACGACATGCTTCATGCCTTGACCTCGACCATCGGTCTACTTGAACCGCACGATGGGCAAAGTTGCTCTTCAGGACCGTCGTAGGCATGCTTGCATGCAGGACATACGCTGGTGAGTTCCATCTTACCCATAGCTGCGACTGCTTCACCTTGAAGCGAGAGATAGCCACTGTCGGCATTTCCAACCGTATATCGGCCTGCTCCACCGATTCGCACAAGCAAATCCGGAGGGAGTGTAACGGTTCCAGTTTCATCGATGATAAGTTCACGGTCTTGTCCGAGGTTTTCGACATCGACACCTTCACCGTGTTCTGCAACAAATCGTCCATCACGAAGTTCGAGAGAACGGTTCGCAAAAGCGGCGACTTCTTTTGAGTGAGTTACAATCAAGAAAGACACACCATCGTTTTCGTGGAGGTCTTTGAATAAAGCAAGAACTTCTCGACTGGTCACCGGATCAAGAGCACCGGTTGGCTCGTCTGCAAGTATGAGACGAGGGTTGGTAATCAAAGCACGAGCAATCGCTACACGTTGTTGCTCTCCACCACTGAGCATCATTGGCAAAGCATGAGCACGATGGACCATTCCTAATCGGTCCAACATTTCATCTGCAAGTTTCAATGCTTTACGTGAAGAGACGCCTTGATGACGGAGAGGTTGAGCCACGTTGTCTCGAGCGTTCATTTGCGGCAAGAGGTTTCCTTCTTGGAAAATGAATGAAACGGTTTTCTGTCGCAGTTCAACGAGTTCTTGTCCGGTCAAACGTGTCATGTTCTTACCGGCCAAAGAAACGGAGCCTGCACTGGCTTTCATCAATCCACCAAGGCATTTCATCAAGGTTGATTTTCCTGAACCTGAAGGACCAACAACAGCAATTGCTTCGCCTTCTTTCATATCGATATGCAGTCCACGCAAAGCCACAACGTTTCCGTCTTCTGCCTTAGATTCGTAAACATGATAGAGGCCGTCTGATTTCAAAATACTCTCTTTCATACTTCACTCCCCCTTGAGCACACTGGCTAAATCTGATTTCAATGCTCGGCGAGTCGTGACCAAGAGTGCGACGACAACTGCTGCAAAGACCGACAAAGAGACCATCAACAATTGGCCCCATGGATAGACCAAGGTCCGTTCTATCGTCGTCGAAGAGCCTCCGAAAATTTGGAAGATGAATCCAAAGATGTCAAAGAATCCGTTGAACGAAAGCGCTACTCCAACTCCAAGTACAATTCCAAGTGCCATTGAGACCATGACGATGGAAAGAATTTCGAACAACACCAAACGAATGATTTGATTTGGAGAGGCTCCAATGGCTTGGAGGACTGCCAATTCTTTCTGGCGTTGACTCAAAACTAAGGAAAGGAACACAAAACTCGAGGCGACTGCAGCAATACTCGCTACAACGAATTGAAGCGAAAGTAGACCTGGTGTTCCAAAGATAAGACCACCGTCTCGCTCAACACTCTTGTGTGAACTTGGCCAATCCAAAACGCTGGAGACTCGGAAGTCTGCAGACAAGGTCGATGCAAGTGCTTCGAGAGAATCTTCGCTCAATCCTTCAATATCAACAATCCAAGTTGTCGATGTATGGTTTGAAACTGCATCGGCACCAACAAAGGATTGCCAAGAAGATTCACCGATAATCAATGACGAACTCATGGTTGCTGAACTGATACCGGGGATGTATTCATGGACACCCATGTAATACAGGGTGGATTGATACGGTGTGCTGATGATTTGAACAGTGGTATCTGCTAAGAACAGTGGGGCTGCCAGAGGTGGTGGCGTTTGAGAAAACCCTGTAGCACAACTGGTTTCTTGTGCCGAAGTACCATCTGGACATGTCGCATTTCCGAGATTGGCATCTGAAAGAACACCGTTACCGAATGCTCCAGTCAAATCCGCTCCGATGAGATTGGCACCTTCGAGAGAACCACCCATCACGTTGACAAATACAGCATTTCTAAGATTCGCTCCTGAAAGGTCTGCACCTTCTAAATTGGTATCATAAAACAAAGCCTGCGATAGATTCGCACCTGCAAGATTGGCGTTTGAAAAGTCTGTACCGGTCAAATCAACCGGTCCAAAGTTCCGTCCACTCAAATCTTGTTCAGAGAGGTCTAATCCAGACCAGTCGCCTTCCATAAGCGAAGAATACGCCATAAAGAGAGCCGTAGGATCTGTTTCAGTAGCGCCGCCTGATGAGAAATTAAAGCTCAACTTTTCCCAAACGAAGGCGATCTCTTCAGACTGTGAGTCTGTCGGTTTCAGGAGAA
>CALBIL010000081.1 GCA_937892945.1 uncultured euryarchaeote | reverse complement strand
TACCCATGCGTTCGGGCAATTTTAGATTCTAATCAACGGTTCTTGAGGTAGTCTGCACCATACCAAGCCCATTGGTCCATTGTCCAACCTGGAGGCAATCCTTCAGGGGGTAATGGTGGAGCAACTGCTACAGTTGGAGCTGTTGGCATTGTAGGCGCAACAGGCGCAATAAGCGGGGTGAATGGGGCAGGTATCTTTTGGTCAAAGTCGGTGTTGAGGGGGTTCTGCTTTCCTCGACGACTCACAACTCCAAAAGCAACCAATGCCAATCCAACAATTGCAATTCCCGCTATGGCCAAAACCATTGCCAAAGAAGAACTTTCTTCAGTGAAGTGTCGAGCATCATCATTCGGAAACACATCGCCTTCATCAGACCAGCCATCGCCGTCTGTGTCAAGACAACCGATTCGGTCTTGATTTGAAGTTCCAGCAACCTCAGGACAGTCGTCTGACATATTGGTTCCTTGTTGATCAGGATGACCATCTTCATCGATGTCAGACCAAAACCGGACATCATCTGCAAACTCGTCGAGGTTATCTCCCCATCCATCTCCATCGGAATCCGGGCAACCAAGTTCCTGCTCTGTTGATGTTCCAAATACGCCCGGGCAACTGTCTGGAAGGTTTCCATTTCTCGAATCTCCATACCCATCCATGTCTGCATCAACGTGCTGCGTTGCATCTTCAGGGAACGCATCACCAGCATCTGACCACCCGTCTCCATCAGTATTGAGGCAACCAAACACATCTTCAGTTGAGGTTCCTTCGATATCAGGGCAAACATCTGCTCGGAACCCAGTCGAAGAATCTCCATAGCCATCGCCATCTCGGTCGGCATGTTGAGTACTGTAAGTAGGGAATGCATCGGCACCATCAGTTGCTAACCACGCAGCATCAGGGTCTGACCAACCATCTCTATCTGTGTCCAGGCAGCCAATTCGGTCATTCGATGAAATACCAGACACTGTAGGGCAGTGGTCTCCTTCTAAGCCATCGACTTCATCACCAAAGCCATCACCATCAAGGTCGGACCATTGAGTGGATTCTGTAGGGAATTCATCAACAGAATCGGCATACCCATCAGCATCCCAATCATCGCATCCAATGACCGAACCAGCATCGCTCGTACCCGCATTATCGGGGCAATTATCAATACTGTCTGAGAATCCATCGTTATCATCATCAAGGTCTTCAGTATTATCTTCACAACCGTCTTGGTCGCCATCATTCGACATGATTGAGAAGAAAGAAGGTGAACTCATTGGGCACAGATCGATTTCTGCTGAGGATTCAGAGCATGTCCAAAATCCATCCATAACAGCAGCATCACAAATCCGGTCGTTATCATCATCGTAATCTTCACCAGCGTCTCTGCAACCGTCCATGTCATAGTCAGTAGAGGAAGAAGAGGTCCAAGCAAGATCTCCAGTTGCACAGTAATCTGTATTGTCGTCCATGCCATCGTTGTCGTCGTCGTTATCTTCGGTTAAATCCGCACAACCGTCCATGTCGTGGTCCGTCGCCGTTGAAGAAATCCAACTTAAATTACCAAGAGCACAATCATCATCAGTATCTAAAATCGCATCATTGTCATCATCCGCATCACAAAGGTCACCGAACGCATCACCGTCGTGGTTGGCTTGTGCAGCGTTCGCAACGAAGGGACAATTGTCGACTTCGTCGCCGACTCCATCTCCGTCCTCATCCATGTAAGGGTCCATTCGAATTACTTCGTCACGTCCATTATCAACGTAGTAAAGATTTCCATTTGGACCTATTTCAAGACCCATAATCGAAGAAGCTGAAGTCTGCACAGTTTCAATTTCTGATGCACTTTTTCCATCGGAGTTCAAATCAAAGGCGGTAATTTTCCCGTTTCCATTTTGGGAGACAAACAATCGGTCTCCATCAAGTGCAATACCCGAAGGCCTGTTGAGGCCAGTGGCAAGAACGCCCCATTCGATTCCAGTCATTTCAGAATATTCTTGAAGTGGTTCTAATCGAGTTGAAGAACTCATTATGTTCTGTGAAGAGACCGATGTGTCGTCAGTATTGACCCAAACAACACGGTTCGCACCTGCATCTGCAATGTAGAGGATACCCGAGCTTTTATCCAAAACCATGTGACCCGGGATTCCATAAGCATGGGTGAGTTGTACTTCTGAATACCTTCGAACCATTCCGTCGGAGTGGTCATCTTCCCCCGTATCGTGGTCTAATTGGAAATCGTAGAACACCAATTCTCCGTAATATCCATCATTGTACCAGTATGCATTGGCAGAATCATGAGCGATTCCTACACCGTATGGGGATTCATGGAGCATGTCGATATGACTGCCCAAAAGGCCGTTCCCGTTATTTTGATTTTCCACTGCAAAATGGCTTAAGGACGACGGCCATAAAGCCGGGCCCATGAAATTGTTCGCTGCTCCTTGGCCACAGAACGTATTCCTCGTTTCTTGAGCAGAACCCCATTGCCAATCAAACTCGGGATGATATGCGCCAAACGAAATTGCACTTACTTCTTCAAGGAAATGGTTTCGATTTGAATCTTTACGATTCTGAGAGGTCTGTGTTTCAAGCCCAGTATCCTCAATAATGGTTATACTGTCTGTATTCCGGTTTGCCACCCAGAGTTCGTTCGCTCGACCGGGATGGAATTCTAAATCCCGAGGATCTGAGAGTTCATCTGTCGAATCCGCAACGACTACTTCATCGAAGCCAACACCAAATTGCTCAACCAAAGGGGCTTCTTTTGAGGCTGTAGCATAAGAAGGGATTGAAAAAAGTAGAATGCTTAAGAGAAGAATAGCGACTTGCTTATTCACCATATGTATCCCACAATGCGATATGCTATGATACCTTGCCTTCATAATCATTCTAAAAGCAAAACCAACTCCAATTTATTCCGGCGGATTACCCCTAAGGGTAAATCAAACATTCGAATCTTTGAGCTTACTCGCCGCCATCGCTTTTGAGAACAGTGGGGGCATGAGGGCCATCCAGAACATCAGATAGTATCCAAACGGTAACTGCGGCGCTTCATCGTGAGTATCGAGGCCGTAATAAGGCGTACTCGATTTTAGGTGATGTGAAGGGTGCAACGGCAGTTCTAACAGGGTCCAGCGTGACCACCGTGAACGACTTTCCCACGCATGCGCTGCGGTTCCACGTTCGCCATCTCCACGTTGAAGGCCGTGATGTTGGAGAAAGTTAACGTATTCAAGAATGAATATCGCGAACCCTGCCTGAAGAAGAAAACCTGCCAAGACAGCGGGATTAAACATAAAAAGGCCGAGAATCAGAACGCTTTCGACTGCAAGAGAACGCCCCGTATCAACAGGGCGTGCGCGCCAAGCACCCACGATTTGCAAAGGGACCGTTCGAAGAACATGGACATAGAGATTGCGTCCAACCGGGGAAGATGTTGGGTCAACATTCCTCGCCCAATGTTTGTGATGTGTGTGATTGTGTTCAGTAGTGAAGTGTAAATACAGTACAGATAAGAGATCAAGACGAGCAAGCCACCAACTGAATGAACGCGGGCGACGATGACCCAACTCATGCGCAGTTACGATTCCACTCGCTCCAGAGGAGAAGCCGATAGAAACAGCGCCCAATACCATGAATTGACTCCACCCGGTGACATGTATTTGCCACAAGAGTATCACGATTGCAATCGGAACAAGAAGTCCGTGCAGATGAAGAATAACATCAAAGGCACGCCCTTCGTTTACACTGCTACCGGAATCGTCATCACCAAAAACCACATCTAAGATGGGATAGAGGATAAGAAGCAATACAATTACGCTGGCAGACCACCAGCCACCCATAAGAATCCCAAAGATCGCTACGAGAGGAGTGGTTAAACCAAGCAAATGGGGGGTCCAAGGTGGCATCTTATCGTAAAGTGATAACGCGCCCCCTTTGTAAAGACTAGCCATTTCCACGACCTGATGGTCAATTCCATTGAACAAGGCAGCAAGAACTACGGTTGCTTCATCATCAAGAACAAGATGGCGAGCCATGGGCGGACTTCTACGAGGCGGCGCTCATTTTCTCTCCCGCCTTACCGGATTGAGTGCCACTCACATCGCACAATTTAATCTGCGCTGCTGTTTACAGGATTCACTTCAAACGGGGGCCGTTCGATGAAGACAGCAATCCCCCCTCCCGGCTTCAATCGCGCCGGATATATCGGCGTAGAAGGGTTTTCACCCTCTCCGAAATTGTATGCTGATTTTGGTTTTGAAAATCAAAACACACAAGATTTGTCAACGTTTACGACCGCAGTCGGGCAGTATGATTTCACAGCACACGATGAACAAGACAACACTATCAAGCCTCGAGCGTACGAATGATTTGGTTACGATGTCATACAATGTGGGCGTAGTAGGTTGTGGCCGATGGGGTATAAAACACCTCGAAACACTTGTACATCTGAAAAGTCAAGGCTTCATAAACGAAATTTATGCATGCGACATCAACCCAAATCGTTTGGAATCAATGCACCCTTCAATCGATGGGGTGTTTCAACATTGGATGGAGATGCACGAATCTGTCAAACTGGATTTAATTTCTATCGCAACTCCAAATGCAACCCATTCTCTTCTCGGAATCGCAATGTTAGAGCAAGATCTCCATGTCTTGGTTGAGAAGCCCCTCGGAGCATCTTTTGAGGAAGTGAAGCTTCTCTGCGATGCTGCTCAAAAAAGTAGGGGAGCCCTTCATTCAGGGTACCTTTTACGCTATCACCCAGGAATAGAACTCGCTAAACAACTCATCGAAGACCATTCAGTAGGACACGTAAAATCAATACGGTTCACGAAATATTCTTCACGTAAGAAACCAGCGAATGGGCATGTCATTGAGAATTTAGCATCGCATGCATTTGCAATACTCCCGTCGCTTTTTGTCTCCGATTCCTCTCCTCTTTTTTCTGTTGCAATGGCACTTGAAGGCGGTAAACCAGCATCCATATCGACCGCATCGCAAGCGAAGTTTCACATGATTTATTCAGGTGAAGGAACTCAACCTCGCACTGATGTGGAGGTACACATTGGATGGGGGCAACCAGATCGGAACCGCCTCACGATTGAAGGAACCAAGCAACACATTCGCCTTGATTTCCGAGAACACAACTCAATCGAATGCGGGTCGCAAAGAACGGGTTATATCACTCGACCAACCGCTCATTCGACCCCGCCACTCGAAGCCCAATACAAACATATTCTTTCAAACAAAAACTCAGTTTTCGAAAGCATAACCGACCATCTCAGAACCGCAACATTGCTGGACAAAGCAACATCACTCGCCCATCAATATCATCTTCACAACGCCTCGAACTGAAACCACCTCTTGCGAGTCTTCAAGAATCAAAGGCGCTTCGCTCGTTACATGGGCCTTTCCTTTGTGACCGTTCAACGCATGTTCCTCGGAAGCTTTCTTGCCTCTTCGCTCACATGGTTCCTCCAAGGCAATCTTATGGATGCCATGCTAACTTTCATCGGGCTATCAGCTCTCACAGGGATTACTTGGGGTTTGTCTGAAAAAAGCATCGCGTTCGAAGCACTCGGCGTAAATGCTGAAGGCGTTCTTGTCATTTTCAGTTTTGTAGCATCCATTGCCATTTTTGCCCAGATCTGTATTGGCGTATTCGACTTCCCGACCGTAGGCTCCTATGGTCTATCGCTGTTTTTTATCGGTTCTTTTTGGTGGACAGGGGCACTTATCCAGCCTAAAACCAACTGATTTACCTCTCAACCTTCGATGCGAAGGGTGAAATGCTCCTCGTTCCGACGATGGCCGATTGCAATGGCTAAGTTCGGCGACCATCCCCCCCTTCCCCAACCAATTGAAACCTTGTTGATGGAACAGGTTCACACTGTTTTTCTCAAGGCGGATTGCCCCCCTCGAGTTAAACAAGGTTCAATCGGAGACCTTCGATTAATCGAAGTTGAATCCGACCAAAACTGGGATACGTTACGAATGGAGGCGTTGCAAGAAGAACTGGCCGACCTCGTGGACGAAAACCGCCATCGAAGCGATTGCTTTCTTGAAATTGATCGCAATGGATGTAAAGTGATTCAACTCGGCGATTTGCGAATTGCTTGTGCATGGCCTCCTTTTGCGGATGCTCGAGAAATCACCATTGTCCGACCTGTAGCCAAACTTTCTCTCGATGAATATGAGTTGGATGAGCGTCTTATCGCTCGTTTAGCAGACCACCATCGGGGTGTTTTCATTTGTGGTCGGCCAGGTTCTGGAAAAACAACACTCGCTCAAGCGATTGCAGAATACCTCGACACCGAGATCGGTGCAATGGTCAAGACCATGGAAGCACCTCGCGACTTACAACTCGCAGATCGAATCACTCAATACGCGCCTTTGGAAGGGGACCTTGAGAAAACTGCAGAAATCATTTTCCTCGTTCGCCCAGACTTCGTGATTTTTGACGAAGTGCGCCGTACACGAGATTTCGAAATTTTTGCCGACGTCCGTCTGGCAGGGGTTGGACTTCTCGGAGTCACTCACGCCAATTCCGCCCTCGAAGCAATTCAACGTCTCATTGGAAAAGTTGAATTGGGCCTTGTAAGTCAAGTGCTTGATACGATCATTCACGTTGAAGCGGGTCAAATTCAACAAGTCCTTGAATTACGAATGACTGTAAAACCACCAACGGGAATGCAAGAAGAACTTGCCCGACCAGTCATTGAAGTCGTTGAATTCCCGAGCGGAAAAATCACCCACGAAATGTTTGCATTTGGTTCTGAAATCGCTGTAGTACCTGTTGAAGGACGTACTGCTGCCGGAATCTCACCACTCAAATCCCTTGCCCGAGATCAGTTGATACATATTATCCAGCAATGGGTTGGCGTTCAATGCCAAGTACAGTTCAAAGGCGAAACCAGTGCGACAATTTACGCACCTCAAAACATGATTTCCACCCTTATCGGCAAAGGCGGGGAAAACGTTCGCCAGCTGCAAGAAGAATTAGGAGGCATGCACCTCAATATCGAATCATTTGAAGACATGCCTGAAGGTCTACGGGCGCCTAAAAATAACCATTGGGAAGAAGATGTTTCTGACCGCCGTAGTAAAGACAGCCGTTCATGGGAAAATCAATCTCATGGTTCTAAACCACGCAAAGGCAAAAAGAATCGAAGATAGAATCATTTCGTTGATTTTTTAGAATTCTCTTCGCTACAACATGTATCGTTTTTTCAAGTGACTACGTAAGAGAAAGGGTTCATCTATACGCTTCACCGCCGGTTGGATGATGGCTCAACGTAATGACGGCTCAGGACGCGCACCGGTTGCGATTGTCCGTCCAACCACTTCAGTGACAAGTGGGCCTGCAGTCACTCAAAAACTGGTGAACGCCTCTGTTGCTTTTGGCAATCTTCTCAAAGGAACATTTGGCCCAAATGGTCTTGATAAGATGATGTACAAAACCAGTGGAGAGACTGCAGTCACCAACGATGGTGCCAAAATAGTTGCAGAACTTTTGGTCAAACATCCAGCGGCTAAGGCCTTTGTCCAACTCGCAGAATCCCAAGAAAATGCCTGCGGCGATGGCGTTACAGGTTGCCTGATTCTTGCCAGTGAACTCATGCGCGAAGCAGGCCGTCTTTTGGAAAAAGGACTTCATCCACTTTTGGCCGTTAAAGGCTACCAAGCAGCACTTGAAACAACACTCCAAGTTTTGGAACAACGTATTGAGCGTATTTCCCCAACCGATATTGACCGACTCATGTTGGTTGCAAAAACCTCAATGACAGGAACTGCGGCCGAATCTGGCAGCGATCACCTCGCACGATGTATTGTTGATGCAGCCCAAACCGTTGCTGGAGAAAGTAACGGAGTGCTCCATGTCCGAACCGAAGACGTTCGAATGACAAAGCGTGGTGAAGGAACCCTTTCTGACACCTCTCTCCTGCAAGGTTTAGTTTTAGAACGCCGTTTTGAACTCGATCGAATGCCACGTAATCTCTCCTCAGGCAGCGTTGCAGTTCTTTCCTGTCCTATCGCCCTTGAACAAAGTGCCCGCGAGGCAGAAATCGAAATATCATCACCAGATGAATGGGTCGCTTTCATGGAGGAAGAAGAACGCCTCCTTGAAAAGAAATCTCTCCAAATTCTTGAGAGTGGAGCAACCATTGTCGTTTGCGCTGAGGAAATAGACCCACGTGCTCTTCATCGCTTCGTCGATGCTGGACTGTTTGTTCTCGCTGGTTTTGAACGAGCGGGTGCTGAAGATGTGGCGAAGGCTTCAGGTGCACAACTCATCGACCACCTTGATGACCTCACAGCATCGGCCCTGGGCACTTTTGAATCAATGAATGTTGAAATTTTCGAAGGCGAGGATGCCCGAAGAGAACGTATTCATCTGGACTTCGGTAAGAACTCAGGTCTTGCAACCGTGGATGTCGGCGGTGGCGATGGAGTTGCAACTGAAGAAATCATCCGAGGATTGTATGATGCACTATGCTCGGTAACAAGCGCAATGGAAACGGGCGAGGTTTTGTTGGGCGGCGGAAGTTTACACATCGCCGCCAGTCTTGCCATCAAAGATGCTGCTGAACAACATGGTGGCCGAGAACGCCTGGCTATGGAAGCATTCTCTCGCGCCCTTGAAGCGATTCCATCGGTACTGATTTCAAACTCGGGTAACGACCAACTTGATTGTTTACTCGAACTTCGAGCCCAACACCGCCAAGGGAATTCGAGTTTCGGTGTAGCTGAAACGGGCCTTTGCGAGCCAATTGATCAAGCATGGGCAAGTGCAGAAACATTGGCTCATGGATTAGAGGCGGCTTGCGATACGGCCTGCGGACTCTTGCGGGTTGACCAAGTCATCTCGGCTCGTGGCGACTAATCTGATAGAAGTTCCAATTTTCCGCGACGCTATGTTCAATATCATCGGACCAATGCGTTCGATAACGGGAATCTTCAATGAGTGCAACCTCAACCCCGCAACCACGTGCCTTGCTCAGCGTTTATGACAAAACAGGAATCGTAGAATTTGCAACTTCCTTGTCGCAGCACGGCTTCCAACTCGTTTCCACCGGAGGCACCGCTCGTACTCTTCGTGCAGCAGGGCTTGATGTAATCGGCGTCTCTGAAGTAACCGGGCACCCTGAGATTTTTGATGGGAGGGTCAAATCCCTCCATCCTGCAATACACGGACCACTTCTTGCTCGTCTGGAATCGGAAGAGGACTTGAAAGGTTTGGCAGAACTCGGCTATCCACCAATTCAAATTGTCGCTTGTAATCTCTACCCTTTCTCTGCAGCAGCAGCACAGCAACCTCCTTTGGAAGATTCAGCCCTCCTCGAAATGATTGATATCGGTGGGCCAACTATGGTTCGCGCTTCTGCAAAAAACCATCGAAACGTCATCATCGCTTGTAATCCATCACGCTACGATGAAATTGTATCCGCCCTCCATTCATCACCGTCTGTTCAATCGGTCGGAATAGATTTGCGCCGAAGTTTGGCTTTAGATGCATACGAACATACTGCAGCCTATGATTCAGCCATTGCAGACGAACTCCATGCTCGCTGGATTGGCCGGCCTGAAAAGAGTGATGTCACGGCTGAACAAACAGCTCGGCTCCCCTCAACTCTTCTCGCTTCTGCTGTCAAAACACATGTACTGCGATACGGTGAAAACAGCCACCAAGCTGCAGCATTGTATACTGACCCACGTGAGTTTGGCAACCATTCAACACTTGTAACTGCACATGTAGAGGGTGAAAAAGACATGTCGTACAACAATTATTCGGATGCAGACGCTACACTTCGCCTTTGCCGGGCACTGTCGACTGATGAATGGCCAAACACCCCACACGTTTGCGTTATAGTCAAACATAACAATCCATGTGGTGCAGCTCTGGGTACGACTCAAAAAGAGGCATACGAGGCAGCATTGGCAAGTGATCCTGAATCTGCATTTGGGTCAATCATTTGTTTTAACGAACCACTTGAAGCCGACACGGCCAAAGCAATGGCATCGCTCTTTATCGAAGTTCTCATGGCTCCAGCATACAACGCCGATGCTAAAGAAATCGTCATGCAAAAGAAAAACCGTCGAATACTCACTATCGAATCTCCTGGAAACCGCTTGGCGTCTCTTGAACGAATTCTTGTTCGAAAGCCAATCGAAGGGGGGTGGCTTGTTCAAACCGAAGAACCACCAGTTATTGACTGGGACAAGGCAAAGGTCGTTACCAAAAAATCACCGAGTGAAGCCGAAATAGCAAGTATGAAATTTGCAGTTCGAATCTGTGAACAAGTGAAGTCCAACGCGATCGTAATGGTTCAAGGAACCGCAACGGTCGGAATTGGGCCTGGCCAAACGAGCCGAGTAGAAGCCGTTCGTATCGCCGCCCGCCGAGCAGGAGAGCGTGCTAAAGGCTGCGTTCTTGCTTCTGATGCTTTCTTCCCATTCAAAGACGGTCTTGAGCAGGCAGCTGATGCTGGAGCAGCATCAATTGTTCAACCAGGTGGTTCGATTCGGGATCAAGAAGTCATCGATGCTGCCGATGAACGAGGCCTTTCGATGTTGTTCACGGGACATCGCCTTTTCCGGCATTGAACGCTTATTTCGGAAATATGCCCCGATTGTTTAAGTCGAGAACCGTGCGGCTTCAACTATGAGTCATCTCAAGGATATTCAAAAATCATATTTTCAACATCTCATTGGAGCATGGAGAATGGCTTTTTGGTTCGGACTTGGAAGTATTCGACTCATCATTCACGGTCTGCTTCCAAATTTTGATACAGAAGCAGGACACTCAACGGTTCAAAAGTACGAAGGCCCACAGACTGAAGATTAAGCAGTGGTCGGAACTTTCCAACCCACCCACCATACACCAATGATGGCAATAAGTGCGATAAGCGTTTGACCGAAACCGGGGTCGCCTGCTTTAGTGATGACCCAAATTGAAGCGAATGAAGCAATGCAAATGATGCCGGCAATCACCACTTTCGAGTGGAATGGCAAGGATTTCCCAGTTCGGTAATATTCTAAAAGTCCGGCGCCAAACATTCTATTGGTAAGCAACCATTTGAACATCTTTCGACTTGAGCGAGCATAGCAATAGGCTGAAAGTACCAACCAAGAGGTTGTTGGCCAACCCGGTACGAAGATGCCAATAACTGCGAAGACAACTGCAAGACTCCCAATAACAATCCATAATCCACGAACAAAAGGATTACGTGAAGGTTTGTGTTCACCAAGAACCCGTTGAATGATCTCTTCTTCGGCCAAATGAAGGAATGGGCTTTCAAGGCCATCTACACTTTCACCAGCATCGGCTGAAGAATTCGATGCGTCCACCTCACCCATGCTCCTCAGCCAACCGTACCAAGGGGCCCCCAAAAAGTGATGGGCGCGCTTTTCCGAAGGCCTCAAGGCATTTACACGGTAGCCTGTGATATGACCAACGGGATGGGTCCGCTTCGAACCGGTTCTGCTTCGAACCCTATTCGCTGCGCAGTTCTGATTTCAGGCTCAGGGTCAGGCATGGAAGCGATGGTTCTTCACCAACAAGCCGATATCGCGTGTGGCCACAGCACTGTGCTGGTACTTTCAGATAATCCAGAGGCAACCGGGCTGGTGAAAGCTGAACGGCTTGGAATCCCTACATATTGTATTGCGCTGCCTGAAGAGTCGGACAGAACACTCCGCCGCCATCTTCACGAACAACAGATACACCAACTCATGGAAGAACACCAAATTGAGTTGATACTTCTCAGTGGCTATATGCGTCTTGTCTCAGCAAATTTTGTTGACCAGTGGGCCTCACGCATCATCAACATCCACCCCTCTCTTCTTCCAGCATTCCCCGGTGCGCATGCACATCGTGATGTTCTTGCTGCTGGCGTAGAAGTGTCGGGTTGTACTGTTCACTATGTCGATGCGGGAATGGACTCTGGCGAAATTCTTGGACAACGCCGAGTTCCAGTATTCAGCGATGATGATGAATCAACCCTCGCAGACCGAGTGAAGACCGAAGAACATCATTTGTATCCCGAAGTCGTCAATAGAATTGTTTCGTAATTCTAACTTAATCAGAAGGCGTGTTGAAATTATTCATTTGAATAGCGAGTTCGCCGAGTTCGAGAGAATGAAAATCCGAAAAAAGTGAAGAAACCCTTCCTTCAGACGAATTCAACTCCCACTCAGATGGACAATGGGCCAGCAATGGCTGACGAACGCCCTTCTCGTCCAAAGGAACACCCCCTCCACTGGCTAGCAAGAAAGCCAGACCTTCTCGTTCTAGTTGAAATGAGTCACATGAAACCAATTGAATCGCCCCTCCGATCTTTTCGAATGCCCATTCCAATACTTCAGATAAGGAAGTACATGAAGGTGGGTCTGGCCATGTTTCCCCCTCAAACAGAGATTGACGGGATGCATCACCACAGAGGGTAATGATACGCTCAACTCCGCATTGGATTGCGAGCGAACGTAAGCGCTCAACCCCTCCTCTCATCTTCGCTTTATCTTGGCCCATTCGCCGACTTTTCCCGCCTGCGAGGAGTACTACAGTTACCATCAAATTCACCTCATGTGAGGTTTTCAAGCCCATCTAATGCTAATTCAAGTTCGGCCAAGAGGCCTCTCACGCGGTCGAGTAATGCTTTACGTTCCCGACTTGAACGGGCTTCAGGTAACCATTCGAGTAAACGGCGAACATCTTGTGCATCACGTGCAACTGTCCATTGTAGTACAGCCTCAAGCACCGGGTCATCCGTGGGGAGGAATCGCTCACTCATACACACATGGTGTCCGAGCAAGGGCTTCAATTCTCCTGTGAAAGGAGACGGTTCCGAATCCTTTCAAACAATTCTCCACCTGCAGGGGCAGTTGTTACAAGACCGCGAATTTCACCGACTCCTTCCTTTCTTAACGAGAGAAACAACACAGCGACTTGATGCCAAAGCTTACTCTGTCCAGCCATTGCAATCAACCACTGGTCATCAGGAATCTCGTGTCCTCCACGAATCAATTCTTCACTGATTTCAAGTAAAGCACCCAAGGGTTCTTGTTTTTTGAAAAGATGAATAAATGCCATCCATGGCAATTCCCCTAACTCTTCTTCTGACATATTTGCGAGTAAAAGACCCGCTAAAACAAGATCTTCTTGTCCATGCCTTTTCCAGAGCGATGGAATCAATTTCGCAATACGACGAGTGTTCCCTTCACCACTGGTGAGAATCCAAGATGCGATATCACGCATTTCGGGATTGGGGCAACCACAGTGGAACGAATATCCTCCAGCATGAGCCAATAAGTCAGTTGATGGTTTCGTCATCATACCGGGGACACCAGAATCATAGGCACCTTTGAGGAATTTCAACATCTTACGATGCGATCGAAGTAGTTTTGGTTGAGGCTCACCAAGGTAATGGGATAATTTTTCATTCACTTCGACCACCATCGGAGGTCTTCTTTCGAACGCTATCAAAAATATCGCCGACAAGTCCTACCGAATCGCGAAGGGTGTGGAGCATTTTATCGACAACACTTGGGTCCTCGAATTTTTCTTTGACCATTTCACGCAACAGCGTTTCAATGCTCTGGTGTTCATCATCATTGATTTCAAATACGGAACGCAAATGAGCAAGAACCCGAAACTCATCACGCGAAAGAGAAGCATTCACAATAGCGACTTCAAACACTTTGGTATATATTTCCCGAGCCTTTTCCATTGAAACAAGTTCGCCGGGTTCGGTTTCTGTATTGTTCTGTATTGCTTTGTAGATGAGTGCAGGTTGTTCTTCTGTCAACTCTAACGCACTGGCGAGTTTGATGGTGAGGCGTTTCTCCTCTCGAGTGAGGCGGCCATCAGCGAGCATGACTTCGACGGTACTTCGAAATACATCCAAGTTTCGAGAATTGGAGGTCGTCACGCGTAATGGGAGGGCGCCTCTGTTCTTCAAACTCTTGTATGGCAAATAGAGAGATTAAGCCCGAAAACCGTAAGAGGATTGAAAAGGAGCCGGCGGGTGGAGTTACCATCCACCTCCCTTTCACGCAGTGTGAATTCGTTCACTCTTGCAGCAAATGAGCGATTGGCTCCGGCTAATCATCTTGCAATGGGATGTCGATAGAAGGAGAAATTAAAATGGCTCGAAAACCACACTCAGGAGGGCGCCCCGGCGGCTCCAAGCAAGGCAAGGCAATGAAATATCAAATCCGTGCCGATATTAAAGTAAATGGAACAGTCCAACGAAAAGACATCATTGGCGCGATCATGGGGCAAACAGAAGGTTTGCTCGGAGACGAACTGGAATTGCGTAAATTACAACGCACAGCTCGAATCGGACACGTTGATGTAGAAATCGAATCGAAAGGCGGAAAAGTGCACGGACTCATCTTGATTCCAAGCAGTTTGGACAACGTTGAAACAGCAATTATTGCATCAGCGCTTGAAACAATTGATCGAATTGGACCTTGCAGTTCAATCATTACAGTTGTCGAAATCCAAGACATCCGTGCATCGAAGCGTACAGCAGTCGTTGACCGTGCAAAAGAACTGTTGCTCAATCTCGTCAACTCTGGCGAAGCAGCATCAAAGACAATTATCGAAGAAGTTCGCTCAGTGATGACCACTGGAACAGCAACTGTGTTCCACGGACTCACCTGTGGACCGAACATCGAATCTTCTTCATCATTGATTATTGTTGAAGGCCGAAACGATGTTCGCAATCTTTTGAATTGTGGCGTCAAGAACGCCATCAGTGCCGATGGCGCTGGGACAATTAAACAGGAACTTATCGACCTTGCCAATGGCAAAGAAACCGTCATTCTTGCAATTGATGGTGACCGAGGCGGCGAAATGTTGTTCAGTCAATTGCTGGAAACTTTGAAAGTTGATTTCGTTGCTCAAGCACCTGTTGGTCAAGAATGGGAATTACTTCCTCAAAAGACCGTTACAAAGTGCCTTTCAATGAAGGTTGAAGCAAAGAAATTCGCTCACACACTTGGCAAGAAGCAGGCCGAAGATGATGAAAAAGCAGGTGTTGAAGATAAAAATTGGTCAGAAGGAATGGAAGAAGTTTACGAAGCTCCCGAAGCTCCTGCAGAAGTCCAAGAAATGTTTGATCACCTCGACACCCTTGACAAGAACAAGGCCGTTTTCATTATGGTTGACGGGACAGTTTCGGAACCAGTTGGTCCTGCAACACTCTCGAAAGCAGCAGGAAGCGCAGATGGCGCCGTTGCTATTGTATTCAACGGACCATTGAGCGACCGAACTCTTGAGATCGCATCTGAATCGGCAATTGCAACCGTAATTGGTACCAAAGCCGGCAAAGGATATGCAGAACGTGAAGATGTTCAATCCTGGTTAGCTGAAGTTCACCGTTGAAGACGACTACCTTCATCTAATGCTTCAACTCTCGTCTACTTATGGGCGAAGGTGAATCTACCGAGTGGCCAGACGACAACACTGACCCCTTTGGAGACGTAGTTTCGGCGCCTACCCCTTCTTTAGAAAAGAACTCAGACGATTCAGTAAAGTCCGAAGAGGGAGCCATAGTAGAATCTGAAGAGGAACTTGAACTCCCTTTCGAAACGACTGAGGAAACTGGAGAATGGAATCTTCCAATTCGAGCAGCACCCCTTCTTCAGCAATTTCACGATGAAAAGGTTACAGAATACCCCCTCCAGCAATCCGACGATGGTCGGAAAGCCACATCTCTTGTGATTGACGATGATTTACTCCGAATTATAGATTCAAGCCTGGATGATGACGGGCAACGTCGATTGAAAGTTTCTCTTTCAATGAAAAGAGAAATTACGGGATTCAAACATCAACATAATGAATTAATGCATAAGCACCAACTTCTTTGGTTGGGCTTGTTTCTTTCCGGAATTGTATTTATTTTGTTACCCCCGGTAATATTCAGTTTCATCGGTGTAATTTTAGTTACTTTAGGTGTATGGTATTGGTCGATTATGCATCTTGAGACGCACCACCTTGAATTTTCTAATTCAGGAGGGTCCCATGTGTGCACCTTGCATGGTTACAGTTCGAACCGTCCCTTTTTCCGAGCAAGTATGGCTTTGCTTGGTTCAGAAATGGCCGGTTTATTGAGAAATGGAGTACTTGAAACGGAGACGCTCGAACAACTCCATGCTTCCCTCGTAGCCCCAGCACCGGCGCCAGTACCTCTTCAAACACCTCAAGCACAAATTGAGGTACAGGCTACAGCACAACATGCAGCACAAGTAGTGGTTACGCCGATCTCAATACCAGCCCCACCAATGCAAATCCCAGCGCCTCCACAACACTCTCCTGTTGAAACTCCGCTCATTTCCGGGCCACCTGTGGCTTTAGCTCCACTTCCAGTACCTTTGGAACTCCCCTCAGTGGCCCCTGCACCGTTGCTCCCTCCAGCACCACTCCCAGCATTGGGGGCTGCTGAAGTCATGCCTTTGCCAGCACCATTTGGTCTGCCAAGAGCCCCTCTTCCACTTGATGCACCCCTAAACACACCAGAAATTCCAGTATTTGCATCGCCAGTCGTAGATGTATTGAGTGAAAAAGAGCAAAGCGACCTTCTCAGCGAACTCTCATGACTCTACTACGATGCCGCCCGCTGAGGGAAGATTCATGTGCACAATAAGTTGCTTGACTTCTTCTTCTAACTGTTTGACATCATCGGGGTCGGGTAGTTCATATTCATCACTTGCTAGAGAGATTGGAAACCCGGGGCCTGGTATTCGTTGAAGTGCCTTTCCAAGATCGAAAGCATCCCCGAGAAACACATCCGTTGAACCAGAGTGACGATTTTCAAGCCGAGCCCGCATCCAGAGTTTCATCGTCTTCGTATTGCCACCAATCCTTGCCAATAATTCAGATTTGATCAAGTCATTTGTATTGCCCTGAGGTAGTAATCGGAGCGCTAACCTCAACATCCTGTCAACACGAGTATCCCGTGGAGAAATTCCTACATGTTTGGCTAATTGACGACGAACATTTGGCAATGAATCGGCACCGTTGAGTGCTAAATCATCAACCAACTCATCGAGATTTATCGCTTCAAGGAATTGGAGAAGATTGGTGTAAATTGCTGGATTCGCACTCTTGGTGTCCCCAGGCTTTTGCACTTTTTTAGCCACTGGTGCCGGAAGTTTTGCTAATTGCACCTTTTTTAGTTCGATTGAACCTTCATTCAATGGTTCTTCTTTGATTTCTAAAACCACTTCTGGAAGAGGGTTCCTTCTTTCCTCTCTTTCTTCTTTCAGCGCTTCTAAAGGTTCAAAATCGATCTCCCCGCCCTCCTCGAGTTCGAGGAGTGCTTCATGGGATTCAATTTCAGGCTCCATCGCCTCAAGCATGGCTTCATGCGCATCACCTAAGGCATCCTTTGGAATCATTGTATGGCGAATGTAACTTTCAGGGACTGGCATTAGTGTTTGGCGAATTGGTGCAGGCGACCAAGCTTCGAATACAAACGTCCCATTTTCATTTCTTTGCGAAGCGAGATGTTGGCTCAGTAGAGGTATATTTTCAGCGAGAGAACTCAATTGGGTAGGGTCGCGCAATTGTTCTTGAATTTCAAGTGCCAATGTCACATCTCTCTGCCATGGTAAAGAGGAAAGCCGACGCACAAGTCGTGGGTATGAAACTACATGTTGACGGAATGCATTGATTTTTTGTGCCGTGGAGATCAAATCAGTTTCAACTTCTCCGAGAAGTTGATGCACGGCCCACCCTGAAGATTCTAAGAGCGTTAACTCTTGCCGAGTTCGGCTTTTCAATCGCTGATGGATTTCCCCAGCGACAAGAGACACCCCGACACCCGACGTCGAAATCGAGGCCCCTCGACGTCGAATATTTCCAATTTCATTTTCAAACTCTTGCAGCGTGAAACTCGAAGTGGGAATGGAATCATCTGCTTTTCCTTGAGTGACGAGTTGACGCCAATCTTGCTCTAGCATTCTACGGTGACGGGCACCTCGCTTGGCTAAAGTAACGACCATCTCACGGGTGTTTTGTAATACATCTAAACCAACATCGATTTCTTTCATTACCTCAATACGGGCATCGACATCCTCTCTTCCTTCAAACGAGGTATCAAGGTTCAATAAATCTTGGATACAATCGATGCGTTGTTTGAACCGATGCTCATTTTTTTTCAGTTGTTGTAACGCACTTCTTGGGTCTCGAAGAATTTCATGACTCCAATCACTCATCACAAGGCCCACGTCTTCGTATTGTTCAACCAGCATCATTGCTTCCAATTCATAGTGCTTCCATTGTTGATCTAACTGGTCAACATGGTCGATAAACTGTTCAGTTCGTTCAAGCACACCAGCATCTTGGGCACCCGAATTCTCACCATCGCCCCAGAGTGAAATAATTTGATTCCATCGTTCAAGTGCACTCAAGTGGTTCTGTATTGAAACCTCGATTTCGGGAAGGTTCGTTTCCCATTCGAGTAACTCAATCGGGCGCACACTGTCTCTATGCGGGAATCGAATACCTTTCTCTCTCCACTCATTTAACACATCGTTGAGTTTGGCCAGACGCTGGTAAAGATTATCTGCAATTGCATCAATTTGCACTCGGAAGTTTCTCAATTCTGAATGTGATGTTTGATTGATTAACGCCAGTCTTCGTTGTTCATGGTGGTCGGCTAATTCCGGATCAAAAAGACGAATTCGTTCAATGATGAGGAGCCTTAGTTCTTCATGTAAATCATGTAAATCATGTAATTTGGCTATCCAATCAAGACCTTCAATAATAGCCATACTCTCAATGTTACCTACATTAAATCCGGCATCATTCAGCAATGCGGCGGCATTGGAGATAGCAGTTCTTTGTCGATGCTCATCCTCTTCCAGCAATGAGAGGGCTTGATTGATTTCATCCACATCAGCAGGTGATACAAGCAAAGGAGATACAATGACTGTTGAAGGCAATGATGAGACATCTAAAGCATCGAAGCGTGCAAGGAAAGAGGCGTACGCTTCTTCCTGCCCCGCACCTCTCCATTCTTCTTCCGCACCATGGAGTACTAATTCCCAAGGTCGCCAATCTTTCGCCCAATCCTGATATTCTATGAGTACGCGTTCGGCATTCATCGGATTTCGCAACTCTTGCTCCCAGAGTTCGCTTTGGTTCAATGAGCGGTGATCGACAGAATCTCCGAGATAACCTGTACGTTCTAACAATTCTTGGGCTAATTCAACAACGAAATCAACGTACACGAGTCGTTCGCTGGATAAATCTTCATCTTCAGCAAGATACTCTTCAATCGAATCAATGACCCATCCTTCGAGTTCTAAATCTCTCAAACGTTCATTGTACCAAGGGCGGTTTGAATCGTCATCAACTTCATCCATGCCTGTGACCCCAAACGCTCATGAACTCCGAGAGCCTTTCAATGTGAGCAAAGAATCGTTCCAATACAGAGTGATTTAACCACTCCAATCGATGAACCATGCAAAGAATCTCACAGATGCCGGGAAAAACAGTAGGGTGTCTAAATCCCCCCCTTAGTGCTCAAATCTTCCGCAGACCATAAAGGGGCAAAGTTCGGGTGGGCAGTAATGGACCCCCTAACTGCCGTATTTGGACTCGCTTGTATTGGTGTTGGGGGAGGTGCAGGATTTTGGCTCAAAAAAGCCGATGAACGACTTCAAAGGTTATCGGAAACAACCGTTGTCCTCCAAGAAGGACAAGCGGCGCATTTCACTCACCTAAATACTGAAGTTAGCACTCTCCAACAACACCTCTCGCACATGACGGGAATGGTTGAGGCGCTTCGGGCAACTCACCCCGAAATAGATGGAGCATTGCTCGTTCATTCTGTGATCAATCAATATGAAAACTCAACAGACACTGGACAAGAATATTCTCGGACAGACGCCCTTCAAGCGCTTGAAACCCTTATCTCACCGATATCGACAGAATCTGAAATTTCTGGAGAGTCGTTGTTATCTTCAGCATCCGAAAGTTTGCTCAACCGTCTTCTTGATGTGTTTGAAACCCGACAAACCACAGTCGAGTCATTGGGCCTCAACCCTGTAGCCGCCCATCGCCTTGGTCATGCAAGCCTACTCCTGCGTCGCTATGATTGGGCGGAATCCTGCTTTGGCGTAGCGTACCGTTCTTCTCCGGGAAACAAAAATATTCTTGAAGCACTGGAACATATTGCTTTACTCAGGGGCGATGAAGAACTTCGACGCCATTGGCTCGAAGCCCGTATGACGGTGTCTCCAGACCAACCTGAACTGTTGCGAGCACATGCTCATTTGTTGGCTAAACTTGGCGATGCAGAAGCGGAACGTGACGTACGTCGATTAGAGGCATTGGGCGTTGATACTGCTGCGGACCGCTCCCTTCTATCTGGGCTGCGTGCTCGTGCAGGTTCCCGCTCTGAAGCACTTGAAGCGATTGAACTGGCCTTAGCAGATGACCCTGAGCGATCTGATGATTGGTACAGTTATGCACAATTATTGTATGATGATGGTGAACAAGGTAAAGCACAACAAGCGGTTGATCGTTGTCTTGACATTGACCGCCAAAACGGCGAAGCCTGGGGGTTGCTTGCCAAGTTGTTGTCGCCTATGGCAAATCGACTCGAGGAAGCACTCAAAGCCGCAATTCATGCTGTTGCTCTGGATGCCGGTGGCACGCAGTTAGTCTTCCTGAAGTCCGATCTATTATTGGCAAGTGGCAAGGTTACAGAATCCGAAGAAGCACTTGAACGAGCATTACTCGCAAGTCCCGATAATGCGGAATTACGTGCGCGGATGGCAAGTCGTAAACTCCTCAACGGATATCTTTCCGAAGCCCAAACACTTCTCGATGAAACCCCATTGGGAATCGACCATGCCTTACTCCATGTTATCGAAGGCCGCCTCCATCTTGCTCGTGCGGATAGAGGTCGCGATGGGACAGGGAAAACCGACGCTACCTTACTATCAGCAGCCCTTTCAGCTTTCAATGATGGATTGCGTCTGGACCGTGAATGTGGTGTTGCATGGCTTGGACTTGCCCGAACAATGCGCTTACTTGGAGATTTGCAAGAAGCCGAGGAAGCCATTGAGCGTGCGCTACGCCTTCTACCGGATGAAGATACATCAGCAGCAGCCGAAGCCGCAATGTTAGCCTTAGACCTCCAAGACCTCTCTGCAGCAACAAAACACATCGAGGCAGCAGCAGTCCATGGAAATTCAGCCACCATTAGTTATGTTCGCGGCAACATTGCTGCACGCAGTGGAATTCTCGATAAAGCACTGATGCAATTTGATGAGGCACTCTCTGCCGACCCCGCACATATCCGTGCCCGTTTGAACCGATGCAGTATTCTTATGGCTATGGGAGAGGGAAGAAAGGTCATCGACGATGCAGAAATATTGCTTGATTTGGCCCCTTCTCTTGTCCTTGCTCGTCTTCGACGTGCAGAAGGGTTCATGCTCTTGAGCGAGTGGGAACACGCCCGAGATGACCTCAAGATGGTACTTGAAGCAGCCCCTCACCATTACCACGCTTTAACTCAACTCGGCTCCTGTTATCTTTCGCTTGAACGGCCAGAGCGAGCAGAAGGCCCTCTCAATGAAGCCATTCGATTGAATCAAAACCATGCACCTGCTTGGCACCAGCGTGGTTTGCTCTATTTGGAATTGAAAGAAGTCGACGCAGCATTTGATGATTTTCAAGCAGCCATTCGATGCGATGGAGACCACCTCGATGCTCGCCTCCATATCGCAGCAACTCTTCATCAACAAGAACATCACGAAGCAGCAGCAGCCGCTTGGCGCGCCGTTCTTGCCATCGACCCAGACCATACCGTTGCCCGTGCCCGTCTTGGCAATTGTGAAGTAAACCTTCTTTGATTAGGCATGTTGATTAAGCAATACTTGGAAGTGGAATTATGCAAGGCACCCCACCCCCTCAACAAATTCTAACTCAGCCAAGTAAAGTGGCATCCAAATACGGCGACGGCCCGGAAGTTTGGAATCAAACTCAAAATCAGGGTCAATATCAAAATCAGGGTCAAATTCCAAGCCATAGCCAATACCAAATTCCTCTTCAGCCCGGTATGGCCATGGGCTACTACCCTACAACGAATGCAACACTTGCGCTGGTTTTGTCAATTTTAGGCATTGTTGGATGCTCGATATGTACTGCAATACCTGGCCTAATCATGGCGAACACAGCCCTCCAAACGACCAATTCAATGCCGGGGCACCCAGATGCAGGAACAGCCAAAGCCGCGCAAGTCGTCGCTTGGATTTCTATCGGTTTACTGATCTTGGGTGTGTTGTTCTATGGCGTCATGTTCGGCCTATTGGCAGCAACTGGTGAATTGGGTACGCTTGAACCTTAGATTTGATTTCCACCTCGAATCAACTTCTGCTGATACATTGCTCGAATTTCTATTAAACACGTACTTGCGCATATGCTCAGCTCATTTTCTTGTAATGAAATGATTTCATTCGCACCCCACACTCCATCACCGTTTTCAAGGATTGAACACGCCGATATTTGAATCATTGAATCATCTACGAGGGCAGGGATTGTAGCGTTATCGAGCGGTGAAGCTAACATTGTAATGTGTCGTGATTCGTCGTTTGAATCATAGTAACTCAACAATTGAACCTTAAAAAATACACCACGATCTTCAATGATGTACGTTTCCGAGTCTGGAATGATACGGTGGACCGAAAGGTCGTATGAATACCATTCAAGGCGCTGTTCAGAAGATTCATCAAACACGAGACTTGAATCATAGTTGACTTGAGAAAAACCATCATCAACGGCGACTCCAGTGACATTACTGCCGAGGAAAATATCGGTTCGTTGAACCGTGAGGCTTGGTGTACTTCCATTTGCTTCTGCCATTGTGAACAAATCAATTGATTGCATATCTTCGCCAGTGGCATCGATATTGATTGTGAATGTACTTCCATCTGCATTCAGTTTTGATTGCACAGTGCCATTTAATTGTCCGATAGAACTCATGCCACCGACCATGCAGGGGAACTCCTCCCCATCCACTTCCAACGACAGTTGAACCGCATTCCAAGAGAGGTTTTCAGCTCCAGGTCCAAAAGACAAATTCATCAAGATGTCATTCGAACTTTCAGTCATCTGGCCTTTTTCCACTTGAAGAATATTTTTTGTTCCAAGTTGTTCATCATAGGTGACGATGTTTGCGTAGTACCCCATCGATATCACAAAGATTACGAAAACCGAGAGGAGTTTAATCCGCCAGTCAACTCTTGACATGGATTGGCGAAATCACTGAACTACATGAATGCAAGGAATTTCATTCAGAGTGAATACGAAGCGAGACTTCATACGCGACTTAGTTTTGTCAATTACATGGGCGTTCGAACACACCTTTTACCGGTGGTTTTACTCCTTGTGTTTCTCCTTCTCGCACGCGAAATCTATCCCTATACAGAACCCTTGAACAGCGAAGTTGCTGATGGCTATGTTCTTGAGAAAATAGCAACAGGTTTCGGTGGGCCCACATGCCTTGAATGGGCAGATGAACAGCATCTTCTGATGTGTGATCGAGATGGTGGACGTATTCTCTCACTCAACGTTTCAGATGACTTTTCCACTACCACTCTTCTTTCTGGCCTTACAAACCCACATGGAATTCATCTTTCCCCGCAGTATCTTTTCATTTCAGAAGAAGGCCAACTAACCCGGTATGATCGAATAAACTTCACCTTGAGTAACCCCACTCTTCTCGTCGAAGGAATTTCCAGCGGCAATCATCAAACAAACGCCATCAACGCCTTTCCAAATGGGACTTTAATTTGGCACAGTGGTTCAACATGCAACGTCTGTGATGAAAAAGATGAGCGAAACGGTGCTTTACTTTGGGTAAACCCCGATACCGGTGAACACGGCGTTCTTGCTTCCGGCGTTCGAAATTCTTTCGACGGTGTTTGGGTTTCAGGAATGGGATATCTGTTTTCCGATAATGGGCGTGATTGGGACGGAGACCATCCAAATGAGGAAGTCAACCTCCTGGTAGCAGGTGAATCATATGGGTGGCCAGATGATGACCCTGAGCACCCAATTCCAACCGGTACCCTTGGTCCCGTTGCCCAATGGACCCCGCATACTTCGTTGAATGGCATTGACGTGCGGCCAAACAATTCTCTCCTTCCAGGCTTAAATTCAACCGCAGGTGAAGGATATACCGTGTATGCAACCGTCTATGGCTCTTGGAATACTCTTTTGCCGCAAGGTCATGAAATCGTTCGAATTGATTTTACTCCAAGATCGACAAACAGTTCGATGCCAACAGAACAATGGGACAGTAAAGTGACTCGTTTTGGCACAGATCTAGGAACTCCATTGCCACTTCGCTTCGGCCCTGATGGAAACTTGTATTATGCAACCTTTGGCGGTGGCGGAACGCTCTACAGAATCACAGCGAATTGAGCCAGTCACTTAGGCGGCGAACACCTTCATGAATATTTTCGGTTGAAGTCGCATAGGATATTCGAACAAAACCTTCCCCTCCATCCATGAGCGAGCCGGGTATCAGTTGCACGTTTGCTTCTTCAAGTGCACGAGTAGCGAATTCGATGTCGTCCATTCCAGTTCCAGTTACGTCACAGAATGCATAGATTGCACCTTCAGGTTCTGGCACAATAATTCCGGGTAATTCTTTCAAAAGGCCGTGTATGATGCCTCTTCGTTCTTTGAATGATGCTGCCATAGCTGCAGTTTCTTCTTCAAGCCCCAAGGCTACCGTTGCAGCAGGCATCATGAAGGTCGCAACATGGGTAGCAGAACTGACGTTGATTTTCTTGACACCATCCATGACGAGTTTTGGCCCAGTAATCCAACCTAATCTCCATCCAGTCATGGCCCAACCTTTTGACCAGCCCCCGACAGTAATTGTTCGCTCTATCCCTCCTTCAAGGGAGCACGGAGAAGTATAGGGATAATCGGTCCACGTTAAATTTGCATAAATCATATCATCAATTATCCACAGATCGTGCCTCATCGCAAAATCAACAAGTTGGCGAATTTCATCTGGCGTGTAAACGGCCCCAGTTGGGTTATTTGGGGAGTTAAGGAGGATGGCCTTGGTTTTCGACGTTACCGCCGCTTCCAGTGCGTCAAAATTCGGATGGTAATTCTCTCGAAGTACGGGGACATGAACTGGTTTGCAATTGAGGAGTTTGAGCATTCCATCGTACGATGGCCATGCAGGAGAAAGCAACAACACTTCATCGCCAGCATCGAGGGTTGCCATCATTGAATAGAGAAGAGCTTGCTTACAACCTGGCGTAATGAGGACATCGAGTGGATCCACTGGAATATTATATTTTGAAAGGTGAAGGGCAACTGCATCACATAATTCAACCGAACCTTGCGTTCGAGTGTAGGTTGTTTCTCCCCGGTCGAGCGCTGCTTTTGCTTCATCGACGACTGCCTGCGGGGTCGCGAAATCTGGTTGTCCGACACTAAAGCGAATCACTTCGGGACCTGGAGGTGCAAGAAACGCAGCAAACCCAGTGCCGACATTTTCCAACGAACGATTGATTTCCGGCATAGCCACTTCCCCCAACTAGACAATGTCTATGTGATAAGTCAAACCAATCTGTCTTTCGATATCAAGACTCGCGTCGAAACAAAGTTAGAACAGTGTTTTTTTAAAAAGAGCACAGACTGGGATTTGAACCCAGGTAAGAGGATTTGCAATCCCCGACGTAGCCGCTCCGACACCCGTGCAGTATTCCATCGCATCGACTGGTTCTATTTCAACGCGACCGACCCCGAAACACTGTACGGTTTTTCCGAATCATGAAAACACCCTCAATTTTGAATCCTGTCCTGCAATATTTTTAATTCAGCAAACATTGACCAAGACACATGGAAGGAAGTGGCGATGGTATGAAAACAAATCCTTTCGAAACAACCCCTTTCACAGAAAAGCCCTCAGTCTTTGAAACAGAGCCTACCCCTGCACCCCAACCAATCACACTCTCTGGCTCAGTGAGTGATTTTCAAACTCAAAATTATGGCACGACGAATGCACCTAGTGGGCGTAAGATGCAATGGAAACAGTTCTTTTTCGGACTCATCATCCCCTACGCTGTTGTTTTCTTGCTTTTCGCCATCATGGCCTTCGCCGATGAAGCTGGAGACCCTTGGATATATCACGAAGAAATACTAACGGTCAATGAAACTGGATATTTCAGTCACGATTTCCAGCAATCTACCGCCATTGAGGTAGAGTGGTGCAGCGGGTATGCGATTTCGCCGGACGACTCCTTCAGTATGCACTGCACAAGCGATTATTCAGGCCCCCAAGACAAATTTATTGTTGAGGAGTGGGTGGAGAATCCCACAGGCGCAGATTCTTATGTCGAAATTGGAGAATACACGCCCTCGAACTCAACATTATGGCTCCAGCCAACTGATTCTTCAATAGAAAACATCGAAATCCGCGTTGATTTCTACGATTCTTCAAAGGATTTTGATTTTGTTTTTGAGATTCTTTCCATCGGATCCTGCTTCCTCCCTTTCATCTATATTGGGGCTATAATTTTTGCATTTGTTAAACAAAAACAGTCCCTTGCATATGGACTTCTCTCTGCTTTAGGCCTGTGGATTGCTCTCGTCTCTTTATTCATCGCCTCTCTTGTGATGTTTGGATTCTAACCAAAGCAGTCTTTTTTTAAAATCCGGCAAATCCATTATACGGTACTTAAGGAACCACTCCTCATGACCCAGCCTCCGGTGAATGAATCTCTAAATCGCTCCAAAGACCCGCCGCCGCAAACGATTATTTTGGAATCAACTCCGTCGATTACTTCTTTCCAGAGA
>CALBIL010000080.1 GCA_937892945.1 uncultured euryarchaeote | reverse complement strand
GTCCAATATCCAGTGCATCCTCTCTTCGAGTTCCAAGATGGTCTGGATTAACAAAAGCATCTGGAGCGACGAGTTCTTCACCAGAGTTTGTCAATTCCCCACTCTTTTTCATTCGTAGAGCAAGAACAATAGCACCAATCAGTACCACACTCAACAGTGGTAGAGAAAGATAGAGCGGCAGGTAACTGAACAAGCCCTTTGAACCCGTAGCTGAATCAACGGTCGTTTCGATTGACAGGGTACCAACAACTGCATCTCCAGAATTAAGCGTAAGCGTTGTCATCACTTTTCCTTTCTGAGCATTTTCAGTGGGGGTCAGTTCAACAAGGAGAACGACTTGTTCTCCAACGGCTAGTGATTCAATACTGACTGGAGTGCAAGAAACTGTCCAGGCAGTGGTCACATTGCCTTCAGTGTCAAGGACCTTACCGATGATATCGCCACTCAAAGGAATATTACCATCGTTACGAATAATGATGTTTTGACTGACGGTATCGCCACGTGAAACAAGGAAGAATGGAGTAATACTGGCGTCTTCAACTGTAATATTGGCGAATGAAGATGCGAGTACGGAAACATCAACGGTAATTGAATTTTGAATCATTCGACCGCTGTTGAATCCAAATACTGTCACGACCAACTCAAATGCCATGTCGGTAGCAAGCGTATTGGCTGGAGGAATAAATCCAAGTCGAACAGTTCGTTCTTCTCTTGGTTCGATGTAGGTGCTTGGGTTAGTAAATCCAACGACCCATCCATCCGGTGCAAGGCCATGACTCCAATTGAGCGTCAATGGTGCATTTCCGGTATTCACAACGAAGAACTCTCCAAATGAAAAGTCAGAAGATATCATTGTTGCAATAACACCGGTTGAAGGACCTGTCAAGTTCATCGAAAGGTCGTCGCTTACTTTGAGGACTGTCGTATTTGAGATAAATGCTTGAGGATTGAGTTCGGTACGGATCACAAAACTATTTGATTCACCTTCTTCTGCAACTGGAGGCACACCTAGGATAAAATTCACGGTTGTAATTTCGCCACCTTGTAGAGTAACGGAAACTTCTCGACTGTCGAGTTGGTCTTGGTAAGAAACTTGAATCGGCCAAAGTGGATTTGAAGGTTGGATCTTGACATCCAAATCAATGACCGTATTTCCTGTGTTTTCAATGGTCAAATTAAGACTGACTTGTTCACCGGTATCAACCATCACGTTCCGATTGGTGGCTGAAGGACCGATTGGTCCATCGTCATCGTACAAATCACTGCCAAACGATTCTTGTGCGAGAACCAATACGTCAACTGATTGAGTGAAATTCATCTCTGCATCGGTAAGCGAATTCACCCAGCAGGTCACAGTATCAGTGGAACCTGCGATTGGAACGCCATTCGAAACGGGCGGAACAAAGATTCGAATATACATTGGAAGGGATTCTTTAATGTTCAGTGGTTCAAACTCTAATGTAGAGGAATTCGATGAGCCCAACATCACTTGCCATCTGTTCTCCGATGTGCACGAGACGACATATTGACCAGGGGTATTACCGATATTCATCACAGAGATAACGAAACCATCCGAATCGCCTGGTGCCGCAGATAAGCCGTTAATCCCTCCTGCGCCAATGTTCACTGCATTGACTTCAGGAACCACAATGGTAATGCGTTGGGTATGAGACACTGTTGGTTGGGATTGGTATCGAGCAATGACATCGATGACGAAGGTACCCGCACGGGCATATCGAGGTGATGAGGAGTCTGATAAGTCTGCATACTCATTCTCCAGGTGAATTGTGAGCATCTTGAAATCCCCGACTTCGCCTTGACCTTCAATCACATAAGGCCCACTTTCTGAGACACTTTTGGTCCAATAATCTTCAGGTGCGAGTAAAAAGTCAGGCCGGCCGGGTTGTGGTATTTGGACATTGGTCACCGAAAGAGTGACGGCCTGTTGACCTGTACCTTCGTGAAGGATGTGAATCGGAATATCAATTCCCGTTTCGTTGAGAACATCGAAAACGTTCAATGCCGAACTCGCCCTGTCTTCGGGAGAAGTAGGCGCATCACCTTGTGCGTCCAAGGCAACGACACGTACGCCGAGTGCTGTGACTTCTATATCTTGAGTCCAAATATTATTGTTGACACCTGTGACACCGTCATTGATTTCAGGAACTTGATTCAACGTATCGATGCTAAGGCGAAGTGTGTGGATACCAGTGGTTAAGAATTGGTGTTGAAGTAAGATTGAATCAATAATGCCTGCTCCAATACCTGCACGGTCTGAATCGAACAAGGTCTCATTTGCGGTAATATCTTCAAGGGTAACATGGAAGGAATTCGAAGCAAGTGTTCCTTGGTTAATCCAACCAAGTTGGAGGGTAATGACGTCATTCTTCAATGGGTTTTGGGAAGAAGGTACGATACTGCCGTTGTAGGTTGCTAAATCAGATTGAGGGTTGGATGTTGCATTTGCAACAAGAATCAAACCAAACGTTTGGGCAGTTCCGCCACGATGGAGAACTTTGACTTGCCATTGCCCCGAAGTCGTCAAAACACCTGGTGCCACCTTGATTCGTTCAACGTTGTTGATTGAATCGGCAGTACCTCCAGTGGTCGAAAAACCTGATGCAAAATCATTACCAAGCCATTCGTTCCCAGACGGGTCGATGAGAATAAGGTCGAGGTCATTGACCAAACGTGAACTCGATTGAGCAGCGTTCGCACTTCCTTCCTCATCTGACCACACAAGCGTCATATCGATGCCGTGGATTGGGTCAATCGAGAATGAATAGAGGAGGCCGAATCCTGCTTTCAGTTGTTTATTGTGATCGATGAACGTGTTGAGTGAAATTGTGCCATCCATAGGTAAAACGGTTCGCTCAAGGTCAATTTGACCCCAGCCCTCTTGGGCATTTGGAATATCAGGAGTTCCCAAATCGGTTGCTCCATTGATCACAGTTGCCTTAATCAATGCAGCAGAAGGTGAATTAAGTCCTATTTCTTCACGAAGGAATTCTCGAATAAGCGCCGTAGTTCCTCCGGCGATTGCTGTAGCGTGCGATGAACCAGAGAGGGAGATGTAGAGGCTGCTTCCATCGGCATGTGTGCCGGTGGCACAACCAAATCCTGCAGGTGATTTTGCTTCTTCAGCCAATCCCGAGCAGATATTCATTCCAGGCGCCACAATATCTGGCTTTATCCGGCCATCAAGGCTCGGACCCTGGCTGGAAATATTTGCAACACTACCGGTTAATGCACCGGTGTTTGAAGTTCCAACAGCGAGTACGTTTTTGGCAGTAGCAGGAGCTGAGACTTGGGATGCACCTTGGCTCCCCCGGTCACCAACAGAAAACAGA
Organism: uncultured euryarchaeote; assembly: GCA_937892945.1. Classification (GTDB taxonomy): domain Archaea; phylum Thermoplasmatota; class Poseidoniia; order Poseidoniales; family Poseidoniaceae; genus MGIIa-L1. The sequence goes on along the minus strand of CALBIL010000080.1, from coordinate 23,459 downwards.
GGAAGTACGGTATTTTTATCGCTGACAAGGAGGTCTACAGAGCGAGAATCTGCGGTATAATGGCCGTAGTTTCCATTTGAGCCCCAAGCATTGATTGCAATTCGAGCCGTTTTTTGCTCCGCATCGTTGAGTAAGTCATAGATGGAGCCAAGCCGACCGAACACACCTGTTGGGTCGTGTTCAAGGGCATACATCACAAGATTTGCACCAGGTGCAATACCTTGAGCAGTCGCATCGCCAGTGCCATCACCAATCGCCGAAAGTACCACGTGTGTACCGTGACCAGTGTTTGAATCAGAAGGTGAAGGGTCGAGGCCGAAATTGGTGTAAACTCCAGCCACTCGGCCTACAATATCTGGATGGTCTTGATCTAATCCTGTATCAGAAATTGCAATTGTTTCGCCAGTACCGTCGAGCGAAAAGTTAGCGTTGGCTGCAACATCATTCAATCCAATAATCGCTCCTGCGACTGCGTTATGGACGACGAATCCAGTCGTTGGTTCAGCCCAAATAATACGGCCATCATGCATGAGGTTATTGAGGAAAGTCGATTGTTGAACTGCATCAAAATGTGCTTCACACAAACCGATACCGCACCATGCTTCTTCTGCACCCATCTTGACCAAATCAAGACTGAGTGCACCGAGGCCTCCAACTGCAAGGTCTGATGAAGGGACAACGGCAAGGTGGGTTGTCGTCGATGGTTGAAGGAGTGATGAGTGCATTCTCCAACCCGGATGTTGAATGCCAGCCCATCGTACTCGATCGTCGTCTTGTAATGCTTCAAGAGAGGAGAGTGGAGGAGAAGGGAGCCGAATCAACCAACCTTCATCGGCCAGATAATCAAGTGGCGTAATGGAGTACTCTTTGATGAGCGACTCAAGAACAGTACCATCATGTTCATGCAGTTGAACGAAGGCCAAACCGGTTTGAAGGGGGTCATTTAGATCCATGAAATGGTCATCTAAGAGTGGACCATCGGAGAGCAGTGGATCGTATTCACCGGCTTGAATACGAAGAATACCTGATGATGGACGCAGTTCAACATCGACCAATGGAGTCGATTCTGCAACCTGCCAAAGGCTTGATGCAAGTTCAAGGCGTTGAGCTTGAGTAAGGAGAATGTTCTCATCGTGTGGTACCAATTTTTCGGGTGAATCTTCGGTTTGAAGCACTGGACCAAGCGAGGTCAACAGGAGCAAGAAGAGCATGAGGACGGGTCGTCGGATGTCTTGCATGAGCAATGGTAATCAATTACCCTTTTCAAAACGCCCCTTGTCTGTGCCCCATAGGGGCACACAAATCAAAGGTGATTGTACTTTGAAATAGCAGCATCTGTTTTTGCAACAGAGGCTTTCCAATCACCTTCAACGCCCATCAATGCACGAATGGCATCGACGTTTTCAGGAATAACATCTGATTCTTGGTGAATGGCTTGGAAATAGTACAGCGTATTGCCTTCGAGTTTAACACCGTCTTCCCAGATGAAAATTTCATGCAAATCTCCCCACTTTCGGCCGATATCTCGTGCGAATTCCATCACTTCTGCGGTGGTTGTAATTCCAGTTTCAGCACCGTTCATGAGGACCAAACGTGGACTGTTCGACCACATCTCCAAGATCGAAGAAGTGGTCAAGCCGTGGCCTTCTGGTAGAGTTGCAGTAACCACGTGAACGTGCATGATTGTTGTAGGGACTGCGACTGCCATCGAATTGATTTGAATTTCCGGTTTGACGGTCATGACGTCAGGGCCGTGGTGCGATGGTACTTTCAACACCGGTTTGATGGCGTTGATAGGACCTTTATTTGAGTCACCGGGGTCGGCGGCTCTTCGAATCATTGTGCATTCAACTTTCAGTTCACCACAATGGTCATACAACGGAACTAATGTTCGTGAAAGACCAGTTGTATTGCATGAAACAACTCGAGTACCTGGAACATTCATGTTTTCCATGTGATTGGCAGAGGAAGTGTAGGACATGCCAGTCATCTCATGCTTTTCTCCACCTTGGAAAATCCATTTCACACCGGCTGCTTCATAGGTTTCTTTGTTTGAAGCACCAACCTTTCCAGGTGAGCAATCGATCACAACATCTGCAAGTGCAAGTAAATCAGAAAGTCCGCCGTGACATTTATACCCCGCATCTGCAAAAGATGCAATACGGTCAGCATCGTCAAAAGTACAGAAAAGAGGATATCCTTTTCGAACTGCCAAGTCGCAACCAAACGCTGGACGCGTCTTGGTCACGCCGACAATTTCCATATCATCTTGAGCGTCGACTGCATCTGCAACACGCTTTCCAATTGTGCCGTATCCGTTGATGGCCACCTTAATTGTCATGGTTCTCATTATACCTGCCTTTGAAGACCCTCTATTAACACATCGTTGAAACGATGAAAAAAACCACATTGGTTTTATGAATCTATATGTTAAACCTCAAAATTTGAACTGTTGCCACGGGAGGCTATTTGGATATGGACCAACAGCAAACATCATGGCCGAACCTCGAGAGGTTGTTGAACGCTCTTTCAAGATCAACAAGAAACTCGGCCCGAGGTTGATTGAGGCTGCCAAACAAGATGCTATTCTTCGCATTGGTTGGACCAGTGCGGGCGACCCCGTCCCAAAAGATGGCGAACTTGGTCTCTGTCCAAATCTACCCTCGGGTTCAAAAATGCGCGCTCTCGGAGTTCTTGGTTCATGGGTCGCCGCTTTTGGAAGCGGTGGTAATTTCACAATTCAAGGAGATTCAGGTGCCTTCCTCGGTGCAGGTAACCGCGGCAATACAATTGTCTGTGAACAAATGGCTGGGAATTTTCCCGGCTATGCTATGCGCAGCGGGAAAATTAGCATAATGGACGGCGTAGGAGACGATGCTGGAGCACGAATGGAAGGTGGGCTTTTGATGATTCGCGGTCCAGCCGGTGCTCGTATCGGTGGTGGAATGAAAGGTGGACTTATCGTCATTCACGGCGATGTAGGTTCAGATCCCGGCGCTGGCATGACCGGCGGCAAAATCGTCATCAATGGGCGATATCCAAGTCGACTCCCTACGGGGGTTTCTCAAAGATTGCTTACTGCTGCTGAAGTGAAATCAATCAATGCTGAACTTGATAATGTTGGAATGGAAATTCCAAAAGATGCTGCTTGCTTAGTCCCAGGAGAGATGCTTCACGTTGAATCTCCAGAACCACCGGTCTCGACCTCTGATTTGTCCAGTATAGGATTAGTCGCAGGGGACTTGCATCATTCTGTAACCTACCAAACATGCGATACTGTCGTCTTGATTGCAGATGGTGTCGAAGACAAGTCACCAATTGCACTTCCACTACCCTTACTCCCTGTTGTATCGAGTGGTGAATTGCTTAAGATGCCTGATGAAAGTGACCCTCTCGCAGCCTTGATTTTGGCAAAACAGCCATTCATTACCCGTGAACAACCTCGGCCAATTGATTTTGTGTTGATCGATACATTCAATTTGGCAAATGCTCCTGAACTCTTGGAGCACAGCAGCGGAATGATCGTTGACTTTGACCAACTGCCTGCAATGAACTCAGAAGAGATTGATGGATTTATTGTTGCTACCCGTACTTTGCTTGGCATGGACAAACCTGTATCATTCCTCAACGCCATTTCTCGAGTCGAATCACTCCATGTTCGTTCATCACATCATGCAATTGATTTGGCCATCAGCAGAATTGAAGACGGTTCTGGTATTGCTGAGGCTGCTGCACTTCCGATGATTGGTCGTTCGACCAAATCGCACTTATCCGACACCACAATTCAAACTGGAATGTTGCTTGGACTCTCAGCGAGTGGACATGATTTGGCAATTCTCTGTGCGTCTGGGGTCAATGTGGTTTGTTGTGAAGTCCCAATGCAAGATCCGCATGACCTTGCACACTGGTTACAAAGCATATCGACTGAACTCTCGGCGATTCTCATTCGACTTGGACTGAATTCCATTGAACAGCTCCAACGCCAACATTTGAGAGCGCTTGATTATGAAACTGCGGCCATAAGTGGTTTACGACTTGTCGGCTATGACCGACCGCTACCGCATTGGTTTGCACGGTGAGGTGAACATATGCCAACGATTTCGATTGAACAAAAATTACTGAGCCAACTCTTGGCGCAGCATGGGTTGCAACATAACATTGAACAAATGGCCACTGAATTGCCATTACTTGGCACCGATATCGACACGTGTGACGAACATACGCTCGACATTGAAATCTTTCCAGACCGTCCAGACCTTTTGTCAGGGGAAACACTCGCAAAAGCGATTCGTCCATTTTTACACCGAGCCAAAAGCGAACCAAGTCTTGATGTTAAAAGCGGATCAATACAGATGAGTGTTGACCCAGCATTGGAACATATTCGACCAATAATTCTCGGTGCAGTGGTACGTAATGTAAAGACTGGCAACACTGAAGAAGAGAAAGATGAGTTCATCAAAGCACTGATGGAACACCAAGAGAAGTTGCATTTTGCTTTAGGAAGAGGACGACGGAGAGCATCGATTGGCGTACACGACTTATCAAAAATCGCACCACCTTTCCATGTTCAAGCGGTTTCCAGTTCTACCTCTTTTTGCCCCTTGGCTATGAATGAAGAAATGACACTCGAAGAGATTCTAACTTCACATCCAAAAGGGGTGGATTATGCTCATTTACTCGAAGGAATGGATGCTTACCCAATTATTTTTGACGCAGACAAGGAGGTTCTATCCTTTCCACCAATCATCAATGGCAACCATACAACGGTGAGTCACTCAACAAAGGATTTCTTCATCGACGTCACGGGTTGGGATCGCCGTGCTTGTGAATCAAGTTTGATGTTGATTGCATTGCAACTTGCAGAACGTGGAGGACAAATTGAATCGGTCGAAGTGAAAGGGTTTGATGGGACGATTGAACATCTTCCAAACCCTGAACCGATTACGCATCAAGTCACACAACGTCTCCTCGATGGTTTACTCGGTCGTAGCCTTACGGATGATGAAATTTCAACAGCAATTAATCGAATGGGTGGTGAATTTATTGGCCGTCAACTTGCAACCGAATTTACATCGACTTCGGTAACGAAGATGTCAGATGTGATCGAAGGTGATTCGATTCTGACCATCGCCATGCCTCGTTGGCGATTTGATATCCTTCATCCTGTTGATTTAGTCGAAGATGTTGCCATTGGTCACGGGTATGAAGATTTAGGAACTGATGTTCCAAAGGCTCCTCTTACCGCAGTACCTCGATCCGATGGACATATCCGACGCCGCCTAAGAGATTCTCTCCAAGGCCTCGGACTAATGCAGATTCAATCGCTTACATTATCAAATGATTTTGACCAATTTGAAGCGATGCAATGGCCACCAATGGGAGAAGTTACTCGCATAACAAACCCGATTACCATCGACCACACCCTCCTTCGCCAGTACCTCTTACCCGGTCTATTTCGCTTGATGGCATCAAATCGTCATCATGATTTGCCTCAAGCAGTGTATGAATTAGGTACGGTGGTTCGAGACCATAAAAACAGTGACCGCTTTGCCTTCTTGGTCGCTGAGCAAGGCGGTGGTTTTGCTGCAATTCGTGGTCGCATCCAAGCACTTTTGAGAGACCTGGGTGCAAAGGATTACACGATTAAACCACTCAAGGGAACAATGGGTCCTTGGCTTGCTGGACGGTGTGCAAAGGTCCTCATCGATGATGTACACGTTGGCTGTTTCGGCGAAATGGACCCGGCCGTAAGCGCACTCTACGAATTAAAAGTGCCTTTGAATGGCGCTGAATTTGATATTGCAGCACTGCAATCAGTACTTCCAGACCCTGTTTAAGACTGGTAAGGCGTATATGTCCCGTCTGCATTTTTTTGGTGGGCCACTGGATCAAATGTTCCGCTCGAGAGTTGTTTGTAATGGTAGCCATCGGTATGATGGACCCATGTGAATTCTTCAGACGCTGCCGGTAATGATGAGGAGTCAACAAGACCTTCATAGAATTGTGATTGCTCTTCAGCCCGTTTCACCGTTGTGACGCCATTGCCGAACAACGACACTGCGGCTTTGTAATCGACTGATTCTCGATGGGATGTATCCGCCAAAGATTCCTCTGTTTCTTCCGCATTCTTCCGATACACAATGGGTTCCGGTTCTGGTTCATCGAGCATGAGAGGTTCTTTCTTTTTCCCAAAGGGCCAAAGTGGTGCCATAGCGGTACGAGTTACATCTGCTTCATGAAGACTACGAATCTTTGTGATGCACCCTCGGAGAGAGATTGAAGTGCTTGACTCGGTGGACAGGCTATGCGCAGAGTGTTCATTGTAATGCTCATCGTGTTGCATTCAATTGTTCCGCTCGCAGTTGCTGGAGCCGATGCATCTCCACCACTTGCAAGAAGTACAGAATTAGATGTGATTGGACTCAATCAATTGACTCTTCATCAAAATGAATTCATTGAAGTTTTGTTCACACTCCATAACACTGGGGAACTTGATGACACCTACACGTTTGATTTGGTTTCCGAAGTGAGCGGACTTGAAGCAACTGGATTGCCTCATTCAAAATTTGTCGAAAGTGGCTATTTACGACAAGTTAAATTCAATTTGACTGCGGATGCCAATGCAACGTTTGGACTTTACAACTTCACGTTAAACTTCACTTCCAACAACGACCCTACATGGTTTCAAATTGAAGATTTTCAAGCCAAAGTAGCACAGTACTCGAATCTTAACTTTGGTGTGTCGGGCGTGTCGTCTTTCATCGCCACACCAGGAACCAGAACTGCCGTTGCGATGAACATCACAAACAATGCGACTTTGGAAGACAATATCACCTATAATTTGTATTCACAAACAGAATGGAATTGGGGATGGACAATGAATTCAACGCAAGGAGTAAATGCTTTTGAAACCCTTCTGCCCGGCTCACTGAGCTATGTATTTCTGTGGATTGAGGTCCCTCCAATTGTTGATGGTGCACCACTTTCCTACACTGGACCTCGTTTCCAGTTAAGGGCTGTATCAGGCATTGATGGTGCAATTTCACAATGGTCGTTTGATTTATTGATGAATGTGTTTCATAATGCCACCATCGACGATGCCGCTGATGATTTGATGCTTCGTCCAGGTGGAAACGACCGAATTCCAATTACCGTACGAAACAATGGCAACTCTCAGAATTTCATCAATATGGAACTTCAAGCCATTTCCGAAGATGGGCAACCAATTGAAGGCGTTCTTATCGATGACCGAATCGCGACCAACGGTTGGACAATTGCTCTTTTTGGAGCCTTAGAAGGGAACATTCTCCAACCAAATGAATCGAGAACCATCGAGATTGGGTTCCAATCACCGCTTGAATATTCGGGTGAAATCGACATTCGATTACGAGTGTATGCCAACGGTGCTCTGGTCCGAATGCAGACGATCGACATCGGGGCATCCATCGATTGGCAACGCAACGGCACGGTCCAATTGCTCACCAATGAATGCCAAGACCTCCTTCCAAATGCATCATGTGGTGCGCGTGTGTCACTTGCAAATACGGGAAATGCTGTTGATAGTTACGAGTTTCACTTGGCCGAAGTTCCAGACTTTGTCAACGCCGAACTCCTTGTTTCGACTTTGGAAGTGGGACCAAACGGTTTGATTGAAAGTGATATTCTGAATATAACTGCAAACTCATCAGCATATGCCTTTGAATTGGGTGATGTCGTGGTGGAAGTTCGTTTGTTCAACACCGATACACTCGTTGGGATCGCACAGATTCCAGTGAAAATAGCACCGGTCATCAAATGGGCGTTTACTGATGTCATTGAAGAATTGGACAGCAGCGGACGACTTGCCATCGCCATGACGCTTCGAAATGAAGGCAATACTGCGGACGGCCTCGTGGTTCAATTACAATCTTCGCATTCAACAGATATGGCCTTTCTACCTCCTTCGATCGCCATCTATGAAGAAGATATTGAGTACCCTCGTTCATTTGAAGTAAGTGGCATTCCAATCGGTAGTAACTTCACAGTCCGTGCTTGGGTTGATTTGCCCACTGACCAACAAAGCAATGGCACCATATGGGTCAATACCACGATTCGCTCACAATTCGAACCAAGTACACTCTTTATTCACACCAGCAAAGGCGACTACAATGGAATTCCATGGCAGGAAACTGAAGTTGATGATGCCTTTGATTTAGGCGCAGTGATTTCAACAGGCTTCGAAATATTCAAGGCATGGTTTTTGATGATATGTGCAGTCATATTTTCGAGTGCAGTTCTTTTCAAATCGATTGTTTCACGAAACCAAAGAAACCTTGAACAACGTCAGGCAGAAGAGATGTATCGCAAAAAGGACTCCGGAAATTCTGGTGACTGGATGACAAAATTCAGTGAACCAAAACAAGAGGTTATCGAAGATACTTCAGTGAAGGTTCGATCTGAAGATTTCAAAGAAGCCTTCCAAAAGCAAGCAGGTGCCTACAAGGAAACGAGTGAGCCTGTGAATCCAGCATTAACCCAAGCAGCAACGACGGTGTTGCAATACCACAGCTCCAACGAATTACGCACATCTGCTGATTCCTTGTTAGACGAGATTCAACCTGGCAAGGTCGCGACACTACATGTTGCAAATACATCACTCCAAACTCCAGCCATTCAAACACTTGAACAAAATTCAACCAGTCTGCAATCTGTACCATTTCCTCCAGATGAGGACGACTTCGACATTTAGGTGAAACGATGTGGCACGTAGGAATGGATGAGGCAGGAAGAGGTCCAGTTCTCGGACCGCTTGTTGTTGGTGCAGTCGCAATACCATCGGCTGACATCGAAATGCTGGTCGAACATGGCGTGAAGGATTCAAAAGATTTGACGCATAAAAAACGCACCAAACTTGTCGAATGGTTCCATCTTCAAGCACAAGAGAGAGGATGGAAGTTTTCATTGATTGTATGTCAACCTGAACGGGTTGATCATGGCGTTCAAACTACGGGATTGAATCTCCTTGAAGTGGAACTTTTTTCTGAAGCATTGATTGAAATTCGGCAACAAGTACACGAACCACTCACTGTGCTCAACGATGCCTGCGATGTCAATGAACAGCGGTTCACCGACCGAATTGCAGCACGAATGCCACAATGGCCTTGGCCCGATTCAACGATTCATTCAGAGCATAAAGCAGATTCAACCTATCCAATTGTCGGCATGGCGAGTATTCTTGCGAAGGTTAAGCGTGACCGTATCATCGAACAATTGACAGAGGAAATTGGACGGCCATTAGGTTCTGGCTACCCCAGCGATCCGAATACCAAAGCAGCCTTACCGGATTTGCTGCGTGAATCTGAACCACATCCAGCACTCCGTTGGTCGTGGAAAACTGTATCCAGAGCATGGGTGGAAATGTATGGAGTTGAACCACCAAAGCGGCCCTTTACCGATGGAAATCAAAAGACCCTTTTTTGACCAAAAGTAGGGTCCTCAAGCGAGCAGTTGATGAAGCAAGGGGTACAGGAAAGGTTGAGCCCCATGACTTGGACACCCGATGAAGAAACGCTCACCGCATTCAGACATCTTGCTCTGCAAAATGCAATTGAATACGAAGGCAAAGCAGCCCCAGGTTCAGTCATTGGTCGTCTTATGGGAACTCGGAGTGACCTTCGAGAACATGGAAAAATAATCTCACCCTTGATCGCTAAGGCCGTAGCTGAGGCAAATCAGATGGCTACGGAACAAGGAATACCTGCCCTTCAAGCACTCTTGGAAGCAGAAGCCCCACATCTCTTGGAGAAGAGAGAGAAGAAAGAACGTCGTGAAGGCCTCCCTGAACTCAAGAATGCAGTTAAAGGAAAGGTCGTGCTTCGTTTTGCTCCAAATCCAAACGGTCCACTCTCCTTTGGCCACGCACGTGGAATTGTCATCAATGGAGACTATGCCAAAGAATGGGATGGAGAATTAATTCTTCGATTCGATGACACAGATACAGTGGTTAAACCGCCACTGCCTGAAGCATACAAACAAATTCCGGAAGAAGCGGAATGGCTCCTTGGATTCAAACCACACCGTATCGTCATTGCAAGTGACCAAATACCTCATTATTACGAGCACGCAACACAGATGTTGGAAAGAGGGTTTGGCTATGTATGCCAATGCAGTGGAGAAGCGTTCAAGGAATTCCGAGTCAGCAAAACCGAATGCCCTTGCCGAGACAACACCCCGTCCCTCAACATTGAACTTTGGACAAAAATGACTGACGGAACCTTTGTCCCAGGTGATGCGGTTGTTCGTGTCAAAACGGCTATGGATTTGAAAAATCCAGCACTCCGTGATTGGCCTGCATTACGAATTCAAAATACGGCGGACCACCCACACCCACGTGAATCGATTGGCTCCAAATACCGTGTTTGGCCACTTCTTGATTTCCAGAGTGCCGTTGAAGACAAAATCCAGGGCGTCACCCATATCATTCGAGGGAAGGACCTCATGGATTCGACTCGAAAGCAGGTGCTGCTCTATGAGCACTTTGGCTGGACTTATCCTGAAACAACATACTGGGGCCGAGTGAAGGTTCACGAATGGGGAGGATTCTCGACCTCGCAAATGCGAAGAGACATCGAAGCGGGATTGTTCACAGGTTGGGACGACCCAAGGTTGCCCACACTCACCGCACTACGGAACCGAGGAATTACTGCGAAGGCATTGCGTGACTTTTGGGTCGAACTCGGAGTCACCCAGAAAGATATTTCAGTTCCGCTTTCAACCTTGTTTTCACACAATACGAAAAGTATTGACGATGACGCACCACGTTTGTCTTTTATTCGTCAACCAGAACGTATTACCCTTAATGGAGAACATCCCAATCAAGTCGAAGTCGAGGTTCATCCAAACCATACCAGTCGGGGAATGCGTACATTCGATGTCTCGAAAAAAGACCTTTGGATTGAACGCGCAGATCTCTTGAAATCCGAAGTGCGATTGAAAGGGTTTGCCAACATTAGCATCGAAGGAAAGAAGGCAGAAATTGGTTCTATTGACCGAAATGACCGACGAGCAATTATCCATTGGCTACCTGAGCCGAGCACCACAAACGCCACTCTACTGGTGGCAGAAGATGGTGAAGTTAAGCACATTGAAGGTAAACTCGAAACGCATTCATATCCCGAAGGAACAATGGTCCAACTCGAAAGAATTGGGTATGCACGGGTGATTGACAGTACAACCCTCATCTTCACACATTCTTGAAATTTATTTCAAGGCAACAATGATAGGACGAAACTGAAAGCGGTGAACGGTGGCGAACATGTCGAAGACAGTAGCAGATTTAGACCTTGATGATGAACACATGACCATTGGCATCGATGATACGATGGCTGAAGCCTCCCGGAGACTTCTCACCATCAGTGGTGGCATTCTCGTTGTCCTCGATGAAGATTCAAAAACAAAGGGTGTTCTTGGACATCGTCAATTCCTCAAGGCTTTTGCAGACAATGTCGATTCGAGTACAGTCAAATGTTCTGAATGGATGGAAATGGATTTTCTCGAAGTTGAACTCAGTCAAACACTCAAATCTGTTCTTGCAGATATTCAAAAGCGAGCACCACAAGCGGTTGTAGCGGTAAACTCTGAGGGTGAGTTCGCCGGGTACTTCTCTCCAACAGATTACCAACAAGCCAATTCATTGGTGTCATCTCTCAAAGGTCTCAAACTTTGATTAGGCAACGATTTTGATGACCCGCTCGCAGCCTATGCAAGCAAACCGTAGAGGCCGTTCAGGGCTCACAACTGGATTTGGCGTTGAACAAGCAGGACAAGGAATAACAGGTGTTGTAAGGGTCATTGCATCTTCTTCAAGATTTAGACGTGAACGAGGACTTGTAATCGCTGTAAGCCACCAGATAAACACAACTGTTCCAACTGCCCCACCGACGAACGGTGGAGTGTAGGCGAAGAAATGAATGAGTCCAACAAGCGGAATCAAAATCAATTCAATGTACAGTACCTTTCGTACACGGTTACGTGCAAAGCGTAATGCCATTATGAATCCTAAGCCAAGTCCGAAAATAACCAGCAAGAGAAGTGGAAGTGGGCTGTGGGTTGGAGAATTTGTTGGAGTCACCATTACTCGGAATTCTTCCTCTTGATTGAGGTTCTCGCCTTCGATGCTGAGTGACTCCCCCCAAGGAAGACGTGAATGGCGAACAGAAATGACTCCAGAAGGAGTTACAGCAGCTCCTGCGAAGGAAGTCATTGCCGTTGATGAACCACTGAGAGAAAGAGTGTAACTACTCCACAAGGGTGAAGGCTGTACTCGAATGAATTCTTCAAGAAGACGAATACGTACGCCACTATCGAGCACTTTCGTAGAAGTAATGATCAAGGTAACAGGGTGGTTCACGACATTTGATTCACCGTTCAAATCCAGATCAATAGAAAGGGCATCAAAGTCTTTCGTTTTGTAGCCAAGTAACTCTTCAACGTTAAATCCAAGTCCTTCAAAGAGGTAATACGTACTCAATCCGGAGCCAGATGTGCTCAGCATTTGCTTTTCAAATTCGATGACTTCAATGTCTTCAATTGTACGGCTTACTCGCTCGTCATCACCTACACTCCCAGCATCAAAACTTTTCAGAACAGGCGAAAGAGTGGTCACTTCATCACCAAGATGGTCCATACCCCAGCGCATCCAGAAAGCCATTTCCCCACCGATTTCAATTCGAGTTTCACGTTCAAGTTGGACCATACCATCTGAAGAATCAAGAGAAAAAGTACCCGTGATGGACAAAGGACTCCCATCACCATTTGTCTTCAAGGGTTCCTCTGGTGGATAGTAAGTTCCCGTTCCGCCGGATGAATCGAATGTTTCAATTTCGAAAGTCGTCGAACCAGAAAGTGGTTCACTTCCCATTTCAATGGTCAGCCGAGTCTCTACCGTCACCGTTTCAATACCGCCTTTGGCTCCTTGCCAAGTCCATGTAACACGAACGCCATCTCCAAGTGTTGTTTCAATTGGGTCGCCGGTAAGTGCTGTTCCTCCAACCCTCATTTCGAGTGAATCAGATTTTGAAAGAACATCCATCCCCCAATTGGAATCAATGACGACTGAGAAGTAAACTTCCGAACCTTCAACTTCCGGTTCGAGAAGCGTCAGATCAAAGAGTGGGATGACTGCCTCAATAGTGGAATCACTGTCTTCTGAGCCCCATAAAAATTCTAATTTCGCATCACCAGTCGGCAATGTAAACACAACTGAACGGGCAGTGAGGGTGAGTTCTATCGCTCCTTTATCAGAAATTGATGTAGCATCAACGTCAATGTCAAAAGTAAGTGTTCCAGTTCCTTGTGCTAAAAAAGAACTACCGGGGTCAGTTGTAGCACTGAAGGTTTGACTACCAATTTTCAAAGTGGCCGTAGCATTGACTTGAACACTGGCTGCATCACTCACTTCATACTTCATGGAAACCTTCCAGGTATTGGCAGGAATCGTCCCTGGCCAAACATTGGGTAAAACCCATTTCCCAACAGTTTCTTCAGAAGTCACGGCATTTGCTATGGTTGCTGCGGTGGTTGTATCAGTAAGGTCTTGAGAAAATGGAGACATGGAACCTGCTGATGCAGAACCAAGTAAGTGAAGGTCAACTTCGGCTGAATCGCAGCATACAACTGTATCTTCGGCCATTGCAGTGCCAACAAGAGAATCAACCATTGGCGACATCATCGAGGCGATAAAAATCAACACAAACAAGAACGGACGTGCTGTCATGACTTCACCCTGTAATCGACGCAGCGCGCATGGCACATAATAGAAACGCATAACCGTGTTCTAAGAGGCTCAAAGTGCCTTCTCAAGGAGAGCGCCAAGTTCCTTCTCGAAAAGAGAAACAACTGCTTCACCAACTTCACCTTGGAGGTCATCTGGTAAGAGTCGGAGACCAAGGCGTGTTGCAGCACGAGTTGCTTTGAGCTCTGCGTAAATTGTTCGAGCCTTGGTATGGAAGTAATAGGCAACTGCTTCCTTAATTTCAGCTTTCAATTCAGGGTCTTCATCGACTTTACTGCGGATGTGTGATTTGAGTTCATCTTTGACCAAATCACGAAACGCCTCAATCACTAAATCTTCAGTCGACATCAAATCTTGAACTTGGTCACGAATGCTACCAGTAAGTAATCGTTCAATCGCCATGGATGTCCCAGTGGGTTATGAGGTTTCAACCCGTCGATGAATGACCTCATTGAAGAAGGCCTGTTTTCAGGAATAAATCAGCCAGTTTAGAAGCATGTATTTTCGCTTGAACCACATCATCTGGCCATGCATTCTCTGCCAAAAACACTTGACTCATCACATCGACATCAGATGTCCCAATGACCAATCGGTGCCATACGAGTTCTTCGAGACGTGGAGTCGAAAGAGTAGGATTGGCAAGCGTCGGTAAAATCAATTCGCTGAGAGCGGAAGCACGCGAGGTAGCATCCATCTTGGGCCAACCCTTCTGAAGACGAGACAACATACGTTCAGAAAGGCCAGGGATCATTTCCGGTGCTGGTGAAGGGACTTCAGGAAGAGGGACCATTCGAAACGAACCCTCAGCATGCAAATGGTCCCGAATCGAAGTGTGAATCGGGTCAAAGGTCGTATCCAAAGCTTCGCGAAGCCAAAGTCCTGTTGAAGCAAAAGGTCGTAAAAGTCGAACTTTTTGCCCGTTGGGGACGATCTCGGCTGCTAATGCTGCGCACTGGGCCACCACATCAAGCGCTCCACGACGTTCGGATTGTGTTGAGCCCAAACGCACCGTAACGGAAAGTGGAGTGATATGGATGAAATCGGTTTCAGGCAATTTATGGAGTTCCCATGTATCTTCAAAGGGGTCAATAAAAATCAACAAACCATTCGCGGGCAGTTCGGGTTGAACACGTTCATCGCGTGGAATCGATTGGTGTGATGGTAAAAAACGGCGACGATATTTCACCCCGGTATCGAGAAAAGCAGATTCTAACATTGATAATGCCAACAGCCCAGATAAATCTGCAGGTGCATGAATGTGAACTATTGATGCAGTATTGATTTGTTCGGCAAGTTCTTGAATACGATTTTTCACATCTGAAAAAGATGCTGTCAAAAGTAAGTCATTCATAGCCCCACCTATTGAATCGAAAAGGTGACCATTGATGAAGTCACCACATGAAGTGGCGGATTACAAAAGTGAAATCACTCAACCATAAGGCGGAGTTCGTCACGCTTGTATCGCCATTCGGATGGAAGACGACCTTCGGCCTTGTAGTAATTAGCAAGACGACGAATCTTTGCTTCTGTGATTTCGAGTCCACGCTTGTTGTGGAGGTCCTTGTGGTTTCCACTTCCAAGATGGTTGATGATGCCAACAGCTTGTCGCATGAGGTTCATCATATCTTCAGGGTATGTACCACCGATGCTGTTCTCCGCCAATACGGTAGCAATGCGCTGACCGAGGACGAGTCGAACGTTAGGAACGGCGTGTTGGTCACGAAGAATAGTACCGATCATAGCAGAGGAATGCCCTGCTTTACCGAGTTCGACAATGAGATTCTTTACTGCCTTAGCATCGGTGTTTGACCACTCTGGTGCTTCATCGACATAGGGCTTACTCGACCCACTCTTTCCTTTACGAGACTTATACATACGTGCCATAAGAACAACTCCAAGTAATTCGGCGTCTTGTCTCCCCTTCTTAATCGCTCCGCTTGAGCGAAGCCCTTTTGGATTGGGATGAACGGTGTAGAGAAGGGCAATCAACTCGGAAAATCACAAGCGTTGGTGTGATTTCGCCAGACGGCCGGGAGTCGTTGGCCATTCCCAGGCAGGTGCATGCGCACGAGCCAATCCAATAACCGAACCGTCTTGATAGACAAGTACATCAGAACCTGCACGAATGGTTGGGTCGAACGATTCAACAAGAGGGCCAAACACATCGCCTTTCCAAACGACATCGGAGTAAAGGTGAATCACTGGTAAAGCATTCACATCAGCAAGCATCGGAATGACAGCCTTTGGGAGTGAGAAGCCACTGCGTTCAATCGACCAGAGGGCCATTTGTGTTTCGCCGCTTTCCAATCGGTATCGAGGCGGTTTGCCACGAACTCGCAAGTCTTTGATCCATGCATCACTCTTCATTTGCTTTCGAGCGATACTTGCAAAGTTGTCCTGAAGAATCTTCTCAGTTTTTCTGCCACGCGCACTTAATTCATCAACGGTGGTTCGAACAGCCTCTGTAAGGCGCTCAAGCGCTTCATGAGAACCTGCAGAATCACCCTGCCTCGTATCGGTGACCTGAATTGATTCATGGGTGAATTCAATTCCGGAGTGATTGATAATACGTTGATACTTATGCCGTCCAACCAATTTTTTGAACATTCTTTGGATGCGTTCAAGTTCGTCTCCAGTCCAATCACCGGTCACAGGTACATCGTAATGCGCCGCTGGCCAAGCTTCCTCTAAGTCACGTGGAACCAATCCGAGAGGTGAAGTAATCATGACTTCGTGACACGCACTGGTACCAATTGCACGAATGAATCGACCGTGTGATTTCGAGAGGCGGTAAGGCTTACGAGCAGAACACGGAAGCAGAACAAGAATATTGTCCAGTCCTGTTGGTGCTTTGTATTCTGTTGACATGAAATTCTCCCAGTCAGCAATGATTGGATCAGATTGAATCGAAGCCGAATGGCAAGGGAAGGTAAAGTCCGATGCAACGTGTGAGGAAAGAAGACCTGGTACCGTTTGACACAAAAGGTCATGTCGTCGGAGGTGCTCAACCAATCGAGGACTGGTGAGTGATTGCATATCGGTCAATGAACGCATTTGGTTTGAGGCCATTGCGCCACGAACAGATGCAATTGCATTCTTCCAGTGCACCAGTTGGGAATCCATATCTGCCGTTTCGCCCATCGATTCGACGGTGTGACGAGGACCTTGTTCAGTCAAAAGAACGCCAACTGCTGCTGCCTGTCGTGAACGAGCCAAATCAAACAGGTCAACTCCAAACCATGTCAAAACGGCGAGGTTATCTGGTCCTCCAAGTCCAGGTGTCCACAGGAGCGCACCAGGGAACCGGCGTTTGAGAATGGTAATCGCTTCAACCAGTTTACCGGGCTGTGAAGCAAGTTGAACTGCATCGACAAGAACGACAACATCGGGCTTGAGGGTCTTATCGGTGAGGCCTGCATCGTGATTCAATCGTTGCCAAGAAACGGGCAAGACTTGAGCAGTGCCTGCGGGCTCACCTGCATCGGCTTCATCCAGAGAAGGTGGAAGAACGTGACCAATTGAAACATTCCATTTTGGTGAAGGTTCAGAGAAATCCGGTGGTGAAAGAGGGAGACGGGATTCGAAGGTCATTGTTGCTGGAATCTTGTCATTGGTGGATGAACGGAAAGGCGCAAGTTGTGGATCAATATCCGAGTCACCATCGAGCAAAACCAATGCAGGAGTCGCTGCTACTGGGTTTTTCCGGTCGCCAAGTGCCCACTGTCGAGCAAAGCGATATCGTGCCGTCACAGTTCGACCAAGCCCTGCCTCCATGGACAGGCCAAAAGCCATTGCTTCTTCAAGCATTGGACACCATAGGAGGCCTAAGTTCAAAGCAAATACTTTGCAGGCATTGATATGGACGGAGACAAAAGCATCAACACCGTCTTCGTTTGTTTTGGCTTAACCATACTGTTTGGAGTTCTCTTGTTCAGCCCTCTTGCACTTACATCTGCAGAAGAATCAACATCAACTTCCACGCTCATTGACGGTCGAATTGCTGGTTTCCAAGCAGAACCTTCCGAATCTCACGTCCGAGAATGGTCGATGGCAGAAGGTGAATGGTTCAGTCTTGTCTTAGATTGTAATCAGTGTGAAGCACAGGTCACGCTTGATGGTACAACTTCTTCAACCACGTCGAAATTATCCCTCCAAGCAACCAGTAACGGAACCGCTGAACTTTCGATCGCTTCAACCATTGAAGAATATGTATCCTATTCCCTTGTTGAAGTCATTGCTGAAAATTTCGAACACATCCGCCCTTCTCCATCCGAAAACATCACGCTTGATACTCTTGGCTACTGTGATGGAGTTCTGTCTTGTATTAATCCCACACGGGGCAACCTCAACGGCATCCAAAGAGGTGAATACAATGAAAGCGGATACATTCGTGGAATTCTTGAACAATCAACACCCGACTACATTCCAATCGAAATCGCTGCTGGTGATTCGCTTGAACTGCAGTTTATGCATGCAACAAATGAAATCAGTTTGTCGATATATTTCCAAGATGCAAATTCAGAAACACATCTTAACCAAACCATTGACCAACCCTTACCACTCATTGCTAATACACCTGGGGAAGCAATGCTCTGGCACTTTGCCGATGACGGCCGTGTACTGCTCAAAGTCGAAAGCCAGGGTGTGGATACCGCTTGGGTCCTCAAACGAATGCTTCACAGGCAAAACGATTCAAATGTTATGATTCTAGACCATGAAGACCTCAAAGTCGTTGGCCACTTTTCCACATCCGTCACCATTGAATTGAACGATACGAAGAAAATGAGTCTACAACCAATCCACTCATCCCCAACTGTTCGCATCGATCAGTTAGTCGGCATCGAATGGATCGAGGGAATGACTGCCAATACGAGTGTTGAATCGCCTACAGTCTTCTATCCTTATCCAAATGTCAGTGCTGTCCGAGTCCATGTCGAATCACCCGTTCATTGGATGAACATTGATGTATCGGACTTCTCAGACCTGCAGTCTGATGAAGAAGCACCATCATACCGTCCTTCATCGGCTACGAGTAAGAACAGTTCATGGCCCCATATGCCAAAGCAATCTTCCCAACTTGAAGGCGAATTGACCCTTTCAATTCACGATACTGCAGATGTGTATCGAATTGAAATTGAAGGTTGGGAAGAATCCGAACACATGATCCAAATTATTGTCGAAGGAAACAGCATCGAAGTACTCAAACTTGAACTCTGGAGTATGGACCAAGAGACATGGAGTGTCATTGAATCTCGAACTGCAACATTAGCAAATGGCAAAATTCAACTGGCGATTGAAGTGAGTGAAGGAACACATTTTTTCCGAGTATCGCTGTTCGATGATACCAATTACACGCAGCACGATTGGGGCCAAGATGTCCCAAGTCTCACCTACTCATTGTCCTCGAGCTACACCCTAATTGATGAAGGAGATGAACCCTATTTCCCACCGGATGAAAATGCAGAGAAATGGGGAGTTCGTGCCCGATTTTTCCTCGGGGCTCTGTTCCTCGTTCCCGTCGCCTACCTTGGAATTCTTCAATACCGTATCAAAAAAACTGCTCTGGATTTATTTGTGAAATCCGAACAACTTGCTTGGTTTAAGCAACAAATGGATTCTGGTGAAAAAACACCACAGCAATCTCGAAAGAGCCTCACTAAAGCACTCCAAGCAATTTCCTTGCTCAATTGGGAAGAAGCAAACACAGTCTGGGGAATGAATGACTTAGAATATCGAACTGAAAGTGTGGCTCTTGCCGTATGGAAATTAGATCCACGAATGGTGAAGAATGAAGGCTGCATTCCCGTGATGGTCGGTGTTCATATTCTTGAAGGACATTGGGACCTCGCGGCATTACGCTTCGATGCACCCGTCGGTCAAGGCTGGGAAGTAAAACATGTTGAACCCCGCTTCTTACATCGTGGTGAAGAAGTGTTCCTCGACACCATGGCAGTTGGAAACAGGACATTCATCATGGCGGAATTGATGGGAGATGCTGGCGTTGTTGACATTGAACTCAACGGACGAATGGATGGAGAAGCGAGTGCTGCACGAATCCCGAGCACATTGGTTCTTGGTCAAAGAGAAGAAAAGTGATTACAGAAGAAGAGGATTGCTTCGATTCTTGCATGATTCCTACTCACTTTAGTCAGAAGAAAGTTCCAGTTTTTGTCCCAGAAGAAGAACTTGCCATCATCTCCTCGGATGAAGTATTCACAAACAGAACAACAGTACTGTGTGCAAAGGAATAAGTCATACCCATGGTTGATTGAAATTATGGGAGGCTTGAAAGCAAGTGGAGACATGCGGTATTTTCAGATTCGTATTTTGCACGAACAAGCCCAGCATCTGCCTGGTTCAATTATTACAAAATATTTCAGTAAATTGGAATTGATTACTGGAACAGGGGTTACAGATTTGCTTCCGTCGTG
The DNA here is from genome assembly GCA_937892945.1 of uncultured euryarchaeote. GTDB lineage: Archaea > Thermoplasmatota > Poseidoniia > Poseidoniales > Poseidoniaceae > MGIIa-L1. The sequence goes on along the minus strand of CALBIL010000080.1, from coordinate 3,257 downwards.
TATAGTGAAAGTTGAACATGATGGCATCGACATCATGAGTATTAAAGATGAAATTAAAGGGGGACTCATCATCGATCAAATCCTTCAGGAAGGCGATGGTTTTGCATATCTGAAGGCGAGAACTCCAGGACCAATTCAACAACTCATTGCTAAGGAAGCAGAAGCATGGATTATGCCACCAACTTATCTTTCGAGAGAGGATGGTTTTTTCATGACGATTCATGGGACCTCTGATGGAATGAAAAGACTCAAAGATAAATTAGAAACTCTTATTCCGGAAAAAATGAAAATGAAACTCTCTACGCCACTCGCTGGCAATTTGGTAAGTATCCCAATACTGCATGATAAGCGTAGTTTAGTGATAAAAAGTGCAGTTGAAATGGGGTATTACGAGACTCCTAAAAAATGCAATCAAACCGATATTGCCGAGTTTTTTGGGTTGAAGCAAGCAACTGTAGCCGAACATTTACAGCATGCTGAAAATATCATCCTCAATTCTTGGGCCAAACAAGTGCCGAGTTCAAAGCCCTCTAAGCGTAATTAACGTTGCCAATAGAAGCATTAAAGTTCCCAAAATGGTGAATGCTTTTTTGACAACCCTTGGTTCGTTTGCTTTTGATTTTATTTTCTCTCCAAGATTGGACCATATAATCATAGCCACAATCCCGCCGCTTGTCGTAATGAGTGATATTGTTGTAATTCCAACAATTCCACCGCCAAAATCATTCAAAAACTTAGCCATTAACATGAAAACCATGGCCCATTCTTTACCATTCACAAATTGCATGAAGACGCCGGTTTTGAAACCTAACTTTGGAATCTCTTCGGGAAAGTCTTGTATTCTTTCAGAACGTCCAAGATAGAGGATTAAAAAGGCGATTAAAAACATGAACAAAGAACCGATGATATTGATCGCCACTCCAAATGGCCCTTCTTCATCAAAGGAGTCTACAGCGAAACCACAAACGAAATGGATCGACATGAAACCGAGCGCCATTCCGGCGATGAGTGGAACATTGCTCTTTTTACCGTGTACAACCGCATGAACGGTGCAGGTGACGTTATTTGGACCCGGGACAATCAAACCTGCTGAAAGCAACATGAGCAAGTAGAGTAATGAGTCCCACGGCATGTTTGTGAACCGATAGAGATGGTATATGTCATCTTCTATGAAGAAATTTACCCTTCTCTTCGGTTCAGGTCGCATCAAATCAGTCGTTTCGGCTCTTAATCCCCCTTTTTGCGATAAAATACAGCATGAGTGAGGAAATTATAGGGTCAAATACAAAGTGTGGCGCCTTCTTGGCGCGAGCATGTATGATACCGATAATATAGGGACGAGCCGTGTTTTTGGTTTGAAATCTATGAAATCACTCCTTCTTGCCGTTTTAATGGTCTCAATGTCCCTTTCTGTGGGCCTTGTGGAACTGAACAAAGCCCCCTGGCTTGTTGAAGAAGCTGAAAGTGAACTTGGAGAGGTCAACACCCCTATGCAGACAAGCGCACCTTCGATTTCCTATTCCTCAAGCACGCTCGCTCTTTCCAACAACACCGCTATGACGCCAGTGACAGCGACGAATTCAGGTGGTACGGTTGGAGTTCCGGTGGCAATGGAACTCAGTAGCATCAATGAACGGCTGTCTGTAGCCCTTGATTCTGATGGATACAGGCATGTTTCCGCTGCCGAAGCCACCAGTAGTGATCTCATATATGCGACCGACACCAGTGGGGCTTGGGTCAACATAACCGTTGATGCTCCAGGACAGGTCGGGCTACACAACTCAATCGCTGTTGATTCTGAAGACGGCTTGCATATTGCCTACTACAGCATGAGGGATGATACGAACGCAGTTACTCAAGACCTCAAGTATGCTACGTGCGCATCATCATGCGCATCAGCATCTTCATGGTCAAACATCACCCTTGACGCCACTGGTTTTGTAGGCTATAGCACCTCCATCGCAGTTGATTCAAATGATGGAGTGCATATTTCCTACACCGATTTAACGAACGATGCACTGAAGTATACGATGTGCTCCTCATCTTGTGGTACAGCATCTTCATGGTCGAATGTTTCTGTTGACGATATAGGAACCGGTGATAGTAATCCAACTGATATCGCGATTGATTCAAACGATGCAGTACACATTGCCTACCATTGGCAAGCATCAGGAACCAATAATTACAACGTACGATATGCCACGTGTACTACCTCGTGTGCATCGGCATCCTCATGGACAAACACATCAGGTATTAGCCTCAGCAACATACCCGAGGTGGCACTCGCAATTGATTCAAACGACGCACTGCACATTGCTGGCTATGATTCTGACAATAAGGATATTATTTACCTCGCATGTACCTCTTCATGTACTTCCGCCTCTTCATGGTCAAATATTAGCGCTGTTACCACTGGCAATGTTGGTGGACGATTATCAATTGCAGTTGATTCTACGAATAATCCACACATATCCTATCAGAATGGTGTGTTTGCCGTTCCACCGGCGAGTTCTTCGGTGAGACTTGGTTACGCCACTTGCACTTCATCGTGTCTAACTGCCTCAAGCTTTTGGACTCACGGTACTGTTGATGACACCGCCACCTCCGTTGGTACATCAATTGCAGTCAATCACAACAACAATAGCGTACATATCGTCCATGCCGTTTACGGTACTGGCGATGTTCACTACCTCGGCTCAGACACTGCTCCATATACCGTAAGTCCCGACCTTCCAAGTGGTTTGAATTTGGATTGGAGCAGCGGAAAAATTTCTGGGACCCCGAGAGAACTCTCCACCTCCACGATCTACACCATTACCGCAAGAAATGCACATGGTTCGGATACCGCAACACTGACCATTTCGGTCAACGCACCACCTTCGCTGTCCTACGATTTGGGTACAGGAAACAGCACTTCAGTCTATTCCAACAAACAGGTTGCTGGAGGATACCAACACACCTGCGCCATTCTTGACAATGGTTCTGTGATGTGCTGGGGAGAGAATGGCCACGGACAGTTAGGCAATGGTGGAACAGGCGACGAACACATACCCGTTTGGGTTGATCTTGGTACGGATAGGACCGCCGTTGCGATCACTGCTGGATATACCCACACCTGCGTCATTCTTGACAACGGTTCAGTTTCCTGTTGGGGACGGGGAAATTTTGGGCAATTAGGTAATGGAGGTACATCACAACAAACCTCACCAACGCTCACCAGCAGCCTTGGAACCGGCCGTACGGCCGTAGCGATTTCT
>CALBIL010000079.1 GCA_937892945.1 uncultured euryarchaeote | reverse complement strand
CCCATCATGAAGGACTCTCATTCCTTCGACCCGGGTTCAAATCCCGGTACGAGCATTCTTTTGACATCATTATGTTGTGATACAACTGATGTAGAACACATTGAGCAATTTTCCGCCTTTTCAATGCTTAATCGCACTGCCATTGCTGTATCTAGGGTTATGAGATGGAAGTTCTTTCACAATCTCTTAAAAATTATGGAATTCTTCATGATAGTCGGAAGGTGCTTGACCACAGTTCTGAATATTACATGGCCTCGGAACATTTGAATACAGCAGTATCTTGATTGTTCTTATGGACCACGACGAAGTCTTCGCAAGAACGACATCAATTCTTGATGATGAAGATGATTGGATTTCGGCTATGGCAACCGTTGCTTGTGAACTTCACAATGCGTTTGATCACTTCCACTGGACGGGTTTTTATCGAACAACTTCACCAAACATGCTCAAGATTGGGCCGTATCAAGGCGGGCATGGTTGTCTTTTCATTCCTTTCGAAAAGGGGATTTGTGGTGCTGCTGCACGAATTGGAGATACTCAGGACGTACCAAATGTTCACGAACGACCAGAACATATTGCTTGCAGTTCAACCACCAAAAGTGAAATTGTTGTACCAATCAAGGATTTATCTGGAGACGTCGTGGCTGTTCTCGATGTCGATTCGGATGAACTTGCGGCCTTCTCAACAGAGGATGTTCAACTTCTAGAGCGAGTATGCCATTGGCTCGGAAAGCGATATCATTCCTGAGCGATTCTTTCGTTTCAATTCTAACTACGGTCTTTGAGGCTTTTTTCCATGCGGGGGTTGTGTCCCAGAGATATCTTCGTCAGCAGGAGATTCTTAATCAAAATTAAATATTTGCTTGATGGTTTTCGTCCAACGCAAGCTTCGCTTAAGCTCTCGATCTTTACGTACGATTGTCCGGACGAAACCTTAGATTTCCCCGGTACGAGTACTCGCATTGGGCGCTTCTATAGTTTCACTCATCGAACCGTTGCCATTCGGAATTGGAACCTTCATTACGATACCATGAGGTCTCTTGACCGTCATCTGTATGCCACTCGTAACCCTTGCCATCTGGTTTCCCTTCGAAATCGATATTTGGAGGTGGTGTATCGATGCTTGGAAGTATTTTCTGCTCATCTGGCATCGTTTCAACCTTCATCACTTGTTCAATCATCTCTGTCTGGTCGAGTTCATCCGGCCCAAGAGAAGATAGGCGTTGGTTTTCGGCTTCGTAGCGATCATCTAATTCTGATCGCAAGCGTTCAAGTCGGAAACCTTGGTGAGGGCCAATCAATCGGAGCATCAACATAAACTCCCAACGTTGTGCTACGCTTTCAAGTTCGTCTCGACTTTCAGCTTCCCGAAGTAAAAGTTCATACTTGTCGGTTCGCCCATTTCTCGTGACGAAACCAAATCCAATCCAAGCAAACAGTGGGATTCCACCAAACATACCAATCAGATCCCATGCACCTAAACTGATGGCAGTTCCTGGTACGATGACCTCAAAGCCTTCAATCGGGACGGATTCTGGGTGGAATGGGTTCGAACCTGCACGTAATTCATCCTCGTCAAGCCATCCATCGTTGTCGTCATCAAGGTCAGCGTTGTCGCCTACTCCGTCTCCATCGTTGTCGGCTGATTCACGGAAATTACCAGGGAAATCATCATCTTCATCGAGCACTTTATCGTTGTCTCTGTCTCCTGCACTTGGAAATAGAGGGAATGGGTCATCAACATCAAGATAGCCATCGTTGTCAAAATCATCGATGGATGGGTCAGGGTTTTCGCCCTCGGGATTATCTCCGAATCCATCACCATCAGTGTCTGCCCATTGGGTTGCATCTTGTGGAAAGGCATCTGGATTGTTGCCGAATGGATTGTCACCATACCCATCTCCATCTTGGTCAAACCATTGTGTGATGTCACGAGGAAAGAAGTCCGCGTTTTCTCCTGCGAGGTTATCTCCAAACTGATCGCCGTCAGCATCAAGCCATTGTGTGGGGTCGTTTGGAAAGGGGTCTGCTCCAGTTCCAAGAAGACTATCGCCAAACCCATCGCCATCGCTATCTGTAATTTGAGATGGATTCAACGGTAAATCATCGGTGTTGTCTCCTGTTCCATCTCTGTCAGAATCAAACCATTCAGTTCTGTCGTTTGGGAATGCGTCAGCATCCGAACCGTTCGGGTCGTCGCCATATCCATCGCCATCAGAGTCAAAGAATTGTGAGGGGTCATTTGGAAAAGCATCATCTTCCTCGGCGACTCCATCACGGTCACTGTCTTGCCACCGGTCCGGATTGTCCGGAAACCAATCACCTTGAGAACCGAATGGGTTGTCGCCGTGACCATCACCATCTGTGTCATTCCATTGCGTTCCGTCTGTCGGGAAGGCATCTCGATTATTTCCAAAACCATCGCCATCGTTATCGAACCATTCGAGCGGATCATCTGGGAACTGATCGGCTCTGTTTCCATTTGGATTATCACCGTATCCATCACCGTCTCGGTCTTCTGATTGACTGTTTTCGTTGTCAAAGGCATCATCTTCATCGGCGATCCCATCTGCATCGGAATCTTGCCAACGGCTTGGGTCATAGGGGAACCAATCGCCTTGGGTGCCGTATGGATTATCACCGTGACCGTCACCATCAGCATCCTCCCATTGCGTTCCATCTGCAGGGAATGCATCACTCGGCGAGGCATTTGTGGATTGATTGTCGCCGTAGCCATCACCATCTCGGTCTGCCCATTGGGTTGGATTGTTTGAGAATAAATCTCCATCGTTTGACCATCCGTCGTTATCGCTGTCAAGGCATCCGAAGCGGTCTTGTGTGCTTGTACCACTTGTAGTCGGACATGCATCGCCTTGAAATCCAATTAAAGAGTCTCCAAACCCATCACTATCACTGTCATTCCACTGTGAAAGGTCGTTGACAAAGACGTCGATTAGGTCTGCCCATCGGTCCCCGTCTGAATCGGGGCAGCCAAACAGGTCACCTCGAGAAGAATCGCCATAGAGTGACGGACAGCCATCAGGTAAGTTTCCTGAAGCGTTGTCACCAAAGCCATCTTGGTCTGTATCGGCAAACTGTGTCGCATCGTTCGCGAAAGAGTCACCGCTGTTGGAATATCCATCACCATCTGCATCAGGACAACCCAAGACATCAACAGTTGAATTCCCTAATTGCGTTGGGCAAACATCGACCGAATCACTGTATCCATCGCCATCATCGTCATTATCGAGAGAGTTTGGTACACCATCACCATCAGTGTCGGCGAGAATTTGGAGCGTATACATTGACGTTCGTTGTGGTGTTATGTTGGTAAGAGTAATGTTCCATTGAGTTTGGCTGGTATAAGCAGGACTACCGGTTAGAGAAAGGTTCATCTGGTCAAAAAGAAGGCCAACCGGTGTATCAAGACTGATTGTAGTTTGACTGAGGTTGATGTTGTCAAAAATTGACCCTTTTAGATTATAATTCATCGACTGACCTTCAATTGCTGATACATGAAGAAGTTCTCGAGGAGTTGGCATCAGGGATGACGAACTACCACCATTTCCTAATTGGCCACTGCTTCCACTTCCCCAGCATACACCCTCGCTGCTGAAAAACGCATTGTTGTCAAGAATAGCGCAGGTGTGAGAGGGTCCTGATGAAAGAGCGACTGCAGTCCGATTTGTGCCAAGGCTCCTGGTCAAGGTTGGTACATTTTGGCTTGACGTGGCTCCGTTGCCCAGTTGGCCAGAGGCTCCATGCCCCCAACACGAAACAGAACCGTTGTCAAGAAGGGCGCAGGTGCGAGAGCCTCCAGAAGAGAGAGCGACTGCGGTCCGATTTGCACCAAGACTGCTGGTCAAGGTCGGCGAATTCTGATTTGAGATGGCACCGTTGCCCAGTTGTCCATCGCTTCCAAGTCCCCAACAGGAGACAGAAGCGTTGTCAAGTATGGCGCAGGTGTGGTAGTATCCTAAAGAGATGGCAACTGCAGTACGGCCTGCTCCAAGACTGCTGGTCAAGGTAGGTGTCGTTTTGTCCGATGCGCCACCCTTGCCGAGTTGGCCAGAACTCCCTTTCCCCCAACAGGAAACAGCACCGTTGTCAAGTATGGCGCAGGTGTGCATGTATCCAGAAGAGAGAGCCACAGCAGTGCGACCTGAACCAAGGCTGCTGGTCAAGGTTGGTGAGTTCTGGTTTAACGCGGCTCCGTTGCCCAGTTTCCCGCTACTCCCATCGCCCCAACAAGATACCTCGCCGCTGTCAAGGATGACGCAGGTGTGGTAGAATCCTGAAGAAATGGCGACCGCAGTCCGATTCGTTCCAAGGCTGTTGGTCAAGGTGGGTGAGTATTGATTCGATGTGCCTCCGTTGCCCAGTTGTCCAAATGCCCCTCTCCCCCAACAAGATACCTCGCCGCTGTCAAGAATGGCGCAGGTGTGGTAGCCTCCAGAAGAGATGGCGACCGCGGTCCGATTTGCACCAAGGCTGCTGGTCAATGTTGGTGAGTACTGGCTTAACGCAACTCCGTTGCCCAGTTGTCCTTCTACCCCTCGCCCCCAACAAGATACAGCACTGTTGTCAAGAATACCGCAGGTGTGGGAACCCCCTGAAGATAAGTTCACTATTTTCTCATATGAATAAAGCAGGGCAGTATATTGTCCGCTTGACCAACTTCGTTTTTGCTCCTCATTCAGCTCGTCTGTTGGTTCCGCCAAAGGCAGCAATGGAGCCAACATCAAGACGGTTAGAATCAGCAGCGTGTATCTCTTCATGTCGAGAGGTGTCGTTTTGGCTAATTAGTCATTACGACTTAATTTCACTTTGCTCTGCGTCTTCAATTAGAACGAATTAGAATTTTATTTAAATTGATTTTGATATTTTCATTCTAATTCTAACTTTTTGGTAAGATCATACGTAAGGACTTGGAATTGTCCGGACGGAACTTGCGAGATTCCCGGTACGAGCACTCATTGATTGCTGACCTGCTCCTCCATGTGAGGGGGTGCCCATGGCGATTTGCTGAATAAATTCACACCTCAACTCTCTGTCAAAGAGTATGACTAAAAGCCCCATTGGACGCATGTATGTTTATGGTTTTGGGAGCCAAACATTGGGCAATGGTCTTTGCCTTATCGTCCCTGCTCCTGCTGTCCATTTCAGCGCCCTCGCTGCTGAGTTCTGACCCACACCCCGACACTTCTCTGGCACCTCCTGATAATCAGCGAGTTTTGAGCGATCATGTCCTTTTGATTGTATTGGATGGGGTTCCACGTTCTGTGTTTGACAACGCAGAAGTCATGCCATTTTTGTCGGAATATGAGGAGTTCGGAGTCAAAATCAATGTTCGCACCTCCCCCCTCACGCTCACAGGAGCATGCGTGAAGGAAATGGCCACAGGTCGCAACTCTGCCCCAATTGACGCCATCTTGAACTGGGAAGTTACGAATGAAATCCGGGATGATCCGTTTTACTATGCTGCGGCACAAGGTCAATCTGTTGCGTTTACGGGTTTCTATATCTGGGATAACCTCTATCCTGAGCCATATTTCACCCACCAAACCTCTCCAGATTACGGTTTCAGTGACATCTCTTTGGCCGACGAAGATGCATTGAGCAATGTGGAAGAATGGATTTCGATGCCACAACATAACTTGATGCTGGCGCACCTCGGCGGTACGGACCACGCAGCGCACATACACGGGTTAGATTCTGAAATCTACAAAGAACGAATGAAGAAACTCGATCTCCAACTCGAAACACTGTTCAAAAACGCACCTGACGATTGGACCATTCTGTTAACTTCTGATCACGGTGTTACCGATTCAGGAGGTCACGCCCTCGGAACCGGTGCGGAGGCTGAAGAAGTGTATCTTTTCGCTCACGGCAGAGGGATCGCAGATGCCGGTATGCTCGACGGAGAGATTCAGCAAAGAGATATCTCTGTGCTTATTGCTGGCTTGATGAACCTCCCACTATCTACTGCAACGGATGCTAGAATCCCATTGCAAATGTTGGATCTCGAACCACAAGAGGCACAACAAATGGAGGACTGGAATTGGGAAAATGTTCGAATGCACCATCAATGGCGGGATGCGGAGGGCCTGAGCGCTCAGAACTCTTTGCCTGCCACAGCGGACTGGAAACTTCTCAATCAAAATTCACAGAACTTTCCGTGGATCCAGTTCCTCATCAGCATTGCAGTCGTAGGGTGCTTCGCACGTTTGCTGTTTCTTAGCAAGATTGTGGAACGCCTCATCGTTGACACATCGAAGGTCCAGTGGGCCTCTGCTGGGGCGTTCTTGGTGCTGCTAGGTGCAAGTCTGTTTTTAGCTCGAGAAGATACGTTCTTCTTCATCTCAAGTCGTTGGTTGCGCAAATTGTTGGGGATTTTCCCGGTTTTTCTAACGCTTCTCTTCCTCATCAGGCGGCATGCTAGTGGAACGGGCACAAAGACACATTCATTGCCGGTGTTGGCGCTTGTCATTGGTTGCTGTTTGTTCTTTTATCCCGAAACCAGGTATTCTATTCTGCTCATCACCGCATCAAGTGTTGGACTGTATCTGTTGAGGGAGAATCTCTTGCCATCAATAACACAGACCGAACGATACACATTGGGTGCAATTTTGTTCCTTGTCGTCTTCCAGCTTCTTGACTATCTACCCCGGTTTTTTGTTGGAGATTCGCTTCAAACACTGTTGGATATCGATCTGTTGTACAAGCCCATGCAACGCCTTGTAGCGATGACCTCAACATTCAACCCAGTGTCCCTCCTTTTGTTTTTGATTGTTGCATGCTTCGTGTTGTGGAGCAAACATGGCGAACATGGCCGAATGGTGGAATGGAAGAGCATTGGAACCATCGCAGTAGTCTATCTTCTTGCAGTCATCCAAACCACCTTCACGGACTGGCTTCTTATCTTGGCCATGTTGGCCAGCCTCCTTAGTCCGCGTCTTTTTACCAACACAAATGCGCTGGAATTGAACACTGGTTTGAAACGAGAAGAATTACTTTTGATTGGCTGGGTCGGGCCAACTTGGGGTTTTTATCCAGCATTGAGTGTGTTCTTTCTTCTCAAAATCCTGCCTAAAGTACACCATGACCTCAGTCGATATCTTTCCGGCGAACAGGACTCTGTCTTTGCAATCCCTCATGTTCAACGCATGTGTTATGCCCTCTTTGGTGCCTCCTTAGTGTACCTCGCTTGGTATAATTTCTCATTGCTGACAACATTGGGCTTGCTTGAATACAACCCGAGTAAAATAATCGTCACAGGTGGCTTTTTTGGAGGGAGAATTGATCCATCCATTGCTTGGATGGGCTTCATGATCATGGGTCCACCTCTATTTGCTGTCGGTTTAATCTTACATCGATTAGCAGGCCTTCAATCCCTACCAGATATCTTGCTCCTTTTCTCACTCATCCTCTTCAGTGTGGCATCCATTTACTGGTCGAGTTTCCTTCAAATCGAATACTTCGTTATGCTCAGCACTTCGAGTCTGTTCTACCTCTCTGTTCTTGGAATAGGTTCCATACTTACTTTGAAAATACCAGGGATTGACGTGCATGAACTTGAGTCAACTGCCATTCAATCTGTGAATGAATCCGGAAACTGAGTCAGGCTTTTTTGTGAGTCATGAGGTTTCATTTTCATTGAAATAAGTGTTTGGTTTGTCCCTATGATACTACTTGTGACAGCGTACGTAAGGACTTGGAATTGTCCGTACGGAACTTGGGAGATTCCCGGTACTAAGATGGTACGGAGCAATTGAAATTGTTCGTATGGAAGGTTTGAGTTTTCCGGTACTAAGAGGGTAGCGAACAAACAGACCCACTGCAACCCCTTCCAACCGAT
>CALBIL010000078.1 GCA_937892945.1 uncultured euryarchaeote | reverse complement strand
TGGTAAAAAGTATGAAACCAACCAAACAACGCAAGGCACATTTCAACGCTCCTCTCCACGAGAAGCGCAAGAGAATCTCTGCCCGTCTTCAACTTGACAAGCCTGACTCACGATTCGATGGTGTCCGTACGGTCACTGTTCGCATCGGAGACACAGTCCGTGTAACTCGTGGCGATCTCGCCAACGGTGGAAAGCGTCACGGTGGAAAGCGTGGAACTGACCCATTGACGGGCCCAGTTATCCGTATTAATTCAGAAAAAGGTCGCCTTTACATCGAAGGTGCCAAGGCCAGTAAGGCCGATAACAAAGAAGAGGCGGTTCCGGTCCACTCTTCGAATGTCGTTGTCGTCAAACTTGACGAAACAGACAAGTTGCGTGTTCAGCAACTAACCGGTAACAGGAGTTGAAAAATATGGGAAGCAGTAACCACTTGAAGCGATTGGCCATGCCCCGTAGCTGGCCTCTTCCACGTAAGACCAGTATTTGGGTAACACGCCCAACGCCTGGATCTCATTCACTTGAATTGTGCATGCCAATTAATTTGGTGATTCGGGATGTTCTCGGATACGCACACTCAACACGTGAAGTTCGTCACATTTTGCATAACGGTAACGCTCTTATCGACGGTAGAATCTGCAAAGATGTTCGTCGTGGAGTTGGACTCATGGACGTTCTCACACTTGGTGAAAACAATTACCGATGTGTTCTCGACCATAACGGACGACTGCGATACCGTACCATCTCTTCTGAAGAAGCAGGTTGGAAAGTGTGCAGAATTGAAAGCAAATCTACCATCAAGGGTGGAAAGACACAATTGAATCTCCACGACGGTCGTAACATCATTGTTGAAGATGCTACTGAATATTCATCCGGCAGCTCTCTCAAACTTGCTTTGCCAAGCCAGGATATCCTTGAACATATCAAATTCAATGAAGGCGTTCGATGCTACCTCATTGGTGGTGCTCACGTTGGAGACTTTGCAAACATGAAGTCCTATGATGTGAAACGTTCCAGTATGCCAAACGAAGTCTTGTTTGATGACTTCGGAACCACTGCATCAAATGTTTTCGTTGTTGGTACTTCGACACTCCCACACACTGAGGTGGTTGAATGAGTGAGACTTCCAATTCTATGACCCACCCTCGTATCACGAAGGTTAGCGTTAACATTGGTGTCGGTGAAGGCGGCGACCGCTTGGTCAATGCCGAGAATGTTCTCGAACTCGTTACTGGTGTCAAACCACAACGTACCCTCGGCCGAATTCAAAACCGTGACTTGAAGGTTCGTGAAGGCGCTCCTATTGGGTGCAAAGCAACTATGCGGAACAAGGAAGTTATCAAGAAGTTCTTGACGGATGCTTTTTGGGTCCGTGAAAATATGATTCCAGCGTGGAACTTTGACCGTGAAGGTAACCTCTCGTTTGGTATCCGTGACTACACTGATTTCCCGGGTCAAAAATACGATCCAGATATCGGAATTTATGGAATGGATATCACCGTTGTTCTTGAGCGACCTGGCCACCGTGTCAGCCGACGACGACGTGCTAAAGCAAAGGTCGGAATGGGCCATCGGTTGACTGCAGCAGAATCTCGTCTCTGGTTTGCAGAACACTTTGGCGTCACAATCATGGAGGAATGAATATGGCAAGAGATCACGGAGAAAGAATTGGACGAAGCAATGGTTGCCGACGCTGTGGACGACGACGTGGAATGATTCGACGACACGGACTACGTGTTTGTCGACAATGCTTCCGCGACATCGCTCCCGAAATAGGTTTCAAGAAAATGAATTAAGGAGGAGAAAGATATGCAATTTGATCCACTCAACGACGCACTCATCAAGATGTACAATGCAGAGCAAGCAGGTAAGTTCGATGTCGAACTTTCCCCGGCTTCTAAACTGCTTGGAAACGTTCTTGAAATTATGCAAAAGTCAGGCTATGTAGGCTCGATCGACCGAACCGAAAACGGTCGTGGCGGCACTTACTTGGTAGAACTACGCGGCGCAATCAACCGTTGTGGCACAGTTAAGCCACGTCACAGTATTCGCCGTCAAGAATACGAACAATGGGAGACACGCTATTTGCCTGCTCAAGACTTTGGTCTGTTAATTCTCACAACGAACTCCGGCATTATGCATCATTACGATGCGAAAGATGCCCGCATAGGTGGTAAGCTACTCGCTTACGTATATTGAGGTGAATAATATGGTAAAACTCGACAGAATCGAACACATCGTAACCATCCCTGAAGGCGTTAACGCATCGGTCAGCGAAGATGGCGTCGTCACTATCCAAGGTCCAAAAGGTACCTTGACGCGAGAATTCACAAGCACCTTCCTCAAATTGTTGGAAGATGACAACGGCTTAATTGTCCGTGTGGACCTTCCTCGTCGTAAGCAACGTGCTCTTGCGGGAACATGGAATGCTCACCTGATCAACATGGTCAAGGGCGTAACAGTCGGCTTCACATACAATTTGAAAGCCTTCTATTCTCACTTCCCTATGACTTTGGCTGTTAAAGGAAACATCTTCGTAGTGAACAACTACTTCGGAGAACGAGTTCCTCGAAACGCAGATATTCTTTCTGGCGTTCAAGTCAAAGTCAACAACAAAATCGAAGTTGTTGTTTCTGGTATCGACAAAGAAAATGTCGGCCAAACAGCTGCAAACATCGAAAAGTGCGCTACGGTCAAAAACCGTGATCGCCGGGTATTCCAAGATGGAATATACCTCATCAATAAGGAGTGATATGAATGGCAGAAGATTATGATACAATGACTGTTGCAGAACTCAAGGACCTTCTCAAGGAAGCAGGCTTGCCTGTCTCTGGAAAGAAAGCGGACCTCGTTGCACGCTTGGCTGAATCAAGCGTTGCAGAAAAAGTCGAAACCTCTGATTCCAATGAAGATTGGGAAGAAGATGGAGATTGGGACGAGGAGGCTGTTGTCGGCCACGTCGCTAAGCAAAAACCAGTTCTTGATGAAGAAACCAAAGCAGCTCTCTCCCTTCGTTCGGAGCAAAAGAAAAAGACACCTTCTTTCCGCCGAACTGAATGGTTCCGTTACAAGCGTCTTTCACGCTCTGGATGGAGAGCACCTCACGGTATGGACAGCAAACAACGACGTAACTACAAATACCGAAGTTCACTTGTTCGTGTCGGTCACGGCAAGGTTTCACTTACTCGAGGATTTCACCCCTCTGGATTCCGTGAAGTTATGGTTCAAAACACCGTGGATCTCGAAATCATTGACCCTGAAACCGAAGCAGCACGCGTCGGTCGAGGCGTCGGTGGACGAAAGCGAGAACACATCTATTCACGTGCCGATGAACTCGGTATTCGTGTCCTCAACCGAAGGAGGGATATCTGATGCAAATTACAAATCAAAAGCGTCTTGCTGCTAAACTACTCAAGTGTGGAGTTCACCGTGTTTGGATTAACCCTGCATACCTTGACCAAATCACCTCTGCTGTCCAAACAGACGATATACGCGAGTTTATCGAAGAAGGATGGATCAAAGCAAAGCCAATCAAGGGAACTTCCCGTGTCCGTGCTCGTGCACGTCTCGAACAAAAGCGTAAGGGACGCCGTAAGGGCCATGGGAAGCGAGCAGGTACTGCAAACGCTCGTAATCCACGAAAGAACCGCTGGATGCGAACCATTCGCTCACAGCGTCGTACACTCAAGGAAATGCGTGAAGATGAAACGATTAAGCCATCTCAATACCGTCGATATTATCTGAAGGCTAAGGGTGGTTCATACCGTTCCATTGCCCACATGCGTTCTCAGATGACCATTGAAGGCGTTGTATTCAAAGGGGGTGAAGTCTGATGCGAGGCACTCGTCGTCGCTCTATCTTCCGTCGCCGTAAGTCTGGTTTGACAGACTACCGTCGCCGTTTGAAGCTTCTCCGTGGACGAAAGCCTCGTGCTGTTGTCCGTGTGTCGAACTCTCGAACAACCTGTCAACTTGTTGACTGGTCTGCTTCTGGTGACCTTGTTAAAATTTCAATCACAGGCTCTGACTTGTCGAAGAAATACGGATGGCCTGCTGACTTCTCCAAGAAGTCAGTCCCTGCTTCCTACCTTGTAGGATTTGCAATGGGTAAGGCAGCAATTGCACAAGGTGCCGAAGAAGCAATCCTGGACATCGGACTTGCTGCAAGCACTCCTGGTAACCGTGTCTTCTCTGCTCTCAAGGGTATGGTCGACGCTGGACTGAATATTCCACACAGCGATGGTATTCTTCCTGATGAAGGCCGTGTTAGCGGAACTCACATCAGTGATGATATCGCAGCTGCAGTTGAATCAGCAAAAACGAACATTGAGGGGGCATACTGATGACAGAAGAAGAAATCGTACAAATGGCACCAGGGATTATGCAAGCTCTTGCACCTGAGGAAGTTGAAGAATCTCCAAATGGTCGACCACGTCGTCGCAAGACAGACGATCCAATGTCTGGACTCCGAAAGTGGGTTCCTAAGACACGATTGGGTCAAATGGTCATGGCTGGTAAAGTTTTGACTTACGAACAAGCACTCGCTACTGGTCTTCCAATCCGTGAAGTTGAAATTATCGATGCGTTGATTCCAAATCTCGAAGATGATGTCATCAAGGTGAACATGGTTCAACGAATGACTGACAGTGGACGTCGTGTTCGCTTCAACGTCATGGCCTGTGTCGGAAACCGAGATGGCTATGTTGGTCTAGGAATGGGTAAGGCAAAGGAAGTCGCTGCTGCTATTCGCAAGGCGATTATGGCTGCCAAACTCAATCTTATCTCAGTTCAACGTGGAAACGGTTCTTGGGAATCATCCGCAGGACCGGGGACTTCGATTCCATTCAAGACCAACGGTCGTGCAGCTTCAACTCGAGTTACACTCATGCCTGCTGCAAAAGGTAAGGGATTGGTTATCGGAGAAACAGGCAAGCGTGTTCTTGACCTTGCTGGTGTTTCTGACGTTCTTTCTCAAACCAAAGGTCAGACCAGAACCACCATCAATTTTGCTGGTGCAACATTCAACGCTCTTCAGAACATGAACACTACTCGTGTTTCAGAAGAATCGAAAGAGCGATTGTTTATTCACAAAGGGAGGCTATTAGAATGAGTTGGATTGTCGTAAGAGCACGAAGTAACGTTGGTGTTGAACGCCGTATCAAAGATACGATGTTGCACATGAACTTGACAAAAGTAAATCACGCTGTGATCATTCCAGAGAATGAACAATACCGTGGTATGCTTCAAAAGGCCAAGGATTACATCACTTGGGGAGAAGCTACACCTGAACTCGTCGAAATGATGCTTTCAGGTCGTGGCCGTATGGTCGGTGACGCTCCTTTAACGGATGCTCTTGTCGCTGAACACACAGACTACACTGACATCAGTGCTTTCGCTAAGGCTATTGCTGCTGATGAATCAACGGTTAAGGCAATCCCTGACCTGAAGAGAGTTTTCCGACTTCACCCGCCTCGCGGTGCGAAAGGATGGGGCGGAATCAAGCGCTCCTTCGTCGTAGGTGGAGCACTCGGATCTCGAGGAAGTGAAATTGGTGCGCTCGTTGAGCGTATGATTTGAGGTGATTATGATGGGTACAAAAGCAAACAAACATCGTGGACGAAACCGTTATCATGGACGTGGAAAGAAAGCTGGCCGTGGTGCTGGTAAGCGTGGTGGTCGTGGACTTGCTGGTATTAACAAGCACCGTGTCATGACCCGTATCAAGTATATGCCTAACCATTGGGGTATGCACGGTTTCAACCGTCACCCAACACTTCGTACTGTTTTCGTTACTGTAAACGTCAGTCAACTTGAAGACATGGCAAACGGTAGTGATACTGTTGATTTGACCGAACTTGGAATCGATAAGATTCTCGGTAGTGGCCGAATTAACTCTGCTCTAAATGTGGTTGTTCAAGAAGCAAGCGCCCGAGCAATTGAAAAGATTGAAGCCGCAGGTGGAAGCATCGATGTCGGTAACGATGACCAAAGTGACGAAGACTGATTCGCGAATCACATAAGGAGGAATAACGATGAAACATAAGCCAATGCCACTAGCAGTAGCTGTAACAGGTCTCCTCTATTGGGGACTTCTTGTGTATTGGGTTTCTGATGACCTTGAAGCAGGTATGGACACCCTTGCAGGTGAAGCTGCTGTTTTCGGACTTGCTTTCTCTTTGATTTATGTTGGTTACCTTTTGGCGTGTCTCAAAATTGACGTTCCTGAAGGTCTGAAAACTATGCCAATTGTTGGCCGGTATGGTAAGTTACTCGGATGGCTCGCAATGCTCGGTTTCGCTGCCTGGTATGTTCGCCCATCAGCATGGGGCGGCTACGACGAAGGTGTCGGATTCTTCCTTGTAGGTATCTGTTTACTTGGTTTTGCTGCTGCTGCTATTCTCACATGTTTCATGTGGAGTGGAGACAAGAGCAGTCGTCTTTACGCTCTCCGCCGCTTCGTCGATGTTTATCCAACCATCACCAAGCCAGAACGCCACGTTCGATTCAACGAAAAGATGTGGACCACAACCTTCGTTCTCATCATTTACTTCGCTATGACCAATGTCATGCTGTACGGCCTCTCTGGACAAGCTCTTGACTTGTTCAGTGGTTTCCGTTCGATTATGGCAGGTGCTTCAGGAACCATCATGCATTTGGGTATTGGCCCGATTGTTACAGGTTCCATTATCATGCAATTGTTCGCTGGTGCAAAGATTATCCGATTGGATTTGAGTGACTCTGAAGACAAGGCAATGTATCAGGGTGTTCAGAAACTTTTGGTTCTCATCATGATACCGATCGAATCTATTCCTCAAACTTACGGTTTCCTTGACCCTCAAGAATTCTTGATTGACAGCTATGGTTTGGGTTGGGCAAACTTCGTTATTGTGGCTCAACTCTTTGCAGGTTCATACCTCGTGTTCTTACTCGATGAATTAGTCAGCAAGTGGGGTATTGGTTCAGGTATTTCCTTGTTCATTGCAGCAGGTGTTGCACAATCAACCTTTGTTGGTACGCTCTCGCCTCTCCCAACGACCTCTGGAGTACCTTATTCACTCCAGAACCCGCCATCTGGGACTTTACCGATGATATTCTATATGTTCCGGGAGGCGACGAACGGCGAAATGATTTCGAACAACGGTTTCGAACAGATCTTGCTGACGCACGTCAATCCAGTAGCAGCATTGTTTTCCTCCGTAGTCGTGTTCCTAGTCGTTGCGTTTGCCGAATCAAGTAAACTTGAATTGCCATTAACTCACGGGAAGGTCAGAGGCCATCGTGGGAAATACCCTATCCGTTTGGTCTACGCATCGAACATTCCGGTCATTTTGATGGCAGCACTTCTTGCAAACATCAACATGTTCTCTCTCCTCTTCTGGAGCCACCCTACTCTTTCCCAAACTCCAATTCTTGGTCGCGAAGGTTGGATGAGTGCCTCACAGTATATCGGCACGTATGAAGCGGGACAAACGACTGCCTCTGGAGGGTTTGCCTGGTATGCAAGTATGGTCAATGGTGTCAATGATTGGCTGCTGCCGGTTCTGAATCAACAAGGCGATGTATTTGGCCATAGTTTGACACAGATAATGGTTCACGTAATTTTCTATGTAGCTCTCATGACCGTTGGTTCCATGGTGTTCGCTAAATTTTGGATCGATACCACCAACATGGGTACGAAAGACGTCGCAAAGCAAATTGAACGCACTGGTATGCAAATCCCAGGTTTCCGTAAGAATCCCAAAATCTTGGAAAAGATTCTTGAAAATTACATTCCCCCAGTCACCTACTTTTCTGGTGCTTTCGTAGGTTTACTCGCCGCAGGCGCTGATTTACTCGGCACAGTAGGTAATGCTTCAGGAACAGGTCTCTTGCTGGCCGTAGGTATCATTCTAAGGACCTATGAACAGATTCAGAAGGAACAGGCTATGGAAATGCATCCAATGATTCGCCAGTTCTTCGGTGCTGACTGATTTGCCTTGGCAAATCATTCGCTGGCTGAATTGTAACACTGCTTGATGAATGTTCAGCCATGCTGACTGAAACGAATACGCATTGGTGAGAGTGTTTCAGTCACACGAGTGACTGCTCGTGATTTCATCTTGTCACTCAAGTGCTGACTGATTTGCCTTGGCAAATCATTCGCTGGCTGAATTGTAACACTGCTT
>CALBIL010000077.1 GCA_937892945.1 uncultured euryarchaeote | reverse complement strand
GAGGAAAACTGAGGAGAGGAATATCATGACTGGAAAAGAATACCGAACCATTACTGACGTGAAAGGACCTTTGGTCTTTTTGAATAAAACTGAACCTGTTGCCTTTGGAGAAATCGTTACCCTACGACTTTCCAATGGAACCATCAAGAACGGACAAGTTCTCGATACTTCCGATGATCTCGTGATTGTCCAAGTTTTCGAAGGAACTGCAAAAATTGACCGAGAAGCTGGTGTCACTTTCATGGGTGATGTCTTCAAACTCCCAGTGAGTACTGACCTTATCGGTCGGATTCTCGATGGTGCAGGTCGTCCTCGTGACGGTGGCCCAGAGATTGTTGCTGAAGAGAAAGCAGACATCATCGGTGCTGCTATCAATCCTTACAGCCGACAAAGCCCACACGATTTCATTCAAACTGGAATCTCCGCAATCGATTGTTGTACAACCCTTGTCCGTGGACAGAAGTTGCCAATTTTCTCAGCATCTGGTCTTCCACACAATGACATCGCACTGCAAATTGCTCGTCAAGCCAAGCTCAAGGGCTCCGATGAAGATTTCATCGTTGTGTTCTGTGCAATGGGTATCACTGCTGAAGAGTACAACTTCTTCCGTTCCGATTTGGAGCGAACCGGTGCACTCGAAAACGCTGTGTTGTTCGTCAACCTTGCCGACGACCCTGCAGTCGAGCGAATCATTACACCACGTCTTGCTTTGACCGCTGCTGAATACTTGGCGTTTGAGAAAGACAAGCACGTTCTGGTGATTTACACGGACATGACCAACTACTGTGATGCTCTGCGTCAAATTGGTGCTGCTCGTGAAGAAGTTCCTGGACGACGTGGTTACCCTGGTTACATGTACACAGATTTGGCAATGCTCTACGAACGTGCTGGAATTGTGAAGGGCAAGAAGGGTTCAATTACCCAATTCCCAATTCTCACAATGCCTGGTGACGATATTACGCACCCAATTCCTGACTTGTCTGGATATATTACTGAAGGACAAATCGTTATTTCACGTGAATTGCACCAACAAGGTATCTATCCACCGATCAACGTTCTTCCATCACTCTCACGTTTGATGGGGTCCTGTATTGGTGCTGAGACCACCCGTGAAGACCACAAGTCTGTATCTGACCAGATGTATGCTGGTTACGCTCAAGGCCGTGAACTTCGTGGACTCGTCGCTATTGTCGGTGAAGATGCATTGAACGACCGTGACAAGCAATTGCTTACTTTCTCTGGTGTTTTCGAAGACAAGTTCCTTCGCCAAACACGTGACGAGAACCGTTCAATCGAAGAAACTCTTGACCTTTGCTGGACTCTCTTGTCATCTATTGACACGAAATACCTAGTCCGTCTTGACCAGAAGTGGATTGACAAGTACCATCCAGACAACCGTTCTTGAAACATTTAATTTGAATAGAAAAGGAGGTGAAAGAACATGGCACTCGACATCAAACCAACCCGCAGTGAGTTGATTAAACTCAAGGCCCGTATTAAGCAAACAAAAAACGGTTACAAACTGTTGAAGATGAAGCGTGACGGTTTATTCTACGAGTTCCGTTCTCTCCTTTCTGATATGATTGCAGCAAAGCGTGACCTGACTGCTACCTATCGTTTGGCAAAGCAACGTATTGACTTGGCCAATGCGATCGAAGGTGGTTTGGCAGTTCGTGCAGCAGCTATTGCAAGCACCGGTCATCCTGAAGTTGAAGTTGAACGACGAAACATCATGGGTGTCGTCGTTCCAAGCGTCAGTGGTACGAACTTGAAGTCTACTTTCGAAGAACGTGGTGTTGGGTACATTGGTTCATCAACCTATATCGACGAGGCTGGAGATTCCTTTGGAAATTTGATTGAAAAGATCGTCAAAGCATCTGAAATGGAAGCAACCCTCAAGCGATTGCTTGAAGAAATTGAAGCAACCAAGCGACGTGTCAATGCTTTGGAGTTCAAAGTAATTCCAGAACTTGAAGATGCTCGTGTCTTTATTCAACTTCGACTTGAAGAGATGGAACGTGAAGAAACCTTCCGTCTCAAGCGTTTCAAGAACAAGTGAGTTATTCGACTGGTTTGAACAACTTGAGGGATTCCTTCAAAGGGGATGCATAATCACAAAGATTTGAGGAGATAGCATGTCGGTTGATTCGGATGATTCATTGGAGGTCGATTCCTCTGTTGAATCGATGCCCACCCATCGTTTAGAATGGAAGCAGCATGACTTACTTTCGACCGTTCTTTCTCGATATTTTTATGTTGCTGCACACATGTCGGGTGGAGTCTTACCAACATGGGTCGTTTCTCCTAAAAACGACAAAGAAATCGATTATTGCCTCGATGAAGCGAATGCCTATTTGAAGAAACTTGGATGGGCAGCAAAACTTTCACACGGTGATGACTGGGTCGTTCAATTATTCCCAATCCCAGAACGTCAATTCCCTTCATTCAATCTCACCTTCTTACTTTGGGCATTTTCTGCACTCACCCTCACTCTCGCAGGAGCATATTGGATGGAAGGCTCACGTCCTTCAGGTGGATGGTTTCATGATTCGTCTTTCTTGGACGCGGTGCTCGGGTACACTCTTCCAGTTCTTGGTAGCCTGTTTATTGCTTCACATATCCAGAAAAGAATCGCCTTTAATTTTAATCACCGTGTTGGCCACATCACACCAATTCCTGAACCGACGATTTCTCTCTGGAGTCTCGGGTTGTTATCTCAATCCTCTCTGGTTTGGCCTTTTGGTCTCTTCCTCATTCCAACATTACCTCGGATGGATGCCCGACTTTGGGATGACCGTAAAGTGCTGGGTTGGGTTGCAGTTTCTGTACCCGCTACGCTTGTCTCACTTGGAATGCTTTTGTGGGGTATCGGTCTTTGGTTCACTCCCGAATACGTCGCTGTGACAAGTGCTCAAAATGTGGTGCAGGGTCCTTTCTTAATCGAAATTATTGGTCAATGGCAAATGGATGATTACCTCACCCGACTTACCTGGTCACATCCGTTTGCAAAAGCAGGAGCTTTGTTGACGTTCTTTGGTTGGATTTCTTTGCTTCCAATTCCTACATTCCCTGGTGGTCGAATCATGATGGCTCGAGCAGGACCAACTGAAGCACGGAGCGGTAGTAATCAGATTTTCATCTTCCTTCTAATTTTGGCATTTGCCTGGATGTTTGATGCTTTTAATGGATTTAGTATCTGGATTTTTGTTCTGACTTTGATTTTACCTTTATTACTCTTTATGGGGACAAATAGAAACTTACCCCTTATCCTCAACGAACCGAAAGGTCTTGATCTTCAAAGCATGAAAAACATCGGAATCGTGATGCTTGTGGCGGTTTTATTCGCCTTACCCAGTCAAGTACCCTTTGAAATTGATGAAGATTGGAATGCTTCTGTCGTGTATGACCTCGACATGGAACATACAGCCAAAGAGATTGATGGGAATTGGAGTGCTTTGATTTCTGTTAACGTGGTAAACCCTTCTTCGATCAACCGAGACTGGACGCTTGACTATGACCAGTACGCTTCATCTTTGAGTGATTGGATATTGGTTTGGGAGTGCGATGGCGAAGATTCACTCGACATCAATGGTTTCGGTTGTGGAAGTACTCTACCACCCAGAACCCAAACAACAGTTCTTCTCAATATGACATGGAATTCTCCTTCATCAGATGAACACGTACAGTTTGCACCGGTAGCCTTTGATTTCGCTCTTCTATCGTTAAGTCAAGGTGAATACCACAGTTATCCAATCGCGGTTCAACCAGACCTTCCAGTACACCCAGCTACCCTTTGGCAGATGGTTTACGATGAAGGTGAAATGAAACGATGTATGGATCTCAATGTTGACTCAACAGAAGCCTTGAACGTTAGTTTTCCGAATGCAGGGCAATTAGCGAATCTTCAAACCCGTCTGCAGCGGATTGAGGGACATAACAACCTTTCAGCCAGTTTTGAAGAACCTCCAAATCGTATCTGCTTGCAAGGCGAGAATCCGGTTATGCTCCGTACTTCTGAACTCAACACAATTCAACTCAACGATGTTCTCTTTGATGGGGGTTTACCTGATTTCCCATTAGTTGCCGTTGTCCCTTCTGATGGATGGACTATTACCAACGACTCTTCACTTGGATGGGGATTCCTGCTGAATTCAAGCGGGCTACTGAGTTCAATCGATGCACTGTGCCCTCTTGACCCCTCACTGTCAATTCCTCCATCTCCGAGTGAAGGTGAATGGATTTGGGATGTTGAAGTTCGAAAGATTTCGAATATACCTTCGGTCACTGATGGGAATCAATCCCTAACCCTCCAGATGCCAGATGGTGCAAGCATGCATGTTTGTTCCCCACATCTCTCCGTAGAACCTCGTTTCAATTTCTCGGTAGAAGAAGGGCCAGAATTGATCATTCAACATCACAACACCTCTCATCGTATCTGGTCAAACATGTGGATGGCTGCATATAACGGTACGCTTTTACAACCAGACGGAGCGACCTTCTCGGTCTATAGTTCAAGTAACTCCTCGGTATCTGTAGATCTAAAAGCCGATGGGAATGGGGACGCATGGTCAACGGTTACTTCGGTAAGTACTCTCTCAACGGGTTGGAATTCGTTTGAATTCTCTCCATCGATGAGTACCATTTCAACGATCTGGTTTGAACATCAAGATGGAGTGCTTGTTATCCATTTGTCAAGTTATGTCTGAGGTCTGAAAATGCGTATTGCAATTTTAGGAGCAGGCTCGCTTGGTTCTTTGTACGCCGCACTTCTTTCACAAGTCGAAGATGTCGAACTTTTCATTCATGGCCGAGGGAGCCACGGAGCCCATATGGCAGCACATGGCCTCCAATTAGAGGGTTTAGCTACTCATTTTCTTTCGAACCAAGACGTATTTTTTTCACTTGAAGAGGTTGGTCTACCTCCGCATGTATTCGGAACAATTGATTTCGCTCTTCTCACAGGTAAAGCCGGTCAAACAACTTATCTTGCCCAGTTGGCTCACAAATTATTGAACGATGAAGGAATGGCTTTGTGCCTCAGTAATGGCCTTGGCCATGCTGAGCAGTGTGTTGAAACCCTCGGTCCTCATCGGGTATTTGCAGCATCATCGACCCACGGAGCATGGCGTCCATCACCAGGTATAGTTCATTGGGCAGGTAAGGGCGAAACAGTACTTGGTTCTTTGACTGGAGGTCCTGGTGAACTTGAAGCGAAACCCTTGCTCGAAGCCTTTTCGGTTGCTGGATTAGAACCCTCATGGTCTTCTGACGGTTTAGCTACTCTATGGAAAAAAGTTCTTCTCAATATCGCAATCAACCCCATCGCAGCACTGGCTGGAGTTGAAAACGGAACCCTCTTGCGTCCTGAATTGTTTTCATCAGCCTTTTCTACTCTGCTTGAAGGTGCTGCAGTGGCTCGAATGGAACGGGTTGTGATCCCGGATGATGCAGAACTTGAGCAACAACTACGACAAGTGATTACAGCCACTTCAACCAATATCTGCAGTATGCTTCAAGATATACGTGCAGGAAGAATTACCGAAATATCCGTTCTCAATCAAGCAATTGTTCTTCGAGGAGAACGTGCAGGAATTGCAACCCCACTCAACCAAATGCTGGTCGCTATGGTTAACGCTCTTCACTCTGAATAAGGTCAGTGTTGTAGTGTAGGCCTCGGTTTTCACTTCGGTTTTCAGCATCCACGGTGACCAATTGCCCGACGAGAATCAAATTTCTTAATTCCACAATTTGTCTTGAAGGCAAGGCACTTCTCCAAATGAAGTCAACTTCTTTGGAAAGAAGTTGTAGTCTTCGAGATGCCCGATGAAGGCGATTAAACCTGCGAACGATTCCCACTTCTCTTGACATTGTGTTGGTCAAAGATTCTCTATCATGCGATACAGATACATGTTGAGTTAAATCCTCAAGGCCATCAGCACGCCAATCCGGTAAGTGTGAAGCACTGCTCTCAGGTGTATGTTCGATAATATGGTTTGCAGCACGATCAGCATAGACTACAGCCTCAAGTAGACTGTTTGAGGCAAGTCGATTTGCACCATGCATTCCAGTGCATGCAACTTCGCCAATTGCATACAATGAAGGAATAATTACTCCAGTCTCTCGACTGTTTGGTCTTCCATATTCGTCAACTGCTAATCCTCCAACAATGTAGTGCGCTGCAGGGGATACCGGCAACGGATCACGTCCAAGTTTCAATCCATGTCGGTCGAGTCGGTTCTGTATGTTTGGGAAATGTTCCAAAAGATGTTCTTGGTCAAGATGTGAAGTAATCAGATAGACATGAGGGTCTCCCGTTTCTTTCAATCGCTGATCGATAGCCCGAGCAACGATATCTCGAGTTGCCATTGAGCCAAGTGGGGAATGGTTCAGTGTGAATGAAAAGGGGCCTGGCAATACTTCTGACCCTTTGCTGCCCGCAGCTCGAACTTCTGCTTGCCAATTGAGTAGTCCTGCATTATCAAGAATCACTCCACCTTCGCCTCGCATTGCTTCTGTAATCAAGAAAGGTCGGTCGGATTTGACCGCGAGTGCGGTCGGATGAAATTGGATGAACGCCATGTCCTTTACTTCCGCCCCAGCCCGATACGCCATAGCTAAACCATCACCAGTAGCGACAGGCGGATTTGTCGTTTGTGACCACAATTGACCGACGCCTCCAGTGGCGAGCATGAGGACATCTGCAGGTTCCGTAAAGACCATGTTATCTTCTTGGTTGAGGCACCAGACTCCCGAAATTCCTTTTTCTGGATTTTGGTGTTCACGTTGAATCAAGTCCATTGCGAGCGTATTTGGTTTGAGTATAATGTTGGTGTGCGAGCTTGCAGCATCGTTCAGTGCCCGTTCAATTTCTTTACCAGTGGCATCTTTGGCATGGAGAATTCGACGTTCTGAGTGGCCGCCTTCTTTGACAAAGTGAAACTCGCCATCTTCCTTTCTTTCGAATCGAACACCGATATTGAGTAGATCGTGTATCCGTGCACCGGATTCTTCAATCACTCGCCGAACGACTTCTTCATCGCACAAACCATCGCCACTTGCGAGTGTGTCCGTGATATGTGATTCAAGTCCGACTCCGTCTGTTTTGTCAAGAATGGCGGCGATTCCACCCTGTGCCCAATTGGTAGAAGAGTCAATTGGTCGCTGTTTGGTGATGACTGTAACGCTATGACCGGCATCTGCAAGTCGTAAAGCAGCAAATAAACCAGCGATACCGCTTCCGATGATGACGATGCGTGCCACAGTACTCCCTCTTGTCTATGGGTGCATGCAACTACATTTCACCCCATCGGCAAGCGAAACCGCCACATCGGCCCTTGACTTTCTCTTGAATAGAATAATATGCGGTCCAAAGAACCGCTTAGCATGCAGGGGCAACCGAGGAACTCAGAGAAGTCAGGCAGCATGGTCGTGGCCTATCTGCTGTGGTTCATCTTCGGATTTCTCGGCGTTCACCACATATACCTTGGAAGAGGAATTCTCATCTGGTTTCTATCAATCATTACATTCCAAGGTTTGGGTATTTGGTGGATTGTCGACTTCTTTTTGATTCCTTCCTCTTTGAGCAAATCGAGGAGAACATCTCTTCGGGAGGCAATGGGCATTGTGTTTGGATGTTTACTTGTTGGCTTTTCCATTGCGAATGCAGGATTTGGAAAAGTCGCACCCTTCTTCATTGAGGGTGCAGAAAATCTGAAAATAAACATCGGTGATTTGTTCCTGCCGTATTGCAGTATCCCACTTATTGAAACGGATTTGGCTAATGGCAATCCCTCTTCCTGTCTTGGTGCTGTTGGTGCTTGGGATGGTATTGACCTTCTCTTCCTTTGTTTGGGATTGTTTATTTTGCTGTCTGGTCGAATTTTCCGGAGAATAGGCCGTCGTTCTGAGCGTCGTTATCATGTTCTTTTCGGCGTGGGCGCAGCATTGTTCAGTATCGCTATTCTAGACCGCCTTGAGTTTCTTCCTCGTTCAGCAAGTTCAGAAGGAATCACAGACTTACTGCCCATCTCCATCAACCCCTTCTTGTTTCAATGTATTATCGCAGCAATAGGTGCGTACCTCATGGGTGGCCCGAAGTATTGGGAGGCGGAAGCGATCGAACAATCACGAGAACGTCTCGAGAAGAGAAGAAAAGTCGCAGGCGACTTCAGAGATGCTTTTGGTTCCGTGAAAATGTCCTTGGGTTCCCGCAATGGTACAACACAACGAATTACCCGTTCTCAACTTCTCCAAAAGGATTCACAGCTGCATATGAGGCGAGATACATCGAAAAGCATCAAAGTTCTTGCTACTTGCCCCTACTGCAAAGGTGGCGGATGTAATGAATGCGGCGAATCCGGTACACTGTGAGCCTTTCAGCCGAATCTTCATCATATGTTTTTGGAGCCTTACGGCTTGAGTGAAACACGTGTCAAAACCAAGGCACTGCCCTTCTATCACTCGCATTGTTTAAGTCCTGTGGGGAATGGGTGTTGCAGTTAAGGTCGATGTAAAGTACTTCGATTGGAGGGATAGGAATGTATCTTCAAGCATTGGAAATTTCAAATTTTAAATCCTTCAAGGGTGAAATCACCATTCCATTGGATCGTGGATTCACTGCGATTACCGGGCCGAATGGTTCAGGAAAATCGAATTGTGGTGACGCTATTCAATTTGTTCTTGGTCCACGCAGTAACAAAGTCATCCGTGCACAAAATGCGAAGGACTTGATCTTTAATGGTGGAAAAAATTCCAAACCTGCTCGTTCTTGTGAAGTCACGCTGGTTTTTGCAAACCCCTTACTCTCCAGTGGCCGCCGCAGACTTCCTTTGGACCAAGATGAAGTGCGAATGACTCGTTCAGTTCGATTGTCCAAATCAAATAACACCATTACAACATATCTCTTGGATGAAGAAGAAAGTAGTCAAAAGACATTCCACCGTCTTCTTGGCGCAGCCAATGCCCGCCCAGATGGCTACAATATCGTACTCCAAGGTGACGTCACCAAGTTGGCAAAGATGACTGCCAAAGAACGCCGCAAAGTGCTTGATGGCGTTGCTGGCGTTACTTCATACGATGATGAAATCAGAAAGGCTGACCGTCAAAAAGAGATGGTTGAAGGATACATTGAACGTATTGGTCTGCTTGAAGATGAACAGAAAGCACGGCTCAAAGATCTGACCAAAGAAAAGAACCTTGCCCTCAAAGTTCAAGATTTGGTTGCCGACCTCAAACTTGCTCGTATCATTTCTGCCCAATCAAAATTGGCAAGCCAAAACTCCGAACGAACATACATGGTCGAAGAGCGTGTGAGAATTGATGAAGAAGCATCATTACTCGAACAAACAGTCCAAGAAGGGGCAAAACAATTCTTGTTACTTGAAGATAAAATCGGAGTATTGCAGAAGCAAATTGAAGATTTGATGGGCGGCGATTCGAATGGTTTACTTGGAGCAATTAGCCAACTCCAAATAAGAATTGCAACCAGTGAAGACCGGATTAGCGAGGCTGAAGATAAAGACCTCGAGGATAAAGAAGAATTGACTGAACTTGTTGAATCTTTAGAACAAGCTCAAACTTCACTTGATGAATTCAAACAAGAACTCGTTAACGCAAGTACAGATTTGAAGGAGGCAGAGTTCGCTTTGCTTGAAGCCAAGAAAGAAGAGGCTGAAGTACAACTTCTTCTCGAATCCTCTGGAACTGCAAATGCAGAATTATCCCGTGCTCTTTCAAAAGCCATACAGGTCACTGAAAAAGCAACAGAGAATCTAGGACTGGCTCAAAATGAGGTCAACCGTGTTGCTACACAAGCTGAAATGTTGAGTGAACAGTTGAGTACGGCTCAAGAATCAGCAGAAAGTGCTCGTCTTGCATTGGGCGAATCGCAGTTAGAAGGTGAACAACTCGGAGCGGATGCACCTGATCAAGACCGTCGAAAACTCGGAGAGCAATTGCTCACCAACCAACGCTCAGAAGCGAAACTCCTCGAAGAATCTCAAGCCATCGAAATCCGATTACGTGAAACTGAACGTAAACTCAATACGGCGAAAAATGAACTCGAAAATAAGAGTGGATCCAAAGGCATGGCTGGCGGTGCTGCTGCGATTATTGCAGCACGAGACCGTGGAGAATTGTCTGGAATCATTGGAACTGTTGCAGAATTATGTCAACCAAGAGACCCTGCTCACACCGATGCTCTTGCAACAGCTGTTGGCGGGGGAATGACTTCAGTTGTTGTCGATAACGACGAGGTTGCAGCCAAAGCCATTCAATGGTTAGCTCAGAACAAAGCAGGCCGTGCAACTTTCTTGCCGTTAAATAAACTCACACAATCCCGTGCTGCTGGAAAGGCATTGATGGTTTCTAAGAAACCAGGTGTCATCGGTTTTGCCAATGAATTGCTGGATTTCGATCCACGGATTGATATCGCAGTCCGATTTGTTCTCCGGAATACCCTTGTTGTGGACAACATGTCCACTGCTCGGATGAATATGGGCGGTGTACGTTTGGTAACGCTTCGAGGAGACGTTACAGAGGCAGGAGGTGCCATGGTTGGCGGTTCAAGGCGTAAAACACACGTTTCTTTTGGCGGCAATATACAAGGTGCGAGTGAAGTAGAAGCCCTTTCCTCTGATGTTGATCGATTCCGTTTGATGGCCGATACTGTCAACGGCGCATTGGCAGATGCACGTCGTTTACAATCCGAAACACGTGCTAAAATCAACGCACTTTCAGACGGTGACCATGCTGTACGGTTCCAAGAATGGAGAGCTGAGCATAAACAAGCACAAACCAACCACAACACTGCACTCGGCGAAGTTGCAAAGCATGAGAAGCGTCTTATCGAACTCAAATTAGAAGGGACCAACAAGATTCGTGAACTTGACCAAGCCCAGCAACATCTTGTCGAAGTAAATGAACAACGTGCTGAAGCCCAATCTGCTCTCGAAGACGCAAGTCCAGCACATCTCAAAGATCGTTTGCATGCTGCAGAAGTAAAACGTGTTGAAGCCGATGGCCTGAAAGTTCAAGCCGAAATTTCTCTGAATGGGGATTCAAGTCATCAAACCCTTTTGAGCAGTCGAGTCGATGAAATTAGTCATCGGATTACCCAATTGAATGCAAATGCAATCACTCGTAGTGAGCGCATGGACACACTCCAGGCTGGCGTTGCAACCGACTCTATAGAGTTGAAAGCAAAAGAAGCAGAACGTTTCCAATTCCTTGAAGAAAACCAGGGTCTTGAAGAAGAGCGATTAGAACTTATCGAAGAACGAACAAGTTTACAGATGAATCTTCAACAAAAAGCTACAGATGCTCGTTCTCGCCGAGCCTTGGTTGAAGAAATGGGCCGTACCCTTGCTTTGAAGGATGAATCAATCCGAGAAACAAAGCAAGAGATGATCGAAAACAACATTGAATTTGCAGATGAAGGCGCAATTTTACCGAGTGTTGGTGATGCAGAACGCAATGAGCGAACCCTTCAGCGTAAACTCGACTCTCACGGTCCAGTCAACATGCTTGCAATCGAGCAATTCGATGCATGTGAAGCACGTCTTTCAGAAATGAAAGGTGATTTCAAGACCCTCCAAGACCGTCGTAAGCACCTTATTGATGTCACTGAGAAACTTGAAAGCCAACGCAAAGAACGTTTGCTCAAGGTACTTGTCAAGGTCAATGAGAACTTCAAGGTCGCTTACAAATCTCTCAGCGATGGTGGGCGAGGCGAATTATTCCTTGAAAACAAGGATGAACCGTTCAAAGGTGGATTGGAATTGTGGGCTCAACCACGTGGGAAATCAGCTAAGGTTACCCGCCATCAATTGTCAGGTGGGGAACAGTCAATGGCTGCTCTTGCACTGATCTTCGCCATCCAAGATTATGACCCAAGTCCATTCTACTACTTTGATGAAGTTGACCAAAACCTCGACGGGTACAATGCAGAACGAATCGCTTTGATGTGCCGAGAACGCAGCAAGCGGGCGCAATTCATCATGGTTACCTTGCGTAAAGTTTCACTTCGCCTTGCTGACCATCACATCGGTGTCACGCACGGTGGCGATGGATGCAGTCGACGTATTGTTGACTTTGACCGTGAAAAGGCAATTGCCTTGGGTGAACGAGCACTTGCAGAAGCAGAAAAAGACAATGCAAAGAACCATTCTCGAATAGAGGAAGCATCAGCAGCCTCTCATGAAATGCCTGAAGTTCCTGAAGCATTACCGGCGCCTGGAAGTCTCGGCGGATTGCTCAACCACATGCCAGTTACAGCAGAACCTGTCCAAGAGAAATCGGAATCAAGTCTCGGACTTGCTGCGCTTTCAGAACGAACTGCGGACATGACTGAAGATATCGAAGAATATGCAGAAGTCGCTCAAGCTATTCAAGCGGTGGAAGCAGAAGAACAATCTCAAGTGGTTGAAGAGGCCACTGAAACCGAGGAAGAGACTGTTTGAGGTGAATACTATGGCAGAGCAGCAATCCGGTTTAGACAAATGGTTCCTACGCCAGGATGTCATCGAGCAATTGTTAGCGTCTGGTGAAGATTCACATGAAGCAGCCTTATTCGGTGATAAAATCATGACGATTGCTGCTACGGAAGAGGCAGAACATCAAACTCTCATCGATCCATTTGATCGTTCGGTAGCCCTTGTCCTTTCTTTGGTTCGAGAAGAAGGCCTCGATGCTTGGAACATCGACCTCTCAAGTTTCCTCAAAGTGTTCACTGCTCGAGTCAAATCCGAAGCAGGCTCACTTGATTTGCCCGCTTGCGGGCGTTTGATACGACTTTCATGGGAAGTTTTGCATCATCAAGCAGAGGATTTGTTTGATCGTGTTCAATACACAGAAGAAGAAGAGGATTGGGATGACGGTCTTGGATTTGGTTGGGAGGCCGACTACAACGATGAAGACTTTTTCTTCACGAATTCAATTCTTCAAGGCAGTGCAGACGAAATTCTCCCAGACCTCTTAGAAAACCGCGTCCGACGTGACGAAGGGCGTCCTGTGACCTTGGTTGAATTACTTTCAGCCTTCAAAGATGCTTCCGACGATGCAGAAATGCTTCGCCTTCGTGAAGAAAACCGATTAGCCCACGAAGAGGAGTTGAAGGAATACCTTGCTGATGTTGATGGTCGAATGCACAATGAAGACCTTGAAGGCGATATCAAACGCTGTTGGCAAGCCCTTCGCACCTCATGTTTGACTGCTGGACAAACCAAAGTACCGGTCCTTCAAGTGATGAATGAACTCAAGCCAATCCTTGAACAAGCCTTTGGTACAGTCCCTGAAGGTTATGACGATGAAGCGAAGGTCGCTTCTTTTATTGCAGGCCTCTTCCTTACTCACCGAGGATTTGCTTCTATTACCCAAGACAGTGTCCCCGATGGTGAGATCTTTTTAGAAGATTCGTGGCCTCAAATCAAGACCTTTGAAGAAATCAATGTGTTAATTGAAAACCAGCAAGCAGCAGAGAATGAACGAATCCAAGAACAGGATTCAGGTTCTGTGCGCCATGCCAAACTTCGAGCTGAAAAAGCCCGTGTCGCTGAAGAAGATTCGATCCGTAAACAAGAGCGTGCTCTTACAAAGCAGCAAAAAGAACACGCTGTAATCGAAGTACCAGAATCGAAAGACATTGAAGAACAGTCGTATGAAAACCATGAATGGTTGGTTGAATGAGAGGGAGAAAAATGACGGAAGTACCAGTGGATACCCTCTTGGAGGCTACATTATTTGGCGCTGGTCGTTCAATGAGTGTCGCAGAACTTTCTACAGCGTTGGGTTACGATGAAGACGAAATGTTGGATTCATTGTATTCACTTCGTTCAACACTGAAACGCCGCCGTGGTGGCGCTTTGCAGGTGGCAGAAGTTGGTACACGTTGGGCGATTGAAGTGAAGCCTGATGTCGCCAGTTATCTTCCCAAAGGCACCAAAACCGAAATACCACAAAAATTACTCAAGGCAGCAGCCCTCATCGCTTATCATCAACCAATGCCTCAATCACGATTGGTTGAACTCTTAGGCCAGAAAGCCTACGATTATGTCCGGGAGTTGGCTCAACTGGGGATGGTTGACCGTCGTAAAGACGGTAATACCCGCCGCCTCTCTACAACTCGCCGCTTTTCAGAGATATTTGGATGCCCGTACACAGACCGTAAGAAGGTCAAACAATGGTTCCGTGAACAAGTCAAGACAACCGGACTGTTCGATGGTATGGAAGATGCTGCTGTTCTCAAGGAAGAAACTGAAATCGATGGTTTGATTCAGTCAACTTTACCGCTTGGTGAAGAAGAGTGATTTTTCATTCATTCCGCAGTTGTTGAAGTAATTCCCCGACTAATGTTTGCGTTTTAGGCCCGGAGGCTTGCTGTAAGCGAGCCGCGACAATTTCAATTTCTTTACCTTCAGCACCAGCAGAAACCGCCATATTGCGAGCATGTAACTTCATGTGACCTGCTTGAATTCCTTTGGTCGAAAGGGCTCGAAGTGCCCCAAGGTTCTGGGAGAGACCGGCTGCAGCGATGATTCCAGCCAATTCCTGGGCAGTTTCTACGCCAAGTATAGCAAGATTAGCCTGAGCAACAGGATGGACCTTAGAAGCGCCTCCAACGATGCCTACTGCCATTGGCGTCTCAATGGAGCCAAGGAGGTTGCCTTCAGTGTCTTTCTCCCATGTCGTCATTGAACCGTAGGAGCCATTGCTGTAAGCGGCCCATGCATGGCAACCAGCTTCGACAGCCCGCCAATCTTGGCCACAAGCAACGGCAACGCTGCTAATAGCGTTCATGACGCCTTTGTTGTGTGTTGCAGCACGAAACGGGTCGGTCTGAGCAAAATGCTGGGCTTCCAATATTCCTTCAATGACAGAAACGCCATTTTCATGCGTTCCGTCTTCAGAGATTTCCTCAGGGGTAAAAACGGCACTGACTCGTGCTAAACGATGTGCAGCGAGGTTGGAAAGAATGCGCAAATGGACTCTTCCGCCAGTGATTTCTTCGATGCGAGGTGCAATCAGTTCCGCCATTGTATTGACTGCATTTGCTCCCATGGCGTCACGGCAATCAACGATGATATGGGTGATGAGCATTGGTCCACTCATCGAGTCCAGTAGGCGGGTTTCAATACGTTTACATCCGCCTCCGAGGCGAACCATTGTGGAAGGCAGACTGTTGCATAATTGAATTAACTCCTCAGCCTTTGAAAGAATGTCTTGCTCAGCCTTTTTCCAGTCAGAGCACTCCAATATCTGCAATTGTCCAATCATCATTGGTGCATCAGAATTGGTATGGAATCCACCGTTTTTCAGGCAACGCTTCGCCATATTTGACGCTGCAGCAACGACGCTTGACTCCTCAAGGCAGAAGGGAATGAGGTAGTGCTTGCCATCGATGACAAAGTTTGTCGCAACTCCGACAGGGAGTGACATGGTACCGATGACATTCTCGATCATTCGGTCTGCAGCCTCTTCACTTAATGCGCCACAGGCTTCCAGCGCAGCGATTTGCTGCTCATTTAAATCGGTCATCTCAGCAACGATTTGACGTCGCTCTGCAACGGTATGGCGGAAAAAACCACTCAAACGACTGTTTTCCACTGGCATGAGTTCACGTCCAGTTGTGCCACACGCCTGTACCCCATCAAGGAATCGGCATTGTTGGGCCGGAACCGGGTATTCGTCCTTTTTTCATGAAGTGAATTCTTCAGAACAAGTTAACGGGATTAACGCTTTGGTTAACGCGTTAAAATTGCGTTAAAGCCGTGTTAATCGCCCTTGCTAAACCGTTACGGCTTCAAGATTAACATGTCCTAACGCCTCTCTCTGTACTCCTCGTATGGTGAAACATGAAATACCCAAAGGCGATTGCTCGGTTCATGCGAATCGTTGGGAAAGAAATGGACTTGCCTCCACTTGACACCAATCCATTCTCAACTTTACCCTTGGAATCGAGTGATTTAAATCTCTTAGTGGGGCGTCAACACATGCTCTCAGTGCTTTCCCAATACATTAAATTCCGATCTCCTCGGCGAATATTACTGGTTGGTGAGCATGGTTCTGGGAGGACCTCCTTGCTTCGCTGTGCATCGAAAATGGCCCCTTTATCAGTCCATATCGATCATATCTCTCGAATGGATGCGGGATTAAATTTATTGAAAGATATCTATTCTCGCTTTGTCAATTCGAATGTTCCTGAGAACCGTAACGACTTGACGACGAAAATACTCGAAGCATCACAAAACTATGCGAAAGCGCTCCCTTTGATTGTCATCGATGCTTCTACGGTTGACGTTTCAGCCCTTAATGTGGCGCTGAGGGACACATTACCGACACTTGAACGCATACAAGCTGTGATTGTCGTCGTCCTTGAAACCAAAGATAAGGCCATGCTGCACGAATCGGTCTTACAAAGATTAGATCAAATGCAGCCCTTGGCAAACCTCTCCTTGGAAGAGATTCAACTTTTGGTTGAACGCCGGATACAACAATCGACCAGTCAACCGTTCTCCTTTGTCAAAGAAGACGCCCAGCATCTTTTAGAACAAACTTCAGGCCTGCCTTCGAATGTAATCCGAGTCATGCGTGACGCCATTGACAACTCAAAAATGTCCCAATACACCTATGTCGAGCCTCATTACAAATCATCTACGCCTCTTTCGGAACCTCTTTACAATCCTACTTTGTTTGAACCAACTCCCCAATCTTCCTTTGAATCCCTCTTTCCAGAGCCAGACGAGTTCACTGAAGGCCTAACTGAGCCAAGTTCTACCGAAGACCTCGACAAAGATTCCGAAGCATTACAACTCGAACAAGATACTCGAATTATGGAGAGCATCGAGGATATGAATCTCTTCGACCTCGACCTTGAACAACTCACCGAGGACCAGGATAACCAAGCGGAGTTGAAGATTTTGGAAACTGTGGAAGACCTCCAAGAAGGTTATGACGCTGTTCCTGCGATTGCAAAACCCGAAGTATTTGAACGCCCACCGCTTGACGAACTAACTCCTAAAGGAATGACCGGACTCTTCACTCGCAGTCGAGATTTCCTTGACAGGGACCAAGGAGCCCCTCCACAAAGCACTATGGTTGAGTCCGGCGATGGAGTTGAACTTTGGGAAGACCCTTCTTTCCAACAATCTGATGCTGTTGAAGAAGAAATAAGTGAAGAGGATTCAGCGTTCATGCTTCATGATGAAGTTGGCTTCATGGAACATGCTCTTGAGCCTGTCAGTGATGCTGAGGCTGAATTCGAGACGGACGCCACACAAGTGGACAGTTTCTCTCCATCGAGCCCTTTGGTACCCGAAATTGAACTTGATTTGGATACTGCACCTGTTTCAAATGGATTGTTAAGCGAATTAGTAGGAATGGTTCCCGTGATGAAAGCGCTTCAACGTGCAATCATGGCTCCCGATGAGAACGGAAGTGCTCTCCAGCGACGGAAGTTGATTGAAGCCCTCGAGGCATTACAACGCAAGCCAACTGGCCCAAAGCAAGACTATGCGCTCAATGCCACTGTACTTTCAGCATTGACGGGGCATGAAATTGCCGTCATTTCGATTGCACATTATCGGAGATACTCGCCTTCGGACGAGGAATTGCTCGGGCAATTAGATATCAAGAGGGCTCGTCTTTCTCAGATCAGCAACCGATTGCTGAAAGCAGGAATCTTGAATGTTCGCACGCTTGGCCGTAATCGCTACTACGAACTTACACAAGCCGCTCGAGCCCAATTGATTGCCTGGAACGTTATTGGAGGTGAAAACTGATGTCGTGGACGATTACATGGTCCTGGCAGGCTCCACAGCGTATCGCAGCACTTGCTCCTGTTGAAGGCGGTATGGTTGTCAGCAGTGGTCTTGATTTGTTCATGATTGAGGCGGATGGAACCGTACGATGGAAAGTCGAATTACCTTTCAAAGCGCATTGTGCACAAGCAAATAATGGCATTTTGGGTATCCTTGCAGCTCATGGTTTCTATGTCCTTTCTACTTCTGACGGCTCCATGTTGCACGAAGGGCGGTCTACACCGGGTGGCTTTACAGAGATTCTAGCACGCCCTGGAGGCGGTTGGATTCTTTCTGGGCGTGAAGGGCACCTCCACTTGTTTACACACGAAGGGACCGGCCTTCGTCGGCTCGACAGCGGAAAAGTTCGTCGCTTGCTTGGTTGGCTTGACCGCGAACACATGATGTGGCAAGACGCTGAAGGCAAACTTTGGTGTGCTCGCCTTGCACAAAGCGACCAAAAGCGAATCTTGGAAGACCGAGTTTGGAGTTGGGTAACTCCCTTGATGAGTGGCCGAATCCTCATGCAATCGAATGACGGTGGCATTTGGGAAGGGGTTCCGCATCCATTCGGATGGGATTCACTCGAACGAATTGAATACGAATCATTAGAGCCAATGGAAGGCGTACGAAGTGCAGATGGCTGGTGGGTTTTAGGCATCGAAGGACACCTCCACCACCTTTCATCTCATGCTGAAAATGAATCAGAAGTTCTTCTTGGCGAATCAATGAATCTTGGGGACTTACTGATTGGTTTAACACCTGACACCATGGTGACCGCTACCCGCGAAGGATTGGTACGTCGGTGGTCAGCACCTCATTTGGCTCAAGCAGAACGCCAAGGGCGCTATCAAGCGGTTGCACAGGCTGCTTTAGCCAAGAATTGGGATGAACGTAAGGCATTATTCGTTCGAGCACAAACAGCAGAAGATGAAGGCAGACTCTCTCGAGCGGTTGAACTCTACGGGGCACTTGGTCGCTCAGAGGATGTACGTCGTCTCTTGAAACGTCAAAAGGAGGGTGGCGAATGAGTGAAGAATTAGAACTGGTAACCCGTGATCGGGTTGAGAAATACCTCGACATCACTCGCCGAGCCCGTGAAAAGGCAACATCATTATGCGAAGAAGGAAGTGAACAGGCTGGACATTTGACCACTATGATGCGAATGGCTGATGATTATGCATCGGATGCAGCCCATTTTCTCTCGATTGGAGACCATGTTCGGGCCTTTGGTGCAATCAACTACGCACATGCATGGATTGATGCTGGTGTGAAAATCGGTCTTTTAGACGGGCATGGAGACGATGTTCTGTTCACTCTCCCTTGAGCGATTCGACTCTAGTATCGCTTTCTATAGGGAGTCGACCAGATGCAAGCGTTGATTTTTACTGACTTCGACAATCGGCAACCCTTGTTCATACAACCGCCGTTTCAATTCAACATCGACGGTGAGTACGTGAATTGTATGTTTGACAGCAAGGTCAAATAATTGATCATCAGGATGACTTGATTCAAGCGAGAGAGCTTCGATTGGCTGAGACTTTTGTTCGAGTAATGCGAGTAGGAGGCCCTTGTTTCTTGGCCGTCTACTGTTCAAAAGTTCGAGTTCTTGACGAACGCTGTCGAGGAGTACCATTTGAGCAGGACCAAGAACGCGAAATAACTCCGTATCAATATTCATCCCAGATTCAATGATTGCCACCCATCCACAGGTGTCAATTAGTATCTGTCGCACTTCATCACCTTCAGTGGCTCACAGTTCACAGAATTGTTCCATAGCCAATGAGGCGCCATCGGGAGCCTACACGCCGAGAGAGTGAGACTCGCTGGCCAGTATCTGCGCAGATTGGAAGTCGCAAATCCAAGGTAGCTTTCCCTTTTTCAGAGTTTTTTGTGACTCCTACGGAGGTTGCAGTTGCAACGTTAATCATCAACATCTCATTGTTTCGGAGCGGGTAAATTTTTTCTGGAGCCTCTCCTTCACCTGCAACCATTGTTTCCATCAATTTCACATCCACGGAGACCATGTGTCGTACTTCTGGTAAATCGCCCTTTCGAGCAACGACTTGTCCTGAGAGATTATCTGCAGTTGTAATGGAGGGATCAAGCATTGTGGCCATGCCACACAATCCACCGGAATGCATACTTTCGAGGCTTAAGCCTCCTCCTTTCATGCTACTCACAATCGCTTCAATAGGTTCCCATGAGACTTTCGAACCGTTTTCGATTTTTCGTCCCGGTCCGATGATGATTTCATCACCAATGTCGAAGTTTCCTTCGATGATACTACCGCCAATGACTCCTCCAAGCAATTTTGCTGGTCGAGTTCCTGGGCGATTGATGTCGAATGAACGAGCAACATGCATAATTGAACGCGTATCCTTTGAACGGTCTGGAGTTGGAATGGTCTTCTCAATAGCGTCAATGAGAATATCCAAATTGACATCGTGATGGGCTGAGACCGGAATCACCGGTGCATTTTGTGCAATGGTTCCTTCGAGGAAGGCTTTGATTTCAGCATGCGATTCGAGTGCACGTTCTTTGCTGACCAAATCAATTTTGTTTTGGACAATTACGATGTTTTCAATACCGGCGATTTCCAATGCCATGAGGTGTTCTCGAGTTTGTGGTTGTGGACAGGTCTCATTTGCAGCAACCATAAGCATGGCACCATCCATAATTGACGCTCCAGTAATCATGATGGCCATGAGTGTCTCGTGACCAGGTGCGTCGACAAAGGAAATGACTCTCTCCAGTTCTTTTGGATCGTCCTCTTTGCCATCTGGATGACGTCCAGTAGCGTAGTATTGTCCTTCCTTGGTCTTGTAAAAGGCAGTGTCTGCGTATCCAAGTTTAATCGAGATACCACGCTTTCTTTCTTCCGAATGCGTATCAGTCCAAACTCCAGAAAGAGCTTGTGTTAATGTTGTTTTACCGTGGTCGACGTGGCCGACTAATCCGATATTGATTTCAGGTTGTGCTGGAAGCTTTCGTGCCATGCTTCCTCACTCCCATTTTGTTCCTACGAAAGCCCTCTCGGGATTCACTCCGACGCTTCCTCGCTTCCTACTGCGAGGAGGTCGCCTAGAGACTTCTTTCCGGTCTCTATGACTTTGAGATTGATTTGACGTGTGTCTTGGCTGATGGTGTTACCACGGAAGTAACGTCGCTTTCGTAGACCGTCTGGCTTGTAACGGAAACGCTTCTTTTCTCCGCCCTTGTTCTTGAATACGAGACTGTGTCCCTTGAATCCAGTTGAGCGTGTGACGAGAATGGCTTGTCGGCGGCCGCCTTCAAGGTCTCGGCGAAGAGGAGTTCCTGTTTTGTCTGAACCACCGGTGATTTGGAGTTTGAATCCAGAAAGGGTTTGTTCACCTTCTCCGACAAAGATTCCGTCGACGGTATCGCCGATTTTCTTGCCCAGCAATTGAGCGTGATTGTTTCCACTAATTTTGAGTGAATAGGATTTACCGCCGTTTTTCGGATCGGTATCATTCACTACAGCAACAAATTCTCCTTGAAGTCCAACAGCCATAATATCACGTCTAGAACGACCTTCCGACCATCGTCGTCTATTTAGCCCCACCGTTTGTTTACGGACGGAAGTTCAATCAGCGAAACTTCTTTTTCAGCAACATTTCAAGGCGAATGCCGAGGTCTTTTGGAAGATAATGAGGCATGCTGAGATGAGTTGTACGTCCTCGACCATCAGTAATTGTGGCAACGCGAGAGGTGATAATTTGTCGCTGTTCAAATTCCTTGAGATATTTCCAAACCGTTGTATGGCTCTTCCTTTTCTGTTCGTATTCTTCACATACCACAGCATAAAGTTGCTCGACATCTCCGGTGGTCATTGTCTCTTCTTTGGTGAGTCGCCTGCACAAAGAAAGCAACACTAACATCGCGTTTGAATTGAGGTCATCAATGTGCTCAAGGTTACTCCCCAGTGAGGTTGGGGCATTTTCAAGCGGGAGGTGAATATCTTCCACCAACAGCCGCCGTTCACTGTGGTCATCCTGTCGAAATTCACATCGTTCGACCGCTGCATTGAGTAATTCAATCACCCTTCGGGCATCTCCGGTTGGGGCGGCTTTTTCTGCAAGGAGCCGA
This sequence comes from uncultured euryarchaeote, assembly GCA_937892945.1. GTDB lineage: Archaea > Thermoplasmatota > Poseidoniia > Poseidoniales > Poseidoniaceae > MGIIa-L1. The sequence continues at coordinate 3,130 of CALBIL010000077.1, read as the reverse complement.
ATGATTTCTGGTGTCCATGTGCCTGGCACTAAACCATCGATTGCTCGTTGGGTTGCAATGGCCTCGAGTCCTTCTGCGTTGTAGGGTTGGACTCGGAGATGATTGGTGCTGCCCATTCGAGAGATGACTGCTGTTTCAAGGACATCAAGCACTTGCTCTTGGCTGATGAGGATGAGTGAGAGCGTACCTCTACCGTTTTGGTCTTCATCGATGCGCAGTAATTGGTAGAGTAAGTCATCACCCGAACGTCGAAGCATATGGTCCACTTCATCAAGCACGATGATGAGGTGTGAAGTCTCGGTTCGAAGAATACGCCGAAGGCTGATCAATAATTCTCCCATCGAGAGGCCACGGTCGGGATGTCCAGGTGCAAGTTCGTGTAAGATGCGTTGGACAACCCGCATGCTGGTTGAGGCATTACGGCAATTGACATGTACGGAACGTATGTTCCGCTTGTTCGCCAGGTGCCGTTGAATATCACGGCAAAATGTTCGGGCAAGTACCGTTTTCCCGCACCCTACTGGACCTGTAATGACGACTCGACCCGAGCCCTCGGGTGAATGCAGTGTCGTGAATTTCGAGGCTAATTCGTTTTGTATCTCCTCTCGACCAACAAGTTCGCTTGGAATGTAATCGAAGTTAAACACTTCTGGATTTGCTAGAACCCAGCCAGCGCCAATTCGGTCGAGATAGTTACTCATAACATCGGAAGGCTTACGCCAACCGTTATTGAACATACGGTTTCTTCAAGGTGAAAAGAGCACCAATTGGGATGGATGTGAGTGATGCTCAAGGGATTTCATCGAATTGATAGCCTGTTTCCCATTTCTTTTCTCCGAGGGAAACTTCAAGCTCATAAGGAGTGATAAGTGGCTTTTGATAACGTACTGCATCATCAATAGCGATACGTGGGCATGCAGTATTGACAAATGCATCTACTGGATAGAAATCAATCAACTCAGGTCCGACGTGTTCCAAAGCCAACAAGTAACCTTTCTTACCGTGCTTTTCGAGGATTCTCTTCATTCGAAGGGCGAGGCTGCGGCGCATTTGGCCAGGTTTCTCACCGATGAGTATGCCAAAACTTTGAGCCTCACCACATGCCATAATCAAGCCGAAGCGCTGTCGTAGAATACGTTCAATATGTTTCAAGGACATTTCCCTCGCTTCACCCGAATAAGGGTCGAGAATAGCCAATGGCTTTCCAGTGTGGAGTACTAAGCCGATTGGGTGAAAATCACCTGAGCCAAGGAAGAGATAGTGTCCAATGGAATCATCATCACCGGAATAATTGCAACCTAATACTTGACCTGGGAACGAAAGACGAGCTCCGCCAATTGGAATTTCTACTTCATATCCCGCTTTTTCCAAACGGTCAAAGTACTCTGGGAGCAGGTGCAAGTGTTGAATCGAGCCAACCAAGCCGAGTTTTGTTCCTGTGAGAGGTGCAAGCCGACCAACAGCATCCATGAAGCGGTCTTGTGCTTCTTCTTCCGAAAGGTTTTCTGGAGCAGGTTGGTTTTCCATTCGTTGACGAGCCATAGCCCGATGAGCCTCTAAAAAAGGAATAATTGGCTCCAGTTCCGGTTCGCCATCATAGGTGACATCAATGAATTGCGTCGGCATTCCTGAATCGATGTTCATCTGTGAATGCCCCATGTGCGCAACCAATTCAACACCCATCATTCCCATTTTATCGTGAACTAAATCGCATGCACCGTAACATGGGTCCGCTGCCAAGATAACTTTCGCACTTGTTTCAGTTTCAATTGTGTCCATCATTTCGAGGGCTTGCATTTTCAATCCTTCAGGAATTTGAAGAGCTACTAAGCGGTTATCATTTGATTGAATACGTTCTATCAATTCGGTGAGTTGAAAGTCGTGACGATCTAAATCCATGGTTGTCCCCGAGCCAAGGGGCACGCCTCTCCCTCATCAATCCACCCTCTACAGCGAATTATTCTTCATCGAGTAAAATGATACGGTCGCCATCCATTTCTAAACGAACTAGAGATTCGATAATGACGTCAGGATATTCGGCTTGTAATTTGACTAATCCTGGTCCCTTTTCGACGACTGCGATAATATGGGTGACTTCAGCACCAGTTCGACGAACACCTTCAAGCACTGCTTTGAGCGTACCGCCAGTTGAAAGTACATCGTCAACGATCACTACTTTTTCACCGGGTTTGAAGTCATTGAGAAACATTTCACCTTTCGAATAGCCAGTTTCTTGCCCAATGGTGACTTCACCTTCAAGGCCATACGAGCGCTTTCGTGCAATAATCAGTGGAATTCCAGTTCGAATACTCAAGGGTGCAGTCAAAGGCAAACCCATCGCTTCAATACCCAATATGAGGTCAACACCCTCCCATTCAATGGCCACCTCGCACAAATCAGTGACTGCTTTCAGGACCAACGGGTCAAGACGGGGTACTCCATCGGTGATTGGGTGAATGAAATAGGGGTAGTCGCCTTTCCAAATAACTGGAGCGTTGCGAAGGCTTTCTCGAAGTCGATGCAGTGCATCCATCATATCGATTGCCTTGAGTGGCAGAATATGACCTTTACTCAAAGTTCAGCAAGGAATTCGACATACTCATCGGGGTCGAGTAAGTTTTCGAGGTCCATTTCGTGAGGTTCGATGATGATAATCCATCCGTGGTCATAGGCTGAATCGTTGACCAAGTCGGGGTTGATTTCAACTTCGCCGTTTACTTCAGCGATGAGTCCGGAGTATTGTGAAGGGAAGGCAACCTTCTCCTCAGCGGTCCATATTGAGAACATGTCTCGACCTTCATCGATTTCGTATTCTGCTTGCGGGAGGATCACGCGCAATACTTCACCGATTTCAACGGCAAGGTATTCACTGACTCCAATCATCAAGCGTTCATCTTTCTCTTGATACCACAAGTGGTCACGAGAATATTTACGGTTATGAGCTACGCTGAATTCTACCACTTCGTCGTCCATGGTTTTGACTTCCTTAATTCGGCCCAAACATCATCGTATATGAAACTGAGGCATATGCGACTATCAAGTAAATACGACAAACGGGTTAAGTGAGACGGGGTATTAGCACCCTTTGGTCGCCTATGGATTTCGCCGAAACCGATGAACAGCAAATGAT
>CALBIL010000076.1 GCA_937892945.1 uncultured euryarchaeote | reverse complement strand
TACCCACTGTACTAACCTGCTGTTTATTCTATGGAAAGAACACAATTTTATCGTTCTCGACCCACTGTTTGTGCTTCTTCATGCACGCTTTGAACGCCTCGCTTTCGAGGTTCTCTCCAAGCCATGAGTGGACATTGCCCCAATCTTGTGCATCAAACCAATCTCTGTCATGATTGGCAAATTGTCGGACAAAAGGGAATAAAGCGTCACTGAGGTCAAAGCGAATCGTTTCATCTTGACCAAGAAGAGTGTTGAGGTCATGTAAGTACCCAGATGCTGCAGTTCGTTGTTCAATTTCATCAATATTCTCGTACCGATTTGGGTATTTGTACCGATCTAAATGGAATTTGAATTCGTTGTCGTTCCGCCCGACCCAATGAGCCTCTGCGTCACTCAATTCCCAGCTGAGTACATGCTGCATGATCTCAAGGCTCTCTTCAATGACCGTTCCGTCCTGAAGAAGAAGAAGAGGAACGGTTCCTTTTGGAGATATTTCCATCATGTGTTCTGGACGGTCTCGTAAAATGACTTCTCGGTGTTCGACTTGGTAGCCCGTTCGAACAATGGACATTCGAGCACGCATTGCATAGGGGCATCGTCGAAACGAGTAGAGAATAGGAAGTTGTTGAGCCATTGAATGGCCTCCAAATCACTCTGGTGGAATTGGAGGAGCATAGCCACCGTTCACGGCTTCTTGGACAAGAGCCATGTCGGAATCAACCATCATCTGAACCAATTCTTCAAAGGTTGTTCCTGGAACCCAACCAAGTTCTTTTTGAGCAAGAGCGGGGTCTCCAATCAGCAAGTCAACTTCTGCAGGGCGGAAAAATTTGGGATTGGTACGAACTCGAATGTTGCCGTTTTGGTCGGTTGCGATGGTATCAACGCCTTCGCCAGACCAAGTGAGATCCATACCAACGTGCGAGAAACCGAGCGTAATCATGTCTCGAACACTGTGTGTTCGGCCTGTTGCAACAACGAAGTCTTCAGGAGTGTCTTGTTGTAACATACGCCATTGCATTTCGACATAATCTCCAGCAAATCCCCAGTCACGCTTAGCATCAACATTTCCAATCCAAAGGCATTCATCGAATCCATGAGCGATACGTGCAGCGGTCATGGTAACCTTACGAGTCACGAATTCAAGTCCACGGCGTGGGCTTTCGTGGTTGAAAAGAATACCAGTACAAGCAAACATATCATAGGATTCTCTGTAGTTACGAGTGATTTCAAAGGCGAACACCTTAGCGCATCCATACGGTGAACGAGGATGGAAGGGTGTGTCTTCAGTTTGAGGAACATCTCGAACTTTACCGTATTGTTCTGATGAACCTGCTTGGTAGAAACGGCAACTTGGAGCATGCTTTCGAATGGCTTCAAGGCAACGTAGTGCGCCTAAACCAGTAATATCTGCAGTCATCATTGGCGAGCGCCAAGATTCAGGAACAAAGGACATTGCGCCAAGGTTGTAGAATTCATCTGGTTGTGACATTGCCACTGCATTATCGATTGAGTTTTGGTCGGCAAGGTCCCCGTTGACGAGATTAAAGTTTTCGTTGGTCATCAAGTGATTGATGAGGCTTCGACCTGAGGTCGGTTGAGAGACTCGACGAACCAAACCATAGACGGTGTAGCCCTTTTCCAATAACAATTCTGCGAGGTACGAACCATCTTGACCTGTGATTCCGGTAACCATGGCTGTCTTTCCGCTCATGACTTGCCGTATGCGCCTCCCTTTTTCAATCGGTCGCGTGTTCGCCTATCCAAACTGCGTAACAATTCAACCGGACAAGGGAGGATTTGAAGGTGAGTCGCCCGGTGACGAGGTTCATGGCTGCTTCAAAGGATGAGGAGAAGAGCGCTCTACGCGTCCTCATTGTTCGTGGTTCCTTCGCTTCACTGGGCGGTGCTGAGCTCGAATTGCTTCAACTCATTCGAGCAACATCACAACGCTGGGAGGTAAGTTTGGCAAGCCTCGATTTTACTGAAGATGCCAAAGCGTTACTCGGTGATGCCTCACTGCGCCTCTTGTTGCCGGAAAAACCCATTCAATGGCCAAATGGTGCAGTTGCTGAAGTCATGGCAAAAGCAAGTACATCGGCTGAAAAAATGTGGAGGGACGTCGAGATTCCCTGGAATGAATTTGATGCTGTTCACATCTCCGTTTGCCGAGGCTCGCTTGAGATTCTACCCTTGATTCCAGCTCATCTCCCCGTGCACTATCACTGCTTAGAACCGCCGAGATGGTTGTATGAAGACGTGCTTCATCGCCATATTGATGGCACACCAAAACGTTCACTGTGGCTTACAAAAATGTTGTTTACCCGTCAACGTAAGCGTGATAGAGCCTATGTCCAAAAACTCATTCAACGACCCAAAGCTTCCATATCAGGAAATTCAATGTGGATTCAAAAACGTTTGGACACGGTGTATGGAATCGCAAGTGATTCTACCAAAGAAAACGGCCAACCACCTCGTCGAGATGCTCACGGTTGTCCAACCGAAGCCACACACGTCATGCATGTTATCGACTGGAGTCTTTGGCCAGAAAAATCGACAAAGGAAGAAAAGAAATCTCTCAAAGAAATTGAGGATCTTCCAAAACAGTATATCGTCACAGTCGGCCGTATTTCTCATGTAAAAGGGACATGGGATACATTGCAATCTTTGGCTAATACTCAATTGGCTTTGGTTCAAGTTGGAGGCGGGGATGATGCTGACAAAGCAGCGCTACTGGATGAAGGAAAGCGAATTGGAGTTGAAGTCGTGTGTATGCCTCGCCTTACTCAGATTCAGTTATGCGCTTTGATTCGAGGAGCACGGGCAATGGTGAGTCATGCATATCATGAGCCGTTCGGACTCACGCCAATAGAAGCCATGGCTATTGGCGTTCCTGCGCTGATGGTTGATGAGGGCGGATTTGCATGCACCATGGGGTCAGTCGATTCTGGACGGCTTCTCGCACGCTATGACACCGGTGCTTGGAAAGCAGCCTACTTGGATGCCAAAGACCCCATTCTACGCAAGGCTTGGGCACGGGCTGGAAGACCCTATGTCGAAGAACACTTCACTCTCGAGACACAAATTGCTGCATTTGAGCGAATGATGGTACTTTGAAAATGCCTTCTTTTTATACACTCGAATTGTGTCTTAGTGTGAACGAAGAAACGACTGTCAAAAATGTGCTTATCATCGGTGCCGGTGGTATCGGAACCACGCTTGTCGACTTGCTTGTACCTGCATTAGAACGCATACAATTAAAGGCGAAAATTACACTGATGGATGGAGATGTCGTCGAAACGACCAATCTTGGCCATCAACGCTTCTCTCAAGAGAATGTAGGCCTCCACAAAGTGACTGCTCTTTTCAATCGATATTCTGAAACTACGGAGTATGTTGAAATCGCGGCAGTAAACGAGAACTTGAGGAATGCTGACCAACTTGAAGACTATGATTTCGTCGTCATTTGTGTTGACCGCCCTCACCCTAGACGTTTGGTTCACGCACTTCGAACTCCATGGATTGACCTCCGTTGTTCGGCCGATGGTTGGATGATTCTTTCTTCGGACTCCGATACTGCATTGGTTGAGCAAATGACCCCGGACCATGAACCGATGAGTTGTCAGGTTGAAGGTGCATTAGATGCTGGAAATCTTGAATTCGGGTTTTCAGTTGCGGGCACCTTTGGCGCTCAATGGCTCGTTCAGAATTTACGAGATCGACGTGGCCCGGTTCAATCGATGGGTAGCCTCACCTATGGGAGTTTTGAATTTCCACGTGTAGGGAAGAATTCATTGGAGGTGAAGGCATGATTTTGATTCCAGCTTTAGAACAACTCGACATCACTGAAAAGGTTTGGGCACATGTTACTGAAAAAGCACAGCAACGTCAAATCGATGATGAAGTGCTCCTTGATGTCCAACATCGCGCTTCAGAACAAGGCCGCTGGGATGTGGTCTATGCAATCTCTTACCTTGCCGGTCTTGAGACATCGGTACTCATCGATGCCGAGGGTGTCATCTCGATTGATTGGGGAACTTCAGGACAAGTCCAACTCGCCCCACCGGTCGGTTGTATCGCCCCGTTCAAACTCTGGGTCCATACACACCCTGGATTTGCTGCCTATTGGTCTGGGACTGATACCCGTAGTTTATCCATCGGACTCGGAATTGTTGAGAAGGCAATGGTACTTGGAGCACCTGGCGTAAAATGCGCCCATAATGCAACCATGCTTCCTGTCTCTTCGAGTTCTCTCCGAATCTCAGCAACTGGTCCACTGAGCGAGTGGTCAGAGGAAGAAGTCATCCAATGGGAAGATTGGTATGCCAATCATTTCAATTCAGAAGAGGTGGTACAATGAGTGGAGTTCGTAAACCAAAGGATGATGCTGAAAAACAACGTGCACGCATCGCTATTTCACAAGGCAAGGGTACCTCATTGGCTGATTTCATAGAGGATATTCTCAGTGTAAAGCCAGAAGAGGAATTTGTTGACGCTGTTCAGAATCGAATTGAACTTGCTCATGAGCAAGACGAATCAATTGACATTACTGCACTCATCCATGAAATGGCTGCAATACAAACTCAATGGGCTTAATCACGCATTCGAATACGTTGGCTTTCGACCTTCGATTAATGCTGATAAGCCTTCAAGTGAATCTGCAGTTGAGAAGATTTCAGTGAGTCTGTCAAGTTCTAACTGTAATCCTTCAGAAAGATTCGTGTTCGCACTTTCATCAATCAGTGCACTGGCCATCGACAAAGCAATTGGTGCTGTGCGAGATAAGGATTTGAGTTGACGGCTCACGTTTCGATCTGCTGAATCAAATCCGCCAGGACAGTTTCCAACCATCAAATCTGCCATGTTTTCATCGGCGAAAAAGGAGGTTGCAAAAGCAGCAACAGCGCTCTCTGGTTGAGCAGGTTGACCAGGATACTTGTTGGCTGGCTTACCGTTCTTGGCAAGTTCAGCGACGCACGCCCCGACACTAGAAACATCAACCAAGTGCGTGAGTAATCCAAGGTCTGCAGCGGTTGAAGCATCCATGAAGTTTCCAGCGAGAACTGCCCAACGGGCTGCTGGGATTCCACAGATTCGAGCAGGCCGTTGCGAGCCACCAAGTCCTGGATAGATTCCGATCGAAGTCTCAGGGAATCTAAATTGTGTACGACGAGTCCCAATTCGGTAATCACACGCCAATGCCAATTCTAATCCGCCACCAAGAGCAAGACCAGTGGTCAAAGCGACCGTTGTTTTAGAAGAGGATTCAAGTTTGTCAAGAACGACATGGCCGTTGGCAGTAAATTCAACAATATCTGGAATGGCATCTGCACGTATTTTGTCGACAAAGAATTTGACATCAGCACCGGCAACGAATGCCTTACCAGCACCATCGAGTACAATCGTGTGAACCGAATCATCAGCATTGACGAGGTCCAATGCATCACCAAGTTGTGAGACGACCGTTTCATTGAGCGCATTCATTGCCTCTGGACGGTTGATTGTTACCGTTGCAATACCTTGATCAATTGATGTGTCGATATAGGAAAAGTTCCAGTTTTTGTCTCCTTGGTCAACAAAGAATTGTGGAACATTCCATGCACGGGCAGCATCGGATTCAGCAGCCAAATCGGCATAGGCTTGAGCCATTCGACTGGAGGCAGCAACGCCGACTTTGTTCATCATTTCGAACGGTCCACGAGCCCAACGGAGTCCAACTTTGGCTCCACGGTCTACATCTTCCATCGAACAAACGCCTTCATCAACGATTTGAGCAGCTACACCGAAAACAACACCATACAAGCGTTCTGAAATCGCGGTGTATTGTTCATCGGAATAGGATTCATCTCCATCGATGGACCAGTGTTCATTGGCCTCGATTAAATCTCGAAGATTTTGGGCTCCGTTATATCGAGGAGTATGCAACTGTTCTGACAGATAATCGGTCGAGTGAAGGGCAATTGGTGGTCCTGTAAGATTCATCAAACCAAATGGGCCGAGGCCGATTCGGAATGCTTTGCGAGCGACTGCATCGATTTGAGGCGCCGTAGCAACGCCTTCTTCCATCAGTAAGCAGGCTTCATTCAACCAAGGAACGAAGAAACGATTGACAACAAAACCAGGACGGTCTGCACAGACGATGACAACCTTGCCGAGCATCTTACAGTACTGAACGACTTTTTCAACAGTTTCAGGGCTTGATGCATGAGCAGGGATGACTTCGACCAAGCGGTTCTTTGCAGGATGGAAAAAGAAATGCAATCCGACAAAGCGGTCTGCTCGACCGGTTGCTTCTGCAAGTGCATTGACCGATAAAGACGAGGTGTTTGAAGCGAGGATTGTATCTGGGCCACATGCTTTGTCCAACGTTTTGAAAACAGCGGTTTTAATATCAAAATCCTCAAACACTGCTTCGATCACTAAATCGGTATCTCTTGCTGTGTTCTCGACGCCGACAACACCCGTGATTCGACTTTCAATTGCTTCAACTTGAGCAGGGGAGAAAATACGACGTTCGACGGCTTCTGAAAGGAAAGTTGAGATGATACTTTGACCTCTGTCAACCCATTGTTGCTCTCGGTCTACCATTTGCACATCGAATTCTTCTTGAGCCGTTTTTTGAGCGATGCCGGAACCCATGTTTCCTGCACCGACAATCGCTACACGCTGAATAGGTTGCATGAACTTGCCAACAAAACGCCATTGAAGAACACTGCGGAGAGAAGTTCTCACTCAGCGGTAGGCATGGAAGGACATTCGACCTTGGTTGATGGTTTGTCGGAACGGACCTCGACCTGTGAACATTCCTTTGATTGAAGAGAACAATCGGAGAGGGAGTGAATACCGAATCCATGGATTCTTTGGATACACGACTTCAACTCGAGAGAAACCTAAATCCTTCAGCATACCTTTCATTGCCCCGACATTTGGAGCCCAATAGTTGGTATCGTCATTGTTGAAAGAATCTCCAGGATAGTAGACCATCGATGGCTTCCAGCGATGCAAATCGTCAACTGCAGTTTCGATGATGAGCAGTTCTTTACAGACACTCGCAGCAACACGAAGACCCGCCATTGGGTCTTGTAAATGATACAAAACTCCGAGGAACATGACGATGTCAAATTCCCCAACATTGTCTGGAGAAACATCCATTGCATCTATATCGAGTGATTCGACCTTTGAACTCAATGCATTATGTGCGAAATTAAAACCGTCTTTCGTCCCCCACCCAGGGCCGCTCCAACAGAAATTATCGGTTGCAAGAACCCTTTTAGCTCCTGCTTTTTCTGCTTGGAAAGAGAAAAATCCGTCCCAAGCGCCAATGTCAAGAACAGTCTTTCCAGTCAAATCCTTTGGAAGACAAATCTGTTCGAGTTTCGCCATCGATGCATCAAGGCCAGGCGTGACAATTCCATCATTCAACGGAATCGAATGAAACCATTTGATTGAATCCATGCTCTGCGGTGTGGTGTCATCGGCCATATTCATCACGCTCTGCATCTAGATATCATTCTATTGTTCCAAGAACGATTATAATGAATCGTATACGTCTGCCATTCGGATACAAAACCGACTTTGATCGTATCGAGATGCAAATTCAATCAATCCAGACCGAGGTTTCTGCCAAACATGGGTTTCGTCTTTTTTGGTGCGACTCTGCCAATTCGAATAAACCGAGAGGATTGCTTCTTTCCAAGCCTCTTGATCATCGGCTCGAAGACAGGTTTCTTCAGGCATTAACTCATTATGAGAGGGGAGGTCAGAACATAAAACCGGCGTGCCACAAGCCATTGCTTCGAGTGGAGGGTATCCAAAACCTTCACTGGCACTTGGGAAAAGTAAAGCCTCACTGGCATGCCGAAGATGCATAAGAGCCTCGCTGGAGAGTTCACCACCGTGTGAAATCCATTCGTCCACTCCATACTTTTTGCTTAATGATGATGCTGAAGGACCACCGAATGGACATGTTTCATTGCCAACATGGTGAACAAGAATATTCTTTTTCACATCATCATCAAGTTCACCGAGCACTTGGCAGAGAAAGTGTAATCGCTTCCGAGGCGCATGACTTCCCACGACCAACAAATGGCATTTTTTGACAAACTGGGCAGCCGGTCCGATAACATTGGTCTTTTCTTGAGCCATTGGTTTGAACGAATTGACATCCAAACCAAGAGGGACGCACACCGAATTTACTTTTGGGAAATGCTTCTGACATGCCGATAAGGTTGCTTGCGAATCACATACCAAGAGGTCGGCTCGAGCGAGTCCTGCTCGGAGTTGAATGAGATCTCGACGACGAAACCAGCCAGGGTTCTGTTCTCCAACTTCGATTGAAGTGTCGCCCACTTTGATTTGCTCGGGAAAGAGATGAAATAAATCATGCACTGTTACAACGACTGGTAGAGAACAGTGTTCTGGAATGAGATGGGCTTGCTCTTGGTCCGTTACGTGAAGAATACTGTAGTTATGCTCTTTTTTGAGTATTTTACTGATGCGTTTTGGGTGCGAATACCATCGCTTGAATACTCTTGAAAAGGGGTTCATCCGTTTTTTAATGCTGTATTCGCAGGTAGAAGCACTCGCCCAACCTTTGATTTCCCCTTGAGCAAGCGAAGTAGCCAGATTATGATGAGCCCCACCGATGCCAGTGTTCACTCCAAGGGCGCCGCCTCGTACGAGCAACACCTGTTTGGCCATATTCACCCGTAACCGTGAGACTTCTTCAAAGGTGAGATGAAACGATGATGGAATTGCCCTTTTGAGCAAAACAACAGTTCTGGTGTTAAAATGGAATTAAGTAGTGGTGCTGTTAGCATGCCAATAGGGAGAATTCGTATGGCAACATTACCACTCAAAGTTTCACGCGAAGACTACAATGTGGTTCGATCTTCGATCGAATCTGCCATTCAACTCGGAGGAGAAATCCGAACTCTTTTAGGAGCTCAAAAAGAGTTGAATCCGAAGAATGATTTGCACAATGAAGTCTGCCGAGCAGGTGAAGCATTGGGTGTTTTTGGTTCACGATGGACGATTGAAATTCTTTCAGCACTCTATATTTCAGGACCTCGTCGATTTAATCAAATGAAAAATCTACTCGAAGGGATTTCCTCTCGTACACTTTCTGACAAATTACGCTATCTGGCTGATGAAGGACTTGTTTCTCGTCAAGTATCCGACGGCCCCCCGATCCGAGTGACCTATCTTCTCACCGAACATGGCCGAACGTGTGGACGCCTGCTTTCACCCCTTGTCGCCCATTTGAAAATCCATAGAGGCACCGTTTTAGCCCATGATTGATTTGTCTCATCGCCGATGCGCTGAAGGGATGGATTAAGAAAGGAGAAAAGAAACCCTCTTCTATGCCTCTGCTTGCACAATGGGTCCGTCAACGTCCATGGTTGTCTGCAGGACTTGCTGGTGCCGCAGGAGGAGTTGTAGGTCTTGCAAGCGGAGTTGCCGCAGCTGCTACGGCCGTAGGTGCACTTGCTGTTGGCGGTGTATCTACGAAAGCGAAAGCGTTTGAACATCCCCTTAGGCGCCGAATTCTTTCAACCCTCGAACAACATCCAGGGTTGTGTTATCGTGAACTACAATCAACCCTTAATGCTGCCAATGGAACGCTTCGTCATCACCTCGATGTCTTGCAAAATGGTAGAAGCGTGACGGTGTTACCGGTAAATGGACGAACGTGCTATTTTGCTGGAGCGCCAAGTCAAGTAGAGATCTTACGCGGAATTGCAGTCGATGAAGAGCGAGCAGCAACGGCTCTACCAATTGGTTTATCGCTGGTTCAAAAATTAATTATTGAAGACATCAAAAAAGAAGGCATCCCTCGTTCCCAAGCAGCCCTTGCTCGTCGAATTGGACGTTCTCGAGCAACTGTGCATTCGGCAGTTAAAGTACTCCGCCGAAGAGGGATTCTACGTGAAGACCGTATTGAAATGATGCCCCATATCGATATGGATATTGAGTGGCATGGTTCGAAAGGCGTCGATTATGAATGGAACGATGACCGCCGATAGCGACTCTATTTTCCGCCGCTTGAGAGGCAAATAATGCATAGGCTTCAAAGACCTCCGCCCAAAACCATTGCTGAGTAGAATGTTCAGTGTTCGTTTATCCGAAGTAGCGTTACCAACCAGCGAACGTGAAACTGACAATTTGGTCGGTTGGTTCATCGACACATTGTGCTTGGTTCGCAAACGTGGTGAAGCAACTGCTGACCAAGGAACAGCAGGTCCAGTTCATCGACTTTTGAGGGACTATTTGTTTGCTCAACCAGAAGTCAGTTGGGATGCACAAATGTTGGCCGATGAATTGGCACTTACACCAGCTTCATTGAATCATCACCTTACTCGATTAGTCGAAGCGGGAATTATTGGTTTTTCGAATGAAGGAAAGGGTTGGCGTCGATACTTCTTACGCGGTGGTTCGTTAACGAATGCTCTCGAATTTTTCAGCCTACAATGTGAAACAATTGTGAGGCAACGAATGGCTTTGCTCGATTCAAAATGGAATCGAAGTAATCCAAATCTTGGTTCTGAACCTGTGCCGAACGAGACCCCGCCACTTCACATCGGAATTGTAGACCATCGCCCATTACTCTGGGACAGTGAAGAAAGCCTCTTGTCACAATGGATGGGTGACTTTGGGTTACTCGGAGAGAGACCGGGAAAGGAAGCCCATGCACAGTCGATTTCAGTACAACTCTTTGAATTGCTTCTGAACCGTGACCTGCCACTCTCACTGGATGAAGCGAGTGAACTCCTCGATGAACAAAAGCCCCGTATCGGGCGTATCCTTGAGCGATTCCGAAGCACTGGAATGGTTCAACGCGTCCCTCGTATCGATCGGCTCAATATCGCTCTGTGGTCTGCAATGACTGCCCAATACCAACGCCGCGGTGAAGATTGGATGCTGAAAAAAGGTGGTTTTCAACGCCTCCTCAATTCCAAACAACAGTCCTCAATCCTCTCCAGCCTAAAGAAAGGAAAGCTCAAAGTCGATGAGGTGGAAAAAATAGTCAAAGAGAGTTCACCTGATGACCAGATGTTACTCCTCAACCTTCTCGGTGGCAGATTACCTCTCGGTCATCGAATGGTCGGCTATACGCCTGATGACGTTCACAAAGAAATTACTTCTCGAATCGACAGAACTCTACGAAGAATGCGGCGGGTTGCTCAGTTACTTGAACAATCAATGGCACCGTAAGTGACATTCCACTCCAAGAAAGAGCCAACCCTTGAAAAACAAGGATTCTGAGCCATTGGTAATGAGCGAGCATATTGGTGCCAAGCCTGGGCCGTGGGAAGGGGATGCCCGTCCTCTTTTTCTTGCTCCAATGGCAGGTGTGTCTGACCTTCCGTTTCGATTGCTTGCCAAAGATTGTGGAGCAGACGTAACCATCACCGAATTCACCAACAGTACCGCCCTTACTCGAGAGGCTGCTGTATCATGGCGAAAGATGGAATCCCATGCCACAGAAATTCCATTCATTCCACAAATTTTTGGAGGTGATGCAGGAGATATGGCAACTGCGGCAGAAATGTTAGCCCCTACTGCTGATATCATCGATTTGAATTTTGGTTGTCCTGCACCGAAAGTGACGAAGATTTGTGCAGGTGCTGCATTAATGGGTCAACCGGATAACCTCGTATCAATGGTTGATGGGATTATTCAGCGCGTTGATGTGCCTGTTACTGCTAAGATGCGTTTGGGAACTGGACAAGGTGCCAACAATGCTTTGGAAATCTGCAAGGAGCTCGAAAACATTGGAACATCTCGACTCTGCATTCATGGTAGAACGCTTCGGCAACGCTATTCAGGGGAAGCCGATTGGAATTCAATCACACGTATCGTCAATGCAGTCGAAGTACCAGTAGTGGCCAATGGAGATGTGAACAATGCTGAAAGTGCCAAGTTGTGTTTGGAAACAACAGGAGCTGCTGGCCTTATGATCGGTCGCGGTGCTATTGGACGTCCAGCAATATTTGGAGAAATCAAAGTGGGACTTGGTTGGATGGCTGAAGAGGAGTTGCCTTGGATCAAAGAATTAGGCGAAGATTGGTACGAACGTTCCGAAATTGGACGTGCTTTTGCAACGCGCAAATGGTGCTGGGACAAGTACATCGAACATTCACAAAATACAATTGGACTGCAACCTCGCTGGATGCAACGTCATGCGATTGCTTTTACCAAAGGTTTACCGGGGGCTAAGAAAATTCGCCACATGATGCATGGTGCTCCTACGCCTGAAGATTTTGCGATTGGTATCTCGAACTATCTCGCACCAAATACAAATGAGTGAAGAGAAATTCATTCTCTTCAAGGTATTGAAACGTCATGTGCTGGCAAGATTGACTTGACACTCAGTTGTAATCTACTCATACACCAAGTGTATTGAGGGATCAAGTAACCTTCAAAGAAAGGTGAAGTAGAACGCTAGAACACTTCAGAAAGTGGATTGCCATTCTTCTAAATCTTGAGAAGCAGCCCAATCTTCATCGGTCATTTTCCCACGAACCTTGAGAACTTCACGGGCAAGAAGCCAGTAAACCAAAGCGAGTGAACGACGACCTTTGTTGTTTGCCGGAAGTGCGATATCGACGTTACGAAGATTGTTGTTCGCATCGACAATGCCGACGATTGGCAAACCGGAGTTAACGGCTTCACGAAGTGCTTGTTGGTCAGCAGCAGGGTCGGTAACGAACAAGATATCTGGTTCTACATAGGAACGGAGAACGGGGTTTGTAAGAGAACCTGGGATAAAGCGACCTACAGCAGCGTTAGCGCCTATTGCTTCGGAAAAGAGCCGTGCAGGGCGTTGGCCGTATTGACGAGCAGAAACGACCATAATTCGAGAAGGGTCATACTTGTTGAGGAACTCTGCAATCATGCGAATTCGTGAGTCAGTCATATTGACATCCAAAAGATACAATCCATCTTCACGGACACGTTCAATGAAGCGAGCCATATCCGCACTCTTTTGTTGAGTACCAATATTGACAGCGTTCTCTTCATAGGATTCAAAGGGTAAGAGTAAGCTCATTTCCTCGGACATGGTAATTCACAGCAGTCTGCCGACTTGGACTCCATATTAAACCGCTTCGTAGAGAGGCCGAATGAATTCACCTTCGACCTTAAGGCAAATTCGATGGGATTACCAAGGAAGAACTCAAATCATAAAGGCCCTGTGTAAGTTTGTAGGGGGGTCGTATTTGGAACTAAAAACAGAAAAAAACGGCTTACTGAGCGCCACACTTTCAGATGATGGGTTTTGGCGTGATGACGAAGGGAATGCTCTTCCAGTCAGCGCAAGTGATTTGGAACGCCACGAATATTGTCCATTGTCTTGGTCATTGTCACGGGAAGGAAATTCTGGCCAAGGGGAAGCTCTTGTCGCCGGAATAAAAAGACACGCAGAAATTCACAATAAGATGGAGAGTTTCAAAACCACTCAATCCGAAATGCGTCGTTCCGTTACGATTTGGACTTGGTGGTTTTCTGTGGTCATCGCATTGAGTGTGGACGCTCTTGCTTTCAACTACATCGGCGAAGTTGGCACAACCATACAAATGGCTCGATACCTCGCATTGTGGAGTGCCACTACCCTTTTTGTGGGGCTTATCGCCATTTCAGTCCCATGGCGCTCGTGGATCGGTTTGAACGAAACGATTCCACGGCAAAAAACCAAATTTTTGGCAACCACCGATGACTTCACCTATTTTTGGGAACCCAAGGGATTCATTGGTGGATGGTTCGAAGCAGGACGTGTCGAAGCAAGTTTACTGTTTGGCTCAATTGTATTAGGATTACATGCCATTGCCCTCATGGCTGCAAAAGACAGAGAGCAAGCGGCCTTTATCCTCTTCATCACAGCAATGACTTGGACATTGGCTGCATCTTGGCAACTCCAACGGATGCTCTTATCTGAAAACACTCTTCAAGCAATGAAAGAAGATATCAACATAGAGGAAGAAGTTGAAATTGCATATTCCGATGATGATTCAACATCAAACCTCCTTATCGACAAACAAACGGGTTTACGAGGCCGTCCCGACCAGATCGTCATCGTCGATGGTGAATTTATCCCAGTTGAGCAAAAGACAGGCAAAGTTCCGTTCAATCCACATGCATCCCATCGAATGCAGTTACTCGCCTATCTGCATTTAGTTGAAATAAATACAAAGAAAAGTTCCCCGTATGGAGTCCTTCGATATGGCAAGGAAAGCCTTCACCAGATTCCTTGGAATGATGTTGCCAAGAAAGAACTTCAAGATGCTGTTCGGGAAGTCCAGCGTTTGATGGTTGAAGGTGGCGCTCTACGAAACCACGAACGACCAGGGAAATGTAGAAACTGTTCAAGACTCTATGCATGCACTGATTCACTGATGTGATTCAAATGCACTTGCCTTCTTCAAGCGGGTAAGTCGTACATGTTCGATGAATGGTGAGGTCGATTTGGAATTGGTCTTGGAAGAGTGAACTTTGAGTGCCCCCACCCCTCGCCGTAATTACTAATTTCCAAGTTCCCGTTTCAAAAGTAGGCTCTGGCAAGATTTGGTCGGTTTTCGCTTCCACATTTTCACAGACATCTATGGCCCAAACAGATTCCCCGGTAGGGCTTAACAGTTCAGCACGGACATATCGAGTGAAATCTTCTAAGCAGCCACCTAGAAGATCTGAACCCGTGATTTTCACTTTCTGATAAATCATCATGTCTATGACCGAGTCATCAATATAAATCGATGAAATATTTTGATATTCCTCCCAATCTGTAGGATTGTCGAACACCTTGATGTGAGTGATTTTTACGGTTTCTTTGGTGAGCTTTGGAGCCTCACGTAAATCTTCCATCGTTTCGCGCATTTGTAAAAGACCAAGGCATCCTGATGAACTGCTCATGACGATAATCATCATCAGCATGATTGGCAGACCCCAACTCTTCTTCATCTGTTGGCCCTATGTTTGTCCCACATATCAATTCAGTGATGGGGATGCAAGGGTTTGATACCCTTGAGCCCTAGCATGACTTGTCCGAATGACGTAAAGTGGTTGCTGAGCAAAAGCGATGACGAACCCTATGAAAGCCGACGGACATCACTCAAACTTCGCACCACAGGTTCCACATTCCGTTGCTTCAACAGCAAGGTCTGCACCACAGGCACCACATTCAGCAACATCTGATACTTCTTCTACTGCTTTACGTCGCGTACCTCGGCGGCGATTGGATTTGACTTTCTCAGGGGATAATTCATCGACGATTGCAATTGGTGCCTCATCATCAACCACCGAGAAGTCAGAAGTCGTTTCGGAAACTTCATTACCAGCAAAAGAGGAATCGGTCAATGTTCCAACATGTACCTCGTCTCCAGGCATAGTTCCCTGTTCACCGGTAATTTCAAACAAGCGTCCACGAATATCTGCATCGCTTGCTGAGAGTTCTTTGCCATCGTCTTTATGAGAGATTATATCACCCTTTGAAGCAAGAATTGCATCGATATCATTGCTTTCATGGCCAAGATCTGTCATGTTCTTGAGCGTCGTTGTCACGGTGTTTTGATATGTTTCGAGTTCGTCTTCGGTCATATCTTCTCGCAATAATTCATCAGCATTTCTGCGATCGTAGGCGGCTTCTACTTCTGCTTCCGCACTCAAGATGTTTTCATCCCATTCATCGGTAAGTTGGTCTTCATCGAAACCAAACTCTTGGGCAGTCTTAGCGAAGTTCTCTGAACCAGTGACGATAGCATCTTCATCAACTTCTTCAGGAAGGTCGACGACGATCTTTGCTGCTTTCACTTTACGTTCGCGTTGTTCGAAGTATGAAGATACGTCTTGTTCTGTACCGCAGTAAACGCAATTATCAAGCAAGTCCGGAATTGATTCACCGCATTCACCGCAATCGTGGAATTGACTACGAGCTTTCTTGAGATTGAAGGAACAATGCGGACAACGGTTCTCATCGCCCTCTAATTCCCCATCACAAGACGGGCAGTACTCGAAAATATCACGTTCAACTTCTTCTTCTGATTCACGGGTAAGGAAAATCGAGATGGCAAGTATTCCAATCAATCCAAGAGCGACAAACCCGATGAGTGTGAAGGTTCCAAGTTCCGAATTGGAGGTCAAGTCATCGATGTCTTCATCACTCATTACCGTGGTAAAGGTTCGAGTAAAGGTACTGGAAATTGTTGGGTCAGAAGGGATAAGGCGTACTACTGTTGATGGGGCAGTCGCATTAAATTCACATGCGATTGTCACCTTCTGGAGGAGAGTCGTCACTTCAGCATAAATGGTCGAAAGAATTGCATCATTTCCATCGAGACAGTCGTAGGTCAAATTTCCAGTTTCTTTACTTGTCAAATCCACTTGAAGGGTATAGGATTCTCCTTGTGTCATCGGCAAAATAAGTGCACTTCCTTCAGAATCTGTAACTTCAAGGGTCGAGAGAGCCCATGATAATCGCAATTCAGCTTCGACCGAGACCACGCCAGATGCAACGCTGTTCGTTGGATTTGAATCCCAACTGCCTGCAGAAGCAACCCATTGCGAATCAAATACGGCATTGTGCGCACCGATTGAAGTTTTCAATTCAACGATCCATGTGAAATCTTGTCCGGGGTCGAGAAAGATTTTCGGTGATGTAGTATCATTGCCTTCCCAGGTATAGTGTAATTTTCCAGAAACACGAATATCGCCAGCGTTAAACATACTTACACTCCAATTAACCCAGTCGCCTGAATTGACAGAAGGTGAATCTGCAATTGCATTCATATCGATGAAAACATCGGGAACTGCGAATTTTGAGAGTTGAGCGGACACAACATCATTCAAAGTTGACTCTTGAGTAAAAGCACCATTTTCGAACGGATCAATTTTCGCCGACACCATGTGGAGGCCGACTGGCAATACATCCAGTTCAGAAGAAGTGAGTTCATGACTCCATTGTGTTTCTGCATAGCCTGTACCAGTGAGGTTGACAATGAACGGAGCGGTCGTAACCATTCCGCCGGTTGCTGTAGGTATCTGTAACCAAAGCGGTACCTCTGTGAGTCCAGTGCCGTTGGAGCGACCGATTTTACCCGATATGACCCAGGGGCCATCGAGGGCGCCCGTTTCAAGTTCAATGGTTAAGTCTCCGATGTGGTACAAATCCATTCGTGTATTGACAACAAATGGAACTTCAACCATTTTATTAAATTCGGAAGATTCGTGAACTGCATTTTGGTAATCTGGTGTAACCATCAAGGTGTGTGAACCACTTTCCGGTGCTGTAAAGGTCGTATTGACCCATTCGGTTGAGCCTGCAGGAATTGAAGGCGTAGCCACGTCGATGTCAGTTGACCCAAGATCAATGTGAAGAGTGCTTGGCTCGGCAGGCTCGCTGCCGAGGTTACGGACCAAGGAGGAAAGTTGAACGGTATCACCCGCAAGGATTCCCGAAGAAGGTGTGAGGTACGTTTCAGTCACTTTCAAATTCGGTAAGCCTGTAACTGTAAATTCAACATAAAAGTCGACTTCATTGCCAGAGTTTCGGGGATGTTCAAAGGTAATATGCACTTCATGGTCGCCCTCAGTGAGGCCTTGCCATACTGCAGAAACTTCTTCTGACTCACCTGTATCAATATCGATTGTTGAACTTTCTATGAGTTTACTTTGACCGATTCCGTCTCGATAAAAGGCGTACTCAACATCATCAGCATAGTTTCCATTGTTGGATAATGTAAGGTAAATAGTAACTGAACCACCGGCTTCAGGTGATGCTGGTAGAAGAGCAACAGTATTCTCTGAAGCCTCAATTGAACCACTTTGTTCAGCTGTAATTGTCATTGGCAACGCCGCGATACAGAGGAGAAGAATCGCAATAACCGGCTTCCACGCGCTCGCCATGTAGGTAATCGACTACTTGCAAAGCACTTGAACCCATCTCACAAGACGAGAAAAATTGACCCGACAAAGGTGTTTTTCTTCATTTCGGAAAACCTGTAAAATCGTTCGTTCGCAACGCCGATGTCATTACGAATATTCCCTTGGAGGGGTGAGAAGAAGGGGAGCATTGAAGGATAACCGCACCCGTCATCCCTTCATGGGCAGAACTTGGTCGAGCGCGATTCTCGTTGTTCTTCTGCTTGGCCTGAGTTCAGCCCCAATGATGGAGAATCAATTTGAAGAACTTGAGCACATCAATTTCTCATCCTCAAACCTAGTACTTACCTTCACCAATGGCCCCACTACCAATCAAGATATTACTGGCCTCCATAGCCTAACGTTTGGAATGGCTGGCGATGCAAATGTCTCTTCATTGCTCATTGAAATCTCGGCTGATGGAACGGTGTGGAGCACCGTAAAGAACATCACTTCAGCCCCATGGCTAACCTACTTTGATTCGACAGCCTATGCCAATGACTCCTATACCCTTCGAGCAACTGCATGGGATGATGATGTTAATGAATCGATTGTGGCTTCTTCAGGAACGTTCAATGTTGTGAACCAAGTACCAGTGATTACGATTTTTACCGTGTTGAATGCCGCAGTTGGAACGGGTAATTCAGCATCAGACCGTGCATGGTTTGGAATCGATACAGATGGAACTCTTGAATATCGCTGGGGTGCAAGTGATGATGACATCAGTTATGCTTCAATCAGTGTTGTACCTGGGCCAGGAGCGCCTCCGAATGATGGCCCCAGCAGTATATCCTATGGATGGGACTGGAGCAGTGGAGCAATGTCTGAAGGAACATGGAACTCTCGAATCACGGTATATGATGATTCAAGTCTTTCAGCATCGGAAACCCACTTCATCGGAATCGATCGCACCGGACCAACGCTTTCGAGTGTAACCGTTGGTGATGGCAACGCATGGCAGAAATCTACTGAAGTAACGCTCAGCGGGTTGATCAACAACGCAGATGACGGCCAAGGCAGCGGAGTATCTCTTGCCGAATATTCATTTGATGGAACCACTTGGAACTCGACTTCTTCTGATTCAATAACACTGAACCTCGCTGAAGGAGTCCATACACTTTCAGTTCGTTCAGTTGACCGGGTTGGAAATACTGGAGCGACCATTCAAGTGACTGTTCAAGTTGATGAAACCCTCCCAAATGCGGCTGGATGGACGGTTGATGAATTGACAACAAGTCGCGTCGTACCTGCAAACGTGAGTTTCAGTGCCATCGATGATGGTTCAGGAGTTGACTTGGCAAATTCGTATATCCAATTTGGATTCGATTCCAATGGCGTTGGTCAAACACCTGATCTTTCAAGCAATTGGATGCAACTTGGAACTTCCGGATTGACAGGCACGATTGGAATTGCCAGTTGGGCAACGAAATCCCGTCAATACTTGATGTTCCAAGCAGTAGTCGTGGATAACGCTGGAAACCAATACACTTCAAGTCCGAGCTCGTTCCAAATCCTTCCCGGGTTGGATTTGTATTGGAATGCGACCCAAACCAATCTCGACCGCCTCATCGTACGACCAGGGGAAACCGATGGAAACATCACCATCACCAGCATGCTCGAATCGAATCAAGATTACCGTGGTAGTGTCGTTGTTCGCCTTGAATCTGCACCTGCTGACCGCACCTCAACAGTAAGTTGGACCGTTATGGAATCTCGCACGTTGGATTCAGGCGCATTAACAGATACTCAAGAAGAATTGATTTGGAATTACACTGTACCAAAAACAGGACAGTTCGATTTGCGATTGGTGATCGATTATGTCAATGTCATCGATGAATACGATGAAGGGAACAATTACAATCACATGGTCGTCACTGGAGCAGCAATCGGTTCTCCGGGATTAGTGCCTTCATTTGCTCCTTCAATAGTGCTGTTAATCTTGACTGGATTTGCAATTACTATACTGCAACGCCGTACAAGAGATTGAAAAGAGACCGGCCGCAGGATTGGTCATGCGCCAACCGCTCCCTCGAGTACCCATGAACCGTATTGCGGTTCTTATTGGAGTCAAAGGAGCGACTGCAAAATCATTGAGATATGCAGCAGGATGTAAAGAATTCAATATCGATTCGGAGACTGGAGATGTTGAGGTTCTCTGGGGAGAACCGGGAACCTATGACCCAGTAAAGGCAATGAAACTCCCAAATGTGATTAAGGCAATTGGACGTGGAATGGCGCCAAAAGCAGCGATTCAATTGCTTGATGATCACCATTTCTTTGAATTGGTTGATATCCGGAAATATGTCGGTAAAAAATCGAACCAGCAACGCCGTATTCGAGGACGTATCATCGGAAGCGATGGTAAAATCCGAAAATTGATTGAAGGTCTCACCGATACTCAAATTACAATTTATAACTCAACTGTTGTCTTAGTTGGTGAAGAAGAAGGATTGTCGGCTGCTCGACAAGCGGTTGAGATGATTGCTGGTGGAGCAGAACATGGAACTGTTCTAAACTTCCTTGAACGTGACCGACGCCGGTCTCGTATTACCAATCGGCAACTTGAATCAATCGAAGTACGAGAAGACCTCCCAGTGTCCAATGCCGGGTTTGAAGAATTAGTCCCTGGGCTTTCTGACCTCGCCAAACGCCGATCTCGTCGGATGCGTGCTTCCCAAGTCGACCCTGAAGATGAAGAAGCTGTTTCAAAAATGATGGAACTCGAAGAAGATGAAGGCGTAAGTTGGGGCGAAGAGTGAGTCACTCTTCTTCATCAAAGACAACTTGCTTCACATGGTCGAGATTCATGTTAAGAACTTCGTACATAGCTTCAGCCAATGTAACCTCGATTCCATTTTTGTTCGACCATTCCACTAAACGTGTTACGTCACGAACGAGGAATTCTTGAGCTCTCGGATGTGTTTTAATCACTGCTTGACCGACATCAATAACGACCGGTGCATCGTTGTGCCAAAGAATGTTGTACGGTGAAAAATCACCGTGGACAAGACTTGCTTTTTGCCAGCAAATAGCCAAAAACTCAAGTAAATCTTCAAAAACAACTTCTGGATTTTCAACAGTCACTTCGCGAAGTTTCGGTGATGCTGCGGTTTTGGTTCCAAGATATTCCATTACCAAGACGTTCTTATGAATACCAATCGGCCGAGGTACATTCAAGCCCCAACGCGCTAATCTCGAGAGATTACGATGTTCTTTTCGAACCCAAATATCCACGAGGTCTCGATGTCGACGGCGTAAACCTCCGAACCTTCGGTCACCCTCAATGTATTGAATCAAATTTTTGAAGACTGCATTTGAGGTGTGGAATATCTTGACAGCGATGGTCTTGCCATCAATATCGGTGGCGTGGAAGACGTGTGCCTCTTTTCCTCGAGCAATTGGGAAATCAATCGTATCGACGGTTCCTGCTTGCATCAACTTGTACAGTGACATCAAGGTCATACGGTCAAACACTTGGTCGAAGACTCGGCGGTCTACCCAATCATAGGTTCCTTCACCAATAGCGCCTTGAATTTTCGATTCAATATCTCGGAACATCCGTTTATAGCGGTCTTCTTTCATCCAATTGTAAGCACCGGATTTGGCTTCGAGATTACTCAGAAAATGGTCTTCTTCTGAACGAGCAAACATATCGTCTTTGCCTTTTTCAGAACTGTTGGTCTTACGGGTATCACGATGTTGACGGCGGCGCTTACGTTGACGTTTGTTGGAACCCAACTCATCATTCCACTCGTCTTCATCTGCCATACGCACACCTCATGGTCATGCATTCATACGGCTTCAACCAAATAAGGCTTCGAGATCATCGTCGTCGTCGTCACTCTCGGCGCCATCGTCTTCTGCAGGGTATTCTTCTACGGGAACGTGAGGTGTTTCTTCGACAACTTCATCGGCAACGGTTTCTTCTGATGAAGTGGTTTCTTCATCATCAGAGCCAAACATATCATTATCGTCATCATCA
>CALBIL010000075.1 GCA_937892945.1 uncultured euryarchaeote | reverse complement strand
TTCCATGATGCTGGTTTCAATGTCTGGGGCGTTGATGTATCTCAACGCACTGTCGATATGGTCAAGGCTGGAAAGAATCCGACTGGAGACCCAGATGTTGATGATATTGTCCCCGCACCGGGTACAGAACGCTGGAACATTACCAATTCTGCAGCAGATGCGGTGCCTCATTGTGACGTAATTTTAGTCACAGTTCCGACACCAATTACCCACGACCTCAAACCCGATCTTTCCTATGTTGCTGGAGCAGGTAGAGATGTCTTTGAAGCGATTCCAAAAGGTTCTGGCACGATTGTCGTTCTTGAATCAACAGTTTATCCGGGTGTAACTGCACAAACTTGGCATCCAATCATCGAAGAATTGGGACTTGTGATTGGTGAAGATTTAGAGATCGCCTATTGTCCTGAACGTTTCAATCCCGGAGACCCTGCACACGGTGTTCGGCAAGTCGCACGTGTTATCGGCTGTGAAAACCCTGTAGTTGGAGAGAAACTCGTTCAATTGTATTCGAAATTAACATCAGAAGATGTCCGCTATGTCGGCAAACTCGAAGTGGCTGAGGCTGCTAAAGTTATCGAAAACGTACAGCGCGACATTAACATCGCCCTTGTCAACGAACTTGCTCGCATTTTCCCGGCGTTAGACGTCGACGTCGAAGATGTCCTTAACGCAGCAGCAACGAAGTGGAATTTCCACCGCTACACACCCGGTGTTGGCGTAGGTGGCCACTGCATTCCAGTTGACCCGTATTACATGATTCAGCGAGCCGCCGATGTTGGCGTACCAGCAGGACTCATCACCGCTGCACGGGCAGTGAACCGCTCAATGCCAAGCCACGTTGCTGGTGTGTTAAGCGAAATTATGTGGAATTCCAAAGTTTCAGCCGATGATGCACGAGTGCTTTTGCTCGGGTGGTCGTACAAAGCTGAAGTTGGCGATCCAAGAGAAACTCCAGCAGAACCACTTGCTGAGACTTTGATGGCAAAAGGCATCACCGTTGCTGCCTGGGACCCACACCTCGACAACAACAGTTTCCCAGAAGGCGTCGTTGGTATTTCAAATCTTAACGAAGCACAAGACTACGACCTGGTTGTACTGGTTACCGCTCACAAAGCATGCCTTGAACTCGATTGGCAAGCCCTCCTCGGCCAAATGCGAAACCCGCTCTTGTATGACGGACGCCGTGTTCTCGACCTTGACTCTCTCAAAAACATGGGTTGGAAAGCCTACGCGGTTGGTAAACCTCTTACGGATTGACGCCAGGTGCAGTTGCTCTGGCCAGTCTTCAACAAGCCTTGGAATCGGGTGAAATAGCGCCTTCCTCGTGTACCGTACTGAATATCAGTGGCGGTGGGGTAGAGCGGCTCAAGCAAGAACAGGCAACAGCCGTTGTTGAGCCGTGGCTGCGCGTAACCAAAGCAAACGGGGCTGAGATGATCATCGAGGTTCTTTCACAAGAAGAAGGCAAAGATGCTGTTTAAGCACTGCGACCTGCATCAAACATCTCTTGGAGGCTACCGTCTTGAAGCATTTCAAGCACAATATCTGAACCGCCAACGAGTTCTCCTTGAACGAAGACTTGAGGCATGGTTGGGAAATCAGACCAAGCACACACCGATGGAATAGCACGTTGGTCACTGAGGATGTCGACTGCGGCAAAAGGTTCGCCAAATTGCTGCAATGCTTGAGCAGCACGGTTTGAGAAACCGCATTGAGGTTCATTCGGTGTTCCTTTCATGAACAGCACGAGAGCGTGTTCATCGACAATGGCTTGCAATTCTTCGTTTGTCCAATTCATAGTAATCATTCCTTGTTTTTCTCGATACGCCGGATGTGGACGCCTTGTCCACCGCCATGCGGGTCAAAAGCAGTGTCGCCTGAGGTTTCAGCCTGAGCAGGTGTCATGCATTTGAGGTCGAGAGCGTGAACGGGGTGAGGGATGTGCTGCTTCATGACTGCAAGCACCATCTTTTGGCGTTGCAAAGGGCGCATACCGTCAAAAGATTCGGAAATAATTCGGACGTGAAAATGGTCGCCTGAACGATGAAGATCAATGACTTCAACGTCTGCATCGGGGACAGCTTTCAAAATTTCAGTTTGAACCCACTCACTCGCAACCATACGCACGCCTCATGTTGCGGTGTGTGGAGGTGGCTTTGAACCTGCGCGTTCTCATCCGATGCTTCAAAGAGCGAGAACAACACCCACGGTCATGGAGGAGGCGACCATCAAAGCGAATCGTCTTCCACAGATGGGGCGTGATTCTGCTTGGCTTGCTGGGGCAGATTTAGTCGCAGTTTTTCTTGCCTTATTTGGACAAGTTGTTTTGACTCGGGCCTTATGGACAGAGTCCTATGGGATTTACATCATTGCTTTGGATGTATTTGCAACATTGTTTTTGATTCTTGATTTGGGCTTACCAACCCTTCTTGCCCGTGATGGCCCGAATGCACCGCATCGGATTTGGCCTGCAATTGTAAGGATTTACAGATTACAACTCAAAGCAGTCCTTCCGTTTTTACTCCTGGCCGTCATTGCATCACCTTGGATCGATTCAAACTGGACTTCGCATGTACCGGTAATGTCGATTTGTGCTTTGATTGCGGTCACGCACATCGCTTCTTACGCACCTCGTTCAGGGCTCCGAGCAGCTGGTGAGGCGCGTCTGGAAGCATGGACGAAAGTTTTGGAACGAGCGATTACCACTGCCGCTTATTTGTCGCTGTATGCGCTTGGAATCACCAGTGTCGTCGGGTATGCATCAGCCTTTTTGTTTGGAGCAGTGTCCGGTTTTCTTCTCGCGCTTTGGTGGGTGAAGCGTACCGTTCGAGTCTATGAAGGTCAAAATGGAACTCAAGGCGATTTAGGAGAGGCTTGGCTTGACAACCGTTCATTGATGATGCAAGCCCTACCCTTCGCCATCACATTGGGTGTCCTTCCTTATGTCGTCCGGATTGAGAAATTCATTCTCGGAATAGAACTCGGTGTTGATTCAGTGGCCCTTTTCCATGTTGCACAGTTGGCATGGTTAGCGGGATTGGTTGTACCACAAGCCTTGCGAGCAGCACTCCTTCCAGTTCTTGGTAAAGCGCGCTTTTCACCTTCTGATTTTGGACGGGAAATGAACACTTCCCTGGACATCTGCCTTGGTCTTTTACCAATCGGTATTTTTGCTGGTGCCTTCATTGCGAAGGTTTTCCTTCCGTTTGCTTTTCCTTCCCAGTACACCGATGGTTCACTTGGTGCTTCGGCTGTTGATGTGTTTATGGTCTTACTTTTAGGATGGTGTTTCACCTTACTCGCAACACCGACCTATACGGCATTACAAGCAGGTCTCAGGCCTTGGAAGTTCACGTTCTTCATAGGCCTCGTCGTTGCTTTTGCTACTGCAATAGGCTTTGTGTTGATCGGATGGCAAGCGCCATTGGGAAGCGGCCAAGGTTTGTACGCGGCTGCCTTCGCCTCCACATTGTCTGCAGCCTTTGCCCTCCTTCTTTCGATTCATCTTGCAGATTCTTGGGCCTTCTTTTTTAACCGTTCAAAAGAATGGATTTTTGCCGTCATTTTCATGACGATCGCTTGTATTGGGCTTTATTCAAACACTTGGTTCGCGGCAACAGGAGTTCTGTTGTTTTTGTTTACGCCACAAGCTCTTCGAGCAATTGGTTCCACTGTTGAAGAAAAGACTCCTCTGAAAAGTTCTCAGGAAGAGTGAATTCGTCTTCCCAGCGATTCTGTAAGGCATGTTCACATGCATCTGCCAGCGCAGTCGCATCATAATCGGTGATACATGCTTCAGGCAAATAGGTGGCAACATCGCCAACATTGACGGAAACAACCGGAGTGCCACACGCGATTGATTCCCGAGCAACCAGTGGGCCCGACTCACGTTTTGAGGTAATGAGGGTCAAGTCGGCAACCAACATTCGGTCCCAAACAATCGAGCGAGGTTGAATTTTAAGCGTCGTCATTCCGACGATCCAGCCACGGTTTTCGAGAATTTCTCCAGTTTGTAGTGCGAGTAAGTGGTTCTTTTCTGGGCGGCGAGGGTCGGAAGGAAACAAAACATCGATTCGATCTTTTCTCCATCGGCCCTTCCAAGGTTTGAGTGGTCTAAGCCATTCATCTTCAACTGCACAATGGCAGGGAATCATTCGAATATTCTCCTCAGGGATTTTGGCTTTCTTTGCCACATCAAACAAGCGCTGAGACACAACTACCAATCGTTGAGGTTGGCAGGCTAATCGTTTGGTCACTTTGGAAAGAGTTGAATGATTCAAACCAACATCAAAATCGTATCCATGTACAACGCCAGCCCAAGGAACTTTCATGCGTTCAGCCAAAGCATTCGCCAAGACGGCAACTGGCCAGAGCGTGTGGCACACAACGACTTCTGGTTTCCATTCACCAAGCCATTGTTCGACTTTCTTGACTTGCTTTCGAACACTTCGGGCTGTAAAGTTCGGCCAAGGGTGTTCTGGTAGGGCCGTGTAACGCGGAGCGAACACCTCGACGCCTCCATGTTCAAATTCACGGGGGGCACGTGCAGCTCCGGTTAACGTCGAACGGCGTGCTTCTTGATAGTGCATCATTCGTGGAAGTGGATTCACTACCCGAACTTCATGCCCGTCACTCAGCAATGCTTGAACATGGTCTGCAACAAATGTACCACGTGCAACATTGCCAGGCAACGGGTAGAGTAAAGAAACCACAAGGATTCTCATGTTATCCACTCGCTTTATTCTCGTAGAGCCGCTTGTATAATTTCAAGATTCTCTTGAACACTTGCCTTATCGTTGAATAATCCTGAACCAACGACGCAATTCGTCACGCCCCAATCACGAAGCAGAGCGATGTTGTGCGCTTTTACCCCACCATCGATTTGAATTTGAACGGGTCGACCTCCATTGGCTACTTGGGTATCAATTGCTTGTTTAAGGCGGCGGATTTTTTGTTCCACAGCCGGTATGAAGGATTGGCCGCCAAAGCCAGGATTCACACTCATGACAAGAACCAAATCGAGTTCAGAGAGTACTTCCAAAGCAGCATCAACAGGGGTTCCGGGATTGAGAACAACGCCTACGCCCGCTCCAGCAGCTCGAATGGCGGTGACTAATCGATGCAAGTGAGTTGCAGCCTCTACATGAACAGAAAGATGATTACAACCAGCATCAATGTAATCTTGAAAGCAACTTTCAGCATTTGAGATCATTAAATGAGCATCAAAAACAGGTCCTTCACCAAGTGCTTTGCGAAGCGACTTAATCACCGGCGGGCCAAACGTAAGGTTCGGGACAAAGTTCCCATCCATGACATCAAGGTGAAGCCAATCAAGTCCACTGTCCACTGCTTTTTGACAAGAGCGAGCAAGGTCTGCTAAGTCTGCGGTTAAGACGCTTGGTGCGATAATCATGGTTCTCCCCAGTCGACTCCAAACACAGCCTCGGCATGAGCATTTCGTTTTTTAATGTCAATCATTTTGATACGAAGGCTGATAATGTCGACCCTTGAGGCCATAACGGTGAGCCTATGGGTGAAGTACGAGCAGTTACAGATGGAGACTTTGAAACAACGGTGAATGGAAACGGCTGGGTCTTGGTTGATTTTTGGGCGCCATGGTGCGGTCCATGCAAGGCAATTGCACCGATTCTTGAGCAAGTTGCTGGTGAACGTGAACTGCTTGTTGCTAAAGTCGATACGGATTCAAATCCAATGAATGCAGGTCGTCTCGGTGTCCGTGGAATACCAGCACTTTTCCTTTTCAATGAGGGCAAACTCGTCAGCCAAAAAAGCGGTGCACTTCCGAAGCCAAAACTATTGAAGTGGCTCGATGAACACATGACGGCTGATGATTTTTGAATCATTTCAAGCGTTTCTTCCGAGATTCTTTTTTGTGCCCTACGTCGCGTAGTAACCTTTCACGTAGCGCTTCATGCAACCACATCCCCTCATCTAAATCGAGGAGGAGCCCATGCTTGATGAGGTTCTCAGGCGGAACCCCCTCCCATTCAATTACTGCAGCGAGGGTTTCCCATTGGATTGGTTTTTCGGAAACTGCAAGCGTCGAAAGTAATTCATATTCATGGTCAGGTAAACCAGTTAGAATTTCTTCATCCAAAAACCTCAACCAATCTTCATGGGTTGCTTGACCGTAGAGCTCAAGCAATTCAAGGGCTAACGGGTGCCCTCCAGTTGCAGCATGGACTTCATCAATACCTACTGTAGGTGTATGCTCTAATTGACTCAACCAATTTGTTGTGTCTTCCAGACTTAGACCACTTAACGGCATTTCACGGACAATACCTCGAGTGTGGACATCTCTTCGATCATAGATGCGAAGCGTTGTACGGGAGATAAACAGTAACCTCAGTGGTGCCTTGAGAGAGATTTGTATCAATGCTCCGAGTAAATCCTTGGCGTTTTCTTCCATGTGATGAACATCATCCAAGACAATCAGCCAATACGGGGGAGGGCCTCCGGCTTCGTTTTTGTACCGCTCGCGAATCGTCCGTGCATCAGTAAGGTAGGAGAGTAACCTTCGTCGCCATGAATCGACATCAACACTTCCACCTGGCGTAAGTGGTAGTGTCTCAATAAGATTGTAAGGGTCGTGGGATTCATCGATTCCAAATCGATGAAGTAGGCTTGTAGCAAGGCCGAGTGAACGGTCCCAAGGCTGACAAGGGTACCAACAAATCGACAAGTACGGGTCTTCTTCGATACGTTGTTTGAGCCAATGAGCCACTAAAGTCGACTTTCCGATGCCGGCAATCCCATGAACGACTGCACACGGTTTTCGTTCGCCAAACCAATCATGAAGCGCTTGTAACTCATTGGTTCGTCCATGAACGGGTCGTGTGATTGGAGGTTTGTTATGATAGGTCGCATGAGCGCCAGTCATTGGCGTTAATCGACCTGGTTCTGGAATACTTAAATCGTTCTTCTTGCTAATTGCTCCAAATCGTATATCTCCAAACGTGAGCACACCTTCATGTTGAGCATGCATCAGCACTTGCAACAATGTAATGTCGGCTGCAAGTCGTTCCGGGGCTTCAGTCGCTTCAACTTCTAATAATTCGCCTTCAGCATTTCGAAGCAATACTTTGGTTGTACCCAACGAGATCGCCAGTTGTTCAGCTAATTCTTGACCTCGGCCAGTGAGTTGCCATGTTTTTTGGCGGCGTTCTTCACCTCGAATTGACCGAGTGTGTTCCGATACACATTCGTCTCGAAGGAGTGTTCGCATTGCGCGACTTACATTCGGCGGATGTTGAGCACATGCCTCGGCAATTCCAGGGCGCGTAAGTTCCGGTCCAACCACATATCGGTCGTTTTGAATGATGTGTTCTGCCAAGTGCAGCATGACGCGGTCTTGAACCGCGATGCTAACCTTTGGCAACCCTTCGCTCATATCCTCTGCTGCATGTTTCTGCTTCTCAATCCTTTGGCCTACTGTTCTTTGGTACTTTCTCTCGACATTTGGCTAAAGAAAAGGGCATAATTCTGAAGAATACATTGACACCCTGCTATGAGATTTATGCACATTTACACCATAAACCCTTTTAGACAGGTAGGCTCCCAATTACATGTACAACTCGCTGAAAGCCCTCTTCTTGGTATTCTTGATGTTCATCATGGTTTTAGCACCTCTCGCATCAGCCGCTGATTCGGATGGCGATGGTTTTGAGAATTCGGTTGACGACTGCCCATGGGCAGCGGGCCTCTCAAGCATTGACCGAGACGGTTGTCCTGACCGCGATGGCGATGGTACATCAGATATTACCGACGGTTGGACAACTTCAAACCCGAATTTCCAAAACGAATTCACAACGAGTAGTAGCAGCGATTACTCCGATGTTGACTTTTCTCCAGATGGCAACTTCATTGTGACAGCTTCGGAAGACACCTTTGTCCGGGTTTGGAACAAAACCTCTCACATCAATATCAGGTCAGCCGCCACTACTGGAGAAGTCACATCAGTAGCCTATTCACCTGACGGAATGTATATTGCAGCTGGAATTGATGACGATACAATGGATATTTACTACTCGAGTAATCTCACCTCAGTCCACGGCCCAATCAGTGCTGATGTTGGAAGTGGAGACCAAGTCAATGATGTAGAATTTTCACCCGATAGTAGCCTGGTTGCAGTTTCCATTGGCCGTTCAGGAAACCAAGGCACAAACGGCCAAGTCTTCCTCATCGATGCGGCCACTGGTCTCAAGATCGGCAATGGAATGAATCCAAACGGCGAAGACCGGTTTTATGATTCTGCTTTTTCACCCGATGGTGAACTGATTGCATTGGCAGGCAATGGTGACTTTTACATCGTCAATATTACCTCTCGAGCAACAGTCTACACATTGACCAATCCACCGGGCTCAGTGAATGCAATCGCTTGGTCACCAGATGGCAACTATATCGCAATGTGCGGTGGATATGAACAGAGCGGCTCTAGTTTTGACATGTATGAATTTTCAGGCACTCAATGGGTTCGGATTTGGGAGAAAACCCACTCGACTTCATGCTATTCCACGGACTTCTCATACGACAGCAACCAAGTTGGTGCGGGCATGGGATGGTACCAAAATGATGCGAACACCGCTCGAATTTATCAATCAAACACCGGCGCTCTCATTGATTCTATTGTCGGACCAAAACCATCCAGTGGTTGCAATTCTGGCCAAGGTAATAATTGCGGTGAAATCCGAGGTCTTGCATGGAGCCCAGACAGTACTCATATTGTAACAACCCATAGTCGAAACGACGAAGGGGTCTACTACTGGTTTGCAGATTTCGATGAAGATAACGACGGCTACAACACAACCGATCAAGGCGATGGCGTCGTCGATGCCTTCCCAAGTGAAGGCTCTCAATGGAATGACACTGACGGCGATGGCTTCGGCGATAACAGTGTTATTGACCATGATTCCAACGCGTCAACACCGTCAATTCCTGCTTACCAACCCGATGCTTGCTTGACTGTAGCGGGGACTTCAACACAAGACCGCTTTGGTTGCTTAGATTCTGATGGCGATGGCTGGTCTGATGACGGCGATTCCTATCCTGCTGACTCTCTCCAATGGGTTGACAGCGATGGCGATGGTTTTGGTGACAACTACTATTTCGATATCAACGGCGCCCAACTTCATTTGAATCAAACGGGTGACGCGTTCCCAGACGATGCCACACAATGGAACGATACCGATGGCGATGACCACGGTGACAATTATCAAAACGCTTCTTGGGATAATTTCCGTCCCTCTGAATGGCCAGGTCTTCTTTTGTCTGTCGCCAACAATGCAGACACTTTCCCGCTTGACCGAACACAATGGGATGATACCGATGGTGATTGGGTTGGCGATGAACAAATGAGCGACCGTTCTGATGCTTGCCCCACAATTTGGGGGAACTCTCAGTACGACCGCCTCGGCTGCGTTGACACAGACGGTGATGGCTGGTCAGACCCAGATACGGAATGGCTTGCAACTACCGATTGTTATGGAGCAGACGCGTTCCCAGACGATGCCACACAATGGTGTGATGAAGATAATGACGGTTTTGGAAGTAATCAAACAGGAAACAACCCTGACGAATGTCCAAATCAAGCAGGCACTTCTACCGAAGACCGAATCGGTTGTGCTGACAGAGATGGCGACGGATATTCCAACGCTGGTGACCCCTTCCCTGACGATTCCAGCCAATGGGCTGACAGAGATGGCGACAACCGTGGCGACAATGCAAGCGGTACCAATGCAGATCTCTTCCCTGACGATTCATCTCAATGGAAAGACACCGACGGTGACGGCTACGGCGATAACCAAGGTGGATTCAATGGCGATTCATTCCCGAACGATGCGAACCAATGGGACGATACCGATGGCGATGGCTATGGCGACAATTTTATCGATGAAGACGGCGATGGACTCTCAGAAGGTGTTTCCGACGTTTGCCCACTTGTGTCTGGAAATTCAATGGACCCAGCAACACGAGGTTGCACCGATTCCGACAGCGATGGATTTGTCGACCCCGTTGATGTATTCCCGATGGACCCGTTCCAATGGGAAGATTCAGACGGTGATGGATTCGGAGATAACACAGCAGTTCCAAGCGGTGATGATTGCGTAGATATTTACGGCAAATCCTTCGAAAACAACCGACATGGTTGCCCTGATGCCGATTTTGACGGCTGGGCAGATATCGATGATGCTTTCCCGAATGACACCCTTCAATGGAAAGATTCCGATGGGGACGGCTGGGGAGATAATTACGATTGGTTCAATCAGACCATCCAAGACCTCGACAACCCAGGTCAAACCATCACAATTCGCAACCAATCCGGAGATGCTTTCCCGACAATCGAAGACCAATGGTCGGACATGGACGGCGATGGTTGGGGTGACAACCAAACCAGTTTCTATCAACCAGACACCTTCCCATTCGAACCTTCTCAATGGAATGACTTCGATGGTGATGGCTATGGTGATAACAGTGTCTTTGACCCCGATGGAGAAGAAGGTCCTCTCGCACCCCAAAGTGCGTTTGAGCCTGATGCTTGCCGTAAGGAGTATGGCACTTCAACCGTTCCAGATTTCGGATGTATTGACTCCGATGGAGATGGTACTGCAGATGTTGGTGCAGATGGAGAGATGGACCCGTGCCCATGGGACCCAGCAGTTACCAATGGTGTATTGACCGGCCCGAATGCTGTTACATGTGCGATTACCTCGGATCCGAATGCAACCACAGGTGAGGAAGAAGGAGGACTTGGCTTTTCCTCGACTTCGACCACCTACCTCGTGATGGGCGGTTCAATTGTGTTCCTCCTTGCGTTGATTTTTGTTGCACAACTGGCCAAGGCTTCCTCGAAGCGTAAATCCTCGCTCGACCGCGCAAATGAACGTAAGACAGACCTTGCTTTCTCTGAAGAAGAAGAGCGTCGCCTAGCATGGATTGACCATTATGTGGCAGCAGGTCAACTTGACGAAGCTCGAGCACTCGGGTGGACAGAAGGACAGGCGACTCCGGAATGGAAGCAATTTGAAATGCAACAGCAAGCAACTCAAGATGCTGCAATACCAACAATGCTTGACCTCAATCAACTTTGAAGTTGGTTCTTTGTTACGCATCGTTTGCACCGCTGGGCTTTCAAGTAATGACGGGCATTGATGTTCATGGCCGGCGATACGCGCAGCACCGTGATACTTCTCGCGTCGCTGCTGCTGCTCTCCTCTCTTCCCTTTATTTCGAGTGCTGATGTCACGGATGTTGTTTTTGAAGTGCAAGAAACTTCCTCTCCTCAGAATGAATGGTATGTAGCAGGAGATACGGTTGAACTTACAGCAATGTTCACCAACACGGGTTCATCGACGTCGATTGCAAACGATCCCTCTTGCGGCGTGATTTTACAAGTTTTAAACGCTACAGGAGCCCTTCTCATCGATGATTCACCTGCATGCAGAGGCCAGACTCAAAGTATCGATTTGGCTGAAAGTGAAACTCATTCTTTTGACGGCCTAACATGGAACCTTCAACTTGAAGATGGTGCGTTTGTAGAACCTGGGGTCTACACCGTTTCAGCCTACCACTCAGCAACCCAATCGATTGCTTCGAAAATCATTCAAGTCCAAACTCCAGTTGAGATATCACTTGAACTTGACCTCATTCTTGACCTCAGCAGTCGATTAAACCAAATCGAACATGACGAAGAAGTAATTCTCGGCGTGACGCTTCGTAATCCAACCAGCCAAACAATCACCCTCCCGCAGAATGCTGGTTGCCTGATTGAATTGAATATTAATTCTGAATCTTCTCTACCCATGTCCTGTTTTGGGGATTCAGTTCTTCTTCAACCGTATGAACAACTCCCGCTTGGGCATGTTTTACTTGAAGATGGTTCGTTAAGCCAAGGCCTCAATACGGTCCAAGCGAGTCTCCCATCTCAACTTCTCTTGGAATCTATTTCATTTACGCTGGATGAATCTGAAGAGATCGATCGCTCTTTCCAAAATGTACTTTCTACCGAAATTCTTCATCCAAATACTGAAAAGATTCTCTATTCAGAAGGAGAGATTCTTGCCTCTACACTCGTGATGTCAAACCCTGGAACAGAAACAGTAGCACTTCAATTCACCAACACCTGCCGCGCTGAAATGTGGATTTTAGATGACAGCGGAAATGTTGTTTTCGACAGTCGAATGTTGAAAAATTGCAATGCATTCGAACTTGATTACGTTCTCGATTCAAATGAGCAAGTGCAATTTACACTGCCAGATTGGACCTTCACTGATCTTGAAGGCTGTGATATTACGTCTGGAGAATACACGCTCGTAGCAGAAATTCCGGAATTTCATCTCTCGAGTATTCAGAGTATTCACTACGAACAATCCGCACAATCGGAATGTAAATCACCACTTGATATCGAATTGAATCCAGAGGTGTCGCCATTCGAAACAGGTTTTAATTTGAGCCTTGAAGTCATCGCCTTTGATGAAGATGTAGACTTACGTTGGATTGGCCCTTGTGCAGTAACGATTTCAATCATTGACTTATCGACGGTAGAGGAAGTCTATTCTCGGGCATCCGTGTGTGGCAATTACGATGGCCGCCATTTGGTTCTCCCTTCAGGAAAGAACGTAACACCCCTTGTACTCGAAATCGGGATGGTCGATATGGTGGATATGGAATTACAACCACTCCTAGAAGGCCAGTATCAAATTATTTTGAACTTGGAAACAAATCCACAGACTCGAGCAGGTTTCGCTTTTTCGTGGCCATTTGCTGATGAACAAACACCTATGGAACAATCGACTGAACTCCTCACGGAATCAAAATCACGTCTTATCAGTGGAACATGGTCTGGATTGCAAACTGAACAAGGCACGTGCTGGATGTTCGAATCACTCGATGAAGGCCAATTGTTACTTTCGAGTGCGACTCTTGGACAATGGCTTCCACAACAAGGCTTGAGTGGCACTTACGAAGTCATCGATGCACCTGCCCACCCTGCATGTGACAATTTCCAAGCCCTGTCGTTCCAAGTCCGTGGCGTGGAAGTTGAATCACAACTTGAAACAACAGAACCAGTCGCTGAACAATCCGATGCTGAAGAGGACTTGAGTGTTCAAGAACAAGCAGCATCATTGGTACCATCGGTTATTGTAGTGGTTACGACTGGCTCTCTTCTGTCTCTTTTGTTCACCTTTGTGTTGAGTAATGAATCGCTTCGTATCCCAACGACAGCTGCTGGATTGTGGTTCTTAGGTCTCCTTGGCCGAACGCATGAAACGAACGATGGTCGTTACCAACGGGGACGATTGATGGGGTATCTTACTGCCAACCCCGGTTGTCATTTCCGCGCCCTCATGGCAGCTCTTGACATGAGTAACGGTCAAATCACACATCATTTGCGGATTCTTGAAGCCGAAGAAGGCATTTGGCGTAGAAAAGATGGCCGTTTGATGCGTTACTACCCACTTACAAATTCCCTTTATCCGAATATGAGCGAGGACGATTTACCTGTCCCACCACTTTCACCAGATCCAAACAGCCTGCAAGGTAAGATTCTCACACTCCTCGATCATGGTGGACCATTAGGTGAATTCCCAACACAAGCCGAATTGGCAGAACGATTAGAAAAGAGTCAACAACTGGTTTCTCATCATTTACGTACACTGCAGAAGTTTGGTTTAGTTGAGAAAAGAAAGATGGGCCTGAAGAACCGTTACAAACTTACACGTGACGCGATTTTCCTCTTAGAAACAAATACTG
The DNA here is from genome assembly GCA_937892945.1 of uncultured euryarchaeote. Lineage (GTDB taxonomy): Archaea > Thermoplasmatota > Poseidoniia > Poseidoniales > Poseidoniaceae > MGIIa-L1. The sequence continues at coordinate 4,845 of CALBIL010000075.1, read as the reverse complement.
ATTTCACTCGTGAAGATTGACGTTGCGAACGATTCCTTGTGGTTCAATAGCCCATTCAATTTCTGTCCAACCCTGCTCTTTAGCAAGTTCAGTCACCAGTTCTCGGTCATGTTCATTGTTCAGAACAATACCGACTACTCCTCCAGCTCCAGCACCCATTACTTTCCAAGCCATAATCGCTTCATCGAACTGCAAAGGTTCGAGATGCTTTTCAAAGGGTGCATTAAATTCTTTACCGAGTAAATTCACACTCGAACTTGCTCGATACAGGCTTCGACCGAATGATTCGGTGGATTCGATTCGAATTGCTTCAAGCATTTCTTGAGTCATGTGACGAATCCGTTCAAGACCGCCTATGACTTCTTGATCACCCTTGCTGTACTTCTTCCATACTTCTTGATGAAGGTCACCAGATACATGTGAAATGCCACTGTCAAAAAGTAAAAGATTATTCTCAATCCAAGCCATAAATTCCGAAGAAGGATTCAACTGTGTTGATTTCACCGTATCGCCATCGAACTGGAGATATTGTATTCCACCCAGAGCACTTGCCCATTGGTCTTGCCGTCCTCCTGTATTCCCGAGTAATGCTTCAAACTGGAAAGCGAGTTCTGCAATTTCTTCTGGTGTTCTTCCCTCTCCCGAAATCGCTGCTAAAAGCGCTACATTCATTGCCCCAGATGTGCCAAGTCCTGAGCCAATCGGCACATCTGAACTGTATTGAACCGTAATTTTCCGGTTCTCATCAATATGCATTTCAGCGGTAATGTACCGGTTGATGGCAATGTTGATGACTTCACCTCCATGTTTTGAACAATACGCAGGAACATCGGTCCAGCCTCCTGCAAGGTCGATGCGAACGGGAACTCGAACGGATATTGTCTTGGCCATATATACCCGATTATTCTCACCCACATGAAGAGTGGCATTCAAGTCAAATGGTTGATTCGGAGGATTGTCCCGCAAGACATGAGGTATCGATATGGCCCAAGAATACAGTCTCGTTAACGAAGTTGCATGGCAACAAAAATGGGATGAGGGCAAAATATTCGAATGTACTCTTCGTGCAGATCGTCCTAAATTCTACTGTCTCGAGATGTATCCTTACCCCTCTGGAAAAATGCATATGGGGCACGTTCGAAACTATTCGATTGGAGATGCAGTTGCTCGATATAAACGGATGATGGGTTTTGATGTCCTGTATCCAATCGGTTTCGATTCTTTTGGAATGCCTGCTGAAAATGCTGCCATGGATGAAGGCGGTCATCCACATGAGATCACAGAACGAAACATGGCTTCGATTACCAAGCAAATCAAACGGATGGGGTTTTCATATGACTGGAAACGACAAGTGGTAAGCCATGACCCTCGCTATTACAAGTGGAATCAATATTTCTTCACGAAATTCTTTGAAAAGGGCCTTGCTTATCGCGAACATGCTCCAGTGAATTGGTGTGAACAATGCGAAACCGTACTCGCCAATGAGCAAGTCAAAGCAGGTCGATGCTGGCGTTGTAACGGGCCAGTCAATCAAAAAGAAATGAATCAATGGTTCCTCGATATCAATCAATACGCTCAGGAACTTGTTGACGGTCTTGATACCATCGATTTTCCTGAAAATGTAAAGTCCTTGCAACGCGATTGGTTGGGGCGTTCTGAAGGTGCTGAAATCAGTTTCAAAGTTGTTGATTCAGAAGCAACCATTGAGGTGTTCACAACTCGACCTGACACCTTGTTTGGTGTGACGTTTGTCACGCTTGCCCCCGAACATCCAATGGCTGAAGAATTGGTCAAAGATACAGAATATGAACCAGATTGGAAAGACCTTTACGATGAAGTGTCAGTTCTAGCTGAATTCGATCGTATTCGAAACATGAAGAAGAAGAAGGGTGTACCGTCTGGACGCTTTGCGATTCATCCACTCACAGGGGAACATATTCCGATTTGGATTGGAAACTTCGTTATTGCATCCTATGGGACGGGAGCGGTTATGGCCGTCCCTGGCCACGATGAGCGAGACTTTGATTTCGCTCAAACTTTTGACATACCAATCAAGCGAGTATTGGTGATGAAGGAAGATACCGACCCCGATACACCTCTTAAAGCAGCAGAAACCGAGTATGGTTGGATGGTGAACTCTCCTCTCGATGGCTTTGATGGCTTGTATGGGGAAGCTGCGATGAAGGCAATTGCTGATGCATTAGAGGCCAAAGGGATTGGTAAGCAAACCATCAACTGGAAAATCCGCCCGTGGCTGATTTCTCGTCAACGCTACTGGGGTACTCCAATACCGATTATTCATTGTGACGAATGCGGTCCTGTCGTCGTTCCGGAAACCGACCTACCTGTAAAACTTCCAACAGATGTAGAATTTGGTCAAGGCAATCCTTTGGAAACTTCAGAATCGTTCCTTCGTGTCGATTGCCCAACATGCGGGAAGGCCGCTCGACGAGAGACCGATACAATGGATACCTTTGTTGATTCATCATGGTACTTCCTACGATATACCGATGCATTAAACGATGAACAATGGTTTGAAGCAGACGCAGTGAACCATTTCATGAACGTCGATTTCTATTGTGGTGGTATCGAGCACGCCCAAATGCATTTGATTTATGCCCGATTCTTTACCAAGGCTCTTCGAGATTTGGGACTTCATTCGATTGATGAACCGTTCAATGAATTGTTATGCCAAGGCATGGTAAATTCACCAGCCCCATGGTGTGAGTCATGCCAGTTGACGCTTTCAGTGGCCCATTCAGGTTCTCCTTGCCCTCATTGCCAAAGCACTCTCTCCGAACGTTCAGCGAAAATGAGTAAATCACTTGGAAATACTGTTTCACCAGGTCCGATGATTGAACAATACGGGGCAGATACCGTTCGCTTGTTCATTCTGTTTGCTGCTAACCCAACTGCTGGAATGGATTGGTCAGATTCGGCAGTCGCTTCAAATCACCGCGTTCTGATACAAATGGCTTCCATGCCTGAACGTCTTCTCGGTTGGAACGGTGGTTCATCATCGATGGATATTTGGATGCTTGCCCGCTTGAAACAACGCTGTAAAGAATTCCAACAAGCCATGGATCTTTTTGATTTACGCCGGGCTGTTGAAATTTCGCATTACGAACTCATCAAAGACATCAACTGGTACACTCGACGCGGTGGGGAAAACTCCGCCCTCGGTCTTCAAATCCTCAAATCATGGACGCACCTTGTTTCGATTTCTACACCTCATTTGGCCGAAGAATGGTGGCTCACCCTTGGATTTGAGGGACTTGTCAGTGGAACCGAATTTGAACCGCTTCCAAAGATGACCGAGGCTGAACAATCGGCCCTTGACTGTGAAACTTTGCTACGCGGTGTGCTTGATTCTGCGCGACGAATCAAGGATGTTGCTGAGAGGCACCTTGATGGTCCTGCCCAATCTGCTACTCTCGTCGTATCGCCAACCTGGAAACGGGTAATGGCTGTTGAAGCACTCGAATATCTTGAACAAGGTGGTAGCCCTAAAAAATTCGTAGCCCATCTATCACAAATGGACATCGCTCAAGGAGATCGTAAAGGTGAAATTATTGGTTACTGGGGCAAGAAAATGTTACCGCAGGTCTTCAAGTGGGACGATGCTTCTCGAATACTTTTACGCAGTTCTCTTGATGAAGTCGAAGCACTCTCTACTCGAGCATCCTTCATGGCTGAAGAATTAGGTCTTCAATCAGTTCACGTTGTCCTGGGTGAATCGCAAGAAGATGAAACGGGGCGTGCAGGTGGTGCACTCCCACTTGCGCCAGCGATTGTCTACGCTTAATCAGCGCTTTTGCCATTCTGTACCTGTCCACCAGAAGTTTGTACCATCATCCATGGCTCTCCAGGTGTAGCCTGCTTCATCTGTCCATTGTCGTAGAACCGTTGGTTCTGCAACTGCTACTGGCTGTTGAACAACAGGTTGTTGAACGACTGGCTGTTGATATGTTTGTTGAACAGGTTGTTGAACCACAGGTTGTTGATAGGATTGCTGAACAGGTTGAACTTGAGTTGGCATTGCTTGCTGTGTGAAATCTTTTGAAACTCCATCATCGTCGTCATTTCCACGCTTGCGCATGAACAGGACAGCTCCTGCAGCCCCTCCAATAAGGAGGATAACTACGGCAATAATCGTCATCATTTGCTTCTGGGCAGCATCATCTTCTGCGGCTTGTTCAGCGGCGAGGGTTTCTGCGATCAATTGAGCATTGTCTCCAGTTCCATCGCCATCGGTATCGAGGGTTTCAGTGGCATCATTTGGGAATGCATCAGCATTGTCGCCAACACTGTCATTATCGGAATCAAGTGATTCCGTTGCATCTTGAGGGAATACATCTGAATTATCCCCTACGCCATCCATGTCCGAATCCATCGTTTCAGTCGCATCTTGAGGGAATGCATCGGCATTGTCTCCAACGCCGTCCATATCAGAATCCATCGTTTCAGAAGCATCTTGTGGGAATACATCAGCATTATCTCCGACTGTATCATTGTCAGAGTCGAGAGTTTCGTTAGCATCTTGTGGGAATACATCAGCATTGTCTCCTACTGTATCATTGTCAGAGTCAAGAGTTTCATTGGCATCGAGTGGAAATGCATCGGCGTTATCTCCGACTTCATCCATGTCTGAATCGAGGGTTTCAGTCGCATCTTGTGGGAATACATCTGAATTATCTCCAACACCATCCATGTCTGAATCGATGGTTTCAGTGGCATCTTGAGGGAACACATCAGCATTGTCACCAACGCCATCCATATCCGAATCCATAGTTTCAGTTGCATCTTGAGGGAATACGTCAGCATTGTCGCCGACTCCATCCATGT
>CALBIL010000074.1 GCA_937892945.1 uncultured euryarchaeote | reverse complement strand
CGTCCGGACCTCCATCCGGTCCACCATCTGGCCCTCCGTCCGGACCTCCATCCGGCCCTCCGTCAGGACCTCCATCCGGTCCACCATCCGGCCCCCCAACAGGCCCACCGTCCGGTCCTCCAGCAGGTCCACCATCCCGTCCTGAAAATTTGTGAAGTGAGTACATGAGTGAAGGATTCGTAATGGAATTGTGCGGCAATAAAGCAGCATGGCAAATTGTACCTGAAGGAATCACCTCCATTAATCTCGAAAACGTTGGTAAACTTATCGAAGAAGCAGGATATGAAGTTGGCCTCCGAACACGGCTTTGCTGGACTTTTTCAGGCCCTTGTGACCTCACGCTCTATCCAAGTGGTAAACTTTTGGTTAAATCTGAAGACAAAAAGATAGCTGCGGCAGTTGCTGAACAACATGTATCGACGTGGGCTCATGCGTGACAGTGGTGGAGTAATGGAAGTAATTCCTGATGACACACTCGCTGTGCTCCATTCAAACGGAGTCGTTGCTTACCCAACATCGACCTTGCCCGGTTTGGCTACACTTCCAACGCCTGAGGCATTAGATGCGTTGTTTGCATTAAAACAACGCCAAGCAGATCAACCTGTGAGTTTGGGGGTTGCGTCTTTGCAACAAGCAGAACTCTTCGTAAAGGTTCCAGCATTCGCTCATCGTTTGCTTGCAGGTTTTGAATCTGGCACATTAACACTCATTCTCGACGCACATACTCCATTAGACCCGCGTTTAGGCGGCCACCGTGTGGCCGTTCGAGTCTTTGCTCACCCGACAGCCCTTGCATTAGCGCATTCAGTTGGCCCGGTTACTGCGACAAGTGCGAATATTGCCGGCATTCCGCCTTTACAGAATGCCGAAAAAGCAGGTCTTGCACTGGGATTGAATTCCGATGCAATTCTTCAAGGAAACTGCCCTGGTGGCCAAGGGAGCACTCTTCTTTCTGTTGAAGAATCAAAGAGCTCACCCGTGGGTTATTCGGTAAGCATTATGAGAGAGGGCGTTATACCTCATAGTGACGTGACCTCATGGATGTTGAAGAATCACTAAAGTATTGGCGAGATGCGGGGCATGTTGCTCGTCGTACCTTAGAGGCAATGAAGCTGGAATTACAACCAGGGAAGACCTACCACGAAGTGATTGAATCAGCAGAACGTTTCATTCACCGACATGGTGGTAAGCCGGCATTTCCAGCAACCATCCATTCCAATGACCTCGCAGCACATTTCACGACCAATCATTTGGTTGAAGGCCCAGAAGGATGGGATGGCGATATGGTTTTGCAAAAAGGAGATTGTGTGAAAATTGATTATGGAGTTCACATTAAAGGCCATATTGGTGATAACGCCCTTACCTATGAAGTTGGAAATACCAACAACCACACTGAACAAATAAAGGCTGCCAAAGAAGCACGAGATGCGGCCATTGAAGTTATGCACCCGGGCACACCTTGGTACAAAGTCGGCGCAGCGGCTGCCCAACCCTCGATTGATGCAGGGTTCCAACCAATTCGAAATTTATGCGGACATCAATTGAAACCCTGGGAATTGCATGCCGGTGTTTCGATACCTTCCTATGCATGCGGTGCTGAAAACCGCGGTTTCAAAGGAGTGGTCGAAGAAGGCAGCGTCTATGCGGTTGAACCCTTCAACACAACCGGGAAATCAGGAATGATTGAAAACATTGGTTCTGCAAGTTCCTCGAATATCTATCGAGTCACTGGTTTGACGACCTCTCGCAAAGCACGTGCAAAGGGCCAATTGAAACCTCTCGGCGCCCAACTTGCCCGTAATCTCGAAGAACGCTATTCCACCCTCCCCTTCGCCGAGCGTTGGGCCTTCCCGATGCTTGAGAAGCCATTCCCGGAGGCCGATGAAGCCAGTCGACAAAGCAAGTGGAATGCCTTAGTCAAGAAATTGATCAGTATCCGTTTCCTCGAAACATACCATGCATTGAGGTGTATGGATGGGGGCAACATTTGCCAATTTGAACACACCGTTTACATGACTGCAGGCGGTGCAGAGATCTTAACAGTTGAATGATTGAAACGACGAGAAATCGTGGAATCTTCCTTTTTTCCTTGAAAACCAATATAAACCGCGAATGCGTGGACTGAAACGAACAGGGCTGTTGAAGTTCTTGTTGAGTGCATCCCATCCCCTCCGCATTACTCTCACCCTGTTCACCTTTACTCCCTCCAGCCTTGCGGCTAAAAAAATAACAATCGTAAGAAAATGCCTTTTTCAACTTTACCCGCGCAGTTCGCGCTTACAAACACTCTGCTCTACTCACTTTGGCACTCCTTTCACCCCAGGGGCACATTCCAATAAACCCATATTCTAGCCTGTTTTCGCAGGTTTTACGATGAATGTAAGGAGTAGGGTTAAATATCACGGACACGGTAGAGCATCTACCCCCGATTTCGGGAAGGAGGACAAAAATATGAAAAACGAAAATAGAAACGAAGAAGCTGTTAGCCCAGTTATCGCTACCATCCTAATGGTCGCAATTACTGTGGTACTTGCTGGTGTCTTGTATGTGTGGGCTAGTTCCCTCGCTGAAGGCAACACAGATGGAAACCTTGCACTTTACGTCATGGACGCTGAAGATGCTCAAGGCTCCCCATCTGAAGCAATTGA
>CALBIL010000073.1 GCA_937892945.1 uncultured euryarchaeote | reverse complement strand
GCAACCGCTGATGAACCCACGTGGAGTCTCCATCCAAACGCAGTTCAAATGTGACAGAGGAATTGAGCAATTTTTCCAGTCACTTTGCATGAAGATAATACGCAGTATTGATGGCAGCAGCAAAGCTAATCCATGCCAGATAGGGCCAAACCAACATCGATGCGAAGGGAATCTGTGCATAGGTGAGGAATGCGTAGATGAGCGTAAAGACAATCATCAAGACGATCATCACCAATGAAAGGAGATAACGTTCAGAATTGAAAACTGAAGGCCAAGCAAGATTCAGTGCAAGTTGAACCAGAAACAAAGCAATGATGATGTTGGAATGTTTCAACTCATCTCGGTGATTCAACACAGAACTGAAACTGAAGGCAATACAGGTGTAAAGAATTGCCCATATTGGTGCAACAACCCATCCAGGTGGTTGAAAGAAAGGTTCGTACTCTGAATCAAATGTCAACTTCTTCGCCTTAATCTCTGGTTCAATCTGCGTTTAATAAAAACTTGTTCTGCAATGTTGACAGAGTGAACACAAGGGTTTGCCAACCATTTGTTTATGGCTCATACCCGTCTGCGAACATCGTGAACACCTTGGGGCACGATTAAGATGAAGAAAATCGGAATTAAATGGAAGGCTGAGCACACTCAAAACCAGAATGGAAAACTCGTTGTCGTGACCGGTTCAAACACTGGAATCGGTTATCACATGGCACTCACTTTGGCAGACAAAGGTGCAGATGTCATTCTTGCATGTCGAAATGAAGAGAAAGCAGAATCGGCGAAGGCAAAGATGCTCAAGACATCTCCTGGTGCCAACATCACAGTACAACTGCTTGATCTTGCAGACCTTGGAAGCATCGAAGGTTTTGCAAACCGAATGAAAGAATCTCACAAGCATCTTGACCTTTTGATTAACAATGCTGGTGTGATGATTCCACCAAAGTCCGTTACAAAAGATGGATTTGAATTGCAGATTGGTACGAACCATTTTGGTCATTTTGCACTCACTTCGCACCTCATGCCGCTTCTTTCTGCGGCAAAAGCGCCCCGGGTAGTCACACTGTCAAGCATCGCCCACTGGTCGGGTCGAATTGATTTTGAAGACATCAACGGCGAGAACAAAAAGTACGACAAGTGGGGGATGTACAGTCAAAGTAAATTGGCAAACCTTCTGTTTGCTCTCGAACTTGACCGTCGCCTCAAAGCGGCAGGTTCCCATATCGAATCGCTCGGCAGTCATCCCGGTTATTCTGCTACTGATTTGCAACGGCACTCGATGGCATGGCGGGTTCTGAATCCGCTGTTCGGAATGGCGCCCGTTAAAGGAGCAGCACCGACGCTTTACGCAGCCACGGAATCCGATGCGCTCATACACCGCTATTGGGGTCCTGTGGGTTCTCTTGAGGCAAGAGGCTGGACTGGTAAAGCCAAAATCACAGATCGTGCAGCAGATGAAGACGTTGCTCGCCGACTCTGGGAGATGACTGAGAAGGTCACGGGCATTCAGTTTGAAATTTGAAACAAAAACCTTGGGTTGCTGATTGTCTCACAACAGCCAAATTGTAATGACGCGTTGGTAGAACATGTACGAAAACACGAAGATGGTTGGAATAATCCAACTGTAATACAAGCCTTTGCTCACAGGCTTTAATTCAGTTTCACCACGCTGTAGTGCTCGAAAAGATGCCCACAGCATATAGACAAAAGCGGCATAGATCAATGGAGTTCCAGGATTAAAGTCAACGGCGGCTGAAATGTCAAAATGAGTGATTGCAACAAAACCCCGTGTCATTCCACAAAATGGGCAGAGGTGGCCTGTGAGATGATACAAGGGGCACAATTTCAACCCGTCGACTCTTCCATGTGGTAAGATTGCTGAAACCACTAAGGCACCACCAGTGATTGCAGCAGTAATTGATGCTGCATTCACCCCCGTCCACTTCATAAATTGACCTTTACTTCGCAGTTAATGTCTTTTTTCCTGCACAATTATTAAATGGTAATAGAATAACCAGCAGATATGCAACCACAAGGAATGCAACAACAAGGAATGCCAATGAACTCAGATAAAGACTGGATGACTACTTTGCTTTTGGCATTTTTCCTCGGCGGTTTAGGTGTCGATCACTTTTATACCGGCAAGACAATGACTGGAATCCTCAAGCTCATCACCCTCGGTGGCTGTACAATTTGGGCATTGGTTGACATCATTATGATCATTACTGAATCATACAAAGACGGTAACGGTCTTGTCATCAAGAAGCAATAATCGTAACGATTTCGCGTCACATCAATTTCGAGTGAGCACGTACTCGACCGGTTGACTGAGTAACACGGATTCATTCATACGGTCGTTCATGTAATGATAAAACGCACTTGATGTCTAGCCTTCATCTCTGAATACTCAACGGATACAGAATTTGGAAGCAACGGGTCTTTCAGATTTCGAACACAAGAACCAGTGTAGTACACTGTTGCAAAGCCTTATCATTCGTCGGTGGTAACATATCGTGTTACTTATGGGTCTCTTTGACAGGTTTAGAAAGGAGACCCCTCCTGAGAATAAGCAAATTGCTCTGGTTTACGTTGATGCGGAGAACGCTCATGCACAACCGGATTCGATACGTGAATCAATCGAAAATCACTTTGGCGGTGATGCCACACAGATGTATTCCTATTCGAAATGGAGTGCGAAGAGTGTTGAAAGTAAGAAATACAGAAACGCTGGTTTCCGTTTAGTTCAGGCTGATTCTGGAGATAATAATGCCGACATCATGATGTCCTTGGATGCCTATGAAGCAGTGAGGGATTTCTCTGAACGGGGAATCACTGGAGTTGCATACATTAGTTTTCATGGAGACAAAGGATTCACTCATTTACTTGAAAAAATCAAGGCAATCCCTGGTTGGTCTTCAGTTTGGGTTACATCCAATAAAGCACCAACGAAGATGATCGTAAATTCTGCTTCTGAAGTTCTCAAAATAGTTCCACCACTTTCTGCTACCAGAAAAGGTCAGTCAAAGGTCAAAGCCTCGAAGCCGACAAAACAAGTCGAGAAGAAGAAAGAACCGAAACAAAACCAAAAGTCAGACAAAGAAAAACATTCTCAATCAACGAAAAAACCGGCGAGTCATTCCAAAACTCAACACTCCAAGAAAGTACCCGCTCTTTCTGGTTCTAAAAATGCAGGAAGTAAGACTGCTCGTTATCCATCAGTGCCCTATTTGAATACGGCAAATAAGGGATTGCGGCTACCTCGGGAACCCGAAGACTTCGCAAAATCAGTGAATTGGTTTGTTACGAATTATAATGGTTTTTCGTCGTATAAACAGTGCGTTGAGTCACTCAAAGAGTCGGGTGTGGTTTCTAAAAGTCGAACAAGTATGGTCTTGAAGCCAATTTTGCGTGCTTTTTCAACAGATGGTGAATTTAACTCCATCTCTCAGCAAGCATTGGATATGGATTCAAATCTCATGATTCAACGAATGTTGGAAGACATTTCATCAAGAACAGGCCAAGCAGAATACATTGAAGGAAAGGAACTTTACAAGGAGAACGTCGATCGTTATTTTCAAAAGGTCGCTCAATTTTTAGTTCCAAATGAGTCACAAAAAGTCGTTTCAAATGTCTCGCCAAATGCTGTCAAAATTGGACACCAAGAATGGGATTTCAAGCCTTTCATCTTACAACTTATACGCGATGGTGCCACAGATTCTCAAAAATTAGGAATGGCGATTATTGAGTATCAAAGTGCGAATAATTGGGCTGAGACCGGTAAAGAGGCCTTTAATCTCAAATCTGGACTAAAGAAAACACAATCGTACATCAATACCATCCGAGATTCCATGAAGGATTCTGTCGAGGTCGAAGGTACAGGACCAAAATTCAATTTCTCCATTCGGGACTAAACCATCAGTGAAAGCCCTCTCCGGAAGTCGTGCAGGTTAAGTGCTCAAAGATGAGAGCGGATTACTGCTGAGGTTCGCATCAATCTCGACGTTGTCGGGAATCCCCTTGTCTTTGAGAACGAGAGTTGTTGTTTCGTCCTCCGCCGCCACGGCTCTTCTGTTGAGGACGTGAACTTCTCTGTGAATTTCCACCTGAGTTTTGGTTACGATTGTTGTCACGTGGTCTTTTTTTAGCACTTGACTTTTCTTTAATCTTTCCAGCTTTTTGGCCGGGCTTTGGAATCGCACCAATAAAGTGGAATTCATGGCTGCTATTAACAGGAATCTCTTTCCCAATCAATTCCTGAATTCCAACAAGGTAGCCGCTTTCTGAGTCGTCGCAGAAAGCGTATGCAATGCCGCTCTTACCTGCACGTGCTGTTCGCCCAATTCGGTGAACATAACTTTCAGGTTCGTTTGGTAAATCATAATTGAACACGTGAGTAATTCCATCGACGTCGATTCCTCGACTGGCAATATCAGTTGCCACAAGTATTGGAATCGTTCCATCTTTAAATCCAGCTAAGGCCTTTGTGCGAGCACCTTGACTTTTGTTTCCGTGTATTGCTGCAGCAGAAATATTGCTTTGGTCCAGTTGCTTGACCAATCGGTTCGCACCGTGCTTTGTTCGAGTGAAGACAATGCCACGTTGAACACGCTCCTCTTTGATGAGTTGAACCAGTAAGCGACGCTTATCGGCTTTTCTCAGGAACATAATTTTCTGTTGAATTCGGTCAACAGTCAACTCTTTTGGACTGACATCGACCATGACGGCATTGTTCAGGAAACTTCCTGCAAGTTTAGCAATCGATTTTGGCATTGTCGCACTAAACAACAGGTTTTGGCGTTTCTTTGGCAAGAGTTTGATGACCTTCTCAATGTCTCGAATGAATCCCATATCGAGCATCCTGTCTGCTTCATCGAGAACGAAAAACTCAACTCTTCCAAGGTCAATGTGACCTTGGCCGATGAGGTCTAACAAGCGCCCAGGAGTTGCCACAAGAATGTCCAATCCCTTTTGTAAAGCACGAACTTGTGGGTTTTGGTTCACTCCTCCAAAGATGACGCGATGTCGGACATCCATGTGTTCACTGTATGCAGCAAAACGTTCATCGATTTGAGCTGCTAGTTCGCGAGTTGGTGAAAGAATTAACGCTCGAATAAACCGCTTACCTTGAGGTTGCTTGCGACTCATTATTTGGAGAACTGGTAATGCAAATGCTGCAGTTTTCCCGGTTCCAGTTTGTGCTACACCGAGCACATCCCTGCCTTCTAAGAGAGGTGGAATTGATTGTTCTTGTACAGGTGTTGGGGTTGTATAACCCTCTGATTTAACAGCGCGAAGTAAGGTCTCTGAAAGACCAAGAGATTGAAAGTCAGTCATTGAAATCCTGTTCCGTGGTAGTCCTAAAATCAAGATTTACGGGGGACTACAAGCACGCCTCAAATCTCTTTGCCTAAATACTCGATTGATGAATAGATGTGCTATCGGCTGGTCTAGCCATTCACTTCAAACGCCGTCAAAGAATTGGTTGATTTCGCAACCACTCCAAATCGGAGATGTAGAGTTGTCGAATATCATCAAGGCCCAGAACCAGCATAGCCAATCGTTCAAGTCCCATGCCCCAAGCAAGAACTGGAGTCGAAATCCCGAGCGGTTCTGTCACTTCAGGTCGGAATATTCCTGCCCCACCTAACTCAAGCCACTTCCCTCGCCATTTCACTTCGATCTCAAGGCTCGGTTCTGTGTAAGGGAAATATGCAGGACGTACACGAACTTCAGGGTAGCCCATCTTTGCATAGAATGTTTTGAGGGTTGCTACAAGCATTTGCAGGTTTGCTCCTTCCTCCATGATGATGCCTTCAATTTGGTGAAATTCAGGTAAGTGTGTACGGTCGATTGCTTCTTTTCGGAACACACGGTCAACTGAAAATACTCGGCAAGCATCTTTTGGATGAGCTGCAAGGTATTGGATGGTGTTGACTGTCGTATGTGTTCGCAACAAACCTTTCTCGGACGTTTCAGCGGAAAACTTCCCGCCCCATCCAACGGAGCCAGTGTCTCCACCGTGTTCGTGAATTGCACCCCATGCATCAGTGAGATGCTTTGGAAGTTCGATCGATTTCGGGTCTTCAAGATAGAACGTGTCTTGCATTTCTCGAGCAGGATGGTCTTGAGGAATAAACAGTGCATCCATATTCCATCCCGCAGTTTGGACATAATCATCGACTAATTCTGAAAACCCCATCTCCAAAAAGATACTCCGTACTCGTTCAATCAAAGCTTGCATTGGATGGCTACGACCCGTTCGGGGAGTTGCAGACTCAAGAGTAACGTCGAAGGGTCGATAATCTGCATCTTTCCAAGCATCCGATTGAAGTAACTCCGATGTGATTTCACTGATGGATTGCTTCTCGACTAACGCTTCTGCACTGACCGATTGGCCTTGAGGTGTAAGAGACCAAGTACGAGTGGTTGAAATCACCGACTCAATCAATCCGCGTCGAGATTTGAAATGTTCCATAAGATTAACATCAAGTGCTTCCGATGCTGCTGGTAAAGACTGAATGAATGCTGTACGTGCTTGGATACCCATATCGACAGCAGAAGGGTTTGCAGCGACAAAAACCCCACCTTCAAGTTGCACGCCTAATCGCTTCAAGAGCCCAACACCCGGCCCTGCCTCATGGCGTTCAAAATGTGATTGTAAGTCTGCCATACTCGGCGTTTCGGAATCCGATATCCATTTCCATATTCGAGCTTCAAGAAGTCCGTTCTCTTTCGCTTTCTGTCCTTCATCTGCAAGACGGACAATGGCTGAACTGGTTTCAGTTGTCGAGACATAGCCAATGTTACTGAGGCCGTGTCCTGCGCCAACTGCGATTGCTTGGTCAATCCATTCACAGGAACTGAGAATTTCAGCAAGTGTCCAATCATGTCCACTTTTTTCCTGCATGACGCGTAACATTCTACGCTCAGGGTTGAGCAAAGCGTCTGCGTCCATGTTGGTTCGTAATGTTTCATGCCCTTCAATTCTATGGAGTGGAACAGTCCATTCGAGGCTTTTTGTGAACTTCTTCGATGTGCCAGTTATTCTTCTTCATCCCAGAGGATAATTGAACAGGCAGGGCAGGTGTATTCGAGGGGACGATCGGTCTCAAGTGACTCTAAATGTCCACAAGGTCCACAAAGAACTGTGCACTTTTTTGGCTCATCGAGCGTGACATCAACACGATACATGACACGACCAGCATCGGGGAGTTGGGTTGATTCAGGGGTCCAGTTGGCAATATCTTCCGGTGACAATCCTTGGTTTGATTTCATTGTCATTCCAAGTATAAATAATACGATTCCACTCAAACCAATTGTCCCGGCCAATGACAAAACTCCTGCGACACTAAAAAACGCACCAGCAGTTAAGCAAATAATGCCTGCAATGAGGAAGTTTTCACGTACGTTTTGCATGATAATTCCTCACTTAAGTGCCTGAGCCAAGGCCTCGGCGACACGAGGTATGTGTCCCAAAGGAACTGCACATAATCCGATTCGTACGCCACCAGTTAGGGGTACGAGAAACACATTCTGTTGCGCACATTTTTCAGCAACTGTTTCAGGGTCGTCATGTTCGAGCCAAGCAAAAAACCCATCATGCGTTGGATTGATTGGGACATTGAGTTTTTCACACCATTCCTTGAAGAGGTCTCGACGGGTTACAAGGAGAGACTTCAATCGGTCCCGTTCTTTGCCCCACGCATCTCCACCTTCGGAAGATGAATGCATTTCACTGATGGTGTACTGTGCAATTCTTGGTGCTGCAGACCAAGTTTGCCGGCCAGTGACGCCCATCACTGTTCCAATCTTTTCAATGACTTCTGCGTCAGGATGAATGCTCACCAAAGCACCGGTACGTAACCCATAGATTGTATGTGATTTCGAGAGAGATACAGCGAATGTAATCAGTAAGTTTTCGGTCCAAGGCCAGCCTTCTTCAATTGTTTCACGTACTGTTTGTCCCCAGCCATGTGGGTCTTCTGCATACAAATGATATGCAGAATCGATAAGCAATGTGTGCCCGACATGCTCGTTGGAAGAGGCACTTTCCATGACCGCTTCTAAAAAAGCCATACGCCCTTCGGGAGTCAATGAGAGGCCGGTTGGATTATGTGCAGGATCGTTTAACCAAATCATCACTTTGTCCTGTGAAGAACAGAGTGAGGCGAGTTGGCTTCGAAACCCTTCAACATCGACAAATGGATGCACTTCATTTGGCGTTGAAGGCAAGAGTGGATACGTTTCGATACCAAGGTCACAACCGGACAAAAAACCTTTGTAGGGTCCCCAATATCGGTCACGGAGCAATACTTTATCTCCTCTATTAGCGAAATTTGCTGCAGCAAGGTACAGTGCACCCGAGCCACCCGGTGTGGCAGTGGCCGTCATCGAAATTCCGAGTTCGGCGAGGGGTTCTCGATGTTCTCCAAGCGCTAATGTCTTTGCTAAATCAAGAAATGCAGGGAGTCCCTTCAAAGGTGCATAGGCGGCGATTTCAACAGCCGGTGCAATTCGAATGGCTTCATCGACGACTTGGTTAATGGCGAGAGAGCCATCGTCTTCGAGTAATGCACCAATCGTTCCATTGACTGCATCAATACCTTCTGCGATGGCTTTTTGATAACGCCCCCACCACCCAAAAATGGTATCATTTCCGACCTTTGTCTGTGCATAGGAGTTGAGTAATCCAGCACCAGCATCAGGGTTCATGCCTCTCCGAATACGGCACTGTTCTTTGACTTGTCTCTTTGATTCGTTCCTTTTTTCGCGGCTTTGAATCACAGAATTCCCTTGCATTCTATCCGTTTCATTCATCAAGGGTAAGTGTGTGGGACAGTTCGTCGCCTGTGTAGCATAGCTGGTAGTGCATCGGATTTGTAATCCGAAGGCCGGGGGTTCGAGTCCCTCCGCAGGCTCCTTATCATTCGCTTTGAGCGAGTGATTCGAGAATCCCAAGTTGATGGATTCTTATGCTTTCATTTTATTCTCATCCAAATTCGAGATTGAGCACAAACTGAATGACTGACATGATGTCTTGGGATGAGTTGATTTCAGTGGATGAATCAATTTTTTATACAAACTGCAGGTGGATCAAAGTATGTGGAGAGCCGGTTTAGTGTTGGTTCTTCTCCTCTGTTCATCCAGCCTTGTTGGCTGCTTAGCGCAAAGTGAAAATGAAACGAATTTCGAACTCATCGTCGAAGCAAGCGCAATGAACGGAACGGTCGTTGAGTCGTATTCCGAGGGTGAACAAGTGTCTTGGTCAAACGTGAGCATTGATTTTGATTTCTCAAAGACAACCAGCGAGAATAGTTTGGTGACTTTCGGTATTGACCTTATGGATGGGAACGCCCCTGTCACAACAGATGCTTCAAAAAGTTCGACCGTTACAATCGAATTCTTTGAACATGGAATCTACAACCTTACTGCCTATGTGATCGATGCTTCAAACTTGCAACTCAACACTTCACTTGACATTCAAATCGATTTGCGTATCGACTGGACTGAATCAAACACAAATGAACCTCAAACATTGATGTACAATCCGAACCCAGCCAATGGTGGTGTGAAACCACTGTTTGTGGTCATCAACTCAACCATTGAAAACCCAACACTTCTTGATGGAGTTGGGGTTGGTGGACGGTCTGTTGAAATCTCTTGGAACATTGCTGATGAGTACAACGATGTCTGTCAGAGTAAAAGAAGTCAGGTGAATGATGGTGAATCGGTGACTTGGGACACTCTTCATTTCAGCACGTATCTTGCCCATGAATTAAGAATCAACTATGAAGATGGACAGGATTATATTTCCGTGCAGCAATCAGTTTCAATTTTCTATTCAGACGATAGTTCTTGAACAGAATTCAGCGATTCTGTCCATCCCGTCAAAGCCTCAGCATTGTGCCTTTGATTTCAGTACAGATTACACATACAGTTCGCACAGAACCGTTGTTGGTGATTGAGTACCGTAAAGCGAATCCTCAAAGTCAAGGGTTCAGTGGGTTGGCCATGGTAGCCCAACGATTGGATGGCAAAGCCTGCGCAGCGGAAGTCGAAGAGGGACTCCTCATCCGAATTGCAGCATGTAAAGAAAAGGGTATCCAACCCCATTTGGCAGTTGTAATTGTCGGTGATGATCCTGCCAGTCACGTCTATGTTGGTTCCAAAGTTCGGGCATGTGAACGTCTTGGCATCCAAAGTACCCACATTGAATTGGCCGCTGATTCGACAGAAGAACACGTACGTGATGCGATACTCTCTTTGAATGAACAAAGTGGCCTTCATGGGATTCTTGTTCAATCACCCTTGCCCAATCACATGAACGAAGAAGGATTAACCGATTTAATTGATCCTGTCAAGGATGTTGATGGCTTCCATCCACAAAACCTTGGGCGATTGGTTCAAGGGCGTTTCGATGGGATGTTACCGTGCACGCCAAGCGGAGTCATGCGAATGTTGTCATGGGCAGGTATCGAAACTGAAGGGAAAACAGCAGTTGTTCTCGGTCGTTCTCGTATCGTCGGCATGCCACAATCACTCTTACTCGGTGCCAAAGGTGTTGACTCAACGGTAACCGTTGCTCATTCACGTACCAAGAACACCGCAGCTTTGTGTGCAAGTGCAGACATTGTCATCGCTGCAGTTGGACGACCAGAAATGGTGACTGCAGATTGGATTAAGGAAGGTGCTGTTGTTATTGATGTTGGAATCAATCGAGTTGATGACAGCAGTCGGGAGCGCGGTTGGCGCCTTGCTGGTGATGTCCACCCTGAAGTGGCAAGCAAAGCCTCTTGGCTTTCACCAGTTCCAGGTGGAGTGGGTCCAATGACAATTGCCATGCTGATGGAGAATACCGTTCGAGCCGCAGAACAGTCCGACATCGCTTAACAACACTCATAGGTTGATGCCTTTTAGGTTCATTTGTCATGGACCCTAAAGCACCTCGACTCGCTACGGCGACCCTCGCTTTGGGAACGATTACATTGATTCTTTGTCTCGTGAGTTTTGTTCTGAAACTTGGTCTCGCAGATGGTTTTGGAACTGAAGAAATTATTCTCCTCATCATTGGTGGACTGCTCTTACTTACTTCCTTTTTGGCTTCTCGCGAACGAACAGAAATTCTGATGATTGAATCCATGACGGTTGAAGAGCAATTTGAGGCGATGGAATCAATGCCCAGTACCTTCATCTCAACCACCACGGAAGTCGACCAGTTCGGATTTGAAACAAAACCTCCAGTCAGTACCGATTCGCAAGGTATTGTCGCTTCCATATTGGGCCAAACCGAAAGTGTAAATCCGGAAGATATCAACTCCGCAATGGCAGCCTTAACATCCGGTAATTCGGGTAGTATTGGGGCTGAATCGGTTCGGAATAATCCAGCACCACATGCCCACACTGAACAATTCCGTGAAGTCTTCAAGTCTTCAAGCACGACACAAGAAGGCTTTGAAAGAATGAAGGTTGAAAACATACCCTTGCCAGGACAAAAGGAAGTCCGTTCAACACCTGATTTACCATGGGTAACGTCAAAGCATGAGTTCCAAACGACTGGCATCGAGCACATTCCACTTCCCGGTGCAACCCAAATCCCAGAAACCGAATCCCCTCAAGTGGTTGTATCTGGGATGCCAGACCTTGATGATTTGTTTGAAGCAGACAATAAGGGCAAATCGGGAGAATCTACACTTCCTACGCTTCCGAATCTTGATGATTTGTTCTGATCTATTTCCATACTTCAATAGAGGTTGGACTCTTGGCTTGTTACATGTGGACTGAGAAGTTTGACCTTCATAGCCATTCCACAAACAGTGATGGTCAGCATCCTGTTGAAGATGTTGCACAGATGATGTCTGAATCGAATGTCCGCTATTGGTCTCTCACCGACCACGACACCATATCTGGATGGGATGCTGCTCGAACTGCTGCAGAAGCAAACGGTCTCATCTTTATTCCTGGTGTTGAACTCACGTGCATGCCAGGTTTATCCGCTGATGCAACCATCCTTGAACTTCGAAATCAAGAACGGGCCTCTGATTCATGGCATCTGTTAGCCTATTTCCCTTCCATGGAATTTCAAAGTGAGCAACACCTCGAATTCCAAGCATGGCTGGCACCCTTAGGCGAAGGGCGAATTCCACGTATGCTCGCCATGATTGAGAAGTTAAACCAACTTGGAATGCCTGTCGACTTCAATGCAGTTGTCGCACGTTCCGGTGATTCAGTTGGTCGACCTCACCTCGCAGATGAAATGATGGCTTTGGGATATATCGAAACACGTCAAGAAGCCTTTGACAACTGGATTGGTGATGGAAAACCTGCTCATATCTCTCGCCCTCAACCCAGCATTGCTGAAGCTTGTGCAGCCGTTCATGCAGCTGGAGGCTTCACTTCGCTCGCTCATCCGTTGTATTATTGCATTGATACGGATGCCTTAGTAGCCTTTTGCCTTCAATCTGGCGTTGATGCCATTGAATGTTTTCATCGAAGCCACAGTGACGCCTACCGCTTCCAACTCTGGTCCGCAGCCAAAGCTGCAGGCCTTTCTGTGACCTGCGGTTCTGATTTCCACGGGACGCTGTACAATCACACTCCAGGTCGAATGGCAGTTCCAACCGTGACTTTACCGGCCTCTCTCAAGAGTTCATTGCAGTCTCAGTCCGAGAAAATGCGTCAATCATAAGTGCGATCTCAAACAAGACCACAACCGGCATTGCCACCAAGAAGAGTGAGAGTGGATCGGGAGGCGAAAGAAATGCTCCCAGTAAAAACGCACCAAACCAAATGTGTCTTCGATACGAGCGTACCGTCGTTCGACCAACAATCTCCATTCTCAAGATGAGTAATGTCACCAGTGGTGCTTGAAATCCAATGGCTGATGCAATGGCTAAATTGGCGATGAATCCAATGTAACTTGTCAGTCTCCATTCTGTTGCCAAACCAGCAGTTTGCGCATCCGTTGTCAAATACTCAAGAAGCATTGGGATGAGCCAATACCATGCATAATAGATTCCGCCTGCCAAGAGTAGAAGGGCAAAAAGTAAGGTTGTAACCAAGGTTTTGTTTGGCCGAGGGGATTGAATATTCAGTTCTGCTAATCGTTGACGAACTGCTAAATGTTTGCTTGCCTGCCAACTTCCTTCGGTTAAGAACACCACGACCATGCACAACAAACCCACATGTGCAGCGAGCCGGACTTGGAGTAGGATGAACTCAACTGGAGTAATCACAATAATCTCGACATCAATCGGTAATCGAGTTGGGTCAATAAGCCATGCAATGACATTCTTTGTTAGTGGAAATGTGGCAATGAAGCCCAGAGCAAAAATCACAGCAAGCATTTTGAATCTTTTTCGAAGATACAACTGGAGTGAAGCGAGAATTTCTCCACCTGGTGAATCAAGCAGTTCATCAACTGCATTGACCAATCGTTCACCTTCTGCCATTGATGTATGCACGAGGTGGACCCTCATAACACACACTCATGGGTCATGTCATTCTTGTTCCCAAAGGTGGGATGGTGTCGAATCGTAGAACTTACGATGGTACTTTTTCAATCGGCGAATACGATTAATGACAAAGCCAGTCATCCATAACGAGGCCAGTGAAAGGAATATTGCTTGACCCATTTGGTCTGCATGGTAATCGTTCAGCACACGAACTTGTATGACATCACCAGAATCAGCATCGCTCGGATTGTGCATCATAATGTAGTGGAATACCATTGGTGAATCAATTACCAATTGAAGAGTCGAAAGGGGTTCAACAGTGTACACTTCACCTAGAGAACGCGCAACCGCCCAATCAATGGAACCATTCTCCATTGCAGGTGGAGCAAGATCAACCATGATAACCACCACCTCCATGGTCAATGAGGAGTCGAGATTCGTCACGTTCGAATGTACCTCCATACCTGGTTCAAACTTCTGAATAATTTCAAATCGAGAGTCTTCTGGGCCAAGTTGGTATGAGACACGTTCATCAATCGTATTGGTCTGAACTTGAACTGCCATAAGAATGGTCGTCAACATGAGTAAAGTAATCACTCCTTCAACAAGGAGATGTTGTCGGATTTTCTTGCTGGTAAACCCTTTGAAGAAGCTCCCATGGTCGTTTCGTAATCGTGGCTGAAGGTGATGAATAAACAGGGCGCCAACCCCTCCGATGAGCATTCCCAGCGGGATGTCGACAAACCAATGGATTCCAAGATACAAGATGGTGAACATAAACAGTATTGTGTTGAACAGAACAAACATATGGTAACGATAGTGTCGCCATTCTTTGATGGTTCCACCGTTTTCTTTGACATGTAAGTAGTTTAACATTAGAATGCCAAAAGGAATTGCTACATGTAGAGATGGAACTGCATTGTCGAGTGGGTCATGGGTTGCGTAAAATACACTGTACCACCCTTCATGGTAAAGTAACGCTTCCATCCCAGGAATCCATGAAGAAGTTACTTCTACATTGAAAAACAAATAATACGGAACTGCAAGAGCATAAATCAGCAAGTAATTCAATGTGACTTTATCGGTCATGTCGCGGTCACCAGAATAGGCAAAGTAAACCGTAGTGACGTAAATCAAAAACAAATAAATGAACAAATAATGGAAATTCAAAAATGTAGTAAGGGTGTCATTGAGAAAGAATTGTTGAATGTGATACGTAAGGTCACCTTCGAGTGAGTATATGGTTTCTGTCCAATGTCCTGTTTTCAGTTTGATTGGTTCATTCAATTTGTCAGTTATAGACTTCCATTTAACAATGACAATGTATCCCATTGCGTGCAAGTAATAGCGCTGATCATGAATGGTCTGCAACCATTTCTTGAACGGTGTTCGCATTGAAATGTCATGTGAGGTGAAAAACCAGCAAATGACCGGAGTGAGCAGTAAAATGATCCCCATCATGATTTGGTAGGGGTCCATATTCAAGGGGCGGTGGCGGTTGATATAAGGCATTATGATTGGGAGTTCGGATGAAGGGTACTTCTCAAAGAACATTGAGAGTTCTCGTCTTTCGAGGATAGGCCTTAGAAGGGAGTTCATTCTCGGGCAAATTGGTGAAGTTCATGTGGCAACAGGCACCCGAGAATACTGTTGAAAGTCTTCGGCATGGTATTCAAGTCAATGACGGTATTGAATTTGATATTCGTATGACTCAAGATCAGGAATTAATCATTCATCATGATGCGAAAGTCTCAGTTCCCAAATCCAAACTGCCACACGACTTTTCATGGGTCGAGAACCACACTCTTGATGAATTGACTGCACTTGGTTTTCCTTCTTTCCGTTCAATGCTCGAGGATACAGGCATCCAAGAAGAGTGGAGAGCTCGAGGTAAAATGGGTTGCATTGAATTCAAACGGCCTCATCCGAGTGCATTGTATGGTGGTGGGGTTTTTGGTAAGCGTCAGCATATTTCACATGTATCGTCGATGATGGAGAAAACTGAATCCTTACTTGAAGAGTTTGAGATTCCATCAGAGAATACTGTGTACTATTCCTTCCACCGGGGCATGAAAGCCTCAGTCAAATCCTCGGGTTCGCATCGACCGTGGGCAGAATTGATGCCCTACATCCCACCGTTTGGGACGCATTACACCAAGCGCATGAGGGGAAGTATCCAATTTTTTACAACATCGATTGCACGATTGATTACAACGCATCGTCGCTCTGGTGCCTCGATGTCTCCATGTGCAATTGACTATTTTATGCCTCCAATAAGCCATATTCCGCTGGGCTTTGCCGGTGGGTTATATGGTGCGAAAGCAGCGCGATTGAGTTCGAATCAACGAGGCTTTCCAATTTATGTATGGCCAACATCGTTGAATGTCGAACATGATGTACTTGGTGCGGGCCTCACGGGCCTTACCGATTGTTCGGACCCCGATGTCACTTGGCTTCCTTCTGGTCATGCGCGTTGGAATCAACCGGGTTCACGGCCTTTGGATTCCATTCAGCAACTCACCTTAGAACAAGCAACAGAAGAAAATCACAAAGAGATCATACGCGAACTCCAAGGTGAAACGATTCCTTGGTCGGAATGTGACGCGTCTCGCCGAAGTGAACTGGTAGAGATGTGGCGTAAGAAGTGGCAATGGGAGAAACCAACATCGGACATTCTTGAACAATCCAATTCAGCATCGCCGCCATGGGAAGCGATTCGCCTCATTGGACATCGAGGCTCTGGTAAAACGTCACGACCAGTACTCGAGTGAACTTCACTCGACATGACGCAATGTTTGTGCTTCAGCAATATACTTTGGACGGTATATTGGTGTGCCCTTCCCATTACGGAACACGCTACGTTCATCGACAATTTGAGCACCGATTCCTGCAACACGTGCCCATCCGAAGAACGTGGTGTAATACGTAGGGTCTGTCAAACCAGCGTGATGTAATAATGCACCACTTGCGATATCAACATTGGCATTTGGATTGCTTATTTTTGGATTTTCAGCTAAAACACGAGGGGCAACTTCCCGTAGAGTTGTAACGATCTTGAAGTTTTCATCATCGGGGCATATTTCAGATCCCAATTTAAATTGTACCGTAGCGCGAGGGTCTTCACTACGAAGAACAGCATGGCCAAAGCCGAAAATGGGCCGATTTGCTTTCAGTTCTGCTCGAACAAATGCTTCTACTTCAACCGGGTCACTTGTTCCAACTTTGAGAACGAATTCCAAACATGATTGGTTTGCACGGCCGTGTAATGGTCCTGATAAAGCATTCATTGCACCTGCCATTGAAGAGTATACTGTAGCCTTACTCGAAGCAATAGCTTTGCCTGCGAAGGTGGAGAGGTTACCGCCGCCGTGGTCCATGTGAAGGACGAGGTATGTTGAAATTATTTGCTTCATTTTTTCATCATCTGCATCATGTAAATCCAGTGTTCGCACAAAACGCTCCACCATTGAAAGAGTGGTGTCATCTGCAGGAATGTTTTCTTCTCGACCTTCTCGAATTCTGAAGATGAGTCCCATCAACCGAGGCATTCGTGCAATGAGATTGAGTGCATCTTCTTTCCAATCATTGGTTGTTTCAAGCATACCAAGTGTATGGATGCCAACACTCAACCAATCCATTGGGTGGCCAAATTTAGGTAGGGCTTTCAGGACCGATTCAAGGTCGCCAGGAAGAGCAGCACGAGAGGCAAGGTCTTGACGAATTGCTACTGACTGTTCAGGCGTTGGGAGTTCTTTGTTGAACAGGAGATAAATGATATCTTCAGGTTCGAAACTCGCCAATTCTGTAATTGGATAGCCGCAATAATGCACACCTTCGGAAGGTGTGACGAAAGAGGTTCGACAGGTGCCGACTGGGACGCCTCGTAGACCCGTGTTGAGATGCTTCTCTGTAACTTCCAAAAGCACCTCATTCTTAGCCATTGTATCCCCTTCGATACCTCCCACATACATCTTTCGTATAAAGACGGCTCTCCACTCAGTAATCGATAAAGCCCGAAAAGGGGTCTTATGAGTGATAAATTGAGAATCTACCTTTTATTGTGAGGCGGCCACGAACGGAATCCTTTGGTTGACTCACGGTCAGCAAATACATGGATTCGAACTGTTTCTCCATCGATCAGAATTGCATCATCTGCATCTATTCCTGGACATGCTTCTTTCACTTTATTCCACGCTCTGTCAGTTGCTAAGTTTTCACTCCACCATGGGAATGCTGCACATTGCTGCGGACGAACTGCATAAATCGAACATTGCTTCTTCTCATCTAAATAAATACAGATTCCATCTTCTGGGCGACTGTTCAACACATAACGCCCATCAAGCGTTTGACGGCAATCACGTTCAAGCCAGTCATCGACATTCATTTCATGTTCTGCAGAGATGCGTTCAGCATCTGCAATGGAGAGATAGACAATCCCACCGGGTTCATCACAACATCGACCGCAACTTGATTGGCATGAAAAGGCGACGCCTTTCATCCACCATGGGGCTCTCATTTCTCCTCACCTCGGAGGATTTTTTCGTGGGAATTGATTCGTCCGAGTCGTATTTTTCGAGGTTTTTCTCCAGCTTCAAGTAAGTCGGACATGTCGACATCTTTGGCATCAATGTTCCATTCACCTTTAGGTTCATGACTTTCCAAAGGTTCCACAGGTGGAGTTGATTTTCGGCGACCAACTTTACGCTTTTTCTTTGAAGGGGTTTCCGATTCCATCTTTGGCCAAGGCTCGTGCTCAGGGTCAACTTCGATGAGGTTCTCTTCCAGTGCCCGTAATTCATCGGCAATCAAAATCAATTCATCCAGTGATGCCTCTGGTGTTCTGTCAGCCATGTTGACCAATTTTGCTTCAATCTGAGCGAGTTGAAGGGAACTTTGACGCATATCAGTTTCAAAAGAATGTATTTGTGAATCAAATGCTTGATCTAACTCTGTGAGTAGGTCAGCAGCAAGCCCATGGTCTCGCTCCTCAATGTGGCCTTTACGCGTAATAAGGTGGTCTTCCCGCTCATGTAAGGCGAGAACCGAAGACGCAGCAGGTTCAGTATCTTCGAGCGCTATTTTGAGATAAGCGGCATGGCGTGCATCGGAATCTTCGGTGAGTGC
This sequence comes from uncultured euryarchaeote, assembly GCA_937892945.1. Classification (GTDB taxonomy): domain Archaea; phylum Thermoplasmatota; class Poseidoniia; order Poseidoniales; family Poseidoniaceae; genus MGIIa-L1. The sequence goes on along the minus strand of CALBIL010000073.1, from coordinate 47,059 downwards.
TTGGGTATCAATTTCAGGAGGTTGATACAAGTCGTCTCCAATTTCAGGAAGTTCAGAATACAGGTCAATACCTCCATGTACGGTGTCACTGTAAATGGTATCAACTGCAGAAGTAACCAAACGGGCTGCAATCTCTTCGACATTTTCACGCACATCAGGGACCATCTGTTCTCGGAGATTCATTTGGTTTGAAAGCAATGCAGTCACATCATCACCGTCGAGAACGCTCTGGCCAGACTGAAGGGCGAGGGCGACTAAATCGAAGTTTGCTTTGGTCGCTCGCCATCCAATTGTATCTTGTAATACAATGCTTGTGAGTTGTCCATCATCCATCATGAAGCCCTTCTTTTGAGCTAAGTTCCGAGCATACAAGACCATGCTTGCAGATTTTGGAGTTTCAAGGTGAACTGAAGCAGCATGACGAGTTAACTCCCACAAGCGCGATGCTGGCCAATCGTCTGGTTCCGAATTGGAAGAGAGAAGGACATGAACACCCATGTTGAGTGCATAATCAAGCATCGTTCCAAGTTCATGGGCCAGTTCTGGTTTTTGCGCATGCTCATGAAGGTCGTCAATCGCAAGTAACCTTGCATTCACCAGTGTATCTTGCCAACCATCGGGTAAGCGTTCAAGGCCGGATAAATCAGCAGTTGAAAGGAGGTATACATTCCCTTCTTGACGACGCAGGACTGCCTGTGCAGTTGCATGAAGAAGATGCGAGCGTCCAGTTTCAGAAGGGCCAACGAACATCAATGGATTGAGTGTACCTCCTGGTGAATCAACAACAGCTTCCGCAGCTTGGGTAGCGCGAAAGTTTTCATCTGTGATGAACCATTGCTTGAAACTCATGCGGATTTCTGGTCGCAAACGTGGGGGCCAAACCCCTTCGGTGGGGACCACGACCTCATGGTGGAACGGTGAATTTGAATCAACAGGCGCTAATTCGGGTGGTAGGGTCACTGTCAAACGTCCTCGTTGGTCGTCGAGAATACGTTCCCAAACTGGGCGTCCATCCTCTTCCATTCCAAAATAACCGTCTTCAGTTTCTTCAGTACCTTGTTCAATTTGCTCATAGGTTCGCTGTCGCAAAGAACGTATGCGCCGAGCAGCGATATCTGCGAGAGAATCTCCATTTGTGGTAAGGTCAAGTGCGGGCCTTCTGCGCTTACTTTCTTTCCCGAGTACTTTGTCCGCAACGACATCGAATGTCGGCCGCTCGACAATACCGGTCCGTTGCAGAAGTGTTCCTTGGCGTTGATCTTGAACGTCCTGTTTGCCAATTAACCGATTCATTTTCGAGAGAGAGGGTTGTGAGTTTTTGTTCGATTGAACAGTGACTTTGTGGAGCCCAGTACCGGTTTCATTGAGTTGCTGCTTTGCCAACTTCAATGCCAAAGCCAGTTTTTCACGTCGGGCGTTCATTTCTTAGCACCTTCCAATTCTCTTCTCAAACGTTCTCTGTCTTCTACTTCCCAAACACTGAGTTTCATTTCAATCGGAGATTCCGTTTGTTGTCGTGCAGCGGATTCACGTATAGCCTCTTTTGGTTGCGATGAATGTGTTACGCCTGGTCGGGTCAGTAAGGGGGTGAGTCTCGTCTGCGTATTGATTGGTTGGCGTCCTTTTATTGCCTCAAGAGGTCGTTTTGCAAATGCAGTTTCGGGTAGATTGAGTTCTTGACGATTGATACGTTGACGTGTTGCGTCATTGAGCGATGAATCACTCTTGGCAGAAGATTTCACACGCATGCTTTCGACTGCTTTCTTTTGACGATCATCATAATCTTCCAGAGAATCCGAAAAGGAGTTTGGCGAGGTTCTGTTCACCTTTTCAATGTCGATCAGTTCTTTTGCATCATGGGCATTTGCCGCAGCGGCTTGAATACCTTGTTGATTACGAGGGATTGTCCGGGTAGTATTTGCTTTACTGCGCCGTGACATCCGTTGTGCTTTCCGCGGTTGGATGACGGTGGGCTTTTCATCTGCGAGGGGCGTGTCCGTTGATTCGATTGGTTCGGAAGTTGGCGTGCCCGAAGTTGGTTCAAGGCCCGGTTCCAACGATTCATTCGATTCGTTGTGATTTACAATGGCCTTTGTGTGGTATGTAGCCTCAACTTGATTTGTCTGGCTCAACGGTTCCATGGACTCACGTCCATTGCCGACTCCGATGCCTTCCGAATGGTGTGCTGCAGGAGTCGCCCATTCTTGAGCAACAGTGCTCAGCGATTCTGTTGCGGCTTGTACATCTTCAGAATCTGGAGTTTCCAGTCCGCCTTCCATCGTTCCAAAGACCGTAGATTGTGGCGGGATTGTGCCGGATTCAGAAGGTGAAATTGCCAGTTGTAATTGCTGCTCAATCCATTGGCGCTCTTCTTCGCTTGCTGGTGCACAAAGTGGGTGGTCGAGTATAAGTTCTGGTTCGAGGTTCCAATGCTCAAGAACAGATGGCTCAAGGTCAGTCATGTAACGTGACAAATGCTGACGCGTGGTCAATGGGAATGCATTGAAATCTCCTGTTGCCAAAAACAAATGGTCCTCAAGGCGTACTCCATCGACAATGTCGCGTAGGAAATTGACGACGCGTTCATCTCCGTGGATACTTGCAAGGTACTCAACGCCTTCAAGGACAACAACTGCCCGGAGATTCTCCCAAAGAAACGCATCTATTTTTCGACGGATATTCTCCAATGTAGGTTCCGTCGAGCGTACATCGCCATTTTGTGACAACCATGAGCTGGAGGCGATCGGAATATTGTGTTCAACGTTGAGTGCTTCGATGTCATGCCGTGCCAGTACAAACAGTGGGCGGCCATGGACCGCTAAGTGGCCAGCAAGGTCAAACATTGGTGCAGGATTCTTTGAGTCGAAGAAATATGCATCTCCTGGCCGCAACATTTTCTCGACGCCATCAAAGCGTTGCATGAGTGCCTTGGTCCGTTGTCGTATTGCTTCTGGGGCCTCGTTCACGACCTCAAGTTCGGGTAAGCGTTCTTGCCGCCTCCAACTGCTTGTTCTCAATTTCGATTTCGACCACCATTGATGGTCTCCATCGGTTTGTTGTTTTTGTTCATCCATCTGGAAGTGTGCTTCGGGGTGGAGGTTGAGAATCTGGTTGAGGTCAGTCACAGGCAGTTCGTGAATGGCCAGTAAAGCATCAACGAGTGCAGCATCACTTTCAATATCCAGTAGCGCTTCAAGAGACATGGTGATTGCATCTGCTTCATGCAACGCTAGCATCGGTTTGCCTTCACGGAATACAATGAGTCCAATACGAGGCATTTGTTCCTTTGGTCGGCGTTCGATTCTGATGTAACCAGAGGTGCCTAATCGAGCCATATCCATCGACAATATGCGCAGAGATTCAGGTCCACCACGCCGTACTTCTGTAACATCTCCTTGCGGCAGTTCGACCATTTTTCCTCACCCCTTCGGGGTGATGCTTACGAGACACTTCTTGAAGGGTGCGGCTGGTTTCAACATAGAATGATGCTTTCTCCAATGTGTACCTTGAGCCGACTGCATGTTCACTTCCTACTTTCATTCATCACCGTGAAGTTGAAAGACAGCGAGTCGATGGTCAAATATGGGCGAGGTGCGAGGTGAATTGTCAGTCGAAATGCGTCGCTTCAATTCCTTGGAAGTTGCGCGCCCATTCCTCTACAAGTTTCTTGGTGTTTTGGCAGTGTATGAACTCTTCATTGCAGGATTACTTTTTTTTCTTTTCACTCTCAATGGCGGTCTTTTCGCAACTCTACTGGTTTTCTTCCTCGGTAGTTTTGGCGCGTTTTTCATCTACCAGAACTCACCCTTACTTCGTGTGCCATTAGCAGTCAATCTGAATCATCCATTCATGGGTGACCTCGAACTTGGTGCTGCACTTGTCATGGTGAAATTTTCTGACGGCACTTGGGGTAATGTTGGTGAAGGAAGAGTACGATTGACAGTTGATGAATTACTTGGGGGTTCCTTGCTCATTCGGGATGATGAGACCTATGGGGTAATCGGCCATTTCAGTTCCTTACATGAAACCCATCCAACGCTCAAGCGTTATGTGATGCTCATCAATCAAGCCATCGCTTTACGTGACGCAGTAAACGGAGATGAAGATTTGATTGAATCCGCTCGTGAACGAGAACATCTCGATTCAGGCTTGCTTGAACGTTCGTGGCTTGAAGAACAGGACTCCATTGAAATCGAACCCGAGGGTTTGTTCCAAAAACTGCGTGGAGAACAGTGATGTTCGAGAAAAATATAGCCTTTACATTGAAAGGCTCTACCTCTACCGCAGAACGTGGAATCTTCAGTGCGATGGCAAGGTCACCTTGAGGCGCTCAATCCAAAAGAGCGTGAAACGCTTTTGGGGACTTCCCTTTCACGGAGATTTACTCAATTGCCACTTTGGCTTTCCCATCCGTCGAATATCTCTGCATTTTACGGACTCTTAGTATCACTTGCATTGTTACTTCCTTACCGATTTGCCCAAGCCTCAGAGAGTTGGTTTACAAATTGGCTTTTTCATTCATCTTTGATTATGGTTGCTTGTCTTCTTTTGGGAATGATCTCTTTGGTGATTGTGAGCCTCTCAAAGCGCTTCCCAGTGACACCTCCACGTATACTCCTCTATCCAATGCCATTTGTTGGATTTGGATTGTTGACGATTTCGCATACGGGGATGTTCGAGGTGCCGTCATCTCTTTACATGTTCTTATTGTTGCTTCCAGGTCCAATGTATGTTCACCTTTCATGGGCGCCTCGCTGGCGCCTCTTGTGCCAGTTAGAAGATGGAGTCAACCCCTTTGAAGGTCATGAGATGAAATATTACTATGAAGATTCAAACTTTGTAGAAGAAATCGCTGATGGTGATGAAGAATTGCTTTCAGTCGTCAATTCACTCGAAGCCGAGTGAGTTCAGATCAAGTCAAGTGTTGGTCCAACTTTTTCGAACAAACGGAGCACTTCATCCAAATCTTCTCGAGTAAGGCCTGCTGACATTTGTGTTCGAATCCGAGCCTTATCTCGAGCAACCATTGGAAATACAATTGCACCAGCCATGACTCCTTCGTCACCAAGTGCTTTGGTCATGGCTTTAGCCACGCTTGATTCACCGCACATCACTGGAATAATCGGCGTCACCGAATTGCCGGTGTCGAATCCAAGTGATTGCAATTCCTTGCGGAAGTAGTCCGTATTGTCCCAAAGTCGAGCATGATGTTCAGGTTCATCCATCAAGACTTCAATCGCTGCTTTTTGAGCTGCGGCAACACCAGGAGGTTGTGAGCCTGAAAGGAGCCATGAGCGGGAATGGTTCAAAGCGTGGGTGCGAGTCATTTCAGTACCAGCAAGAATCCCTCCTTGAACGCCAAGGGCTTTGGAAAACGAACCTGTTTCAAAGTCCACTTTACCTTGAAGATTGAAATGAGCAACAATCCCTGCTCCCTTCTCACCAAGTACACCTTCTCCATGGCAATCATCAACATAGACCATCGCTCCATATTCCTCCGCCAATTGTGTCACTTCATCAAGCGGAGCAATATCTCCATCCATTGAAAACACACCATCGGTAATGATGAGTTTCCGTTCAGCACTTTCGTGGGCTTGTAGAACTGCTTCCAACTCTCCCATGTCATTGTGAGCATAGACACCTCGACTTGCTTTTGTTAATCGAACGCCATCGATGATTGAACCATGATTTAATGAATCACTGATGATGACATCTTGAGGTCCAGTTACCAAAGTCGGTATGAGCCCAACATTGACGGTGTAACCGGCCGAATAGATGAGAGATGCTTCAACGCCTTTGAACTCAGCGACTTTCTTTTCCGCTTCCAGATGGATATCCATTGTTCCGGCAATTGCTCGAACACTACCACTGCCTGCACCGTACTTCATTGTCGCATCAAGCATGGCTTGCTTGACCTTTGGATGGGTCGTGAGGTTCAGATAATTGTTTGCCGAGAGCATGATTGTCGGCTTACCGTTCATTTGGCACCGTGGTTGATTCGGGCTTTCAAGAGTTGGTGGTTCCCAGAGAAGAGACTTCTCTGATAATTCATCAAATCGACTTTTCATCCATGTCATGTCACCTGGCATATGCTCTCCCCAACTCAACGCATTGGTTCACCGTTCAAGTTCTTTCGGGCTGGTTGGGATGAAAACACATGTGAGCAACCATGCATGCACTCAAAAAGGAGTTCGTTTTGGCCGTGATATGCGTCTGACTGGAACAGTGAGCAGTGGCTTGGGTCGAGCGCACATCTTCATGGCACAGCCACATTACCAAGAACAATTCAAGCATCTGCTTGGAGGTACTGCTTGGCCAGGAACATTGAACCTCACCATTCAAGGTCAAGATTTGATTAATTACATCGCATTGCGGAAAAAATCAGGTATTGATACACTGGATGCATCCGATGAAGACCGTTCGGCTGCATCATCGCTGGATGTTTCAATGTACGATGCTCATCGTGTTCGTGGCTTTTTACGTGATGGAGTCTCTTTTGGTGGCGCAACAGCTTTTTTAGCAGTCTTGGAACACGATGGAGATACTGTTGAATGTGCCATGCTTATTCCAGATTTAACACGGCATACTGACGTGGTTGAAGTGATTGCATGTGCATTTTTACGTGAGAGACTCTCACTTGAAGACGAGCACATTATTCAGATTGTGGTCAAGTAAGGGTCGTGTGCTTTACGATTGGTAACTCGCCAATCTCAGCCCATTCCTGATACAAGAGATTCTTGAGTTCATGTCGAGCACCTTCCCGCCACCGTTTCCTCATCGTTCGCTCAACAGCCGGACCGGTCGGTGGTGCGGTAAGTGATGTCACTTCAGACACAGTCACTGGCAAAGGCACTTCGTCCCAATCAACACCCCAAAGAATCAGCCAATCTGGTGCAGCAACTCCAAAATCCGCTTCGATTTCTGGATGTTGAATCGCTTGAAGCACCTCGTCAGGTTCGAGCTCACCAATACACATCCGATGTAACGCCATTGCCGTTCTCCGGACTTGATTCCAAAGAAAGGCTTCACCTATGATCTCAAAACCAATCGTGCGACCATCAACAATCCATGGTGTGCATGAAAATATTGTTCGCATTGGGTTTTTACCTTCTTCCAAACGTGCAAAATTTGTAGCATTATAGGTTCCTTCAAACATTTTTAACCAATCAACAAATTGTTCGCCCGGATATTTCCAAAATTCAAGACCTTCAAGACGATAACGATACACTCGATGATTTGCCATACGTGGATTCCAATCTTCATCAATTTCACGAACATCAAGAAAGGCGATATCCTTTGGTAATCGGTCGTCTAATGCTCGAATCATCTTACGAGGTGTTAATGCCTTCCAAAGTTCCCTCTCAATTCTGACTACGCCACCGTTGAGTCGTACATGGACTCCAGCATCTGTTCGGCTTGAGAGAACGAGATTATGTTCTGTGTTCGCGGGGTCTAACCATTGAAGACTCCGAAAGACCCGAATCAGTTCACCTTGAACTGTTTTGACATCAGGTTGGATTTGGCTGCCATGATATGCATCACCGAGATAGCCAATTCGAAAGGCAAGGCGAACGCTCTGGTCCGCCATAGGTCCACCTCAATCTTCGCTTTGGAGCATTTCAATTGCGTCTTCAGGAGAATATCCCAATCCGCCTATTGACCAGATGAGTGCTTGCTTTAACCATGGTTGAACCATTGGATTCTGTCGACTTGGATCCATCACTTCGATTGCATCGACGATGTTCCGGCTTGCTGTGAACAAAATTTCATCAACGGGAATATCTTCGAGTTCGAGGCGGCGAGCATAGCGCTGAAATTCTTTCACTGCAACAGGTATGCGACGGCATTCAAGTGCAAAAGTTGCGAAATCACCGATGTATTCCATGTTTTCTTCATCCATTTGCATGGCTTTTTTGTAAGCCATCATGATTTTACCACCAGGGATGACATCTTCTTGAGCTTCTGTATTTTTCATGTTTGCAAACTCTGCAAACATGTGATGGACTTCGGCATTTGTTTTGTGAACTCCCATCATTTCGTCAAGGTCAGCAAGTGCACCATCAAGGTCGCCGTTGCGTAGTTTTTCGATTGGTCCTTGGAGTATTTCTTCATCGCTCATATTCTCGCCTCTATCTCTACGCGGTCGTATTCAGTTTTTGAAACCCTCGCAGGTCCAATTAGGAATCAGTTGCCATCGCTTGTGGCGATGATTGTGTCCTTCAAGTCTCGCAAAAGGTTTGATTGACTGTGTTCCTTATGTTTTTCGTTAAGAAGTGCTTTTGCCTTTCCCCAGTTACGAATGTTGTACATGCAGTGTTTTGGATCTGGACGGACCACTCGAATTGTTCGTTGGTAGGTAAGGAGTCCAATAATTGAACGAAGGATGCCTTTGCCAGCCTTTTCAGCTGTGGAGTCGCCTTCTCTTTCAGTTGTCCCGGGTATGGCACCAGACATTCTAGAGCCTGTGCTCTCCTCGACAATTCCAACGCCTGAATCGGTGAGGATTGTGACGGTTGCAAAACCAAGAAGAGTCCCAACAGGTGAGCGTTCAACCATCACTTCCGAGATACGGTCGAAGAGGATTCGTCGGTGAGAACGAGATAGCAAGAAACTGTGTTCGAAAATAACTGCGTCTGTAGTGATTGCATAGTGGAAACTTCGCTGATATCGATAGGTCATGCCCATGAATATTGCAAAATAGACTAAACCAAAGATAAAGAAATTGTAATCAATTGGGATGAAGTTTCCAGCATCTGAATCAGAAAAGATCCCTATGACGAGCCCGACCAAAGCATCAATGCCGATTATGAGGGGCGTGCTTGCCATAAAAATGATTGCAATTGTAACCCATCGTCCTGAAGTTGAAACATTAATCAATCGATTCATCCAAGCTAAAAAGAGCATGACGAATACAAATCCGAATGGGAGTTTTGGATCATCACTAAGTTCTGCAAAAGCAACGAGGAGATTAAGAACTGGATTCTCCGGGTCAAAACTCTCAGCGAAGTGAAAGAAGAGATGGACTCCAAGCGCAAGTGTTCCAAGAATGTACATCCCCAAAAAAGCAAACATGCTTGGACGCTTTGTCAATAATACTTCTTCTCCAGAAATCAAACGAAAGGTCTTTGCTAAGCGTGCTTGTTCAGCTTCTTTCTTTGCTTCATCTGTTGTAGAAACATCTGCTTTTGATTCTTCTGTGGCATCGGATTCTTCGCTCATAGCAATCTCTCCTCCTCCTTGTCTAGCACTCCATGCACATAATACCTTGCACTGTGGAGTATCTTATCGATGGAGTAAAGATTACTTTTCAAGTTACGGTTAGTGCAATAATCCCCATGAATGTTCTGCATTTCCTCTTGCCCATTCATAATCGGATTCTTTACGAGTTCCGAATTCATCCTGGATGCGGAGATATTTCATTTCCAGAGGATATTCATTGTAGGTGAGATGGGATTTCAAGCCACCACGCGTTGGTTGATTGAAGGTCCAATGCGCCCGCTCAATCGCCTGTACTCGAAGTTCGATAATTGTACGCCCATTCCACATTTTAATTTCAAAGAGAGGTAGAGGTGCTCCAGGAGTTTGACCGTGGTCGCCCTCGGTTAATTCCGATGCCATTTTCCGCACAATTACTTTGGTAAAACGTTCAGTTCGTTTGTTGATCGGGTCATGGAATAAACCACCCTGTGAGAGTCCGAGGTGACCGGTATCGCGACGTTTCCAAGGTCGATTGTCACGCGCACTGATTGTAAAGGATACATGCGGGAGAAACCAATCGATGTATGTTCCATCATTGAGGTGGAGCATGCCCCAATACCAAGGGACAGAAGGGGCTTGAACGCATACTTTTTGGAAATAAGCCGTTCCTGAAACTTCTTCATCATCTAATTTCCCATGGACTCGAGTCCCATGCAATCGCAGAATATCATATCCCATATTTGCGGCATAACTTGCACTTGCTTGACGAGCAGTGGATAATGCAGAATTCCAAGGGGTGAGTTGCAAGTCGAATTTTTTGGGAACCTGAGGATGAGACGCATCTTCATCAGTCGTTAATTGAATCCAAAAGGAACTCAAATCACTCATCAGTCCCATTGAAAGGTCTTCTTTCAAAAGTGGTACGACTGCCCCACCTCCTTGACCTGAATGGGGTGACTTGTTCGGCCAACTCGAATGGGTATCTGGAAGTGAAATAATGCGGCAGATTTGCTGAATAACAGGTTCGTGCATTTGCTTTCCATCGAACCACCATGCGCATACCATCCCGTCCAATGCCATTGCCTTTTCAGCATCAAATCCCGGTCTTCCTTCTGGCGTCCATGGCATTCCATTGACCTCAACCAGAGCGTTATCTTTGGTCGACCAGAGTACCATCAGTTGGCGACCACTCGGTCGTCCATCCGGGTCATCAAGCATGACTAACCACCACCACCAATCCCATGTGAGGTGGTTGAGAGGTGGGCGTTCTTGAAGCGTCCAAAGTTTGGAAAGGTCTCCAGCGAACTTCGTCATCTCGGGCATTATTGAATCTCCTTACCCTTGAACAATGCTCCGCCAATAAACCAGAATAGTACGGCTTGGAACATCAAGACCAACGTGGCAATTATGGCGCCTAAGAACGGTGAAAGGCCGAGGCCAGGCTTTGATGAAAAGAAATCGAGCGGTGCGGAACCTTCGAGTGAAGAATCAAAACTCCATCCCCCATCTCCACCACCGCCCCAGTTGCCCATGAGGATGAACAAATCGATATTTGGCCAAACTAACATTGCAGCAGAATCAACAATCATTAGTGCCCATCCGATGACCGAAAACCTCAGTAAAAAAGCATCTGGTGCACCCATTGAAAGCAAGGCCATACCCAATTCCCATGCTGCAAATGGTATGGCAAGAATAATTCCGTATTTCCATAGAACTCCAAGTGCATTGAATAACATCCCGTACACGAGTGTTGCCATCATTGTTGCAAAAATAATGGCGAGCCAAACGCCGAGGTCTGCGAATCGGAAGAAAGCATCTCCTGAACCTACAAAACCCGAAATAAGAGCTCCGAGGATTCCAAGAACGATCACATATGGCCAAACGATGCCGAGGTATCCCAATGTACGGTAAAGAAAAACTTCGGAACGAGCAATTGGTTTTGCGAGCATAAAATGCATTGTGCCCGATGTCATCTCATCACGTATGAGACCCGTAGCCATGAACAAGGGCAAGAATATTCCTAGAAGGAGTACAAAACCTAATTTCCCGATAGACAGTACAAATGCCAAGTGAATAGCTTCACGTGAATATGCATCTTCATCAGGGTCTTCATCAACGCCAGAGTCTGCGGAAACAAAGGTGTACACATTGCCATCTGAAGACTTAAAATATTCGACAATAATGTCACATGGTATGCCGTTGTTATTGGTATCTTTTTGTGAACTCGTTTTGTTTGAGTTCAAACAGTCACCATCATCATCGATGCCTGTTGTTTGGGTTCCGAGTTTGGATGTAATGTCCCAGTCAAAATCATCTTCATTGATATACATCGATGCGGGTTCAGGTTCAATTGGAGTGTCAAATAATCCTGGGTGAGATTCACTATCCCAAGGGTCAGTGCCTAAACGAATCTCTTGACCCCTTGGGTATCCATCATTATCATAATCGGTAGAATCTCCATCATTATCAATCGATTCAAATTCAGAACTCATCACATCAATATAGATTAAAAATATTAATGCTAATGCTATAAATCCAACACCAAGTACAACCCAAGTGGATTTCTTGGTACGGTATTGACGGAGGGTGAATTCGACAATGGCTGAAGCCTTACGGTCAAAGGCTCGATATATACTGTCAGGTTTCCTCGCCATCACAGCCCGCTCCCTGAAGTGAGGTAATTCAAAATTGAAGCTAAATCGTCATCTGGATTATCAATGGTTGAAACTTTGTGGTTATTCTCGACAATGATTCGAGGGAGTTGTGAATGAATCGCCCCCAGATTATGTGTTTGAATTGAGAGATTTTTACCGTCTGGGAAAGAGATGCCGAACACTTCATCGATATCGATGACATCCTTTGCTAATTCTTTTGGGTTATCCGATTGAATGGAAATCCGGTGAGGGATTTGGTCGAGGCGTTCTCGAATAGAATGCAGATTGCCCAACGCGAGCAGTCTTCCTTGATGCAGAATCACAATCTGTTCAGTAATACGTTCGATTTCTTGTAAAATATGGCTGCTAACAAGTACTGTACGTCCCATTCGTCCGAGTTCTCGAATGACATTCATGATGGTTGTTCGGGCAAGAGGGTCACAGCCTTGGAGTGGTTCGTCAAGAATAATCAAATCAGGATCATTTACCAAGGCATGAGCAATCTTTACCCGTTGACGCATGCCTTTGGAAAATTGTCCAATTTTCTTGTGTGCTACATCGGTTAATCCGACAAATTCCAAGACCCTGTCTGCCTCAATACTTGCTTCGTCTCGGGTCAGTCCATTGAGTCGAGCAAAGGTAGAAACAAATCCATGGCCAGTCATCCAATCATACATATTTTCATGCTCAGGCACAAAGCCCACACGTGCATAGGGGGCAGGGTTTTTCCAAGGGTCAGTACCAAATAATTTGATGGTGCCTTGGCTTACTTTGATTTTACCCATGAGCAAATTGAACAAAGTTGACTTTCCTGCTCCATTCATCCCTAAAACACCCGTGACTCCTCCGTTCAATGCCAATGTGATGTTTGACAAAGCGAAGATTCTTCCATAACTTTTTGATACATTTTCCAAAAGTATTGCAGGTGCAGTTATTTCCGGCACCCATTCTTTGGTTTGGGCCTTTCCTTGTTGGTCAAAATCCGGAATCATTCTCGTGTCACCTCCATCGATGAAACGCGTGTGCTCAAGACATACAGTGCGATTGCATTCATGGCTACAACTGACGCTAACGACCAGGTCCAAGAGTATTGGTCATAGGTTGGTTGAGTCCCGATAATGGCTTGACCCACATGGGCTAAACAATCGTACGGGGAGAGAAGATAGAGGATTTCTCGATCAAAGAGGTTGGAGACGATAAAGGCCAACACTTTCGTACCGAGGACAATCGAAAGTAAGGCGATGCCAGGGAAAAATTTGCCCTTAGAGACGCTGGATAATGCGAGTCCGATGCTGGTGTATGTGAAAATCAGTAAGAGTGCACTGATTACAGTTGCCAAGAACATCGGGAAGGTATCAATAATCCACGCCCAGCCACGCCCCATTGTTGCAATTTCGGCAAAATAGTACAGTGCGAGTGTTACCAAGATGATCAACCCTTGAATAACGGCAACAGAAAGGAACTTCATACCGACATAATCAAATCTTGTAATGGGGCGTGAAAAGTAGAGTGCAGAGGTGCCATGTTGTCGGTCTTCGGAGATGACGCCACCTACAAGTAAAGCAGCAACAACGGGGTAATAGAGCATATTTCGCGGGAAGAATCCAAGAACATGGCCGTAGAGATTATCACGATTGACACCCCATATGGAATGCAGTCCAGAGTCCCCAATTAATCCCGAGAGTAACGTCATTCCAACATCGGATAATGAGGCGATAAAGACAACTAAGAGATACAAACGAATTGGCATTCCCCAAGGCCTGTGTCCCTTTTTGAACACGCCGAGTAAGTGATGGCGCAAAATCGCCCAGTTTCGCATCCAACGAGGATTCAGCACCCCATTCCACTGTTTGTATTGATGTTTGAAGATCTGTCCATCAGATTTCGGTGGTGCAACGTTGGCTGCCGAAAGGTCTTCATCACCTTCTGTCGAACCCCAAGCTGCTTCCAAACGTATCTTTCCAGTAACGGGTGCTGCTGAATCATATTCATTTGGAATCGCCTCCATTTCTGGCGCCCTCTGTGAAGCGGCCGGTAGCGTGTCCAAAGGTGCTTGTGGGGGGGTATCCTCTGGAGAGTTCATGCTGAACCACCTCCCATGTACTCTGGGGCATCAACCTTGCGAGCTTGAGACGGCGATGCCAATAAATCTTCACTTGATTTTACTTCATAGCCAAGATTTTCCATTATGGAAAGGAACAAATCTTCCAATGATGCTTCATATTCATGCATTCGACGTATTTGGGCTCCGACATCAGCAGCACAGCGTAGAATCATCGATGTCGTGTCTTCTTGTTCGTGAAGAATCCGCATAACTCGTCCCTCTCTTCGAACCTTCATTCCTCGTGAAGTCATCATTTCTTCGAGGCGTGAGGCTCCCCCCCATACATGAATCTCTATCTCACGGTCAAAGCCTTTGAGGTCTTCAATACGGCCTTGGGCAGCTAATTTCCCTTTATGCAAAAGGACAAAATGATCACACACTCGTTCGACATCTTCCATCAAATGCGAAGCCATGAGGACCGAACGATTTCCCGCCTTCACGGTATTTGTGAGAGTTTCTATCATGTAATTACGAGCGGCAATATCAAGGCCATTCGATGGTTCATCGGCAATAATCAATTCCGGGTCATGAACAAGAGCACAGGCCAGTTTGGTTGCCTGCTTCATTCCAGTTGAGTAACTTCCGATATTTCGGTAGCGCTGTTCTCCTAGCCCAACATACTGCAGTGTTTCGTGCGCACGTGCAAGTGCGACGGTGGGATTCATACCGAGTAACTCACCCGAATATCGGACTTGATGAATCGCTTCCATTTCTGGATTTAAGCAATCATACTCTGGCATGTATCCAATTCGTGAACGAATTGCATCGCCTTGGGTGCGAATATCAAGTCCAAGGACAGTGCCTTCTCCCTCGGTTGTTTGAATGAGGCCGAGGATTGTTTTCAAGAATGTGGATTTTCCTGCCCCGTTGGGGCCGAGCAATCCTGTCGCACCTTTCGGTATGGATATATTGAGCTTATTCAAGGCGATATGAGGACCGTATGATTTGGTCAAATTTGTAGTTTTGATGATGAGGTCGTCTTGCATAGTCTACTCCCTCAAATTGAAGAGAGTACAGGCGCTCTTTGAAGTATACCTCACATTGAGGTGTTTTCGATTAAATTTACAGTGTGATTCCGCCACGGGTTTTCACGGCTACACCTTTCTGGAAATGTTGCATATCAGCAAGGGTGCCTTGAGAGATCCCATGTCCGATGAGTTTACCTTTTTGATTGACGATGAGGCAGGTATCTCCTGGTGAAATCCAAGGGTCACAGGCCAGAATAAATCCGTGGAATACATTCCGTCCTTGCCGGACAAAGGGTTCTGCATCATCATTGACAACAATCCAAGCTGGACCTTTTGAAAGATGACTTTCCCCGGAATTCTTTTCAAAATTATAGGGGAGGGGATGCTCACGCAGTGCATGAACTTCGACTGCTCCACCGGTGGTCAGTGAAAGTCCTCCATCGGTCAACCTCGGACTGACGATGTGGGTCCCGTTTGAAAGCATTGCATTCTTCACTCGACCTAATCGGTTAACCACGAAGGTAGAATCTCTCAAAAGATTCTGTACTTCATCGTACTTCAGGTTGAGCAGAAGCACCATCTTATCGGCGACATGCCGTCGTTGGAGATTATTTCTTGCCTCTTCTCTCTGTTCCTTTTCTAAGGGTTGTGTACTTGCATCGGTATCCTTAATTCCATCAAGAACGCCTGCTTCATGCAATGCGTTAAGGGCTCGGGATTGAATACCATCGCCCAGTAAATCAACAAGAATTATACGGCGTTCACCTAAGCCATAGTTTTCGAGTTCTTCTCGGATTGATGTAAGGTTTGGACGACGTCGCCAAAGCCATTGTGGGCCATCTATGTGGGTGAACGGATTGAGGTCTTCGAGTGAGTAGGGGAGTAGACCAATTGGTGTGTGAATCATAACTTCTAATCCCGGACAATGATGCTCTAATCGAGGCATGAGGTCGCTTAAGCGTTCTCGCCAAGGTCCAGATGTCCCGTAAGCAATCAGCACTTCATCGGCTCCCTTTCCTTCTCTCTTCTGAGGCTTCCAATGTTGTTTCAATGCTTTCTTTGCAGCATTGACATGCGGTCGGACATGGGTGTCTTCACCGCCCCACGGCTCACCGCCTTTCCGAGGAGATTCTTGAGATTCAACGATCCAATCCCATGCATGCTCCCACTTTCCAGCATTTTGGTCACGGTCCCGGGCAGCATCACGGTCGTCAAGAACAAGGTCTTCTAAGAATTGTAAGTTGAGTTTTTTATTGTGAGGGCTTGTAGAAATCCACAAAAATGCTTCTCGAAGTGCCGGATGTTGATGGCTACGTCGCTCTGCTAATCGCCAAATGGTTCCATCGCGAATCGCTTGCTTACAACGGTCGAGTTCCGCTAAGGTCACTTCAAGGTTGTAACGAGCCAGGAGTGCAGTCTTTTCCTTTTTATTCAATGCACGAACTTCTGCTGGCGTACAAGCGGATACGCAAGGCATTCGTTCAGGCCATTCGTTCAACGCTTCGATTTTTTGTGTACCCCACGGAGTCAACAATCGGCCGTCGCGTGCAAACAGGGCATAGGCGGCCGAATCGAAGAGGTCAGCACCTAAGGCAATCGACATCGGGAACAACATTGGATGTCCACAACCGAACATATGGACCGGTCGGTTGGGAGGGAGGTGTGGAAGCGAAGCTAACACTATCTTAGCATAATCTTTGTAGAGATGGCGTTCCATTACCGGTACAATTCCTCCGATTGGGTGGATGGCAAAATCAAATCCCGCCATGCCTTGAGCCGATTCAGTACGTAGGTGCTTGAATAATCCGCCTTGGATTGGGCCATTGAGCATTGTTGAGCCCGATGCTGCAACACTTGCTGGAGCCCGTTCAATAGTTTCTTGAACACATTTTGCAACTTGAGCCTCAGTCATGTCTGGGCGTGAAAATACATCGAGCATGGTGGCGATGTCGACACCAATGCTTCGCTGAAATTCAACAATTTCTTCGACGCCAACTTCAACATCTCCGTAGATGTATGCCTGGAACGTTCCTGAATCTGTCATCACAACTCCCGGATAATCCAAGAGTTTGTGGACGCCATCGGCGATTGCGATGTCTTTGAGATTTTCGTGTTTCCAAATAATGTATGAATTGGTAATCAGGGCTCCAATTCCATACCTGTCCCACATTTCTCGGGGTTCAATGGTTCGGATATTGGGATTGATAACTGGGAGTAAGGCTGGTGTCTCAAGAATTCCATGCTCGGTATGTAAGCGTCCTAATCGTGCTCGACCATCACGAGTGACAATCTCAAACAAACCTTTGTCTGCCTCACGGCATGGAACAGGGTCCTCTCGGCGGCCTTCAGTCCATGCTCCCATACTCCCGACCCTTTCCTTCGTATCTTTCAACCCATCCATTCAACCGAAGGAAATAGTTCAAACAAATTCGACTGCCCCGTGTGCGAGAATAAATTCTCGCCCTAATTCGTCAAATGTGTCAAGAAGAGCGGAAGAAAAGCGTATTCGGAAAATTTCCTTATCCGCTTCTAAGTCGCTTTTCACTCCTTCCAGTGTGCCAGGTGCGGCACCACATGAAAGGCAAGCGCCGGTTAAATCCAATACGAGGTCGAGTTCAGAAGCATCACTTTCTCCCCAACCCAATGCCGAGACCGCAATGCCGCCCCCATGCCCGTCGAGGGCAGCTCGTACATCACCGAGGCGTGAAAGTAAGGCAGGGACAAAATCATCTTTTCCGATGAATTTGAGTAGCGAAGATGAACGTAATCGTTCTTCTTCAACAGGGTCGGTCATCTCATCGACTCGACGGCTTGCCTCGGCGGACATTGCAGCCTTTGCTTCGGCCGCATATTTTGCCACGAGGTCATCGTCGGTCATGACTCTCGCTCACTCCTCTTCTTCTTCAATTGTATTATTGAGTGGTATCTCCGCTGTTACCGGTATTGGTGAAGATTACACCACTTGATAAAGGAGCTCCGCGAGGGGTAATTGGGTGAGGGTAGTGGCTGAAGAGATCTTACGAATTGAAAATCTCCATGTTACCGTCGAAGGAACGTCAATTTTGAAAGGCGTAAACCTCACAATTCATCGTGGTGAAATCCACGCTATTATGGGTCGGAACGGTGCAGGGAAGTCCACTTTGGCGAATGTAGTCATGGGCCATCCAGCCTATGTAATTACTGAAGGCAGCATCTTCTACAGGGGTCAACCTCTGGAAGAACTTGCTGTTTTTGAACGGGCCCGTGCTGGTATGTTCCTCTCATTCCAATACCCCGCAGTTATTCCTGGTGTTCAAGTCGGGACATTCCTCAAGAAGGCAGTCACCTCTGTACGAGATGAAGCGCCAAAGGGTCGAGCATTCCGCAAAGAATTAACCGCTGCCATGGAACAATTATCCATGGACAAAAGTTTCCTTTCACGGTATGTCAACGATGGATTTAGTGGCGGCGAAAAGAAGCGACTCGAAATTTTACAGATGCTTTTGCTCAAACCCAATTTGGCATTACTTGATGAAACCGATTCCGGACTCGATATCGATGCATTACGAATCGTCGCTAAAGGAATTAATGAAGTCGCTGTCGATTCGGCTTGTTTGATCATTACCCACTATCAACGCCTCCTTGATTTGGTAAAGCCAGATTATGTTCACGCCATGATCAATGGAGCAATAGTTCAAACTGGTGGCCCTGAATTGGCGTTAGAACTTGAAGACCGTGGCTATGATTGGCTCGATGTAACTGCATGAGGTGTTTAGATGACTGATGAAGCACAAGACGTTATTGGCGATTATCGCTATGGATTTCACGACCCAGAGAATTCAACGATTCGTTTCGATCAAGGACTTTCTGAACAAGTCGTCCGAGATATCTCCGAACTCAAAAATGAACCTGAATGGATGACTGATATCCGTGTCAAAGCCTACCGTCATTTTGTAGAACGGGTCATGCCTGAATGGGGGAATTGTGACCTCTTGAACAAGATTGACTTTGAGAGTATTACCTATTTCCTGCGCTCTTCGAACAAAACTGAAACATCTTGGGATGAGGTCCCTGATGACATTAAGAACACCTTCGACCGACTCGGAATTCCTGAAGCCGAGCAGAAATGGCTTGGTGGCGTAACTGCACAATACGAATCCGAAGCAGTATACCACTCCATTCGAGAAGATTTGGAAGAGCAGGGCGTCATTTTCCTTGATATGGATACTGGTCTGAAACAATTTCCTGAAATCATCAAAAAGTATTTTGGGACAGTCATTCCACACAGTGACAATAAATTCTCTGCCCTCAATACTGCCGTTTGGTCCGGAGGCTCCTTCCTCTACATCCCGAAAGGTATCAGCGTTGAAATGCCGGTTCAAGCCTATTTTCGTATTAACGCCAAGAACATGGGACAATTTGAGCGAACCCTCATCATTGCAGATGAAGGAAGTTCAGTTCACTATGTTGAAGGTTGCACAGCTCCGAGTTATTCAACTGACTCATTGCATTCCGCAGTGGTTGAACTCATTGCAATGGAAGGTGCAAAAATCCGTTATTCGACCGTTCAGAATTGGTCGAGCAACGTTTACAATTTAGTCACCAAGCGTGCTGTTGCTCATAAGAATGCAACCATCGAATGGGTCGATGGAAACATCGGTTCTAAGTTGACAATGAAGTACCCCTCGGTACTTCTCAAGGGCGAAGGTGCACATGCAGAAGTTATTTCGGTGGCGTATGCTGGAGAAGGGCAACACCAAGACACAGGTGCAAAAGTTCACCATCTCGCCTCCAACACGACCTCGAATATTATTTCAAAGTCTATTTCAAAGAAAGGTGGTCGTTCATCCTACCGTGGATTGCTTCAAGTGACTCCTAAATCAACGGGGTGCCGATCAAAGATTGTTTGTGACGCTCTTATCCTCGATGATTATTCTCGTTCCGATACATACCCGACCATGGAAATCGGCAATTCGACTGCAGATTTGGAGCATGAGGCGAGTGTCTCGAAGGTTTCAAGTGACCAATTGTTCTATCTCATGAGTCGTGGATTTACCGAAGATGAAGCAATGGGCTTGATTGTCAATGGATTCTTTGAACCCTTTACCAGAGAACTTCCGATGGAATATGCATTGGAGTTGAACAAGCTACTCGAATTGGAAATGGAGGGTTCCATTGGATGAACTACCAACAGATGGCTATCCCTCCTCGTTCAGAACATTTGTGGCGCTACACTCCTTGGCCTCGTATCCATCCAACTGTTACCGATGAAGTACCAAAAGCAGATGAAGTGATTTTTTCTCTTGAAGGCGGAGATGCATTCGAAGCAGTTGCACCGACTGACCATTCTTATGATGACATTGCTCGAGCCTTTTTACAGGCTGCCGGTGGCTCATCCAGTCGTTTGATCATCAATGAATCATCTGAACCAGTTCACATTAATGCTCGAGCCTCAGGACATGTCGCAGTAGGACATCTCGAACTCGAGATCAAAGGTTCCGCTGTTGTTTTCATTCATATTTCGGGTGAACCGGAATGGGTCGGACTCCACATCACTGGCACGATTCATCCGAATGCTCAACTTTCTTTTGGCTTCATCAACGAACTCGACTCCAATACCAAATTCCTTCGATGCGAAGATTGGATGATTGAACGAGATGCTGAACTTGAACATGCCACACTTTCTGTCGGCGGATTCAGATGTAAATCGGATCTACGCAGCACCCTGAATGGAACGGGTGCATCAATCCGTCAATCCGTCACGGTCAATGCCATCGGTGCTCGTCATGAAGATCAACATGTCGAGATTCATCATCTCCATGGTCGTACAAATTCAGATTTAGTCATGAATTCTGCATGCGCTGGAAGCAGCCATTTCATTGGCACAGGCCTACTCACCATTGCTGAAGGAGCGAATAAATCCGATGCATCTCAGGTTTTCCGTAATCTCCTTCTTTCCGAAAAGGCAAGAGCAGAAGCAATACCTGAACTCGAAGTTCTCGCTGATGATGTTTCTGCTGCTCATGGAGCAGCGAGTGCACCTGTTGACAAGAATCAAATGCATTACTTAATGTCAAGAGGATTAAGTCCAGAAGAATCGCAAGCAATGATTGTCAATGGTTTTCTTCTCAATGCGTTTTCAAATCTTACAAACAAATTCCTCATTGAGGAAATGCGAACTCGACTTACTGTTCATCTCGAATGTGAACTCAAAAGGTGAGGTTATGGCAATACGTGATGATTTTCCGATTCTCAAGCGTGAGGTTAACGGTTTCCCGTTAATCTATCTCGATAATGCAGCCACGACACAGAAACCACAAGTCGTTTTGGATGCAATGAACGATTATTATACCTCCTCCAACGCAAATGTCCACCGAGCAGTTCACACACTCGCAGGTGAAGCAACTGAGGGGTATGAATCATGCAGAACCAAGTTGAAGGAATGGTTTAACGCAGAACGTGCAGTTCTCACCAGTGGAACGACAGAAGCCATTAATCTCGTTGCTCATTCATGGGGCCGAGCAAATCTCTCCGAAGGTGATGTCATTGTCTTGACTGAAATGGAGCATCATTCCGATATTGTCCCTTGGCAGATGCTTGCAGAAGAGCGAAAGATCGAGTTACGATATGTTCCCGTCATGGAAAACTTTACGCTCGATATGGATGCCTATGCAGCATCTTTAGATGGTGCGAAACTTGTCTGTGTCGTCCATACATCAAATGTTTTAGGCGTGCGTAATCCAATGGAAGAAATCATTGAACTTGCCCATTCAAAGGGCGCTTTAGTTTTGGTTGATGCAGCACAAGGCGTTCCTCATGAGCGAATTAACTTCCAAGAGTTTGGTGCAGATTTTATGGCGTTCTCAGCTCACAAGATGTGTGGTCCTACAGGCATTGGAGCACTTCTGATACATCCTGATGTGTTTGAAACAATGCAACCATTCATGGGCGGCGGTGACATGATTGAAACCGTCACAATCACCGGTTCGACGTATCAAACGGATGAACATAAGTTCGAAGCGGGAACACCTCGTATCGCTGAAGCGGTTGGTTGGTGTGCGGCCTTGGATTGGATGTCGACACTTGATTTGAAAAAGGAACATCAACGACTCATTGGAATTGGGCGATGGGTTGCTGCAGAATTGCGAACTCTCGGTATGTCGGTCTATGGCCGTCATGAGAAACAGGACAGCGCCGTAGTTTCCTTTAATCATCCAACAATCCACAGTGAAGACTTGGCTCATTTGTTTGATGCACGAGGCTTTGCAGTCCGAACCGGGCATCATTGCGCACAACCCTTACTCAACCGCCTCGGCGTGAGCGGCACTGTTCGAGCATCCTTTTATCTGTACAATACCATGGAGGAAGCAGAACTCTTTGTCCAACAGCTCAAAGAAATAACGGAGAGGTTTGGATGACGTATCCTGAAGAACTTTCTGAATTAATTGAAGAGTTTAGGGAAATCGAAGATAAAATGGAGCGCCTTGAAATGGTGTTTGATATGGCCGATGAAGTGATTCCTTATCCTCTTGAACGGTGGGATGACGAATCAAGAGTTCTTGGATGTCAATCTGAAGCACATGTACACGTCGAATTGGATGACGGCAAGGTCCTCTTACTCGCTGGTGCTGATGCAAAACTGGTTCAAGGTCTCATGGGGATTCTGAGTATTGCCATCAATGGAACTGCTCCTGCCCAAGCCTTACTTCTCTCTCCTGACTTTGCAGAAGAGATGGGAATTCTCAACACACTCTCTCCAAGTCGTTCAAATGGATTCCGCAACATGTTCGACAAGGTGATGAAAGATATTCGAGGACTTGAATGAGGTTTTATTATGGTTGAAAAGCAAGATGTTATGACGCAATTAGATGAAGTTGAAGACCCTGAATTGGAATTATCCATCGTCGAATTAGGACTTGTTTACGATGTCCGTTTTGAAGAAAAAGACGAAGTTCTTCACGCAGAAATAGATTTGACTCTAACTTCCCCTGGTTGTCCAGCTGCACCTGAAATAATGGCTGCAGCCCATCGAGCAGCATTACAAACTGTCGGTCTCGAAAGTGTCCATATCAATCTTGTCTGGACCCCTCGATGGGATCCAAAAATCCACGCTACAGAAGATGCCCGTATGGACATGGGTATTTGGGATTAAATCAACGACGTACAACAATCGTGATTAAATCACCATCTTTGAGAAGATGGTCGAGACCGACACGCTGCCAGTCGAATTTCGCACTGGGCCCCTTCACGCGAGCATAGCGGAATTTACGAACGAAATCTCTGTGCAACTTGTTACAGATGTGTTGAACCGTTGTGTCGTCTTTGACGATAAGTGGCTCTTCCATGTCTGCATCTTGACCCTGCGGTTTGAGATACACTCGCATAAATCCAAGATTATCATAAATAAAGTCCTTCAATTCATCGAGGCCGATATCCTTGAAGGCGGAGATTCTCATAACTGGCCAGTCTGCTGGTAAGGACTTTCGTGAACGCACTAAATCTTCCTCAGTCGCAATGTCGATTTTATTGATTGCAATAACTGCTTTTTCATAGATTCGATTCTCGGCTAAACAGTCAACGATTTGTTCTGCAGTCGTGTTATTACGCAAGGTGACAATTGCTGATGTGTATCCAAAAGAACGAATGATTTCACTCATTTCTTCATCGGTGAGAAAGGTTTGTTCAACGGTTGTACGAACGTCGATTCCACCTCGGTCTGTGCGCTTGATGAAGACGGGAGGTTTGGTTTCATTGAGTCGAAGGCCTGCATTGTGTAACTCACG
This sequence comes from uncultured euryarchaeote, assembly GCA_937892945.1. GTDB lineage: Archaea > Thermoplasmatota > Poseidoniia > Poseidoniales > Poseidoniaceae > MGIIa-L1. The sequence goes on along the minus strand of CALBIL010000073.1, from coordinate 23,373 downwards.
ATGTAAAACATTGAAGTGAGCATCTTGGAAAGGGTCCACGATGTACAAAACCATGTCAGCACTTCGAATAACGTTGAGGATTTCTCGTCCACGACCTTTTCCTTCTGCTGCACCTTTAATCAAACCAGGCAAATCCAAAATCTGAATTTTAGCACCTCGGTGTTCCATTACTCCTGGGATACAGGTGAGGGTCGTAAAGGCATAACCTGCTACTTCCGAGTGGGCATCGGTCACTTTAGAGATCAACGTGGACTTTCCTACTGATGGGAAACCAACCAGTGCTACAGTTGCATCACCTGACTTTTTGACTTCAAACCCTTTACCGCCACCACTTGCTTTCGAGTGAGCATGCGCTCTTTCTTCCTTGATTTTTAATTGTGCAATTTTGGCTTTGAGTTTGCCAATGTGCGCGTTTGTAGCCTTGTTCTTTTGGGTCTTATCAATCTCGACGCGGATCAAATCGATCTGCTCCTTAATTGTCGCCATAACAAAGCCTCCATGTGACTCGGGCCAACCGTTCTTCTTCAATGCTCTTCTCTTGAATCAGTGGATTCACTGCTTTCATTTCTTCAGCACGATGCCGATGACATCAAACCACACCACCTTTTGGATTCAATTATGGGCATAGAATTGGTTCTCTTGCTTGTCGATACGCCAAGTTTGGAGATGCTTCTCGAACGCTCTTGGACTGAACTCTATCAAGGAATGGAAAAGGGCCAATTTCGCGACCAAAGACCTCCTTTTGATGGACGATTAAAGCGTACCTTTGATATCGATTGTGAAGCAGAAATCCTCGATTGGATGGATTCGGTAGGAACCGAACACACCGGTACAGTTTTGGAAGTCCTGCGAACATTAAACGATGGGGTTCAAGGTTTGCTCCATCTCATGGAATGGTCCAGTCCGGGTGCTTGGGAAGTTTGGGAAGGCCGTGCTTTTCTTTACCTCGATGTGGCATTAGGGCGAACAATTGCTGACAGTGAAGACTTGTATGCAGAATCGACATGGGAAGCACTCGTTCACCGACTCAAAGGTATTCCAGAAGAAGAATTTTCTGAACTCGTATGTCTCGATTGGATGGGTCGTCGAAAAGAGCTTGGCGAAACACTCGATGAAAGCGAAGATGCCAAAATAGTTCCAACCTATGAAGCACATGACCGAGCGGCCCGTGCCTTGGTCTATACCATTACGCTTTGCGACACTTCCTCTACACTTGTTGGGATCTTGGGAAGAGAGCACCTCAAGGCAGGCCAATGGGGACATGGCCAGTGGAATCTCAGACAGTACCTTCTCGATGAGTAGAGGGGTTCAAAGACCACTTCCGTAACGCCTTACATGATGAGTGACGAATTGCCTTCGGAAGAACCGGAAGAAAACATCATCGAAAGCGATGACACAATCCCAATTGTGGAAGAAGGGGCCGATACGATCGACTTGGCAGATTCAATTGAAATTGAAGAACTCGATCCGTTGGAAGAAGCTCTTGCCCGTGCGGAAAAAGCAGAAAAAGAGATTGCTTACAAAGATGCTGAAATTCAGAATGTTCGAAAACGCCTCATGGCAGAAAAAGCAGACCTCGTCCAATACAGTGGAATGGGTCTTGCACGACGAATGTTGACTGTTTTGGGTGATGTTGACCGTGCACTGAATAATCTTGACAAAGACGATACTTCGGCTGTGGCTCAAGGTCTACGCCTTTTGAGAAACAAAATGTGGCATGAACTTTCTGCGGATGGTGTGACTCCAATTGAAGCGAAAGGCCAACCATTCGACCCAGCCAAGATGGAAGCAATTACTACGATTCCAGCATCAGATGCCTTCCCTGCTGGTTCTGTTGTTGATGTTCTTGAAGCAGGTTACATGTACAAGCAGCGAATTCTTTTTGCAGCACGTGTTGTCGTGGCATCCGATGAGTGATACCACAAGTTTCTTCTGTGGCGAGGCTTTCGGTTGTTCATGGTCAAGAAAATTGCAGGTAAGGCAGCCAGTGCAGCAGGTACTGCTGCAAAGAAGGCAGCAAAGAGTGCTACTCAATCTGCTCAACGTCAAGTTATTGATGAAGTAACCAAGCCAATCAAGAATGCTGCTAAGGACAAATTCTCTTCCATGGCCAGTGGAATCAAAGCAAAAGCAGAAGAAAAAATACAAGCAGCAGCTAAAGAGCAAATGAAAAAAGAAGTCAAAAAGAAATTCTTCAAAAAGTAATCAACCTGCATGGACTCCGGTTTCAAAGGTAGAAAGCCGGAAGAGTCCGTCCGTTTCAATCAACCATTCGATCACTGATGACGGAATGCTTGCCTTGAGCACTTCTCGCACTGCCTCATCATCGTACACTGTTGAGAGCATTTTTGCAGTTTGACGGACGCGCCATCCTTCAAACTGTTCACGCTGATTCATCTTAGGATTTCGTATTTCATAGCCTGCCTCTCGATACAAGTCTGAGGTTGCATCATCAGTGGTCACGAGTATTCCGTTTCCATGAACCTTTTCAGCATGTGTGACCCAATTTGGTGGGTCGTTGATGTCCTCAATGGCTACAATTTCGATCTCGATATCTGCCTGGGTAGCCCACGCCTGAATCATGGCTTGGCGTTCCTCCGCCGTCCATGGATTATCAGGTTCCCACTCTGCCTGTTTTGAACCGATCGCAACGACAAGTTGGTCTCCGTCTTCAACATGGTCTAATGCGGACCTCACCAAATATTCATGGCCCATGTGAAAGGGTTGAAAACGCCCTAACACGATGTACCTCGCCATAATGTCACCTCATACAAAATACGATTCAAGATCGACTTTAGGAAGTTCCATTCCGAATGAAGTGAAACAATCAATCATGCGTTTGCATCCTTCGACCATTTCGCCGATGGGTGTTTCTCCCATTGAACCGACCCTGAACATTTTCCCTTTGAGGTGGTCTTGTGCCCCAATTACTTGTGTGTTGAACTCTTCTTTGAGACGGGTCCTCCACGCATCATTAATGCCTTCTGGATAGAGAATTGAAGTGACCGTGTTGCTTCGTTGTTCTGCATCTGCAAGCAATTCAAAACCGAGATCCAAGAAGAGATTTCGAACCCCATTTGCCATCGTTTCACAGCGGTCCCAACGAACCTTATTCGATTCATTCTTGAGCGCCTCCAGGGCAGCACCCCAGCCCATGGCAAGGTTCACTGCTGGTGTCCAAGGTGTTTGGTCATCGCCACCCTCTTTGAGAGCGGCTACTAAATCGAGGTAGTAGTTTGGATTTGAATCTCCTTGGTCTCGAATCGCATGAACCCGTTCAATGAAAGTTGAATGGAGTGCAATTGCAGCGATACCAGACGGTCCAGCCGTACATTTTTGCGCTCCTACGACCACAGCTTCCGCATTCCATTCGGTTGGATGTACTGGCATGCCACCAACTGAAGTGATTCCATCGAGAATGAATGAGGTGTTGTGCCGAGCACACATTTCAGCAATGGCAGCAGCATCTTGGGTAATTCCAGTACTGGTCTCATTGTGGCAAATCAAAAGTGATTCATAGCACCCTCGTTCCAGTTGCTGTTCAAGTTCATACAAATCAAAGGCTCGTCCCCATTCATATTTGAGATGTTTAACATTACAAAACCGTTGACACATTTCTGCAACTCGCTCGCCAAACTTACCATTGGTTGGGACCAAGACTAAATCATTCGAACGGAATCGATTTGCGATAACCATTTCCATAGCAGCTGTTCCACTTCCGGATACAACGACAACCTTGTACTCATCATCCCCTGCCCATGACTGCACTCCACGGACTGGTTCAGAGGGTGCTAAATTGAAGGCATTTCTTAATCCTGAGTTGAGATGCGCCATGACATCCCGGAATTCTGGTCCACGTGCAGTCATCACTGGTGTGGACAGTGCATCGAGACATGGTTGTCCCATTCGCACGGGGCCTGGGACGAGGAAACAGTCTTGACTGAGGTCCATGAGTTGTTGCAATACATGGAGGTTCTTCAAGTTCATGGATAAAAACATCTCTTCCAAATATCATTTCCTCAATACTTCATCGTTGAACTCTTAGGGAAGTGCCTCTACCCTTCTCCATGGTGCGTATCGGACTTGCAATGCTTCAAGGTGCTCGCCATGAGCATGCAGAGGCGCTTCGTGCAGCATCATCTCAACTTCATCTTGGTATTGAAATTGTGGAATTGCGAAGAGCGTTGGAAGTCGATGAACATCTCGATTGCCTGATTCTCCCCGGTGGAGAATCAACTGCCATGCGGAAAGCCAGTCAGAGTGAATCGCTCCTTTCTGCTTTGTATTCATGGATGGAACAGCACCCCCAACGCCCCGTTCTTGGAACGTGTGCAGGAGCAATTCTTCTCGCCAATCCAGGTGAACCTCAAGCTCCATTTCTTCGTGCTGAGATCTCACGTAATGCTTGGGGTCGGCAACGGGATTCATTTGAAGCAGAAGTTGAGATTTCCCTTGATACTCCGTCGGGTGGACGAATCTCTCCAAAGGTTGCCACACGTGATCGATTCAATCACAAACCCCTTCCAGTCAGTGACACCTCTCCATTACACAACAACTCTGCATTTCACGGTGTCTTTATTCGAGCTCCAAGGTTTGAACAATCCAGTATTGAGTGTACGCCTGTGGCTATGTTGGGTGAGGAAATTGTTGGTGTTCTTGACGGGTCCCGATTAGCACTGACTTTTCACCCAGAACTTACCGGCGATTACCGTTTTCATCGCTGGCTCATTCTTCAGGCAAATGCGTCTCAATAAGGAATTGGGCCATGCGAGAGGTTGAAACCCCAAAGGCGACAGGAGTGTTTGAGTTCAATGACCGTGTCTTTGCCAATGGCGACCGAAATCCTCCCCGCTGAAGACGGTGAGGCTGAAGGATGTATTCAGTGCCAACGTGGGAGTAAACTGGTTTTGTTTGTCACTGGTAAATGCCATTGGGGTTGTGATTATTGCCCTCTTTCTGATAATCGGCGGGAATCTCCTGACATGTTTGCCAACGAACGGCGATGTTCTTCTTGGGCTGATGTGATTGAAGAAGGCCATGCCATGCGTGCTACTGGCACTGGAATTACCGGTGGAGACCCAATGCTTGACATGGAGAAATCATTGGAAGCCGTTCACCAACTCAAAGCGGCTTTTGGGAAAGAGCACCATATCCATCTCTATACTTCAATACCTTTCCAAGTCGACCGTGCAGCAGACTTTGGAGCCGCAGGATTAGACGAAATCCGTTTCCACCTTTTGGATGGAACCCTAACCAAATATCTTCCAGTGATACAAGCCTGTGCTGATGCCGGTATCCATGTGGGAATTGAGTTGCCTTGTGAACCGGATAAAGAGGAACAATTGTTTGCCTTGCTCGATGTTTTACATGACTCTCCCGTAGAATTTCTCAATCTCAATGAACTCGAAATTACGGTTGGGAATCAAGAAAATATGGATGTTCGTGGATTCAACCTAAGCGGTGGAATTACCGCAGCAGCAGAAGGTTCTGCAGAATTGGCACTTCGACTGAAAGATGCAGCTCAAGACCTGAATTTCCATCTGAAGTTTTGTTCCTCTCACTACAAGGATGCAGGACAACTCCGTGCCCGTTTCCGACGACGGGGTCAGGCGAATTTACGTCCTTACGAAACATTGAGTGATGACGATACTATTCTGTTTGGTTCTATACCTACATCACTTGAGGATGCATCGGATGACGTCGCTGAATTGATGGAAGAACTCGGTGTGGCAGAGGGCTGGATTCGATACAATGCTGAACATCAGCGCATTGAATTGCCCCTTTCGATTGCCGAAGAATTATCCGATGTCGTCAATGTCCCTGTCCACCTCATCGAAGTCCATCCAACGCATGACCGACTTGAAGTAGGTATGGTTCATCTCAACGCTCACCGTTAACCTAAGTCTTTGACGGGGAGGCTTATATCGCCGTGGCTTTACGACGGTTTACCTTAGGGCTCGTGGTCTAGGGGTTATGATGTCGCCTTCACATGGCGAAGATCGAGAGTTCAAATCTCTCCGAGCCCACTTTCCCTGTTCGCTTTGAATTCATTCGTGAATTTTTGTAGGTTTCCTTGTCAATTGGCGAATCCAGTTGAAAGTCGGGAGACTGGAACAATTCTGCAGGTGATAAGGCAGCAGCACTTCGTCGTGTTCTTTGCAACTCTTGAATTTGAAATCATGAATAAATCGTTGCTCCTCGTATCGTGAACAAACCAATCGTTTCGCTCCATTGCGCCCATATCTCTAAATCCTTAATTGTCGAAATTTCCGTGGTTTTACATTCTTTCCCGCTTAGGTGAAGGAATTGAACTCTTTCACAGATGTACTGACCAGTCCACCCCATTATGTTCAAGTGATGTGGGGGATTGGTCGTAGAGGTATGGGGTTCATTGGAAAGGCTGGGAGTTCAGTCAAGGCAGTTGGATTGAGCCTTTACGAGCAGTCTGATTTTAATGTCTTCAAACAAGCTGAAACTTGGAAGGCTTTCGCTATCGCAGCACTGATGTTTGTGACCATTTCGTTTGCCGCACTCTCAATGTTTGACAGTATGGATGAGATTTTTGCATCGGATGCTGAACCTGCACCAATCCCGAATATCGTGTTCGAATCGCTTAACCGTACGGGAATTGAGTCAAATGTTTCCAACGACACGGGCTGGATTCATCTCGAAGAGCATCGTGGCTCGATTATTATCCTTGATCTCATGGCACATGATTGTAGCAATTGCCATGCTGTCCAAGAACATATTGAAGAAAACATGGATGACTGGCAAGCCATGGCTAATGCTTCGAATAAATCATTGAAGATATTTGCATACGGTGCCTGGTATAATGAAGACCTTGCCTATCTCAATATCTCATCAGGTTCCTACCACGTGCCGCTTTATCCCACTGGATTCGGTTCTACTTCTGCCGCTATTCTCGAAGATGGTTCGACAACTGACCCCGTCCGCTTGTTTACCACTGGAGGCACAGGGCAAATCCCAGTCGTTCTCATTCTTGATGAAGAAGGCTACATCATCGAGAAGCAATCGACAGGTACACCTGTCGACCAATGGTCAAGTTTTGATGGAAAATTAGCAGATTTATTATCGGTCAATACCTCAGAAGAGGTTCTTCTCGACCTTACTTCATCACGACTTGCTTGGGAAGAGCCAAGCACGGCATATGTGGCCGTTTTCCTTCTCGGAATGGTCTTGTCTATTTTGGTCTATTTTTCACCATGTGCTTTCCCCGTTCTACCCGGTTTCATTTCGTACTATCTCTCATTGGGTGCCCGAGAAGACGAACTGATTGAATCTGGGCAACTGAAAAAGAAAATGCCAAGTTCCTTGGTAATCGGACTTCTTTCAGGTGTGGGTATGTGGACGTTCTTTGCCATCATTGGAATCATTGCAATTCTGATGGGTGAGGCGTTTACCAAATCCGGCCTCGTTCATTACATTGCGATTTTCATCGCACTGCTGTTGATTGTTTTAGGTTCGATGATGCTCATCGGCATCACTTCGCATCTTATGGGATTCGTGGACAAGTTTGTTCGGAAATACAGCACGACAGAAGAAGATGATACGTTTACTCCACGCCGAAACATGTATCTCTATGGAATTGGTTATGCCGCTGCATCCATTGATTGTACCGCCGCTGCCGTACTTCCATTTGTCATTTATCTCAGTACACTGGGTCCAATGGCAATCGGAATCGGAGTGAGTGGATTGATGGTCGGTTTATTGATTCTCATGGTCATTGTCACCACTATGGTCGGCTTAGGCCGACAAGTCATGATTAATTTCCTCAAGCGTGCGACAGGCATGATCAAGCTCATTGGTTCTTGGATGATGATTATGGCAGGAATAAGCCTGAGCATTTATCTCACTCGGCCAGATTTGGTCAGTTTGGTTTTCGGTTAATCGAGTGCCATTCGAGCATCGAACTTGTCGATGAATTCATCAGTCTTCAAACGCTCAAGGCACGGTTTCATCCAATAGACCCAACCTAAGCCAGCCACCAACATTGCTGTTGCGACGTCCCAGATGTAGTGTTGTTTGATGGTCATGGTCGATATCACGAGTAAAATCCACATGATGAGGAGTAGGGCGTGTGTAATTCGGAGGCGTGTGGTCGTTGGAGGATACCAATATCTGAGGACCAACACCACTTGCATGCTTTGAACAATATGGAGCGATGGCCAAGAGTTCCAAGGGGTATCAATTCCATGCATGGCTGCATAGAACGGTTCCCACATGGTTCCTTCAATGCCATGAATCAAATGACGCAAGTCAATTTCGACGGGTAAGAGTATGAATATTACATTCACTCCCCAGCATGTCAGCAGCATCATTTGATGGAACACTACATTTTGCCGCCACATGATTTCATTTTTACTACCAAGCCACGCAGCCGCAGGGTAATACAAGTACAAAGTCATGTACGGGAGAATCATCCATGCGAGAAATGGAATGTCGATATCGAGTTGAAGAGTCGGGTCAAAAGCAGCCCAATCTCGAACAGATGCAAATCGGTTGATGAGGGTATATGGGATTGCAGCAAACAAGGCCATTGCAGTCAATATGGCAAAGGTAACACGCCGCCCACCTAGCATCTCCCGGTTGCGCCAATGTGAACGCCAAATCATCCACGGCTGAGATCCCCATTTTAGGAACATGATAAATCCAAATCGGTTGATGGTGTAATACTTGTGCCGGCGTGCGAGTGTCGGCTACGGTTCGGTACGAGAATCACCGCGACGAGCCGCAATGCGGGCAAGCTTTCCAATCTGGCATCATGGCTGCTTGACATTGTTGGCATACTGCCGCCACTGGAGGAGTTGCCGGTGCAGCTGAATTGTTACCATCAATGGCTTTCTGTGCAGTTTGTTGCCGTAGAAATTCTTGCATGACTTCAGGAGTTAATACGCCTTGTTCTGCTGCCATTTCCATCATTTTTGTTTGGATATCGTTTTGCTTATCCATACGCTTGTCCTGATGTTCTTGACTTTGTTGAACTCGGTCACGCTTTCGAGCCTGAACTTGTTCAAACAATTCCATTGCCTGTGTCGTTTTGTGTGAAGATTCTTTGATACGAAGGTCTAATTGTCCATGGTCTCGTTTGAGTTCTGCTTCCCACACAGATTCTTGTTTTCGGAGTTCAAGGAGTTCACTTTCTGCTTGTATGGTGACTTCTCCCCGTTTCTTAGCACGTTCCACATTCACTTCACATTCAATTCTTCGTAATGTAGCGGCTTCGCGGATTGCGATACGTTCCATTAGAGCGTCTGCATTTGCTCCTTCAGTTTGTGTTGCTGTGTCAAGATCTGCTTTGAGTCGAGCAAGTTTCTCTTGGTCTGTTTTACTGGTCGAAATAAAAGCACGTAAGAAGGTGAAGCCAAGTGTTGAGAGCGTTTGACGCATTTCAACCTCAGCATGCATTTCAAGATGCTCTTGGAAATCTGAACTGCGCAGTTCTTCAATACTGGAGCATTTTGCCATTGCTGGTACAATACATCGCGTAATAACCTCATGCCCTAGGAAGCCAATCAGTCCCGCTCGGTCAAGAAGCGGTGCGTGATTCGCAAAGATATTGAGCAACTTGGGGATGTCTTCTTTGCGCAATTGTATTCGAAGGTTCATATGGCCAGTTGCTTCTGAGCCAGTGGAGAGGTTCGAGGAAAAAGGAATCCATAAATCAAGTGGTCCTGTCATTGCAAACAGCATTCGTCGGTCAGTTGCAGTTGCCCCAATCATCTCAGCGATATGACGGCCGAGGCCACCTCCGATGTTACTCACAACCTTTTCAGAAACGATATCTCCAATTCGACCATCGATAATGAAGGCACATGCCTCATTTGGTTTCAACACAACTTGTTGTGATTTCCACGTCTGGATATCGTTGCCATCGACCAGTCGTGCTACAATATTTGGGTTACTTCGCCACTTAAAATTCGTTGTCATTCTCACACCTTCTTTTTCTGTCGTAGTCCATCAAGGACCGTTGACCTTGCGCTGTAATAGCCACGTGAACTCGTGATCATTTGTTCACATTTCCGGATTAAGGATTTCACTTCATCATCTGTTTTGTCCGAAGCAAATGCATGTTCAATACTGTTTGAAATGTTCACCGCTTTTGTCATCATTTCAATGACATCATGGTCATGCTTGATGAGTTTTTTAAGAACGGATACTGATGCAGAACGTTGCCCTGAAAAGAAGGCATGCGTCATTCCAGTTGGAGATTTGTCAATGTCTTCAATCAAAATATCAATTGTATTGCAACATGCTTTTGCTGTTTTTGAAATATCAATCTTTTTTTCACGAAAACAACTGTCATGAACATTCATGATGTGGTTTCGAGCACGAGTTCCACAGCGCTTAATCTCCTCGCGAATGGCGAGATCTGCGTCCCGTCGTTTACCTTTTGTGTACCCTTCGTATCCGGAGAGAACCATTTGAATTCCCCGCACATACGGGAGTACATCGAGAGGGGTGCCTACCATGTTGAACATTTGGAATTAATACGGACCCACTTATTATGCTATCCTCGGGATGACAGGGATCGTAAAGTTCATTCCTCATTGGTGGATAATTTTGGCTTTCGTATGATCGAGATGAGTATCGTTACCATTCCTGAGCCGATGAGTGCGGAAAGAAATACATTGAGGTTTGCCAAACCGTAGTCATTGGTTGGGAGCCAGAGATAATTGATTCCTGTTGCAAAATCTGTAGTAATCCACCCATACACGATGACCGACCCAAGCCCACTGATTGCACCAATCAAGGCTGCTTCTGAAGAGATTCGGTTCCATAGTGTGAGGAATACGGGAAGTACTGTAGCAGTTGCAAGTAAATCAGCGCGAAGAAAAATAGCAAAGACACTGGTTGCGTTGACTTCAAACCCGAAAAGACTTGGTTCAGTTGCCAAAAAGATGGCTAAGGGTAGCAAAGCAACCGTTGCTATTCGAGCATGTTGTAGTTTCATTCGCCCATCTGACAGATCTTGGGAAATGGAGGCAACAACTGCATTTTGTAGTGTGTCCACACTTGAACAAACCAAAGCAATTCCGAGTACAATGAATGCTGAAATAAACAACACATGGATGTCTTCGAGGAGATAGAAAAAGGCACCAGACTTCTCGGCAAGCGTTGCATCAGCAGGAATCACGCCTTGTCCAGCAACAACAGTACCAAGAATACCCATGAGCAGCACAAGTGGAAACACGAGTGCTGCAGCGAGAAGAGAGCCCCTTTGCAAGGCTTTGTCATTCTCAGATGCATAGGCACGTTGCCAATTACCTTGAGTAAACATTTCAGCTGCTGTAATTGCGATCACAAGGGCAAGACCCGATGCAAAAGAGTCCATGTAGGACATCGAACCAATACTCCACTCATCCACGGGATTGTATGCCTTGGCATCGGCAATAAGCGAACTGAGGTCTCCTGCAAACAGAATCAGCATTAAGGCAACAAACAACCACAATACAACCCATGCTTGCCATCGGTCTGTACGTAATGATGCTGGCAAACCTCCATACGATGTGTATGCCGCAGTAACGATTCCAACAGCCACCATTGGCGCCAGCGGATTCATTCCAGTGAGTAGGTTCATCGCTCTTCCAATTGCAGTAAACTCTGCAAACAAAAACGTGAACATATAGAGTATCGATATGACTCCAACGTAGATTTGCATTGGTCTTCCAATACGCATTCGGACATAATCAGCAAGTGTAATCCCAGTAGGCATTCTTTGACGAATCATTGGCCCGACATAAGCGAGTAAGAGGAACGGCGTTGCAGCAGAAACTGCATAGCCTACAACGTCCCAAAAGCCCCCCCAATAGCCAACCTCTGAAGGTCCAAAGAGAATCCAGATACCCATCCCCGAGGCGAAAAGGCTCAAACCGATCTGCACTGAATTCTTAGAATTACGCGCAGAAAGATAGTGTTCTTGACCTTTTTTCTCGTGCTTTTCATTTCGGAATCCAATAAATGCAAAAAAACCAAGCGTAAACAACAGTAACGAGTAGGCAAGTAGAGTATTCATTTCATCACCTAAAGAGCTGAAAGTATTTGATGGGTCCTGTCGATGAGATCAAGAGGATTATGAGCCAATACATACAGTGCCGGTTCCCATCCAAAGTCCCCGATGTCGAGTAAGATATCGATTCGAGTTGCTTGAGTATCAACGCTTCCCTTCGGAGCGAGTGAAAAATTATATCCAAGATGTTGACAAGCTTGTTCCACTCGTTTAATATCGACACCATTTGTATTCAATGGTGGGCGGATATTGAGAATGGAGACTTTACTGACATCCTGTGCATGTGTTGCAAGTAAGACCGATGCCAGGTGGTTCGAAGAACCGAAACTCGGCGTTTCATGGTGACGCAGGGCGCCATCAACGAGGGTAATACGGCCGGGGAATGCCGCCACTTCAGAATTTGAAGTCGCACCTACACTGCATGATGCAATGTTAAGTCCCACAGCAGGAATTGAATGTTCGATCCGGCGAACATCTAATCGACCTGCCGCCCATTCAAGTCTTCGCAAAAGGGCGCGTTGCTCTTGTCCTTCTTCCAAATCAAGTCCAGTCAAGGTTTTGTCATAGCGAATGGTATTGTTACCGGTGAATTGGAATTCTACAACCAGTCGTTGTCGAACCACTCGTGACTCTGGGCCCATTGAATTTAATGCAAGGGATAATTCATGCCCCCATCCATCGACTGTTGCTTCATCTGCACTTGCTCCAAGCGATGTTGGTGGCTTTTGCATTTGGCGAGATATGGTACTCTGTGTCGAGCCTAAAGCCTCAGCAATCTCAGTTTGGGACCAACCTTTGGTGCGCAAATCCTTCGCGACATTTTGATGTAAACGGCTAAGCCACTTGTCTCCTACTTCTCCGAGCATATCTGCTACTCAAGCCATGTGCTATTCAATGTTGCTCATGATTTATGCAAGGTGCATGCACTTTTGCCACCGAATACTGTTTTCACGAGCCTTTTCCGACGGGGTGGAATGAAAACAACTCGTTTTACTCTCCGGTCTCCCCAGGCATCGTAGAAAATGAAAAAACCCCTCGAATCCCGATGCTGTTTTGCTTATTATTCAACTCATGGGTCTTTTTAGGTAAGCCTTTTATCAATTATGCATCTTTCTTTATTCATTCCGATTAAAATCTGATGGGCAGGTACTTTTTATCCTCTCCCACCTTCTTCTTCAATACATATTCTCAAGAACACTAAGAACCTCGACCTTTTCCCATAAACGATTGGTATGGAACTTGAGCTATTCATCGGAGAAATCGCTAATCGGATTTTGAAGTATCTCCAGGCAGCCGATGAACCCGGAAAAGTGGCTGAACCAATGCCACATACATCACTTTCCAAAACGACAGACCTCAAATTACCGCTCGAGGGGCACGGTATGGATGCGGTACTCGATGACATCGATACCTACCTTCGTTCCTGCGTCAAAACCAATCGCCCCGAATTCATGAATCCGCTTTGGGGTGGACTAAACACTGCTGGCCTCGCCGGTGAGATCATCGCTACGCTCACAAATACCTCGATGTATACCTACGAACTGGCACCTTTGGCTACGCTGATTGAACAAACGATTCTCACTCGAATGGGTGAACTTGTTGGTTTCTCAGACGGTGCAGGTTCGCTCACGACAGGTGGTTCAAATGGAAATATGCTTGGAATGTTATGCGCTCGGCAAAAATTGATTCCGACGTCAACCCAAACAGGATTCGACGGCCGATCTCTGGTTGCTTATGTCTCAAGTGAGTCACACTATTCGGTTCTCATGTCTGCCAATGTCATCGGAATCGGCCACCAGAACCTCATCAAAGTCGCCTGTGATGAACATGGGTGCATGCGCCCATCTGCATTAGAAGATGAAATTCAACGAACCCGGCGTGAAGGTGGCATTCCGTTCTGTGTCGTCTCTACAGCAGGAACCACGGTCCGGGGCGCATTCGACCCGCTCAAAGAAATTGGTGACATCGCTCACGCAGAAGGGCTTTGGCATCACGTCGATGCTGCATGGGGCGGCTCAGCCGTATTTTCATCAGAGCACAGTTCGCTTATGGATGGGGTCGAATCAGCAGACAGTGTTTGCTGGGATGCACACAAAATGATGGGCTTGCCATTGATTTGTAGTGCCTTTTTAGTGAAGGATTCGGAACTTTTAGCACGAGTCTGTGCGCATGGCAACGTTGCTCACTATCTGTTCCATGAAGAGTCTCGTAACATTGATGCAGGCCGATATTCATTGCAATGTGGTCGGCGAAATGATGCACTTAAACTCTGGCTGGCTTGGCGAGAATGTGGTGATGCTGGTTGGGCTTCACTGGTTGATGGCTACATGGATCTGGCAGAACATCTGGAAAAACGGGTTCTTGCACATGATGATTTAGAAATGATGTCATCTCGAATGTGGACGAATATCTGTTTCCGTTTCTCTCCAAAAAACTACGCCGGTGACCTCAATGAGTTGAATTCCGAAATCCGTCGGCGCATGATGCAAAATGGAAATTTCATGGTAAGCCGTTCAAATATTGGCGAAGATGTGATTTTCCGTGCAGTGATTTCAAATCCAAAAATTAGTACGGATACATTGGATGGATTGCTTGATGAGATCACTTTGCTTTTCAGTGAAGTTGTTCGTGGCTTGCCGAGTAAACATAGCACCTCGTTGACGTGAAGCATTCAAGAACCAAACGACCTTTTTTGAACCAAGGGTGTAAACAATGGATATGGACGAAGAAAATACCACCGTTCCTGTTTGGGAAAAACTGTATTTACATGGAATCTTTTTCCCGTTGGTTTTTGTTCTCGGTTTTCTTCTCTCGGTTTTTGAACCGATCTATCTTTTTCTTTCTGGCAAAGAGATCAGTGATGCTATTTGGCCGTACGCTTACAGAACATTGCAATGGACCATGTCACTTCGAGAGAGTATTTTTGTCTTCACACTCATGATGAGTGCCTTGCTCTTTCTCACTTTTTTAGTTCTCCAACGTCAACTTAAAGGCAACGAAAATAAGCGTTGGGCCAATGCAATTGGTGTTCTTCTCATTGGCTTCATCGCTGGTTTCATTGGACTCTTTTTTGCTCTTGACCAATTTTACTTACGAGGTGCATTTCTACTTCTTCCTACCTTGTATGGATTTCTTCTGCTTTCTATCTTATTGATGGTCGGTGGTTTCCCTCATCTTCCAAAAGAAGGTAAACCCTTGCTAATCGTAAAGCATACGATGCATATCGCAGGTGTTTTCTTTGCTGCTTGGTTGGTCATGCCGGGAATACCCGCAATGATTGGAATGGCTCCATCGCCTCCGCCTGCCCCTCTCATCGGCTACGGTGCTGACCCTGGGCCGTTTGACACATCCCTTTCCATTCATCCCTATCCAGTCCCACAAGAGGTTGAAGATATCCGTGATGACCGAGAAAAAAATATCGAGTTTTCAGTCTATTTAACCCTTCCACATCTTCCCGAAGACTCTCAGATTCAAACCATTCCACTCGCCATTTTAACGCATGGTTGGGGCTATCCGACGTATGAAGAATACACCGATTGGATTGCTCACCTTTCGGCGAAAGGTATGGCAGTAGCCTTTGTTCAATACCCTTCACACATCAATCCTGAAGTTCCCGATGACTTCGACGATATTGACCAATTCGGTGCATCGAACTGGCCACATCATCAGTACCGAGCACTTGCGTTTGCGGCTGCATTCGATGAACTCGAACGTGTAGCTCTTCAGGAAAACCGAACTGTTGAAATCGATGCAGTTCTCGGCAATCACACCATTGACCCTTCACATCTCTGGCTTGGCGGTCACAGTTTAGGAGGCGCATATGTATTCCTCAGTTTGTATGAATCAATGGAACGACAATGGGGGAATGAAACCCTCTTCCTTGATTTTGAATCACCATGGACCCGTCCAAGTCATCTCGAATTACAACCGAACATGTCACGTCTTCCCGATTCCACGATGGTTCACATCGCTCAAGGTATCGATGATATGTCAGTCGATTCTTGTTACAGCGTTCATCATCAAGCCATGTTTTCTATGCTTCCTCAAGAGCATGTTCTGTTCATTGAATTACAAAGTGACCTCTATGGTTTTCCTCGTTTAGTCGGCTCACATTATCTCCCAACCGATTCGGTCCATGACACGCTTGCAGATTGGGGAATCTATCGTCGAATTGATGCACAAGCCGATTGGGTCGTAGCGCGTAGTCGAGGTGATGTCATCACTGAATCTTGGGCGTATGAACATCTGATTAATTCCCCATTGCTCACCACCATGGGGCAATGGTCAGATGGTACAGATGTGCTCCCCTTACTTATTCATCATGAAGCGCTTTTACTGAATGACGATTTTGCTCGCTGCAAAAATTAGATTCAGAGCATATCATCTCTTGCTTGAGTTTAAGGGGCGGCTTGAAATGCCATTGCCATGAGCGATGGGGCACCTGTTCGAACTTCGTTGTATGATGAGCATGTTGCACTTGGGGGCAATATTGTAGATTTCCATGGCTTTGAACTACCGATTTGGTATTCAAATATCAAAGCGGAACATCTTGCAACCCGTTCCAATGCTGGTCTTTTTGATGTATCTCACATGGGTGCTTTCCGATTTACAGGTACGCAAGTAAAGCAATGGATGGAAACACTTGCAACACAAAAAGTGACTGACGTACAAGCTCCTCGCTGTGCATATACCCACTTTCTCGACCATGACGGTCAACTCATTGATGATATGATTTTTGCAGTCGTCTCAGATGAAGAATTACTTGGCGTCCCGAATGCATCCATGATCGGTGTCATGTGGGAATGGTTTTCATCCCACTTGCCAGAAGATGGGTCAGTGGTTCTCGAAAACCTTTCTGATGAGACTTCCATAATGGCACTTCAAGGTCCGAATGCACGTTCCATTCTCTCTTCTGTATTGGGTGATTCAAATCATGTTGCACGTTTCAAATGGCAGCGTATCGGTGAAAACGACCTTGGAATTGAGGGTTGGATTCAAGGTACCGGATACACCGGTGAAGCAGGATATGAAATCTTTGTACCAAATGGTCAGGCACCACTGCTCTGGAGAAACCTCATTCAAGCCGGTTCGACTCCAGTCGGACTTGGAGCAAGAGATACGCTTCGTCTTGAGAAGGGATTCTTATTATCTGGCGTTGACTTTTGTTGGCCTCCGTTAGCAGTAGATGACTCTGATGCCTTCTTGTGTCGAGATTCGTGGGAAACAAACGTACCTTTTGGCCTTGATCTTGAACATGAGTTCATCGGAAAGCATCGAGTGATCGGGCATGATGAGAATGATGCACGATGGTGGGGTATTCGATATCTCGAAAAGGGTCCTTTACCAAGACCCGGTAAAGAAGTGACAACATTGGATGGAACCTCACTTGGCCGCCTTACTTCTGGTGCTCCTGCTCCAAGTCTTGACAACGTCGGCATTGGAATTGGATATTTGCATTCGGTTTCTGAAGGCGATGAAGTACTCATCGTTGCAAGCCCTCGAAAATCGGTCAAGGCAGTTGTTGTTCGCCCACCATTTTTTTGAATGCAGTCGGGTTTGTCAGCCAGCAGAAGAAAGAGCGATAATTAAGGGCGTCTCGCGTTTGGTTTAAGTTGCACCCCCGTGGCGTAAGTGATGATATGGTCGACCAATTACCGAACTTGGGCCGCGAGGCCGAGATGCTTTCCGCTATGGGAATGTCCTCAATGGAGGAACTTTTCGCAGATATTCCTGCTGAAGTTCGAATGACTGAGGCGCTGCCGCTTCCACTTCCGCAATCTGAGGAAGAGATACTTGCAGATGCTCGAAGATTGCTCGGAGCCAATGTGGCCATGGGCGAGCGAGTCTCCTTCTTGGGAGCGGGCCTGTATAGGAATTATGTTCCTGCTTCTGTCTTCCAATTAGTGACCCGAGGTGAATTCCTCACCGCATATACACCCTACCAACCTGAAGTGAGCCAAGGTATGCTTCAAGCAATGTGGGAGTTTCAAACTTTGATTTCTGAACTTGTTGGACTTCCAATTGCCAACCTTTCCTTGTATGATGGTTCGACCGCTGCTGCAGAAGCTTTGACCTGTTGCGTCAGAGTGCACAACCGAAAAGCAACTCAGAAGGACACGGTTTATGTTTCCGAATTAACTCCGCCAGACCGACTTTCAGTGATGAACAATTATTGCCAAGGTGCTGAGATTAAGATCAAACTCCTCCGCCATCATCCAGATGGAACCCTTGACTTGGATGCAGTCGCTGAGGCTGCAGGTTCATGTGGCGTTTATGTCGAACAACCAAATCCCCTTGGAATCTTAGACGGTGGACTTTCGGAAATCAAAGCGATCATCGGTGAACACACTGCTCTTATTGTTGCAGTTCAACCTGTTTCACTGGGCCTGGTTGAAGCCCCCGGGCATTTTGGAGCCGACATTGTCGTTGGTGAAGGACAACCTCTTGGAAGCCCTGTTACCGGTGGAGGTCCAATCTACGGAATCTTCGCATGTTCGAAGACCTATCTTCGTTTGATGCCCGGACGTATTGTTGGCCGAAGTCTTGATGTTGACGGTAAAGTCGCTTATTGTTTGACGTTATCAACTCGTGAACAACATATTCGTCGTCATCGTGCAACATCAAACATCTGTACCAATGAAACACTGATTGCTTTGATGGGTGCTATGCACATGTCGTTACTCGGTCCTGAAGGTCTGCATGCACTTGCCGTGCGTAACATGACTGCATGTATCTTAGCAAAACAAAAGTTGAGTCAAATCGAAAAGATTACGCTTCCCCACTCAAACAGCCATCACTTCAATGAATTTGTAATTGAGTTGCCGGGCTCGAGTAAAGAGTGTTTGGCTCATTTAGATACCCTTGGTATCATCGGTGGATTTGATTTGTCGGCATGGTATCCAGAACGAAAGAATTGGTTGCTCGCCACATTTACCGACCAGACGAATGCCAAGCAAATTGATTTGTTTGTCTCTCATCTTACTGCTTGGGCTTCCTCACAGGAGGTGGATGCATGAGTAATTTGTTTGAATTCAACGGTGCGAAAGGGCAAGGGTATTCGCAACCAGCTCCAGTTCTCCCTGAATCTTCGATTGAATTGCCTGCCAGTTTGGCTCGTAAATCCCTTCCACGTTGGCCCCGATTATCTGAGCCCGAAATGGTTCGACACTATACCTGGCTTTCGAAGCGGAACTTTGGCATTGATACAGGATTCTACCCACTTGGTTCATGCACAATGAAACACAATCCTCGTGTCAATGAAGTGATTGCACAAATCCCTGGGATTGCAGATATACACCCGCACCAACCTGAGCATCACATTCAAGGTCTTCTTGCGATTTTCTACGAGATGCAATACATGCTTGAAATTTGTTCAGGAATGGACCAAGTCACCTTGCAACCTGTTGCAGGTGCACAAGGTGAGTTCACTGCTGTTCGATGTATTCAAGAATATTTCCGACTTCGCGGAGATACCAAACGAACCAAAGTCATCGTACCTGACTCTGCGCACGGAACCAATCCTGCAAGTGCTGCTATGTGTGGCTTTGAAATTGTGGAAATTCCAAGTCAAGCCGATGGTCGAATTGACCTTGAGGCATTACGAGCAGTAGCCGATGAAACAACTGCTGTGATGATGATTACCAATCCAAACACACTTGGCTTGTTTGAGCTAGACATTGTTGAAGCATCGGCAATTGTTCATGGTGTTGGTGGTCAAATGTATTACGACGGAGCCAATTTTAATGCGATTTTAGGCATTACTTCACCGGGTTTGATGGGATTCGATGCAGTCCACTTCAATTTACACAAAACCTTCAGCCAACCACACGGTGGTGGAGGTCCAGGTTCCGGTCCAATCGGAGTCAAATCTCATCTTGCAGAATTTTTACCGGGTCCACTGGTTGAGCAACGTGCTCCAGTTGGTGATGAATCAAACACGGCTATTGACAACATGTGGTATGGCTGGTATCAACCAAAGCACACCATCGGTAAGGTTCAGCAATGGCATGGTAATGCTGGCGCTATTATTCGATGTTGGGCGTATTACCGACGCTACGGTCGTGGCTTGAAGACCATGTCTGAGCACGCTGTGCTCAATGCCAATTATCTTCGTCATGCGATTCACAAGGCTACCAAAGCGGCTGGCGTTGATTCAATGGTTCGTGATGGCGCAGAAGCTGTCGTTGCCAAGCACGAGTTTACGCTTTCTTTAGCACCTGCTTTGGAGATGCATGGCATCTCTGCCATGGACGTTGCTAAGGGACTGCTCGACAAAGGCTACATGGCACCAACCGTTTACTTCCCATTGGTTGTTCCAGAATGCATGATGGTTGAACCAACTGAAACGGAAAGCAAAGAAACTCTGGATGAGTTCGCAACCCACTTCGCTGAAGTTCTCCAAGTTGATGCAGAAACACTTCATGCAGCGCCGATCACAACACCCGTTCGTCGTGTTGATGAAGTGTATGCTGCCCGTAATCTCTGTCTTCGCCATCCTTACGATGATGAATAAGAAATGCGTATATAGCGCCAATCTGTGGCGTGGACATGGATGTCCGGAAGATGCGCAAATTCGGTTGGCGCACCGTCCAACTTGAAAATCGGGCTTCAAAGGCTCTTTTCCCGATGGCTTGGGGTTTTCTACCACTCGCTTTTTCTTGGATTATGTGGTTCACTGGGGTTTCGAGTGAGTTTATTCCTTGGTTCGGAGCAACCAGTATGCTTCTGATGCTGATTGGAGGCCTAGCTGGAGTTTCCAGCCGTGTTGGAACACTGAATGCTTCGAAAGTCGGAGTTGCTCTTGTGTCGATTTGTTTCGGTGCCATGGTGTGGGCATTAGTGACACAGGGTACTGTTTCTGTTCTCTTTGGCCTCCTGTATTCTTCAGTTTCGATTTATCTTCTGGTCAAGGCCTTGGATTTCATTTTCAAAGACGCTGGCTATGTGTTTGAGATGGATTGGAATGTAAAGGAAAAGTTACCCGTGGATGCACTGACCGATTGGGATATCAAAACCACACGGTTTTCACAAACTTGTATGGCCATTAAACGTTTCAACGGGAATCAATTTGTCCAACTTTACGGTACAGTCGAAGGCGACTCAGTATTTCTGAGATTTGATCTCTTCGGATGCCAAACGCAAGAAGAATTCAAGAACCTCAACTTCGGAATCGAATGGCCCGACTTTAAGTCAGAAGATTTCACTCAAGAAGAATGAATTTCGACTCGAAATTTCCTCACTTGAGAAGAGACATCTTGATGAACCACCCGCGCCGGCATTGTCACATGGATGTCACCATACTGCTGGGTTCCTCGTCAGACATGCCGGTCGCTGAAAAGTGCACTAAAATTCTCGACCACTTCAACGTCAGTTACCAACTACGTGTTGCAAGCGCTCATCGTTCTCCGAAATTCGTAGAAGATATCGTGCAAAAAGCCGAAGCAGATGGGTGCCAAATTTTTGTTGCTATGGCCGGTTTAGCGGCTGCTCTGCCTGGTGCAGTTGCAGCGCTCACAACCAAGCCGGTTATCGGCGTTCCTTGCGGCGGAAAAGTCCCATTCGATTCTCTGCTTTCGATCGTTCAACTTCCCCCAGGTGTACCTGCTGCTACCGTCGGTGTCGACCGTGGTGATAATGCAGGGTACCTCGCTACACAGATACTCGCACTCAAAAATCCTCTTTTCGAAGCAGCATTGCACCAAAACAAACTCGATCAAATTGAGCGAGTAAAGGCCCAAGACCGCGAAGTCAATGGTGGTCTGTGATATGTTCGATTCCAATGAATTTATTCTGGAATCCATCGAGGCACTCAAATCAACTATTGATGACATCGCTATTATCGCTTGCTCAGGTGGCGTTGATTCCACTGTAGCAGCCGTAATTGCCAACCAGGCAGTCGGTGACAAGCTCCACTGTGTCTATGTCGATACGGGTTTTATGCGCAAGGGTGAAACTGAAGAAATCGAAGCACTCTTGGCAGCTCAAGGAATCAAGAATTTAGTGACGGTCAAAGCAGCCGACCGTTATTTTGAAGCACTCAAAGGCGTTACTGAACCTGAGCAAAAGCGTAAGGTTATCGGTGAATTATTCATTCGTATTTTTGAAGATGAACAAAAAAAGTGCGGTGCTAAATACTTGGTTCAAGGAACCATTGCACCGGATTGGATTGAATCTGGCGGCGGTGTTCGTGATACTATCAAGTCTCATCACAATGTCGGTGGACTCCCTGAAGACATGACGCTTGTCGTCGTTGAACCTCTGCGTGACCTCTACAAGGATGAAGTTCGTGAACTCGCTCGAACGCTCAAAATCAATGTTGCTGAACGCCAGCCCTTCCCGGGGCCTGGACTTGCAGTTCGTACTCTTGGTGACCTCACTCCAGAACGTGTTGCCGTTGTCAGAGAAGCCTGTGCAATTGTCGAAGAAGAATTTGAATTGGCTGCTGCAGAAGGTAAGATGGAAATTCCATGGCAATACTTTGCTGCTTTACTTCCAGTTCGCAGCGTCGGCGTTCATGGCGACGTGCGTGCTTACGGCGAGACAATAGTCGTTCGTGCAGTACAGTCCATTGATGGAATGTCGGCCCGTTACTCCGAAATCCCTCATGCCATTCTTCAGAAGATCAGTACCCGCATTACCAATGCCGTCAAAGGTGCAGCAAACCGTGTGGTCTACGATATCACGCATAAACCACCAGGCACCATTGAATGGGAATGATTGCACACTACATATAGTGTAGAATTCTCTGGTTCTGTATGAGAATTTTTATCCCTTTACCACACAAGACCGATAGTAATGCCGGTATCGTCAATATGCCAAACATAGAAACACAGAACGGTCCGTATTGTGAAGGTGGTCATCAACCACAACACCAATTTATCGAGATTGGGAACGTACTTTGCAATCATTGCGGCCTTGCACAAGACGGTTGGAGAATTGACCCAGCCTATCTGGATGACGCAGATTTTGCCCATCGATTCTTTGACCAAAGTGGTGTTACAGGCAATGTGAATTGCTATCCCGGTCGACCGGGTGGGCGTTGCCATGACACCTGTGCGATTCACGTTGATTTGATATCTCAGTCACTTGGCCAAATCCTGCGTCGGCATTTACGAAGTTGTGGCAGAATCACTCGGCATTTTATCATCATTGGTTTTACAATCGACTCCTTGCAACAGGCTGTCCGAAGCAACCTTTTCCAAAACATACGGGAAATGTATGAGCTCACACACCCCGGAGATTTTACCTTTGAATTCCGCACCGGTGATGGCACCGTAGTCCTGTTGTAAATTACGCCGATTGAGGGGTTCGAACCCTCGACCTTGGGATTAACAGTCCCACGCTCC
>CALBIL010000072.1 GCA_937892945.1 uncultured euryarchaeote | reverse complement strand
CCTTTCTGCACTTCTTCAATCACCCATTGGTCTTGATGCTCAACAGTATCGAGCACCGAACCCGCTCCTTGACTGGCGAGTTCTGCATCACTGACATAACCGCGATAGAGGATTCTGCATTGCTTGTGCGAGACTGGAATTACCACGTTAACCGATAATCCCCAGGGATAGAAATTGAACATCATGTTCGGGAAGAGCCACAGATAGTACGCTGCAATATCTTGGCCTTCATCTGGATGGCCTTTGGGTAAATCGAACTTGACATCTCCCTTCATCGCCTTGCCAATTTGCAACACGCCACCGTCAAACGTCTCCGTGACGTAGCCTGAATAATCGAGAGCTTGATTGAGTTCAGGATGAACATAAGGGATGTGAAATCCTTCCAGGAAATTATCGACATAGAGCAACCAGTTCGCCTCAACACTGTGGTCGCGGTCTCGGCTTGCATCGTGCGTGAACGATTCTGGTTTGAGAAATCCGAGGCGTCCTTCGAGCATTGACCACGGCAGGTCTGGCACTTCTTCTTGGGCGGTGAAATACATCCCCATCCATTGTTTGAGTGGGAATTGATTGAGATTGTCGTCTTCGCTTGGAAAATCAATCGCTTGTTCAAACTCTGCCATGTGTCGGAAGGTTCCATCCAAATTGAAGGTCCGACCGTGATAGCGGCACTGCAGCGTTTTCTTCGTGCATGGCTCAAGCGCCAAACGCATTCCTCGATGGGTACAGACATTGGAAAGACACCGCGTCTCTTCGCCTTGAATCAAGACCATTGACTCACCATTGATCGCTTCAATATGTTCCAAAGGCAGAATGGTATCGGCCTCAAACTCTGATTGATGCGCAGCAAATTGCCAGCCAGAAAAGACGTGTTTGAGTCGCTCAAATTCTTCTGATTCAGTGTAGAATCGTGAAGGGAGCGTTCTGGCCACTCGGATGTCGGCATCAATCAATTGCTCCGACATGATTCGCACATCTCGCAGGTGGTTTTGAGGGTTCGGGCACTTATACCCAAACATCGTTTTCTGCTGTGAACTGCCCTTCTGCATCGCCCGTATTCACCACGCCTCGTGGCTCTACCAGCAAAACATGGCATTCTTCTGCAGCGTATGGTTTGTGCATGACTCCTTTTGGAACGACATACATTTCTCCTTCATTCAGCGTGATGGTTTCATGCTTCATTTCGATGCACATTGTACCTTTGACTACGATGAAGACTTCATCGGTATCAACATGATTGTGCCAGACGAAATCGCCTTTCATTTTTGCTAGCTTAAACTGGTAATCATTCATTTCAGCGATCACCTTTGGCGTCCAGAATTCATCAACTAAACTCAACTTATCCCCAATATTGACCTTGGCCATGGACTACCGAAGACAGAGGTCCTCAAATGAATGTATTGCGCATCAATTGTTAAATTTAGAAGAATTCATTTTTTACTGTCATCACCGTTGATTTTAGCATAAAGAGCAGGGCGATTACCCCTATTAACGGAAAGATCAAGAAGATAAAAATGAACAGGTCAACTCCCGCCAGACCTGCCTCTAATACAGCCTCGTCATGAGCGTCTGGGTTCACATAAACAGTGACCTCCTTTTCAGGTGGATACTCGTCGTTACTCGCCCAAGAGCTACAACTCGAATCCTTGCTGAAACTCACTAAGTCTCCATCATACGTCATATTGTCAATCGTATAATTGTAGGTGACCCATAAGCAGTATGTATCTCCTCCTTCACTGCTTGAAGAAACGGTCACTCCACTATCAATAATGATGCCGTCAGTAGCCGTCCAGTCCTCCGTCCCAAGGTCTGAAAGAACCGGTCCACCGATGAGTACAGTTGCAATGAGGGAGACACTGCACCAAATTATCGTAAAAACCCAGCCTCCAAGGAGGCCCCCAATCTTCGCTCCCCGAGTCCCAAATTCGGGGGGTTGGTTTGGCTTATCCCATGCCGTACAGCCTTCATCTTGGAGAGTGGTGATTGCCGCATCCAATAATTTCTGTGCATCTCGAGTCGAGTTGATTCTTTTCATTCCGCTCAACTGTTTGAACTCTTCAAGAGTTTTTTCTTCAGCAGCTAAACGGTTTTGGTTATACCAATCGACAATTTCGTTTGCATCATTGTCACTGTCCCAAGTATCAACTGGGAAATCTGCCAAATCCACTTCTATTTTTGGAACAGGAGTTGTTGCCTTTGTTTTGGAATCGTCTTCTTTCGCTCGTTCTGCTGACTCATCCTTTTCGTTAAGTTTAACATCCCAGAAATTGTCCGACATAAACGAACCCTCAGAGAGCACACTTTTGTTCTTTTTCCCAGCAACTGCGCTCATTCGACCGGCTTGTTTACAATTCCGTGGTTGGGTCCCAACCTGAAACATAGTTCTCTTCCAGTGCCATGATGGCTTCCATTTCACTTGAAATGTCAACGTTGAGTGAAGCGATGTTCTCAATGATCCGCTTTGGATTGCTCGACTTCGGAATCGTAATACATCCTTGATCGTAACAGAACTTGATGGCAACTTGGGCAGGCGTACAGTTGAGGCGTGTGGCGATTTCGGCAAGTCGAGGGTCATCGACTTTATCGCCGCGAGCAAGTGGAGAATAAGCCATCAATCGAGCACCTGCATCTTCAGTGGCTTGCTTGAGGTGAGGGCGTTGTAACCAGGGGTTGTACTCGACTTGGTTAACGCATGGCATATAGGTGGCGTATTCTTTCATTGCTTCCAAGTGTGCAGCACCGTAGTTGGAGACGCCAATCGCTTTGACCCAGCCTTGTTCAAGACAGTATTCCATCGCTTTCCAAACAGGCGCTCGGTGTTCAGGGTCAACAGGCGGAGCATGAACCAAATAGAGGTCGATGTATTCACTGTCAAGAAGTGCGAGCGATTCCTTACAGTGTTCAATCGTATCTTCGTAACCAATCGCATGGCCGCGGCGAAGTTTCGTGGTGATGAAGACTGACTCGCGTTCCACATTGGCGTGCTTCAGTGCTTGACCAACCTCGCGTTCATTGTTGTACATGCTTGCAGTATCGATGTGTGAATAACCTGCTTCAAGGGCCGCTAAGACTGATGTTTTGCATTCATCTTCAGCGGTCATCAGAAAGACGCCGAGGCCAAACTGCGGGACCTCGTGGACAAAGGCTTCGCTTCCATCTGCCGTTTGATGACTGATACGCATGAGGTGACCAGTGGCTGGGGATTGATGAATCCGCCGCTTGATGAGTTACCATAATACACTAATGCCCTTTCCTCTGTTTGTGTCCCAAGTCTTCTATAACGGAATGACCTTGCCGGGCTCAGGAAGTTCATCGAAGACGTGGTGGTGGATTTCCGGTATTAGTTTCACCCTTTTTATTCTCCTGCTTATGGCAGATATTTCAGATGATGTGACCTATGAAGAGTGCATGGAGGCCGCTTTAACCAATACTGCAATTGACGATTGTGAAAGCCGGGATTTTGAAGAGACTGATGAAGTATATGCTATGACTGGTTCACTGAGTTGTTGTTGTTCTTTACTCACTGGCATAATCGCTCTTTCTGTTGGAGGGAAGAAACAAACTGTTCTCGTTCAACAAATGCCTCAAACGTATGCCCCTCAGCCGGTCGTACAACAGGTATTTCATCAGCCAGTGCAAAGTCAAATGCCTATGCAACAGATTCCCCCAGTACCACCACGTTCTACGACTCAAAGCAATCAAGATTTTACACAGCAAGCAAAGAACCTCGAGATGGCGAGAGATTTCCAGGGTGCTGCCGATATGTATCAGAAAGCGGGTTTATTCGCGGAGGCTGGAAGAGTACGTCAGAAATTCCTCGAGAAAGATGAGAAGCCTGTAATTCAGATCGGGCAGGTCGGTAACTCTGTCGTTCAAGATTCTGTAATCATGGGCAGTGCTGTCCAATCAAAGGTTTGTCAGAGTTGCAGTGCTGCTATGCAGCCGGATTGGAAATTTTGTCCAACTTGTAATGCCTCGATTTGAACGATGAATCGGCACTCATTGCTTTCAATTAAGAAAGAAACCAGAGTATTACGAGACATTCGTAAATGTTCAACATCTCAGTTTGCCGCTCGATATTGGCTCTCTTCATCAAGAACCTCTTTTTCAATGGTTCGTAATCGTATCAATTCGATGAACATCTTTTTGAGAGACGACTCCAGTTCCTTTCATGATAATACTTTTCGAGGCATGATCCACGACGAACCAATGAATGGTGTCTTCATTTGGAATTCTTAATTTAGCCCTGAATTCTTCTTTATCGAGATAGACTGTGACGGTTCTTTGACGAATTTCACGGTCTCTGATACCCGCCCTCATTATCCCATCTAAACGCATTTGTCGAAGCCTTGAGAACTGTTGCAGAACTGGCACTTCAATGATGAAATGGGTGTGGTGGAGCTTCATGCATTCAAGGTTTTCAATGGACTCATCGACAAGACCTTGATGCCATCGCTGAAATGCGACAATCGCGATGAGGTTTTTATCTGAATAATCGCCCGGAATATTCATGATTTTTTTATTCAGGTTTTTCCCAATGATGGTTGGGAACACTTCGCCCAGAGAATCCAGTTGTAAATCCGGAACCGTTTCTTTGACGTCCATATTCAGTTGATTTCAATAATTGATATAAATGTGATAGGGAAGGTATCTTTTGGAGTTCAATCCTTTCTCAACAACTACAAATTGAAAAAATCAGTCGATGTGCAACTTGTGATTTTTCCGAAAGGGTA
>CALBIL010000071.1 GCA_937892945.1 uncultured euryarchaeote | reverse complement strand
ACCGGCGATGGCGACTGCTATGCTGGACCTGATTCAGCACCGTTCGACCCACTTCAACCGGTCAATACCGACGGCGATGCCTATCCAGATAACGACCCAGACGGTGAAGGTGGATTAACCGCTGACGATGATGACGATAACGATGGATTCCTCGACACCCGTGAATTGGAGTGCGAAAGCGACCCATTGAATGCAACGGACATTCCTCAAGACTTGGACCTCGATAGCATCTGTGATGTTATGGACGACGATATTGACGGTGATGGATTGTTCAACGTGATTGAAACTGATTCTGGTGTGTACAATTCAACGCTTGATACTGGTACTGACCCGCGAAACCCTGACTCCGATGGTGACGGCGTTTGTGACGGTCCAATATCTCCTCTGACAAGTAACTGTACGGCTGGACCAGATGCCTTCCCGCTTGATCCTGCAGCTCATACTGATACAGACGGAGACCGATTGCCAGACGAATTGTTTGGAAATTCAACCAGCATTCCTCCACTTGAACTTGACATGGATGACGATAACGATGCTTGGAGTGACCTCGATGAAGTTGCATGTGGAACCGATACGCTCGATGACACAAGTACTCCTGCCGACACCGATGGCGATGGAATCTGTGACGCACTTGATGATTTACTGGACGTACCGTTTACCTTGACCTATCCAAGTCAAACACTCCAACTCAATGTTGATGAAGAAATGACGGCATTTATGCCAAACATCACTGGACTTGGCGAAGTTGCTACATGGGAAATCAGTGGCGAATTACCTGAAGGTTTGACCTTTGGATGGAGTCCTGCCCGAGATGCAATGCTTGACGGAAGCATCCGTGGAACACCAACCGCTGCAATGAATATGACGAACTTTACGATTTGGGCTAACAATTCTGCCTACAGTCAATCGTTTGATGTCTCTTTGACCGTGAGCGAAGAAATCGCTCAGGAAGTCGAAGAAGAAGACGATGACGACGATGGATTCGGTTGGATGTGGTGTTTCCCATGTCTAATTATCCTCTTGCTTCTGTTGCTCATCCAACTTCTGTTTGGAAGTGACAAAATCCTCTTGATGTTGGCAGATGGTCCAGAACCAGAGAACACAACCTCCTCTCCTTCCTTCTTATCTGGAAGTGGAACAGTTGACGATCCATTTGTTTTGAAGCCAATTACCGGTCTTCAACCGGGTGAATCTGCAAGCAGTGTTGAAGTCATCACCATCGATAAGATGTCTGATATTAAGGTCGATATGATTGACTTGAATCAGGAATCGAATGGAGATAAGTTCTGCATGTATGAAGCCGAATTCGGCGATACTGGTACTCGAATCATCGGCATTGGCAAGGATGGAGAAATCGTTATCAACATGAAATTCGATGACAGTATCGATACACCAACCTTTGAGGGCGGTGAATATTCTGGACTTTTGAAACTTGGTCGAGCAAGTGTCTATCTCTCATGGTCAGTCACTGTGAAGAAGAACATGGGCAAGAAAGCGAAGAACGAGAAGGCTGCTAAAAAGGCCGAAAAAACTGCTGCTAAGACTGCTAAGACTGAAGATGTTGACGAATCTGAAACGAAAGTGACAGAAGGAGCAGTCGCAGTTGTCAAGGAAAAGATCCATTCAGCACTTGACCGAGATGGTGATGGAGACCTCACACTCGAAGATGTCAAAACTGGCGCCGTTCAAGCAGGTAAAACTATCAAAAAGGGCGCAAGTAAAGTGGTCGATGTAACCAAGAAAGGTGCAGAAGTCGTCATTGATACCGTCATGTCGGCAAAGGCTGCAAATGCTTCGAAGAAGGAAGCAAAGGCTGCTAAAAAGATAGAAGAGGCTCAACATCAAAAGCAAATCGAAGTGAACGCTGCTAAAGAAAAGGCTACTCTCGAAGCAAAAGCCCAAGACGAAGCAGATGCTCTCCTGATTGAAGAAGCCAGAGCAAAAGCCGCTGCAAAAGCAAAGATTGCAGAGGATGAGATAGCATCGCTTGCTAAGGCTGCTCGAGCTGCTGAAGAGATGTCTGCTGAAATCTCGATGACCAAGGCTCAGAAAGCTGCTAAGGCAAAGGCAGAAGCCAAAGCAAAGGCAGAAGCAAAGGCAAAGGCAGAAGCAAAAGCCGCTAAGGAATCCAAGGCCAAGGCCGATGCAGAAGCAAAAG
>CALBIL010000070.1 GCA_937892945.1 uncultured euryarchaeote | reverse complement strand
AGCAAGCGCATCAGCGAGATAGTGATACTCATCGACGTGGTTGTACAACTGGGCAGAGATGCGGATGTAGCGTCCTTTGGGCGACTCCCACGACCAGACAGGAACTTGAATCCCATACTTGTCTTGCAAGACCTTGTGTAACGGGTCAGGCTCATGCAATGGAATGCCGCCATTGCCTTCACCAGGGAGCGGTAAGGTGGCAATACATGCAATCATTTCTTCTGGGCACGGCACTTCAATGCCAAGTCGCTCACAGAGGATTCTACGGCCTTCAATGACCAAATCGTGATTCTGTTTCATAATGGCTGGCCAACCTCCCTCAACCATATTGGCCATGTACTCAATGGTTGCTGGAATCGAACAAGCTGCAGAAAAATCTCTGGTTCCGGTCCAATCAAATTCGTGCCGGAAGCGCGTAGTACCGCCTAACGGAAACGACATACCGTGACTGATGGTAAGTGGATGAATGAGGTGTTGCAGGTCTTTGCGAACATGGAGGAATGCAGAACCCTTTGGAGCACACAGCCATTTGTGGCAATTACTGGTTGTGTACGATGCGCCTAATTCATCGAGAGAGAGTGGGACCATGCCGATGCCATGTGCAGCATCGAGCATGACGGCGACCCCCTTTGATTCGAGTTGGTGTACCAATTCTTCAAACGGCATCAGAAGACCTGTTGGGCTTGTGACGGTATCGATCATGGCCAAAACGGTACGGTCACTGACACCGGCGATGATAGCTTCAAGCGCCACTTGAGGCCCTTCTAATGGGAATGGAATCTCGACTGTGACGACTTTCGCACCCCAGCGTTCTGCAACGAAGTCAACCGTGTTTCGACAAGCCTGATAGGCATGGTCGGGGACTAGAATTTCATCGCCTTCTTTGAAGACGAGTGAACGTAAAATGGTGTTCACGCCTGTTGTTGCATTTTCAATTATTGCCAAGTCTTCGGCATCGCAATGCAGCATTTTGGCGAGTGCATTACGAGAGTTTTCCATGAAGTCCATGGCCAAATCTTCGTAAAACCGTACTGGTTCTTCTTCAAGCATATCTTGCCACTTGCGTTGTTCTTCTCGTATCGCAAATGGTGCAGCACCGAATGAGCCGTGGTTGAGAAAGACACATTGTGAATCAAGCCCCCAGTGTTTAGCAAGAGGACTCCGAACTGGATGGTTCATGCACAGCGGTTGAGCATTGAGCACATCAATTCTACTCTCGGGTGTCTTGAAATCTTTTTAATCACCTTAGCAAAAATAACTACAGGTTGATATGTGGGGGGAAACTCGGAAACTTGAGGCCGAAATATGAAAGGTATGGGTGAAGACAATTCTGACGCAAAATGTCCAGTAATGCACGGTGCAATGAGTGCATCAAGTACGGGAACAAAAAATAACGATTGGTGGCCGAATCAACTCAACTTAGGTATTCTTCACCAACACGATACGAAATCCAACCCAATGGGTGAGAATTTCATTTACAAAGATGCATTCAAATCGCTCGACTACGCTGCTATGAAGAAAGACCTTCATGCTTTGATGACCGACAGTCAAGACTGGTGGCCTGCTGATTACGAACATTACGGACCGTTCTTTATTCGAATGACCTGGCACGCTGCTGGAACCTACCGAATCGGTGATGGCCGCGGTGGTGCAAGCACAGGGGCGCAACGCTTTGCGCCTCTCAACAGCTGGCCAGACAATGGAAACCTCGACAAAGCACGACGCCTTCTCTGGCCAATTAAGCAAAAGTATGGAAACAAAATCAGTTGGGCTGACCTTTTGGTTTTGACTGGAATTGTGGCTATTGAATCCATGGGCGGACCGGTCTTTGGTTTCGGTGGTGGACGTCCAGATATTTGGCATCCTGAAGAAGACATCTACTGGGGAGCAGAAGATGAATGGCTTGGTGACAACCGCTACGGCGACACTCGTCAAGACCTTGACAATCCTCTGGCAGCAGTTCAAATGGGTCTCATTTATGTCAATCCTGAAGGACCAAATTCAAATCCTGACCCTCTGTTGAGCGCTCAAGATATTCGAGAAACCTTTGCCCGTATGGCAATGGACGACGCTGAAACCGTCGCATTAGTTGCTGGCGGTCACACCTTCGGAAAGTCACACGGTGCAGGAGATGCAGCTCATGTTGGTTCAGAACCAGAAGGTGCGTCCATGGAAGAACAAGGACTCGGTTGGATCAGTACACACGGCTCCGGAAAAGGCCGAGACACCATTACCAGCGGTATTGAAGGCGCTTGGACTGCAAACCCAACTGAATGGGATAACGGTTACTTTGACCTTCTGTTCAAGCATGAAGATTCATGGACACTTATCAAGAGCCCTGCTGGTGCAAACCAGTGGACTCCTGCGAACCCTGACCCTGAAGACCTCGCTCCTGATGCAGAAGATGCTTCGATCAAGGTTCCAACTATGATGACGACTGCTGATATGGCTATGATTCGAGATGCAGAATACCGAAAGATATCCAAGCACTTTCACGAAAACCCCGAAGTATTCGCTGATGCGTTTGCTCGTGCTTGGTTCAAACTTCTTCACCGTGACATGGGTCCAAAATCCCGTTACCTCGGTCCAGATGTTCCTTCAGAAGAACTCATTTGGCAAGACCCAGTTCCATCTGGAAGCACTTCGTACGATGTCTCCGCTCTGAAGCAAGCCATCAAGTCGTCCGGTCTTTCCGTCTCTGAAATGGTCGAAACTGCCTGGGCAAGTGCATCCACATTCCGTGGCTCTGACATGCGTGGCGGTGCAAACGGTGCTCGTATCCGTCTGTCTCCACAAAAGGATTGGGCTGCTAACAAACCTGAGCAACTTGCAAAGGTTCTGGCAGCACTCACGCCTCTTGCTGAAGCACACGGTGCAAGCGTTGCTGACACCATTGTTCTTGCAGGTAATGTAGGAATCGAAATGGCCTCAGGTGCTGAAGTTCCATTCATGCCTGGCCGTGGCGATGCTAGCGATGCTCAAACCGATGGAGCATCTTTCGCAGTTCTCGAACCAGTTTCAGATGGATTCCGTAACTTCTTGTTGAAAAACTACAACGTCAGTCCTGAAGAAATGATGCTCGACAAAGCACAGTTGCTCGGATTGTCCGCACCTGAAATGACCGCTCTTGTTGGTGGCCTTCGCTCAATGGGCGTTAGTTCTGATGACCGTGGTGTATTTGGCGACAATACCGACCTTTCAAACGAGTTCTTCACAACCCTCCTTGACATGAATGTCCAATGGAAGGCAACAGGAAGTAACTCCTACGAAGCACACGACCGTTCAACTGGCGATCTCGTTCGTCGAGCAACCCGCTACGACCTCGTGTTTGGAAGCAATTCTCAACTTCGTGCTATCGCTGAAGTCTATGCTCAAGATGACAACGGCGACAAGTTCGTTCAGGATTTCATTACAGCATGGAACAAGGTCATGAACGCTGATCGTTTCGACGTCGCTTGAACTCAAGTCACTGCTTGTTTCATCGAAACCGATATACACCCAGCCTCCTTGGCATGGACATGATTCAATATTCATGTGCATCGTGTGGAATGGGCGTCGTCGGAATGAAATGTGCTAAGTGTGAATGTGACCTCGTTCACGATACGATCACAACTGCAGATGGCCGTAATGTGGCTGTTGCACGTTGTCCTACAGGCTGTGGCAAAATCAAGTCGCCAATGTGTTGCGGCGATGATATGGCCTGTGCTATCTGAAGTTCTTGACTTCAAACTCACATCGCTCCTTCCTTTGGTGACAAGTGGCTAAGATGACTGAAATCGAAAGCCTTGACCACACAACTTGGGAAGAGTTTCTCCAACTACCTGTAGCTGTTTTGATTCTTGGAAAGAATGAATGCCAAGCATGTACGGATTGGACTGTACAATTGAACAACTGGTTTGCGAGCGATATTGCTCCAGCCAATGTCCGGTTTGGCAAGATTTTACTGGATGCACCAGGAATGAGTCGTTTCAAACTCGCTCAACCTTGGGTTTCATTCGTTGACATTCTCCCATTCAATGCGATATTCTCACAAGGGGAACGTATCACTGAGTGGTCAGGTGGAACTCTGACTGGGTTACAAAACCGCCTTAAGCGCCTTTTGTGAACCTTATTCCTTTTTTATTTCAGCAAGTTCGTCTCGACTGCGACCTAATGCAGCAGCAATCAACGTTAGGAGCATGATTGATTCCAGTCCACTCAAAGGGGCGGGGAGAATTTCACTCATACCATCTTCATCTTCGTCGTCACCGTTTTCAGTGTGCCATTCAAGTGCTTCGTAATCATCCTTTTCAATCATGAACCAGTCAAGGTCACGAGGTAAATCAGCTGTAAGGAATTCATGTCCTTCTTGATTGACTAAGAAGTCATCTTCAATCCGAACACCGAACCATCCATCGAGATAGATACCCGGTTCGACTGTAACTGCATCCCAAACGGCAAGTGGTTGTTCATTGTATGAGAGTCCGAATAACGGGTCATCCGTTCCACTCGAGAGCAACGGCGGTTCGTGAACACAAACGCCGAATCCATGGCCGAGACTGTGAATGAAAAATTCACCATAGCCTTGCTCTTCAATATGAGTTCGAGCAATGTCATCAGGAATCCACGCAGGCGTTCCGGCTTCAATCACAGGGAAGGTCAAATTTTGAGCATCATAGACGGCCATATAGACATCGATGATGGTTTCGTTTGTTGTTGGTCCAACGATGTAGGTCCGAGTGACGTCACTGACCCAGTCATTGACTCGAGCACCGAGGTCAACCACAACAACATCTCCGACTTCGACAATTTTCGGACCAGCGCCGTTGTTTTCAGGGTCGCCGTGAGGAATTGCACCGTTTTCTGCGCTGGCGACAATGGTATCGAAACTCTTCCACTCAGCATTCGAACCGTTGTCTTCCATCGAACGGTCGATTTCCAAAGCGATCTCAAGTTCAGTGAACGTCTCTCCCATCAGTACACGCCATAGCATGTGGCGAGCCGTTTCGTGGCCAATTCCTGCCAGACGGGCAGTTTCACGCAGCGAATCGTCTTTGTCAGGTGAAATACCGGTTGGTGAAGGGAATTTACCAAGCAGTGCGTTTGCAGCCTCAGTCTCACATGCAGAGACCATCGGCGCACAGATCAAAAGCCCAACCAGCAGCACAGCAACGACTCGCATGATTCACCCAGTCACCACTCCACCATCAAGTGTATGGCCCGAAAACACGATCGGAATTAGTATTTTTTACGAGTTACAAAGCCAGCAAGCAGGATTGAACATAGACCAAGAAGAACTCCAAATCCAGGAAGAGGAGATAGTGCAGCATCACTTTCAAGGTTGACAGTTACCATAGCTATGAGTGTATCAGAGCCATCAGTCCATGAGATTGTGACATCTATTGTTTCATTCACACTTTCACCGACGACGATAAGTGCACCTGCGCTTACTTCTCCAGCAATTGGGCCAATGGTAATATCGTTTACAGTTACAGTTATGTCGTCTCCATCGAGGTCGACACAGTGAGCAGTCATGTAGTAACTTCCCGCAGGAATGGTTATGACTGGAGGGACAATAGAATCAAGTCCAATTTGAGCCGACACTCCTGAAAGTGCAGGAATCACAGCATCTCCGTCAAAAGTTACAGGGATTCCATCAACTTCCAATGAATAATACAATGCACATGTAGGGAGTCGGTTTGCAGGGAATGAAGAGGCATCAAGCGGGTCTGTCCCAGCAAGAATTTCATCTTCATTTAGGTAATCGTCACCATCAATATCCGGATCGAGTTGGTCACAAACCCCATCATTGTCCAAATCAGTTGGAATACTTGTGATGTCATTAGGGTCTGAATTACAATCGATTTCATAGTTTGAATCAAAACCATCACCATCAGCATCTGAGCATCCATCAGCTTGAACAACAGCACCTGGCGGAGTATTTTCACACAAGTCGTTTTTGTCGTATACTCCATCATTATCGCTGTCTGCAGTTGATGCGGATTCCCAACATACATTCGCAACGGTCTCTAATTCAGTCTCTCCAGCTGAAAAGACAACAGTAATGCATGCATTGGTTGTATCTGAAAGGTCATGGAAGTTCAGAACATATGTTTCTGTTCCATCATTTCCTTCAACCCAGACGTGGTCATTTTGCATCAAAACAACAGGCGGTAAAGGAACATAATCATGGACAATCCAATCGAATTTGTATTCTTGTCCAGCATCCAAATCAATCCCTTCTATTGTTACATTTCCATACTGCTCGACAGCGTGGATATCTACAGACACGCTAATGGTTGCATCATCTTGGTTAGCGGTATCGTCAATAATTTCGAAATTATTACCGATTATTCTTCCCATTACAACGCTATCATAGTTTCGTGTAACTGCACATTCGATGTGATGTGTTCCGGAAATTGCTGTTGGAGTGAGGTAGTCCGAAGTGTTTTCTTGGGCCCCAAACACGGCGTTTTGGTGATACAACTCGAAATCTTCGAACAGTACTGTGTCGGCAGGAATTGTATTTCCATCTTCATATAATCCACAAGCAATATCATAATTTAAGAGATTGAGGTTGTAGTAATCGAGATAAAACCGACCTGTAAAGGGAATGTCTGTATTCTTGAGAACGTTTGAATTATCTTCAAGATAGGAATTGCTGGTAAGAATTCCACCAAGAATAAAGTCATCACTTACGTTTGAAGTGAGTGGAACTTCTTGAATCGACAATGAAGCCTCGAAGTGATAGGAATCGTTGTGTATTCCTGTATATGTTGAGGTAGTAGAATCATATTCCATCACTCCAGGGTCAGTGAAGGTGAAGGTTTCTGTATGCGTACTGCCCGAAGCAGAGAAAGTGAGTTGGCCTTCGGTTTCAGCGGGGTCGCTTCCACCTTCAGCAACCCAATCAAGGTACAATTCACACTGGTCATATCGAGCACTGCACAACTCCCAATCGAGCGTATATGTTTGTCCAGAAAAGAGATTTCCAAATTCGATGTCGATTGTGATTTGAGCGGTGGTGGAGGTAGTTGTTCGATCAGCCGTAAGAGGAGAAAGTGTTGAGAAAGTTAAGTTCTCAGTCCCGGTAGAATCCGCGTCAATAATTTCGAAATTATTACCGATTATTCTTCCCATTACAACGCTATCATA
>CALBIL010000069.1 GCA_937892945.1 uncultured euryarchaeote | reverse complement strand
CCATGCGTCGAATTCGGGGAAACCTCGGTTGGGCGTTTGTCTACAATGTAATTGGCATCCCTCTTGCAATGGGTGTTATGCTTCCGTTCACAGGCTTCCTTCTCCCTCCGGCTTTTGCAGCAGCGGCAATGTCCTTGTCATCGGTGAGTGTCGTTGGCAACTCCCTTCTGCTCAAAGGATGGAGTCCGATTCATGAATGAGTTCAAAGCCTTGCACCTCGCGCTTTAGTCATGAGCGAGCAAGTACACGCCCTCAACATCACCGGCATGACGTGCAGTGGATGTTCCGACCGCGTCACACGCGTTTTAGAAGCGACTCCAGGGGTTCTCAAAGCAGATATTTCTCATGAATCGAACGCAGGTGTTGTGACGACCTCAGCCGAGGTCACGACCAGACAACTTGTCGAAATTGTGCAATCATCAGGTTTTGAAGCATCGGCTTGATGCGTTTGTTTCAAATCCAAGAGGCGCCGCCATCAGTTTGCGCGGGGGTCGCCCAGCTTGGTCAACGGCGGTGGGTTTAGGTCCCATTCCTTATCGGTTCGCAGGTTCGAATCCTGCCTCCCGCACTCTTTGTAACAATGTTATTTATTGAGGCGGTGACGACCTGCCATCTGAATCCATTTCCTCTCCATGGCCTATTCCATCGGAATTTGACGGATTTTATCCGAGGGGTTAAATCCCATAGGCCCCTAATCGAGTCATGAACTTATCACCTACAGATTATAACTTCGGCGTCGCATCAAATTATTCTTTTGCCACAACAATTACCTGCGCAAATGATGATGCTCGGAAAATGTTTGTTGAAGGCTTCGGCCATATGTTGAACTACAACCACGAACAAGCAATTGCATGTTTCAGCAAAGTTACCGAACTTGACCCTACGTGCGCTATGGCATGGTGGGGAATTGCATACTGTGTCTCATCCAACTATAATTGGAGCCCAGGACTTGGCTCTGGACACGACTCTATTCAACAAGCAGTTTCGCTCAAAGCAGGCTGCAGCGAACTTGAGCAAGACCTCATCGACGCATTAGCACAACGCCATTCAGCAGAAGCTCGTGATGCAGCAGATCCTTCAGTTCTCAACATGGGTAACGACCCAGAACTGAACGTTGCCTTTGCAGAAGCAATGGAACCTCTTTACCGAAAATACAGTGGTAACTTGGATGTTGCTGCAATTTACGTTGAGGCGCTCATGAATCTGAAAGCATGGCAACTCTGGGACAAGAATGTCGCAACCGGCGAAATCACTCCTGCTGACGATAACACATTGCTGTTGGTCAAAGTAATGGAAGATGCATTTGAAAACATCGAAGGTGCCAAGCAACACGTTGCAATGTGCCACCTCTACTGCCACGCTCTCGAATTATCTCCGTTCCCTGAGCGTGCTCTTCCAGCGGCTGATGTGCTTCGCACCGTCATGCCCGGTATGGGCCACCTTGTGCACATGCCTTCTCACATCGATGCATGGGTCGGACAATGGAAAGAAGCCATTGAATGTAACATTGCTGCAGTTGAAGCTGACGATAAATACGTCGAACTCACTGGTAATGACTCCCAGTTTTACAAGTTCTATCGAATGCACAACCACCATTTCGTGGTTTGGTGTGCTATGTTTGAAGGACAATACGAAACTGCTCTCAAGTACGCTCGTAAGGCTGTCGATACTCTACCTGCTGGAGACGAAAACTCAGGTGTTCAATTCATGCTTGCTGGTATCATCCCAATGGGCGCAATCTTCCTTGAATCCTACGTCACCATGCCTTGGCACGTGATGATCCGATTCGGTAAGTGGGACGAAATCATTGCTGAACCAATGTATTCCGACAAGGAAGTATTCCCTTCTACCATTGCAACACAACACTACGCTCGTGGTGTAGCTTATGCCTCAAAGGGTATGGTTGCTGAAGCAGAAGCAGAACAAGTTCTCTTCAATGAAGCGATTCAAAACCCAGCACTTGCTGGACGAGTGCTGCATAACAATTTGATGTACCAAGACCCAAGTGATGGCCCGTGTATCCTCTTGGTGAATGGCGCAGTCCTCGATGGTGAAATCGAATACCGACGACAATTCCAAGCCAAGGCTCGAGGTGAAGCATCTGACTTTACCGCTGCCTTTGACCATCTACGTCGTGGTGTCGACCTTTCTCTCAACCTTGCTTACAACGAACCTTGGGGTCAAATGCAACCTGTGCGCCACATTCTCGGTGCACTTCTCCACGAACAAGGCGAAATCGAAGAAGCAGAAGCAGTCTACCGTGCTGACATCAAACTTTGGAAAGACAACATGTGGGGCCTCTTAGGACTCAAACTCTGTCTTGAAGCTCGTGGCGATGCTCCAGAAGAACTTACAACTGTTACTGCATTGTTCAATGAGCGCAGTTCTCGTGCTGACATCGTACCTGCAAAGACCTGTTTCTGTGCTCAAGACAGCATCGAAAAGAGTTGCTGTGACTGAACTGTGAAGCTTCAACGTTTTGCTTTTTGAAGGGCTTTCCTTCGTTCGTTTGATTGGTGAGAGTTGGTAACTCCATCTTCTCAATCGCCATCATTTGAAGTGGTGTAAGCCCTGCCATAATCATGGTCGAGCGGTTCCAAGTTCAATCTCGTTCTCCATTTGAGATTCACCATATACTGACCGGTTTGGAAAAAACTCCAGAAATAAACATCGAGTGTGAACTGTTCTTTCCAGAAGGTGAAGGACCATTCGGGTGTGTAATTGCCCTGCATGGGAGCATCGGCTGGGCGTCTCATCATCAGGACCACGTCAATGGTTGGCTCGATGCAGGACTCGCTGTTTGTAAGGTCCATTCCTTCACTTCCAGATCGATTGATTCCACGGTTGACGACCAACTCTCAGTAACGCATGCAATGATGCTCGTTGACGCTTTTAGAACTCGTTCTTTGTTAGAACAAGATTCTCGAATTGGAAAGATCGGAATCGCAGGATGGAGCCTTGGTGGAACTGTAGCACTGTATTCAGCATGGTCTCCAATTATTGAGATTTTAGGGACTCCATTTGACGCTCATCTGCCGTTCTATCCAGCAGCTCATCTCCGCCCTGATATTCAAAATTGGTCAGACTCACCGATTTTTATTCTTCACGGTGATGCTGATGATTGGACTCCTCTTCATTTTGTTGAAGGACTCATGCCTCAACTACCAAATGTTACTCTGCACGCCTATCGAGGAGCGCACCACTCCTTTGACAGCGAGAAAGAATACACGCTGCTTCCAAAAGCAGTTCGTTTGAAGAAGCGGACCGTTCGAATCGATAAGAATGGATACATGACAGGAATCTTATTCCTGGGTATCCGATTACCTTTGAACGAACGCTGGCAACGACGATGGATTATCCGAATCTTACGAAATAGAGGCGCTCATACGGAAGGAAACCCTGCTGCTCGTGAGGATTCTCTCGTTCGGGCGAGAGAGTTCTTCATGGAGAAACTTTGAGGGTTCATTCCCTGATTCTCGGGGTAGGTTCGAAAATCAATCTGATAGACTGAATTCAGAAGCCTCATTTCCGAATAAGCGGAAATTATCCCGTCGGAACGGCACCGTTCATCTTTCAGGGAAGTTGTTTGAAACAAGAGGGTTATGAAGGGCCCACTACGAACCCTTTACAATCTCAAAATCTAATTGATGGGGTTCGGATAAATCCTTTGATTCGTTGAGAATTTTACGATGCGTGATCAGAAACACCCTTTGCTGAGGTGCTAAAGTGATTCAATCACTGCCGCAGTCAATAATCAATGAACGGGTTAATTATGATAAGAGAGACCACTCACGGCAAATCATGGGGGGTGGGAACAAACGGATTTGGCAAACTGAAGCCCCCGAAAGAGCACCCCTTCTGGCTTGGCTCGTTTCATGTGTAATCCTCACAGTTTGGAACCTCAGCCGTGGGCTGAATCTCTGGGCTGGGTATAATTTTGGAGGAGCGGTGATGGCTCTTTTGACCCTTATGATTCTGTGGAAGGGGCGTGCGCGTATACCGGCTCTGCCGTTGTGGATTGGGTATTCAGCAACAATGCTCCATTTCATCGGAGGTTCATTAGGTGCTGCAGACAGCGGCCCTGGACCCTTCTGCTTTGATGGAATGCAACCGGGTGAATGGTTGTGTGCAGATGGCGTGAACGGAATGTACCATGTCCACCCTTGGTGGGACAAGTTTGTCCACAGCATGAACAGCACAGCCATTGCTATTGCATGGACGCTCGGTTGGAGAAGAATGTCATTGCATAACGGTTGGCAACTCTCACCTCGAGTTGT
Source organism: uncultured euryarchaeote (assembly GCA_937892945.1). GTDB lineage: Archaea > Thermoplasmatota > Poseidoniia > Poseidoniales > Poseidoniaceae > MGIIa-L1. The sequence goes on along the minus strand of CALBIL010000069.1, from coordinate 548 downwards.
AGCTTTCACCGCTTTTTCTCTTAGCGTAGCCATCGGTGTGGCGTATGAAGTGTACGAGTTCTTTGGCAAGACCTTTTTCCAAACAATTGACCAAGGCGGATACGTCAACACGGCCTCCGATCTGGTAAGCGACATGTTGGGCGCAGGATTGGGCGTGTTGTTTGCTCACTTCTACGACCCAATGAACAAAACTTCAGACAAGAGCGGTCAATTGCCGCTTCCGTCTCAAGTGACGCTCACCAACAATGGTTCTATCCCACTCATGGCGATAGGCGCAATTCTTTCATTGGACTTCCTTTTGTTGAACGGGGGCCTTGTCGGCTCTGACTACGATTTGATTGGCCAGTTGATGCTTGGTTCCCTCTTTGTTTCAGGATTCATGGTCGCCCGTTGTCTCTTCCAAAATTCCCAAGTGAAGAAACCCGATGATTCAGGACAATTTGGAATGATTTCCTAGATCCAAGCCCTCCCTCTAAGATGACATCCAACCAGAGGGTACCGTTGGCATTCATTCCTACCTCATCTATTGGTTGAGAAGTCGAATTCCA
>CALBIL010000068.1 GCA_937892945.1 uncultured euryarchaeote | reverse complement strand
GTGGACTCAAGATCCTCTGCGTAAAGCTTCGCAGGTTCGAATCCTGCCCCCGGCATTCTCACTCAATCGAGACACTGCGAAGCATATATTTTTGAACAAAAGTTCCTTTTTTTGAGAGACTCTTCCACTCATGAAAAGAACCTCAGAATACCCGGGATTGGGACATGCAATGTATTCGACCCCTCGTGTTCAACAGCATCCTTCAGATCGATCTGGAGCTAATGTGAAACCGACACGGTCCACGCCTTTGGTTTGATTCAGATTGGCCACAATCGTTCTCAATGGCCCTACTTGCGCTTTAACTTGCATTGTGTCGACACAAGTATGGCTTTCATGAAGACAATTATGGTGATAGGAATGCACCTCGAGTTCGGGGGAATGTCGAAGTTTAATGAGTTTGTTTTCAGATTCATGTTGATAATAAATTACAAGTGTACCTTCGATATTTAATCCAGAATCCATCCTTTCAAGATCACCACGTCTCTTTGATTCTGCATAATGAATGCTCGCGTCTCTTAGAAACATACTGCGATTTTTGTACCCTGCATCTTCCATCAGTCTTTCAAGATCGGTAGCAAAAGACTCCTCTGCACTGAATGATAGAATACGGGTCATGGTGCTGTGTCGAGGTTCTAATTAATAGTATTTTTTAAATACCTATTACTACTCGAAAGGGTATGGAAGATGCCCCCATACTCTATGCTGTTCTGACCCTACTCATCGCCCTTATCTGTGGGCTCATACCGATCTTTTCGAAAATCAAAGAGGATGCAAACAAACTCAAAATCATGACGTGTGTCGCTGCAGGCATCATACTTGCATCTGCAATCTTAGTCGTCATACCAGAAGGCTACGAACTTGCCTCAACAGACGAGCATGACGCTCATGTCGATGATGAAAAAATTGCAGGCTCGATAGCATTGGTGATGTTAGAAGTCGAACATGGAGACATCAACGAATCTCAAGCAATTGAGGAAATTGAGACTTTACTCGGTGGTCATGATGAACATGGCGATGAGCATGATGAGTCCTCATCCACAGAAGAGTCGCTTTCAGAAGAAGTCTTTGAAGTGATTGAAGAGTTTGAGAACGGTGCTCTGAATGCGACCACTGCTCTCGCTGAAATTGAAACATTGATTACAAGTCATTCCCATGAAGATTCAGCCATACATGGAGAAGAACATAATGATGGCTTACTGTTAGGTGGAGCAATACTTTGCGGGTTCTTATTGATGCTTATTCTTGAAGGATCGGGTATTGGTCACGCCGTACATGAAGAACATCACGATCATTCCGAAGAGCACGAACATGGTCATGTTCACCATAATACACCTGGATGGTTGTTGGTTCTTGGCCTCACCCTTCATGCAGCAACAGATGGCTTGGCCATCGGAGCAGCAGCGGCATCTGGTAGTGTAGCAATCACAGCCACAGTGGCGCTCGCAGTCCTGATTCACAAAGGTCCTGCTGCATTTAGTCTTGGAGTATTTTCATTGCATGAGAGAACTGAACGTAAGGACTCAGTACGTGATGTGGTGATTTTCGCTCTCGCTACTCCAGTCATGATGATGGTGGCGTTTGCAACTTTAGATGGCTTAGAGACACATCTCATTGGATTGGCTATGCTGTTCTCGGCAGGAACATTCCTCTATGTTGCTACCGTCGACACTCTTCCTGATATTCACAATCTCGAAACAGGAAGAAGTGCCATGCTCTACGTGCTCTTAGGTTCCGCAATACTCGGACTCTCTTTATTCGGAATGGATGCGGTTGGATTGCTTGAACACTCTCACTGAAGTTTTACTTTTTAGATGATGATTTTTTGGTAAACACAATACCTCAAATGCTCTACAAAAGTCAAGAAAAGAACAGATTTTTGTTCTACTTCTTCCTCGAATTGAGAATTGCTTCTACAAGTGGCTCAAACGTATCGCCATGAAAATGAGGTGAACAAACATCTGCAGCATTTGAAACAGAGTCGAAGGCACCCCTTACGGCGACGGACCAATGAGCGATTTCGAACATTGAAAGGTCATTAGGCGCATCTCCAACACACAACATATCGTCTTTTGACCATCCCATACGGTCGAGAATAAGTTTCAGCCCACTCCCTTTCGAAAGGTGAGGTTCCATCAAATGAATCGCAAATCCAGTTCGAAGAGCCGATAAGTGTGACCATTCACTTTCAGAGAGTCTGGTATGGATTTGTTCCAAATCCTCATTTGGTTCGAGGCACCATTCACTTTCTCTCCATTGATTTGATTCGATCCCTTTTGAATTGAGTGGCATGACGGTAGAAAGCCATTCAGCAGCTCGCTTGGCTTCGGTCCCATCTGCTTGAAAAACCGGCTCGCCAAAGGTTGGATGCCACAGCACCCCTCCATTCTCGCAGCAAATTGGTCCAGTAAGTTTGAGGAATCGCCAGAGTCCATAGGTAATCGCACGGACATTTCCTGTGGCAAGAATAACCGGTATTCCCGCATCTTCAAGTCGGCGTAATGCATCTAATGCTCGAGTGTTGAGTTGTTTTTTGTCATCGGTGAGTGTGCCATCGATATCGACTGCGACAAACTTCGGAGACCAATCCTTCGGGAGCCACTCCATACCTCCTGCTCGTCACGTGGGTGTCATCAATTTTCGCTCCAATCCACCTCAATACACTTGCGTTTACGAGGGAGAGATTATTGAGGAGGGCCCCGAGGCAACATCATGTCAACAGGCAACGGGGAGGACATTTTCCTCTCGCTTGATGATGATGATGAATTGGAAACCCCTAAAGTAGCGGAAAAGTCCATACGTAAACCTCGTGTAAAAAGACCGAAAAAAGCAACAGAAGCACTTTCGCCTGAAGTACTCGATGCTGAAATCCTTGATGCAACAATCATTCGGCAAGCAACAGGCCAATTTGAAATTGGTTGGCCATTGATGGGGATGGATTGTCCCGACTGTGCGAGTAAAGCCACTCGCGCGCTCAATACACTTCCTCAGGTATCGGAAACGGCGGTGTCTGCAACAGCAGGAACAGTCAAATTAACCGTCGACCTTGAACATGGGTCACTCTCTCAAGTCTCTTCGGTTTTGCGTTCACTTGGCCATGCTCCGAATGTAGGTTTCAATGAACTTGTGGGAGTTCGCAGTTCACAGGTAGCACTTCGAAATGGAGTCGACCAAAGAAAACTTGGAAAAATTTTCCGTCAACAACCGGGAGTGCTTGATGTCGAATTTACTGACGATGAACGTATTCTCCTCCAATTCGCCCTCGATATTCCGCAAAAGATGTTCGTACTTCGAGATTCACATCTGACCGAAATTATTGGATCTCCAGTCAAGTATGTACCTGCAGAATCATACCGCATTCGCCCTGACCAATGGCGGCTCATCGGTGGGGGTATTGCTTTGCCACTCTTGTTCTTGGTCATCTTAGGCGAAATCCTTGGCTTTTCTTCCTTGTTCTTAGGAATGATTGCAATACCTGGTTTGCTTATTGGAGGCTCACAGATGTTCAAAGAAGCCTTTGCCAGTATTCGTAATCGGCAACTTGGGTTCCAAGTGCTCACAAGTTTGGCTGTCATAGGTGCAGCAGTCCTCGGAATGTGGGAAGAAGCATTGGTGGTTGCCATTCTTGTCGCCTTTACAGCTCATCTTGAGGGTGATGCGCTTGTGAAAGCACGGAAAGCAATGCAAGGTGGTCTTGACCGACTTCCTCGAACGGCACGAAGAGTTACAGGGAACAAACCCAAGAAGTTCGTACCCGAGAAAGTACTTGCGTTTTCGTTGCAAATGGCTTCACCAGCACCACTTCTTGGCGCTGATGGCTGCGCTCTTCCAGACCCAGATGCAGAACATGAAACCGTCCCAATCGAATTGATTCAAATTGGTGATTTAATTGAGATTCGCAGTGGAGAATTGATTCCTGCTGACGGAAAAATCATCGATGGACACGGTTCATTGGACAAGGCCCCACTCACTGGGGAATCTGTCCCAGTCGAAGTCTCAGCGGGTGATGAGATACAAGCAGGGCTCGTTTTGGCACGAGGTCCGGTCGTCATTGAAGTCACAGCAGTTGGAGAGAATACTCGCTTGTCTGAATTAATAGATGCTGTTCACACCTTTCGTGAAGAACCCCCTCGTCTTCAAAGCAGCATTGAACTTTTTACGGCGATCTGGGTCCCTATTGTTCTTACCGGAGCAGTCGCAATTTGGTATTTCTTATTCCCTGATGACTGGAAGGTCATCTTACTCATTTGGGTTGTTGCATGCCCATGTGCTTTGTTACTTGCAACCCCGGTGCCTCATGCAGCAGCCCTTTCACGTTCTGCGCACTTTGGAGCCATAGCCCGAGGCGGTGATGTCATCGAACGACTTTCCAAAGTCAATCATATTCTACTCGATAAAACGGGTACATTAACATCAGGAAAACCGCGATTGGGTGAAGTGATAATGGCAAATGGACGTCAAAGATCCGCTGCTCTGAAATTAGCAGGTGGTCTTGAAGCCCGTTCATCCCACCCCTATGCTCTCTCGATCATGGACTATCTTCTTGAGAATCAAGTCTCTGCTTCTCAAGTCATTGGACTTTCGGATATTGAAGCAGGTGTCAAAGGTAGAGCGGGTGGTAAAGAAGTGATGTTTATCCGATTCGACCGTTTCAATCATTTGAATGTCGTTGTTCCTAAAGAACTCCATGTTGCTTACAGTGAGGCAGAACTCAAAGGTCATGGAGCCAGCCTTTTGGTCCGTGATGGAGAAGGGATTGCATTGTTTACCTTCATTCATGATGATACGCATGCAGGCAGTAAGGAACTGATTTCAGGATTGCAAAAGCGTTCAATAAATGTTGAAATTCTTTCAGGTGACCATCAAGCCGCAGTTACAGCCTTTGCTAAAAGTGTGGGACTTCCAGTCTCCTCTGCTCACGGCGGTTTATCTCCTGAACAAAAAGTTCAATGGGTCCAAAACCGTTCTAAAACTCACATCACGATGATGGTGGGCGATGGTTTCAATGATGCTGCTGCACTTGCCATTGCAGATGTAGGAGTTGCCGTTGGAACCGGAGAAACGGTTAACCTTGAAGCCGCAGATGTTCTTATCCCAAGTGATAATCCTCTCATGCTTACTGATTTGATTGACCTTGCACGTCAGGCACAAAGAATACTTTTAGGCAATCTTATCATCACTGTAGGAATTACCCTTTCACTTGTGGCAGCGGTCATTCTACAGCTCTATGACGAACTTTGGGTTGGTGTTCTTATTCACGAAGCATCGGTTATTCTTGTGATCTTGAATGGAGCACGCCTCGCAGGAGGTGAAGGGGCATTTGCTCTCCTTTCCTCGATCTTTGTCTCATTATGGCAGGATACCAAAGAAGCATTCCAACTTCTCAAGTTGAGATATATTCCTGCTTGAGTTCCCAAAACGCTTCCATCACGCGGCATCTTCAAACCGGAGAGGGGGTTATGCCCAAACGGTGAGGAGATGGCACGAGTTCGAGCAGACCCAGTCACAACCGCTCTTGCCCACCCAACTCGTCGAGCATTGTATATCGCTTTGGCAAACCAAGAGGAAATGAGCACAGTTCAACTTCAAGCTGAAGTGAATGTTGAACGTTACAATCTCTATCATCACCTGAAGAAATTAGCATCGTTGAACTTGGTTGAAAACCATCGTGATGCAGGGCGATCACGATGGTGGAAAAAGATGACGCATATCGATTTACCAGAAATCCTTTCTCCTTCTATTGAGCCAATAGCGGCCTCAAATTCTGTCGGCCCAGGTGACCTTGCTTCGCTCCCGGAATCATTTGCTGAAGCAGTCGCTGAAGCAGGGGATATTCACGTCATTCAATTGGAAGGTTCACGTGACCAGGTAGGAGCGAAACGAATGCTCGAAGTCTTGGCGAAAGAGCACGGTATCGAATTAGATTTACCTTGGAATTTTTTACCAGCGAGTATTGCATTGATTGCAAAGAAAAAGTGATTGAGGCATTCTGGCAACAAACATCTCAAGAAGAGTGAACAGGAGCGGAGACCATGGGCGAAGAACGAACAGTCGAATCTCGAGTCGCTCCACCACCACTTTCATGCCCCAAATGCGATGGGTTGTTGCCGAATGAACTTGGCGAGGTCCGTTGCACCTTATGTCACGCACGGGTTCGAATAGACCATCCGATCACACGGAAGAAATGGAGTGAAGAAAAAGTTGCTTGTCCAGATTGTGAAAAAGTACTGGTTGTTGGTGTCAATAAGCGCCCAGCCCATTTGAAATGTGCAACTTGCTCATGTCATTTCACTCTTGTTCCAACCGTCGCACGTGTGGAGATCTCATGCCCTGGGTGTGACCGACAATTGCGTATGAAGCGCCGCCCTGGAGAGCGACAAATTGAATGTCCAGCTTGTGATACCACTTTCAAAGTTACTTTTTGAATTATTGAACCGGGCGAATGGTCTCAGGGCGATACCGTTCAATCAACTGTCCTTAGTGCCAAATCTGACGACTTGGTTGGTCGCATAACCTCCAAAAACAGCCTCCTAGCCTCGCGTTCATGTCGCGCTCCTTATCTATGATGAGAGGTGGATGAATCACTGGATGGGATACGATGGGAATGAGCGCTAGCAACGGTAAGGAGGCCCTTGAAACAGCTCGTAAGAAGCGTGAAAACGCTGACAAAGTCTCTCTTTCTGCACTCCGTTCACAATTCACATCGACGGCTACATCCTCCCTCGACCAAGCAACTATGACGAGCGCACGCTTCCGTCAAGAAGAGAGGCTGCGAGCCGATTTACGCCGTGAACGTCGTATTCGTCAACAAGCCATAACCGAACGCGTGGTTGTCATGCAAGAAGCCTTAGCAAGTGATTTAGCACTACAACATGAACTCACACTTGATTCACTTGAAAAAGAAATGAGAGAGGGAATGGAACGTGATTTGAGTACACTCGAACGCGATTCATTAGCCCGTGAAGAATCTCGAATGCGCGATGAACTTGAATTACGACTCAATAGGCAACTTGAATCTCTTCAAGATAAACTGGATGTCGAACAAGATCGCCGACTTGAAGAACACAAAGCACAACTCAAGGCTCAAATTGAAACTCAACTTCAGGATGAGCATCGTCAACGTCTTGATATTCAAAAAGAAAGACTTGCAATGGAGTACAATCAAGAATTACAACGCCGAGTTCGTGAAATCGAAGCAAACATCGAACTTGAGATGGAAGAACGATTCAAAGAAATGGAGGTTTCCGAAATCACACGACTCGAAGAAGGTCATGCAGCCCGACTTGCTGAACGTGAAGAGCAATTACGACGCGGTATCCGTACTCGTCTTGAACAACAACTGCGAACTCGATTAAAGCAACGTGAAGCACGACTAAAGGCTGAATATGAACGTCGTAGTCTACGTCTTGAAGAAGATATTGCTGAGCAATTACAAATGGAACTTGAAGGGCGTCTCCGTCAAGAAACCGACGACCTCGAAGAACGAATGCGTGAAGATGTTGAATTGGCCATCGCACGCCGACGTGATGAATTACGAGTCGAAATTGAACAGCAGTTACAAGCGCGTCATGCCGAACGGCTCTCAGAACGTAAATCCCGTCTACGTGAAAAGTATGATATTACTTTCTCGAAAGCAGTTGACGATATTTCCCGATCCCTCAAATCAGATGTTGAAGCAGAACTCGAAGTACGAATGGATGATGAATTCAGCAGTTATCGGAATGCACGTGAAGCTGAAATTCAAAACCGTCTTGCTCGATTCCGGTATGAGCGAGAAGCTGAACTACGCGAACAACTTGAAGGTCAATATGATTCAAAGAAGGTTGATTGGTCTGAACGCTTAGAATTAGAATTCCAATCACGCGAAGCATCTGCTCGTAAAGCAATCATGTCTGAAGTTGATGCGGGACTTCGTAACGAACGTCTTACGTTCGAAACAGACCTCGATCTTCTCAAAGAAGAAACTTCACTCGAACTTGAGGTGGATATGGAGGAGCGCCTCAATGAATTCCGAACACGGAAAGAAGAGGAAGTTGCAACTCAACTCGAACGTCAACTCGACAAGCGTGAAGAAATCATGCGCAACAAGGCTCTCATCGATGTACGCAAGCGTGAAACACATATTCGTGCAGAAATTGAAGCACAACTTGGCCTAAAGAGAGCAGAAATCCGAACTCGCCTACAGGGCTTGAGTGAAAAGATGGATGCCTTCAAAGAAATGGCAGAAGATCAAATGCGAACTGCGATATCAACGCAAATTGAAGGCGAAATTAACACTGGAGAAGCGGATATTAAAACTCGAGAAGCAGAATTCCGTGACCTACAATCAACAGATACCCGTGCTGAAAAACGTCAAATGTGGATGCAATCAATCTCTGGACAAAGTGCACCACCAACTGGCAGTGACATGAACCCGAGTTCTCTCGGCGCTCGACCTGATGCTCTGGGTTCAACTGGCGGCCGACAAATGCGCGGTACTCTTGGCAATCAACAAGAACCACCTCAAGCACGAATGGGCTTGAGTGGAATGCGAAGCCCGATGACAAGTTCCAAACCACTTGCTGCAAGTAACATACCTCTTACAAAACCAGTCAAAGCACCTCTCGGTGCAGGTTCAGCACCATCTCTCCCACAGCCAGTTCAGAAACTCGTTCGTTCACCTCTACAACCGATTGCCTCGCCGGAACCTGAAACTCAAATGGAGCAAGTTCTCGAACCAATTGAAGAATCACTTGCAGAACCTATACCGGAGCTTGAAATTGAATCAGTCACTGAACCAAGAGTCGAATCAGTACCTGGTCTAGAGAATGAAACGATTACCGAACCACTTGAAGACTCCGAACCTGAAATGGAGATTGAATCTGTTGTTGATGAACCCCAAGAAGACGAAGCGTCGGCAACATTGCGTCCTATTACCGCAGTATTGCAAGCCCTTGAATCTTCAGTGGCAGTAAAGACAACCACATTAACTCCTCAACTGGCTCAATTGATTCCTCAGAAAGCACGCGGCTCTCCACCCCAATCAAAACAGGGAAAGAAGCCACAAACCGTCGCTACAACCACACTCAAACCGGTTCAAAAACTGACTCCGTTGAAACTGAAACCTCGAGTTCAAGCTTCCTCAGAGAACGAAGAAACTGAAATGGAAGATGAATGAAGCCAAACACAGTTTGATGCCATGAAGGGCACGCTTCATATTCCTTGAGGTTCTCGGATTGCTATGAAGAGATTGGTTGTTCTTCTTATCGCAGCATTGATGTTACCTCTTGCTGCAGTTGTTCCTCTCGTTTCTGCTTCAAATTCAAACCTTGTTGATGCAGGTTATACCCAAGAAACCCAACCGAGTTTCGTGTATTGGAAACAAATGTACGATGGTTCGATCTTAACAGTTGATGAAATGGGAAATGTAAGTGTTAACAGTTTTGTGAACGGATATCTCATTCCTCAATGGCAACTTCATTTGAACGTCAGCACCAATGGTGCTCGATTAGATGCAGCGCAACAACTCGCAGTTATCTGTCACGACTCCGGCGTTTATATTGTTCATATGGACCTTCAAATTGCAAATCGGAATATTTCAACTTCTGATGCAGTGAATGATGCTGATTGGGATAATGAAGGCGATCTTTGGTTGGCCTACTATGCCGGACGTCGTCGGGCTGAAGAATACGACTCGGAAGGGGCTACAGGCACTATTTCTCCTCAAATTCAAACCGGCTTCAGCTCGTTTGAAATTCTTTCAGACGGTCGAATTGTTATGGGCGCCTACGATAAGAAAGTGTATGTTTCTGCGAACGACGGTACGATTTTGACGACCTTATCTGAACCTTCAGCGATTGTCAATGTGATCATGGAAGACCATAATGGGGATTTACTTGTAGGGACTGCAAATGGGAACTTGTACCGCTATGATACCACCACTTGGGCTGTTGAAACACTTTCGTTATCCCATGGGAACTCGCTTGTATCATTAGAGGAGTACGACAATTTGACCTACCATGTTGGAACTCAAAACGGTAAACTAACACAAGTTGATGTCACTGGGTTTGCCGAAGGAGACACGTATGCATCCTCCGGGAAAGTGATTGGTTCAAAAGAGGCATTCACTGGTGAGATTTACATTGTCACCTCAACTTCGACGACTTCCAAAATACGACTGTATGGTGTCGATACGGATGGAGATGGTTTTACCGACCAAGACGACGCGTTCCCAATGGAATTTACCCAATGGGCTGACGCTGATGGAGATGGCTATGGTGATAATCTCAATGGCTACCTCGCCGATATGTTTCCAACCGAGCCCTCTCAATGGGCAGATGCAGATGCCGATGGCTATGGAGACAATGTAGACGGTGTAAACGGTGATGCTTTCCCAAGCAACAGTGAGCAATGGACCGACACTGATGGAGACGGCTATGGCGACAACGCAAATGGCCTTGAAGGTGATAAATTCAAGAATGAACAAACACAATGGTATGATTCAGACCAGGATGGTTTTGGAGATAATCCAAACGGCATCACTCCAGATGCATGCCCTACCCTTAACGGATTCTCGAAAGAAGATCGTTTTGGATGTCTTGATTCTGATCTCGATGGCTATTCCAATCCCACTGCGGATTGGACGGTTGCACAGGGTGCCGATGCTTTGCCACAGCAAAGTACCCAATGGAGAGACGGTGATGGTGATGGTTACGGTGACAACATAACTGGTGCGTCTCCTGACGATTGCAATTGGAAGGCCGGCAACTCGACCAAAGCTTGGATTGTCAATACTTCTTCAGCAATCGGTTACATCGAAGTTCCATCCTATGGTTGTGAAGATCTCGATGGAGATGGATGGGTTGATGTGACAGAATCCTTGAACATGGATAAGAATCCGAATGAATATTTCGATGGAGACAATGACGGTGTGGGTTCAAACAGTGATTACGATGACACTCGCCCTCTTGTTCAAACCGAAGAAGATCATTGCATGCTCAACTTCGATGATATTTCACTTCCTTGTCAAGGATGGCGTAGCGCAGAATACCAAACGTACCTCAGCGACAAGGCTGAAAGCGACTCAGATTTGAGTTTCGCAGCCTGGAATGCCAGTAAAGATGCCGGCTTACTCGATACAAACCAAGTGGATTCAGATACAGTCAAAAAAGTGGCTATATTGGGTGGCGGTGCATTCGTTCTTCTTTCAGTTGTGATTCTTTTTGTAGGTGTAGTTATGAAACGCCGAAAAACAAGTACACTTGTCAAGATGTATGGAGTCCCGTTTATCCCGGAAGAAAACAAATCTGCTGAAAATGAAGCGCTTGAAGGTACTGCAGGTCTCTCAGCACAAGGTGGGATTGAATCAGATTCTGCTTGGGAAGATGATGTGGCCAGTCTTGATTTCACGATTAATGAAGATGGTTTGCCTACAGAGGAAACAGAATCGAACACCATTGATGCCGCGAGTCTGTATGGTGACGAAGACAGCCTAGAGGCGATTGCAGGAATTGAAATGCCAGTTTCCACTCCAGTGACAGAAGCGATAGAGGAGCCATCTGGAGGCCCTCCTTTGCCAAAGAGCGGCCTCCCAGACGGTTGGACGACGGACCAATGGAAATGGTACGGCCAAGAATGGCTCGATAAGAATCAATGATCTTGCGTTCTCAGCAAAGAGAAAACAGAATCGGTTTTACGAAATCAGCGCCAAACAATGGGTAAAGATTCACGTAGTGTTCCAAGTTCTTCTCCAGTATAGACTGGCTTTCCATCTTGCTTTAGCGTGTTCATTATCAGCCACAAGACGCCATTCCAAGCATTCGAACGTGCAAAGATTTCCACATAGCCGCATGCAGCAGCTTCGAGTAATTTACCTTCATCAGTTTCTTCACTGAACAAGGCCCGGACCAAGTTTTTGGTATCGAATTCATAGCCCTTTGGGCGCCATTCCATCATGAAAATCAGACCTTGAATGGAGCCAGATTAAGTCGGTCAACCAAGTGTTCAATATCGACATCTGCTACAGCCTTCATTCGTTCACGTAACGTTTCAATTTCGCCGTTCATCATCGAAATTTTATGTGCACGCACCACATCTGTTAGTAGTTCATTGACACTTTTGTGTCCACTCATCGTTCGCATTGTGTTGAGTTGCCTTCGTACTTCGTAACTCACACTGACCGAGGTCATCCCTTCACCTGTCATGACTATCCCGAACCCTCTTTATTCTCTAGCCTACTTAACCTGTCCGAACAGTTGATGCCATGAAACATCGATTTGAAGGGGTAAAATGCTTCTCCAAAGAGCACTTCAACGGTTTTTCCGATCAAGTAACAGCCTCGGGTCTTCATTAACGCCAAATTCTCGGCGCATTTCGATAACGCGTTGATGAAATTCTTTGGACAAGGTCCAGTATTCCAAAGAACCAGCTCCAGCGCCAGAGTTCGTTGGCTTGTTGAGTAAGACTGTTGGTGCACCACTCCACGGGGCCTCCGCTACTTTTACCAAACGTCGCACCGTGGTTTTGAATAATTTATTTGGCATTTTTCTGTTGACTTCATCGCACACATGCCGGCTGAGTTTTGAGCGCGCATCGACCATGGTCATGGCAATGCCAAAGATCTTTAAATTTCGGTTGATACGCCGTTGAATCATTTTTATCGAATTCATCAGCATACTGAACCCTTCAAGGGCATAATATTCTGCTTGTACAGGTACCATGACCCAGTTTGCTGCACACATAGCATTAATCGAAAGCAAACCCAAAGACGGCGGTGTGTCAATAATGATGTAATCAAACTGATCGATGATTGGCATCAAGGCTTCGCGTAATCGAGTCTCTCTACCGATTTTGTGACTCAATTCAATTTCAGCACCCGAGAGGTGTATATCACTGGGCAACAGCCACAAGTGCCCCACGGAGAGGTTGTCAGGTGCTTTCTTGTTGTTATTACGAAGGCTCCAAGCATCTCGCATCGATTGAGTTAATTCTTCTGGACCAATGAGGTATTCTTCCATCAAGGGCAAATCTTCACCTGAGTCATTGGCAAGTAAATCATATGCTGTTTTTTTGATGTTCTTTTTTTCTACACCAAAGGATGTCGCACAATTCCCCTGCGGGTCAAGGTCGATCAGCAGAACTTTTGCTTTCGGAAGTCCTTGGCGAGGTGAGCCTTTGGCTAACGCTGCAGCGAGATTGACAGCAGTGGTGGTTTTAGCGCATCCACCTTTCTGATTTGCGACTGCAACGACCATCTTGTAGGGATTCAACTTAGCACCTCCTCCGACAATTTGTAGAAGAACGGTCTTCCCCTTTCAATGCAGGCCCTCTTGTAGTGAACATCAAACAGGTTGAATGACAGGTACAGGGACTTCGGAGAGAATTTTCCGAACAATATGCATGCCAGTAATCCCTCGGATTTTTGCTTCAGGCTTCATGTTGATACGGTGTGAGATAATTTGCAAAGCAATATCCTTGATATCGTCAGGAATGACATAGTTTCGGCCAGCAATCGCAGCTGCAGCTCGTCCTGTCTTGAACAATGCTTGTGAAGCACGAGGCGATGCGCCGTTGGTAACTCTGTGATCTTCTCGAGTGCATTGAACGATTTCCACGATGTAGGAGAGAATTGCAGGGTCGACGTGAACGGTTTCCAATGCTTTTTGCATGGCAACAACCTTCTTTGGAGAGGTGATTTGTTCAATATCGTGTCCATCTTTTCCACGTAGTTTACGTCGAGCAAGGATTGCTTTTTCTTGTGGGCGATTCGGGTATCCCATGCTCATCTTCATCAAGAATCGGTCCATTTGTGCCTCTGGAAGCGGATATGTACCTTCTTGCTCGATTGGGTTTTGAGTTGCCAATACAACGAATGGCGCCGGAAGTTTGTGCGTGATGCCTTCAATGGTGACTTGCTTTTCTTCCATTGCTTCAAGCAAAGCAGCTTGAGTCTTTGGAGGTGCACGGTTAATTTCGTCAGCGAGAAGAATATTGGAAAAGAGCGGACCTGCACGTAGTTTGAATTCACCAGACTTTTGGTCATACATGTAGGTGCCCATAACGTCGGATGGGAGCAAATCGGGAGTGAATTGGACACGCTTGAACTTACATCCGAGTGCTCGTGCAAACGTATTTGCGAGTAATGTCTTTGCCAAACCAGGGAAATCTTCGAGCAGCATGTTACCGTTCGATAAGATCCCAATGGTGACCCATCGTAAATTCTGTGGCTTACCAATAATTACCTTGCCGACTTCGTTCATCAAACTGTTCGAAATAGCAGATACGGTACCGATTAGGTCTTGTGCGGCGGGATTTTGACCCATTGCGGGTGCTCCTGTTAAACCAGCTTCCATGTGTGATGCCTCCGAGGACATTCAAACAACCCACCCTATCCATATATGAATGTGAGGTGAACTTAAGTCAATCAAAACAGATGCACAGATAAAACCAACAAAGCCATCAAAGTAAACTAAGGCTTCCATCCGAAACCATAACTGTATTCTTCAAGGACATCACGGTGTATTCGAATGATTTCAACAAAAGCATCCTTCTCGGATTCGCTTAGAGCGACTTTTTTCATATTTTTTGAGTCGTTCTCTGTGACATTACCAAAGAATTCTTCATCGTTTGCAATGTTACTACGGGAAAAGCGAATGTTCACTTGAATTGGGACTTTTTCTCCTTCATGGGCCACTTTTTGCCCCTCTGTACCTATCGAGTGAATCTTCCCAAGAATTCGCCCAGAACCATCGTTCCGTAGCAATTCTTGGCCGACTCTAATTTGCCCTTTGAGTACTTGAATACCGAAAACTGCTGGTTTGTCTTTGAATGACATGTTGAGGTATCGAATCTGAGCGGGCCTGAATACCGGTCCAGTATTTGCAGCAGCAGCTTGTTCTCGAATCACTTCAGTAAGTTCATCGATTTGGTCCATGATCTGATAGATAATATCGCCTTGGACATAATGAAAATCCGGCGAATCTTTTGATTTAGCAGCATCTTTTAATTCCTTTTCAACTTGAGCATTCCCCTTGACAGCGAGGGCAATCAAAAATTTATGTTCATCGTTTTGCGTCGTGAGAACTTCCCGCATATCACGTTTGTTGACCGGTCCAACTTCAGCATGACTGATTGGTATTTTCCGTTTGATGAGTTCGTAAAGAACAGCTTCGAGCCCCCCAAAGGTTCTCGCTTTCACCACGGCACCTTCACGAACTTCACGAGCAGCTTGGCAGCCGATTGAAAATCCAGGCTCTTGTGCATTTGGATTTGTATGAATTTTGGAAAAGTCTTTGCGAGAGAGGACCTCTTTACAGATGCTGCACATAATCGGTGCTTCATCACGGATTCGCTTATTTTCAAGTTTCATTTCCATGATGATTGATTCTAAATCATCTTCGGGCTTTGGGAAGAATATTTTACTTCCAATATGAATTTCCTTCATGTTCGGGATAACCAATTTCAGTCCTGATGCTGCCGATGCATGCTCAACATTCTCCCAGCGCTTACCCGCATCTCGCATTTCAGTCATACCGATTGGTCTGCGAATCGAACGAATTCGAACACTGGTTGAGTCTTCGGTGAACTCTGAATCAGCAATTGGGCCCTCATTTGAATTGTAAGCGACTCCATCGCCTACGTGAATAGTTCCTTTGGTGAGGATAATATCGATGGTCTTTCCAACTCCAATTTCTTCTCGCGATTCTAAAACATAACCTTCAGCCATATCCTCGTGATGAATGATTAAATCTTCACGAGCGAATTTCTCCGCCATTGCAAGGATGACGAACAGTAAATCCTGTAATCCCTCACCCTCTTTCGCACTCATTGGGACAAAGAGGCGGTCGTTATGAATGTCAAATTCTTTGATTCCTTCCCAATACTTGGAAAGATTGAATTTGGAATGCGAAGCAACTTGACCAAGGAGTTTGTAGTAATATTCATCGGCCATATCCATTGCATCTTTGGTCTGTTCATTCCAAGATTGCCAAGACGATCTTCCACGCTTTGATTCCCAGCGATGGATTCGATCAATTTTATTTCCAACGACGATGAAGGGAATATTATTTTGTTCAAGAAGTTGAATGCTCTGAATCGTTTGAGGTTTAAATCCTTCAACAAGGTCGACAATAAGAATCGCTATATCTGCTACATTTCCACTTCGCGTTCGAATTGAACTAAATGATTCGTGGCCAGGGGTATCAAGAAATATGATTCCCGGACTTTCAAATGTTGGCTTTTCCTTAAACGGCATTGTCTGAATCGCTTTGACCAGTAACTCTGACGGAACATTGGTCACACCAAGTTCCTGTGTAATTCCACCGGCTTCGCGGTTCATTACGTTGGTCTTGTTTCCGCCAATCGAACGAAGCAGGTCGAGCAAACTTGTTTTTCCATGATCTACATGGCCTGTTACAGCCACAATTGGTTGACGAAGTGTGTCCCCGATGTTCTCGGGAGTTTCATTCTCTTCATCAGTCATGTGAATCAACTTCTGTATGATTCAAGTTATTCATAAACCCATGAGGTGATGGTTTGTTCCCAATCCATCAAACCTTCTGGGAACCAGAGTCCAAGTTCAAATTCAGCAGTATCTGCAGCATCGGACCCGTGAATCATGTTGAATCCCATATCCATTCCGAAATCACCTCGGATTGTACCAGGTGTTGCTTCACGCCCATTGGTCGAGCCAATGAGTGTGCGAGCAACTGTGATTGCATCTTTACCCGACCAAGCCATGCATACAACAGGGCCAGAGGTTACGAAATTAATGAGTCCAGGGTAGAAAGGTCGTTCTGCGTGAACTGCGTAGTGGGTTTCAGCGGTTTCTCTGCTTGGTACTACGGACTTCAATCCAACGAGTTGGAGGCCTTTACGTTCAAAGCGCCCTAGAATTTCTGCAATAAGTCCTCGTTGTACGCCGTCGGGCTTGATCATGATATAGGTCGTTTCCATTATGTTCACCGATTCAGCCCACTTGACTCCCCTTTATGAGCCATACGGAATAATAGCAACAGCAGTTGCACTCTGTTCTGTTAAAAAAACAGGCGATAGAACCGGTAAAAAGGTCAAAGAGGCTCAAATGCCGCCCTTGACGTAATGTCGAGTCCACTTGACACGACGAGAGTTTCGCTTGAGGATGACCATGTTCTTGCGAGCCTTGGAGTTCTTGAACCACAAGACACTACCGTCTCGACGGACAAACATCATTCCTGTTCCAGGTTCGATCTCTTCGCCAGAGAAATTACAAATTCTTCGTTCAGGCATATTTCATCACCGTGCATTCAATTTACGGGCTTCACGGCCAGTATCCTTGAGCATCAAAATGTCGCCCACTCGAATTGGACCCAAAACGTTGCGTGAAATGATTCTTCCAACGTCACGAGGATTTGGAGCATCGTTTACACGTACTTTGACTTGAGTTGCTTCGCCTGTCATACCGGTTCGACCGACAATTTCGACGACTTCAGCAGGCCATCCACCAAGTTCTTCGCTCATCTTTGTCATCTCCAA
>CALBIL010000067.1 GCA_937892945.1 uncultured euryarchaeote | reverse complement strand
CGCGTCAAAAACATAGGTTGTTTCATCCAAGGATAACAACCCCCGTTCCAGATGGATTTTCGTTCATCAGCTCGCCATAGGTCATAACTCGACCACCAGCGGCTTCTATTTTCTCACGTGCACCATTGCTGACACTGTAGGCGGCGATCGTGTGGTTTGCGGACAGTTCACCTGAGCCGAGTAGCTTACCTGGTACGAGGATGGTTGCACCCTCTGGGGCGTAGCGACTCACGCGGCTCAAGTTCGGCTGTGCCCAATTCTTGCGACTCTTGGAGAGTCGCATGGCCACATCTCGCCAAACAGCGGCACCGGTGTCGCGAGACTGGGCTTTCAACTGGCTGATTACATCAACCAATCTTGCGTTTGTCTTACGTATCGGATTACTCATTTGACTCCCTCGATGCTTTGAAGCAATTCGCCGACCGGCCATCCCATTATCAATGCACCGACGCGGGCGCCGTGTCATTCGCGTCGCAGTGCACCGAAACTCTCGATTCGATGACAGATTCTGGCGTTCGCCATAAATCTTCGAAAAAGTTCACTCGTAGAGAATCTCGCCCTTTGCGTCAAGCAATTCGACCGTGAGGCCTGCGGCTCGACCTTGGATGATGATCTCGTCATGAAGTGTATCAGAGAAATCATCAAGTGCACCCAATTCGGTTCCACCTGTGATGTCGGTGAGTTTGTCGATGAGATGGTTGAGGACGCATGATACGCCATAGGCTTGACCTGCACGGAAGGCATGGTCGACGCCGCCAATTTCTGGATCTTCAGCTTTCATACGGAGCATAACGGTTTGCGAATAGGCGACTAAAACGCCATAGATGGCTTCAATGATGAGGGCTGCTTCCGCATCATCCAGTAAATTCTGAGCCGTTGTAAGACCAGCAAAAACTGCACGTTCGTAAATCTTGAATGCTGCAATTGTGTCTGTAGTCTCAATTTGCATTGCTTCACCGATGAGTTGCTTCCAGTCTTCCATGGGCAAGCCACAGCACACCGACCCCTTGAAGGTTAAGGCGAATAGGGTCTGGTTCAGAGGTTTCAAAGTTTGAAATCAGTGCCTTCGCCTTCAACGATTCCAGCCTGACGGACTGAACCGTCTGCTGCAACGAATTCGCCAGCCTTTGTTTGCTTGTCATACAAATTAACCAATTCCTTGCGTTCAACCATACCACCTTCGCCGAGGGCGACGGTAAGTGAACGAGCAATCGCATCCAACGTAGTCAGAGCCTTGTCACGGTGGCTTTCATCGATGTTGTGATCTGAATAACGTGCTTCTTCGAATACTGAGAGGAAGAGGTCGAGTTGGTCAGAAGGTACCATGTTAAATGCGGTACGGACAGCTGATTCGAATTCACGGGTGGTTTCGTAAACCTTCTTCATGAAGCCATAGCGTTTGAAGTGCTTAACCAAATTCTTGTAACACTCGAAAATTGCTGCAATGTATTCGTTGCTGGCTTCAAGTTGCATCATCGTATCGGTCAAAATACCCTTGAGGGCTTGAACCTGGCGACGGGCTTGTGCTCGCTGGTAGTAAATTGCTCCAGCGATCAAGAGCGCCATTGCGACCAGTACGAAAGCCATGGTCTTCGCTGGAGTGAAGAACCCAGCATCTGCTCCAATCGTAGTAGCCTTCATCCAAGTAACTTCATGTGTTACGTTGTCAAGAGACTCTTCAAAGTATGTTGAACCGGGATAATACGCAATGATTCTCCATTGACCAGTACATGGAACACCGTCACATGTTTGGCCGCCAAAGGCCCATTCGAAATCGGCAATACCTTGCTCGTTCGTTCGCGATTTATTCGTGCCTTCAACAATCCATTCACTGAGTTCATCAGACCAATATTGCCGGACGAACCAAATTTCTTCGTTTTCTACAGCGAGATCAAGTCGGTCACGTAAAAGAGCAATTGAACCGATGACTGGGTCGTCGTTATCTAATCCATTATCGCCAGTGTTGCTCCATGTTTGCTTCACTTGCAAATCGATTCGGGAACGAACCAGGATAAGTTGGTCAATGTGTGAACCGTTCAAGACATTCGACGAATCCTTATCGCAACCACCTGGTACATTGAGGTCAGGTTCAAAGGCAACACGCAGTGTACGGAAACCTTCCAATTTACCGCCAGTTGTTTCGACACCCCGTAAAGTTGGATTTTGACTTGGGTCTCCGCTGAACCACTCAACTGTTCCATCAATTTCGCTGGTGCGAATGGTGGCAATTGGGCGGATGTTTTGTTCTGGGTCGAGATAGATATTCAAGCACTTTCCACCAACATACTGTCCGTTCGATTGCATCAACTTTGCATCGACGTGGAACGATTCCTTGAGGTAAAGAACCGGATATTCGGTCGTGTTTGGTGCGGTCCATGTTTCAACGCTGGACTTGAATGGCCCAACTTCGTTCAAAGCTAATGTTGAGTTCGAAAAGACGTCGAATTCGGTTTCATACGTATCGTTCTGGTATCGGTAAGCATCGTTATTGTCGTAAGACGAATAGGTGACGATGACCTTCGCCTTTCCAGCAGAAACATCGGAAAGAGGGCATTGAATAGAGAAGTATCCATCGAGGTCGGTCATTCCGGAATTACATGATGTTGGACTCGATTGGCTGTTCACCATCTCGTAATTGACCCGTATCTTACGGTTAGTCAAATTGGTACCCAATTCATCTTGTAATTGTCCAGTGACAATCATTGGCTTTGGAATAACTTCGCCTGTGATTGGACTCACTTCACTCGTATACACAATTTGATCATCGACCGACAAAGCGGTTCGTCCGATGAAGGAGAATCCGTTTGCATTGTTGGTCATTTTCAATCTGAAGTGGTCGTTACCAGATACACCAAGACAAGAGTCCCATGCGCCTTGGATGGTGAGAGCGGATGGTTCAAGTGGTGCACAACCTTCGTTTGGCAAGGTTTCTTCAAATCGTAGAATGACGTTCACTGGCCCAAATCCGTCTGGAAGGAAAGATGCTGGGTCTTCTTTCAGGGCTGTTGCGTTCAATGGAGCGATATCTGCTTGAAGACATCCTGCTTGTCCGTTGAACATTCCACTGGCTTCAAAGCGGTCAAGCGTTCCATCTCGGTTAATATCTCGGTCCCAAACACCGTCTCCGTTTCCGTCATAATAGCACATATGGGCTTTGTCAGGCTGAACGTCTGGAAGGGTGATTGAACCTGCAGATGGTCGAACTGTGGCGACGATTTGACGATGGGTGACGCCATTGAAATCAACTCCTTCGAAAATAACATCCACTAATCCGCCGTTTGGTGCGGATGCGCCGTCTAAGGAAGCGCCTCCACTATCACGTATTTGCGTTGTATTATCGTCAGTGACTTGTCCGACGAAGGTCCATAAATCACCAGATTGGCGGAAATTGGGGTCTGTCGAAACAATTGAAATGTACGTTCGTGAAACGACCCATACTTGTTGAACCTTAGTGTTGCCCTTAAGCAGTGAAGTTCCAGCAAATTCGAATTGTAAACTGAAATCACCTAATGAGTCGGCTGCAGAGATATTGAATGGTATCTCAAAGAACCCGTTATCATCGGTATAATTGACGCCTGAACGGCCGTCTGCAGACCAAGTATAGTTCACTGGTACGTTACGCACCGGCTGGAGGGAGTTGTCAACCAGTTTCGCCTGAATTGTCGTACTCGTGTTTCGATACAAACGAGGTACTGAGGTGGTTTGGAAGTCGGTTGTACCAACAACTGTTACATTGATGTAAGCCCCTGTTGCAGCAAGATTAGAACTGTTGCCTGTGAAGTAATACGCTGAGTTGGTGAAATCAACACGCATTCCATAGGTTCCTGAACCGTATTGGCTGTACCAAGACCAGTTGTATTCAAACTCAGCAGCACATGTTGGGCAGGCCTTTGTCGGGCGTTGCGTATAGGCTGTTTCTTGTTGGCCAAGGAATTGGCCATTGCCGTCAATGTCGACTTGAAGTGCAATTGGATCTGCGTCCCAAGGGTCATTGGTTCGGTTTGTCACTGAACCTGTGACCCATAGTGCATCGCCTGTGTTCATTTGTGGAACGAGTTCACAACGGACTAAACTGTTGGGATCTGTTGGGTCAACTGCACCACAAGGAGGTAAATCGCCGTCTCCACCGTTCACCAAAGTGATGAACCAATGGGTGGAATTCGTTGAGATGAAGTTTCGCAATTGAATTTCTGGTCCGGTAAGGTTTGATGCATTTCCATCCCAGTTCTTCGCTTGCACGTGTGATTTCTTGTAATCATCGAAACTCAAATTTGCTCCACTCAGTGCTACGGAATGGAATAACGTTGCCCAGTTGCCGAAGGTACCGTCGCCATTGTTGATTGAGGAATTATACCAGTAGACTGGGTTTGTTCCTTCTACAATCATTTGCGCTTCGATGTTCATGCGATGCATGACACGGATTGCTTGAGGCTCAGTACTGTCGCCATGAAGGTAAGGGAATGGCCACTCGGGCGCAAGGTCTGGCTGCACATTCGTCGTCACCTCATAATCACCAGCGGGGAGACTGGTATTGGTGTAGTCATACGAAATTATGGTACCAGTTCCATCAAGAAGAGGTATCAGTTCCTTCGCTTGTTCATCCCAAGAAACTTCTTCATATCCGCCTGGAACTTGCCCAACTCCATTGTCTCGAGTTGAGTTCCATTGAATTTGTTTCCATAATCCATTGATGCCGATATCTTGAACAAATGTAACAGAAACTAATCCGTTACTTCCTGCTCGGTAACCGTTTCCACCAAGTCCGGTGAAATTCGTAGGATGGGTGTAGTTGCCAAAGATTCCTCCGCGAACGGCGAAAGTGAATGGCACACTCGGGACTAAGTTGTCGAAAATGCCGCGTTGCAGGTCAGCAGTGTAATACGACCACATGTCGATCCAGAAGGGTTGTTCATCGCTTCTGAAATAACTATCCAGATAAATATCGGCTGTGAGGTTTGCTTCTGCACCTAAATAATAGGATTGAGATTGATTACCGTTGAATGCAAACATTTCAGTCACTACCGCATAGACTCGGTAGGTTGTGTTGTCGCCAACCGTCAAATCTTCAGGATAGAGGAATTGGCCAACGGTGAAGTTACCAACTGCAGAAGTCAAGACGTTAACGGTCTCGACTGCGGTTGTACCATTGTCAGCCCATTCAATTTGTACTTGGACTGGAAGGCCAACTGCAGGCTCAAAAGCTCCTGAAATCGGATTGACCCAATCGACGTGTCCGCTGAATATTGAAGGTGATTGAGCATCAAGCCACAATGTATCCGGCAAATTGAGCGTGATGAAGGTTGGTGCTTTGTCGTCTTCATCCAGCACGCAATTGTTGTCATGATCCCAATCGCTTGATTCACCGCCATTATAGCAAGGGAATCCGGTTTCGCCTTCTTCAAGATGGTCGAAATCTGCATCGACGAGGGTGTCGTTATCGTCATCGTTGTCAATTGCATCAGGGCCAGTTCCTGCATCTAGTGGGTTTGCAAGCCCTTCTCCATCTCCGAAGTCATCGTGGTCCCAAGGATTTGTTGAGTTTCGGTTAAAGCGCGTAGGCCAGAGTAAAACTTCATCATCATCAAGCATTCCATCTTGGTCATCATCAGTATCAATATCGTCGCGTAGTCCATCGTTGTCGTGATCGAAGGCCGAGAGGAGGCTAATTGCTAATTCATCGTTGTTTGAAATCCCGTCTGCGTCCCAATCGTCATCTGCCCAATCAACGATTCCATCGTTATCATGATCAAATGGAGATTGTTCTTCGCCCCAGAAACAATTTGGTAGTGCCTCTTGGACAGAATCAAGGATTCCATTGTTATCGTCATCAGGGTCTTCTGCGTCAGGAACGGCGTCGTTGTCGTTATCGACATCGTAAAGCGTTGGTTGAATCAAACCTTGTGAAAGTATTCCCCGGTCCCAAACTGCTTGGAAGTAACCGTCATCATCGACATCTGCATCATTTCCATCGTCATCGTTATCGACACAATTTGTTCCGCCAAAGAAATTACCATTTAGCTGGTTCGCATCGTTATCAAGATCGTCATCGGTGTCAATTTCGAAGAAATCCCAAATCCCATCATTGTCGTCATCGACGTCATACCAATCATAGACTGAGTCATAATCGTCATCGAGGTCAACCGTTGAGTTCGTGAAATCACCATCAATGTCGCCGTCAACGTTGTTTTTATCCAAATCTGCACCGAGTTCGTCAGGGAAGTCAGCAACTATTCCGTTGTCGGAAGTCCATTGCCAAATTCCTACGGCCAATCCAATCCAAGTTACGAAAGCATCTCGGTTGTTGAGCATTTGGAAATGAGTAATTCCCGATTCGACTGTGCCATCTCCGCCGAAATCATAGTGATAACAGCCGCCTTGTGCACCGGGGGTGCAGCTCCAATTGCCGCTTGGACCACCGGGTGTAGCACCTTGGTCGATGAAGGCGTCAGGTCGAGTGGAATATGGAGAGCCGAATTGAGCGTTAACTCCATTGAGTGGCATGTGGTAAGAAATTGCATAGCTGTATCCGCAAACAAAGCCTCCGCCAAGATTTCCTGCAGACCAACCGCATTGAGACATATTGAAGGTCCCACCCATCTTGAGGTCGTCAGTATCGAGCATTCCGTCGTTACCTTCGTCTTGGTCCCACCAATCGGGCATGCCATCGGCATCTTGATCGATATCAAGTCCATTGGAGAGAGAATCCCCATCTGTGTCGATATCCCAGTCATTGCCACCGTTGTAAGGTGACCAGCGAGCAAACAGGAACCAGTAGTATTCTGGAACTGTTCCGGCTGTAACCGGCGTTGTTGTTGCATCATAGCCGTTGTAGTCAAGAACTACATCAGCGAAAGGGTTGTGCCAGAAGACAAGGTTCCAGTGGTCGGTTGAGTTGTCTGTGTAAGGAGTGCTGTCTTGGCTACCGTCGAGTGTACCGCCATCCGCAATAGGATAGTATGGGTTTGCAAAATTATCATTTGCATCATAATCAACAACACCGCAGTTTCCGTCATCTGGATCGTAGTAATCAGAAATACCGTCGTTGTCATCATCCCAATCGATGTCGTTTTCAAGACCGTCACCGTCGATGTCTGAGTCTACGGAGTTTGGTCCGTCGTCTCGATAAAGTGCCCCGTTGATGGCGTGAAGGTCGCCATCGTTATCGAGGTCACAATCCCAATCAATGTCGAGAGGGTCGATGATTCCATCATTGTCATCATCTACGTCAATCCAGTTATTGATGCCGTCACCATCCCAATCGTTGAATTGGGAATAGGAGGCTCGTTGAGTGTTGCAGCGCGAGTCAGGGCTTACTGGGTTTGGATTTGCAATTGTTGGGCAGTTCCATGTTGCGACTTCGGAGGATTTGTTAAGTGGGAAGGAGTCGTTTTCATTGGTGATTTGGTCATCATCTAAATCATATTCAAAGTTATTTGCATCCCCGCTCACTGAAATGTCTCCAAGATTGTCGGGAGTTGGTGTACCGCCCATGTCGAGATCTAGCCAATCGTAGATTGCATTGTAATTCTGGTCGAATGGCCGCAACCGGTCATCGTCTAAATCTTGGTCATAGTCCATTTCACAATCAATTCCGGGAATACCGTCTGTATCTCCGCCAGGCGTCTGATATGGTGCTGAGTTGAGGCGGGTGAAATCATTCAACATATCGCCATTGATGTCAAGATTCATACATGTGTCAGGGATTCCATCGTTGTCGTCATCAGGATCTGACATGTCAAGGATTCCGTCGTTGTCATCATCAGTATCGGAACTGTCTGGTGTGTCATCATTATCGTTATCAGGGTCGATAAAGTTTGGAATGCCGTCGTTGTCAAGGTCGCCATCTACAATCGTGGTAAATGCTGGGACACCGTTTGGAGATGTTGTTGTGACTGAAGGAGCGTTTACTGCATTGACGCGGTTCAATTCCCATGTGAGGAAGTTGATGCCGCCTGAATACTCACGGTATGAATTGAAATCCCAGTTAATTGCACCATCGTAAAGATTTCCTGCTTGAGCATGCGTGGTTGTTATCGATGCATCGTAAGGATGGGAATCCGTGATGTCGTCAACACCATCGTTGTCGTCATCTGCGTCGAAGTAATCTTGAACGCCGTCACTGTCAAGATCGCATGGCCATTTGAATTGATCAATACGAGCGTCGTTGTCGTCGTCTTCGTCGTAACTTCCAGGTCCAGAGCCATCTGAGTCCTCATCAGTGACGCCATCGTTATCGTGGTCCATTGGATTTTGGTCTGCATAATAGAAGTCTCCGACGGGTAGTCCAGTCCATGGGTGGACGACATTTGGGTCGAGGCGTCGGTCTGTACTGACGTTTCGTGGGTCCAATCCGAGTGCTTCAAGGGCTGCAATGTCAATTGGGCCTTCGAGAATTCCGTCGTTGTCATCATCCCAGTCTTCTGCATCGAGAATTCCGTCGTTGTCGTGGTCGAATGGATCGGTTCCATAACATCCGTCAAACCGTTCAAGAAGGTCATAAATTCCATCATTGTCATCGTCTAAATCGTAAAGGTCACTGACGCCATCATTGTCGTGATCTTCTTTATTCGATTCTTCGAGGAGTGTGGAATAGTATGGCATAAGAGCGGCAATTGCTGATTCATCGGAAATAATTCCTGCGGCAACGCCTGGGTCTGACCACATGAGGTCCGAAAGGACTGGATGGTCGTCCAGTTGCCATGCATCTTGTCCACCATTCCAGGAGCCTTGTCCACCTTGTTCAGTGGACTGTGCCGAGGTTAGAGTGATTTTTTCACCTTCACTGAACTGAAGTGTTGGCTTTGTTTCTTCTGCGCTAAAGTCTTGCACAATGGCCAGCATTGTGCTGGTCAACATCAAAATGATGATGGTCATTGACATTGTGAGCTTTTGGCGTTGGCTGATGGTTTCTAAGTGTGTTTTGGAGAGCATGTGGGCACCTCGGAATTAATTTCCCACCGTCATTCCCTATTTGAAGACCATGGCGCGGTTGCGCGTTGAGGTATCACAGAAGTCGTTGCGTATCATCTGCCAATCGATACTGCTTCATGCCGATTATGAATGCCGGCAAATTTAAAATTGAATTTAATTAAATGTTCAAAACTTTGGGCGTACGGTAACCACTGAAGTATTTTCTAAATCCAGGGCTTCGGTAGATTCATCGTCGAAGTCTATTTCGTCTGTGCTTTCGATCCCCTTCTTGGATTCGAGCTTGACGATCTGCTTTTGCAGTATTTCAAATTCAATCTCTAAATCTTCCATGACGTCACGGACAGTCTCCATTTTTTCACTGATGCGTGAAGCAAGTTTTTTCATCTTACGTAGAACTCGCTTCTCTGACATGAACTTTCTAGTTGCTAACCTGTTATCAATCCTTACACGATATCAATATCTCGGTAAACAAAAAAAGAGTGAAGAAAAAAAGAGGGATTTCCAGGGGGCGAACCCCCTAGAAATCCGGCGCCCCGATACCAAAGTATCGGTGATTAACTTACGATAGTTTCGTCACTAAATTCAAGCTTCGAGTTCATCGAGAATGCCGTCGTCATCGTCGTCAGCATCTTCGTGGTCGTCTATTCCGTCGTTGTCGTGATCGAATTGACCGGTCATTGAGTTTCCGTCATTGACTTCGAACCAGTCGGCGAGGCCGTCATTGTCGTCGTCAGTGTCGGAGAGGTCCCAAATTCCATCATTGTCATGGTCGTAGCGGTAGTTTCCAGAGATTCCACCAATTTCGTCAACGTCGAGAATATCGTCGTTGTCATCATCAGTATCTACTCCATCATCAGAGCCATCGTTGTCGTGGTCACGGCTGCGGTCTTCACCAGCATCCATTATACCATTACCATTCGAATCTTCCCAATCGTTGTAGTTGTCAGTTCCATCATTGTCGATGTCGAGGTCAACGGAATCTGTG
This sequence comes from uncultured euryarchaeote, assembly GCA_937892945.1. GTDB lineage: Archaea > Thermoplasmatota > Poseidoniia > Poseidoniales > Poseidoniaceae > MGIIa-L1. The sequence goes on along the minus strand of CALBIL010000067.1, from coordinate 487 downwards.
ATTCCGTCGTTGTCGTGGTCGTAGATGTTGGTGTTTGGATCGCCGTCTTGAGTTTCCTCAGAGTCGTCGATTCCATCGCCGTCATCATCACTGTCAAGAGCATCGTCAATTCCGTCGTTGTCGTGGTCGTTTGGATTGTCATCGACATCGTTGGGGATACCATCGTTGTCGTTGTCATTATCAATGTTGTCTGGAATTCCGTCACCGTCGTTGTCGGCAGGACCCTGGTTGTCGGTTTGCTGTTGTTGTTGTTGGTCGGTCTGTTGACCCTGTTGGCCTTCTTGACCGTTTTGGGTTTGACCTTGTTGTTGTTGGCTCTGACCGTTTTGGTTTTCGCCGTTTTGGTTTTGACCTTCTTGCTGGCCTTGTTGACCACCTTGTTCGCCACCTTGTTGTTGCTGACCTTGTCCATTGTCTTGCTGTTCACCTTGTTGACCTTGCTGACCTTGTTGACCTTGCTGGCCTTGTTGACCTTGCTGGCCTTGTT
>CALBIL010000066.1 GCA_937892945.1 uncultured euryarchaeote | reverse complement strand
CGTCAATAATTTCGAAATTATTACCGATTATTCTTCCCATTACAACGCTATCATAGTTTCGTGTAACTGCACATTCGATGTGATGTGTTCCGGAAATTGCTGTTGGAGTGAGGTAGTCCGAAGTGTTTTCTTGGGCCCCAAACACGGCGTTTTGGTGATACAACTCGAAATCTTCGAACAGTACTGTGTCGGCAGGAATTGTATTTCCATCTTCATATAATCCACAAGCAATATCATAATTTAAGAGATTGAGGTTGTAGTAATCGAGATAAAACCGACCTGTAAAGGGAATGTCTGTATTCTTGAGAACGTTTGAATTATCTTCAAGATAGGAATTGCTGGTAAGAATTCCACCAAGAATAAAGTCATCACTTACGTTTGAAGTGAGTGGAACTTCTTGAATCGACAATGAAGCCTCGAAGTGATAGGAATCGTTGTGTATTCCTGTATATGTTGAGGTAGTAGAATCATATTCCATCACTCCAGGATCGGTGAAGGTGAAAAGCGAAGTTGTGAACATATTTCCAGAACCAATATCAATGGTCCCTTCGGTTTCAGCGGGGTCGCTTCCACCTTCAGCAACCCAGTCAAGGTACAATTCACACTGGTCCTCTCGAGCAGTACATAACTCCCAATCGAGCGTATATTCAGAATTCGGGTCCAAATTTGTGAGTGTAACAGTTACGGTTATCCCACTGCCTCGATCATAGTAGATCTCATTGATCTCCACATTCATGGTTTCGTTTCCAGTCGAGCGTGCAGAAGCATCTTCTTCGGCACTTGCTGCAAAAGTTGCTACTGATGTAAAAAGCATCAGAACGGTTAAAAAAATGCTCAAGGGTTTCAAATTAGCGGAATTGCGCATGTCTATCCCTCGTTGAAATTAGATAATAAATGCGTTGATGTACTTATGTCTTAATGAATAAGTTAATCTCTCCCAACCATACAGCGAAATATAGGGACAAAACCTCAATGGATGTTCATGTATTGGGTTGGATTAAATTAAGAAAGGTGGAATAAATGAACAAATTATTACAAATGGAAAATTTAGAACGCCACTATGAGACACCAGCTGGAGTTGTCAAAGCACTTGATGGAATTGACCTCGAAATTCAAGAGGGTGAGCGAGTCATCCTACTCGGCCCGTCAGGTTCTGGTAAAACAACTCTCCTCAACTGCTTATCAGCACTCGACAGTCCTACTGATGGAAGTTATGTGTTCCAAGGGGGCGAAGTGCCCCGAAAACATTCAGAAAAAATGACCTCCTTCCGACGTGATAACATCGGATATGTTTTTCAATTTTTCAATCTCCTTCAAGATCTCTCAGTCCTTGAAAACATCCTCCTTATTCAAGAGCTCGCCGGCAAGAAAGATGCTAACCGAGCCAAAGAGTTGCTCAAACTCGTCGGACTTGAAGCTGAAGTTGACCGATTTCCTGGTGAAATCAGTGGTGGGCAACAACAACGTGTAGCCATTGCTCGGAGTATCGCAAAGCGTCCAACGCTTTTACTTGGAGACGAATTGACAGGTAATCTCGATACCGAAACTTCAAACAAAGTCATGGAGGCTTTGGTTCATGCATGTCAACAAGAGAATATCACGGCTGTTTTTGTCACGCACGATGAAGAATTGGTCAAGTATGCAACCCGCGTCATTCGAATTGACAGTGGTAAGATCATTTCAGATGAAAAAATCGACAGTTCTGATGAAGAAGCTTGATTGGAGGTTTTTTCGATGTCGGTTCTACTGAATAAACGCTTGGCACGCAGCCTTTGGCGTACCAAACTCCGGCTTGTTGCTGTTGTCTTGATGGTGTTTGTCGGTGTCTTTGCCGGCATCACCTTTGGTGGTTATGCACACAATCTTGGAGGTATGTACGATACCATGCAAGCTGATGACGACGGAGGTGCAAATCTTGCAGACCTTTGGATTGACAATCGCAGTGCTGTTTGGACACCTGGCCAAGTGAGCGCTTTCTGTGACGCTCTTGAAACGGCATGGGATGCTTCAACCGTTGCTTCCTCTCTTGATTCATGCGAAGGACGCACCGTCACTCAAGGGGCGATGTTCCACACCAACGAAACTGGCGAGCACATCATCAATTCTCTGTGGCACGGTATTCCTGATGGTGCCAACGCCGACCGAGTGTGGATGCCTGAAGGGCATTCTGAGGGTAGGACTGCAGTTGCAGCAGATGAAATTGTGATCGATGCTCATGTTATTGATGCTCTTGAACTCAGTCTCGGAGATACCGTCAGTATTGGTGCCGGAAATGCATCTGCAAACTTCACCCTTGTTGGGATGGGCTACCATCCATTGCATGTCCTCATGGCTCCCGAAGGCACACTGTTCCCTCCAGAATCCGGTCAATACGTTGTAGGTTACCTTTCCGATGCTGGCATGGCGCGCCTTACTGGTGAAGAAATCGGTTCAAGTAACACGATTATGTTGGATGTCGAAGGTACACCTTCGTTCGACTTACCCGATACTCAAACTTACGAAGGCGATGAAATCGATGCCGTGAAAGAACTGGTCGATACGACCCTCAATTCAGCCGAATTGGATGCACGAGTTCGAGACAGAGGGCAAAACGAACCGGTTGAAGTTATGCGGCAGGATTTGGAAGGTACCGAACGAACGACCGTTCCTTTCACCGTGATGATTGCTTCAATTGCAGCCATTACCATCGTCTTGAGCCTCCAGCGTTTAGTTCAAAGCCAAGCCAAGGAAATAGCAGTGCTGCGTACTCTTGGTGTCAAGCGCTCATCACTCATGACGGGCTATCTCATTGCTCCTCTTGTCATTGGAAGTATTGGATGCACTCTGGGTGCTTTGGCTGGGCCATACGGGATGAACGGGATGCTGGATTTCTATCAAGACCTTGTAGGAGTGCCAATCATTGAACGAACACTTCCCTCTTCGTTGTTCTTGACGGTCATCGGCTCTACCATGTTCGTCGTGTTCTTGTCAGGAGCATTCCCTGCTTGGAAAGCCAGTCGACTTGATCCGTTAGAAGTGTTAAGTGGACAAAGTGAAATGCGCGTGGGCTCAAACCTACTCCGAAAACTCACCGCATGGATGCCAACAACGCTCGGACTTTCGATTCGTTCAAGTGTCCGTAAACCCGTTCGTTTAGCGATGACCTTTGTTGCCGTTGGAATTTCTTTGATGCTCTTCGGTTCGATTCAAATGATGTCTGTAGGACTGCAAGAGACTTTTATTGGCGGTTTAGAAGACGACCAAACATGGGATGCTCAAGTCTACATCATGCCAGATGGAGAAGAACCCGTAGTCGATTGGGCAGTCAATAATTCTGCTAACTATGAGATGATCATTGAAATGCCGCTTGGCTCGGTCGCAGATTCTGATGGTATTGACCGTGTTTTCACTCTGGTCGGCCTAGATACATTCCAAAGTGGAATGCGCTCGGTCTCTGTTATTGATGGGGATACGCCTACTGGTAACGATGCTTTACCGCAAGTGGTGATGGATGAAGGGAGTATGGTTTTCCTTGGTTGGAAGGTTGGAGAGCAGCACACGGTGAGCCTAAACGGTGCACAACAGGATGTTGAAATCGTCGGGACTTCAAGTGCAGAATTGGCTCGTACCATGTATTTCGTTCGTGGAGATTTGAGCGAGATTCTTGGCGTTAATGCCACTTCGATCTATTTGGAGTTCCCAGAAGGTGTTGAGGTTGACTCAGCTTTAGGCGAAGCCTCAACAGGGGTTGTCAAGCGGCAAACTTTACTCGATGGCATCAACAGTTTACTTGACCAACAGACTCAGATTTTCCAGACCATGATGTACCTTGGTCTCCTGTTTACCATCGTCGTGATGTTCAATACGATGATTATGAATGTAGCAGAACGTGATTTTGAATTGGCTACTTTACGAGTTCTTGGAGCATCAACACGCAGCCTTGGCTTGATGCTTCTGTTTGAGAGCCTACTCATCGGTATTATCGGTGGAATCGTCGGAGTTCTGTTTGCTTACGGTGGAGCCGTTGGATTAGCAGCCTCGTTTTCATCTTGGCAGTTTTTTGTACCCGTTACAATTGTACCAAGTGTTGCTTGGCAACTCATGAGCGGTGTCATTCTCATCGCTGTTGCCATGACGCCATTCGGAGTTTGGAGACTTCGTCGAATGGACCTCATCGAGAAGATCAAGGATTTATCGAACTGATTTCTTTTGACCACATCGGTAGAGTTGGTATTGACGGGTTGTGAAGAAGACCTCTTTGGATTAGAAACCGGGTCAACCCTTATTCCGTCGCAGTTTCTAAAAACATCATGGTCGAAATCCTTTGTCCACATTGTGAAGAGGAAATTGAATTAGGTGACGGGATCTATGGGTTGTTTGAATGTCCTTTTTGTAACGAGGATTTTGAATATGAGTCTCCAATCCCGGAATTCCAATCGGCCAATTTTTCATTTCCGACCACTGTTTCCCAAAACAATGTCTCAATCGTAGTATCGATTCTTGGAGTCATTCTTGGTGTTTTGGCAATTGTTGTATTTTTCAACGCCTTTAATTTTGATTCGCTGTGTCCTGAAGATGGACGTAGCACAACTATGATTGATGGCGAAGAGGTGATTACATGCAACAATGATGACAGAATGCTTTGGGAACAACAGTGGGTGAAACAGGTTTTTTATGCCTGCTGCCTCATTGTTCCAGGTTCGTTGCTTCTCACCGTCACGGGGTACAATCTTCGCAAGAAAAAATCACGCTTTGGAACCCTTTCTTCTGAATTAGAAGCGAACAACCCCCCAGATTCGCTCTCAGAAACCAAAGTCGTGAAAGCGCTTCAGGCTGCTGCAATGTTTTTTGGAATCGGCATATCTTCGATTGTCGCCATCATCGGCATCGCATTGCTTGTCTTGTTCATAGTCTTCATCTCTGCTTTCTTCTCGAGATAATGATGTCAGCCATGATTCAGCCTATCTCCAACCGCACACAACGGCTACGGCCACGGATTGTTGGAATTCGACTTCTCAACCAATAGATGAGGTAGGAATGAATGCCAACGGTA
>CALBIL010000065.1 GCA_937892945.1 uncultured euryarchaeote | reverse complement strand
CAATCCTCATTAGCGATTGATTCCAATGATAACCTGCATGTGACCTATCTTGACGAAACTAATGACAATCTTGAGTATGTGACCTATGATGGTTCTTCTTGGAGCACACCGGTCTCACTCGACAGCACCGATAAGGTCGGCTGGTTGTCCTCATTAGCGATTGATTCCAGTGATAACCTGCACGTAACCTATCTTCATCTAATCGATGCCAATCTTGAGTACATGACCTATGATGGCTCTTCTTGGAGCACACCGGTCTCTCTCGACAGCACAGATAACGTCGGCTCAGATTCCTCATTAGCGATTGATTCGGATGATAACCTGCACGTGGCCTATTATGACCTAACCAATGAGAATCTTGAGTACATGACTCATGATGGCTCTTCTTGGAGCACACCACTCACGCTCGACAGCGCAGGTGGCGTCGGCACAGATTCCTCATTAGTGATTGATTCGAATGATAACCTCCACGTGACCTATTTTGACAACAGCAATGGCAATCTTGAGTACATGATGTATGCCGCAGCAGCGCCTCCAGTCATCTCGTATTCTCCAAGCGAATTGAACTTGACCAACAATACACTGATGTCAGTGCTCTCTCCAACGAATACCGGAGGTTCAATTGGTGCCTTTTCGACCGTCTCGGGAATTGTGAACGCAACACTCGATAGTACAGGAAGGGTAGGGGATCACAACTCGATTGCCATCGATTCAAATGATCATTCCCATCTCGCATACTATTACTCTTATAATAGCCAAACCGTTGAAGACCTCATCTACGCTACCGATAAAAGTGGTTCATGGGTCATCACAACGCTTGATTCCGCAGATAGTGTAGGTATGCATACTTCGATAGCCATCGATTCCAACTCCGCCGTTCATATTTCATATTATGATGAAACGAATAACGATTTGAAGTATGCCACTGATAAAAGCGGCTCCTGGGTTTTAACTACGGTCGACTCCACTGGAGATGTAGGTGTCGATACTTCGATTGACATCGATTCGAATGATTCCGTTCACATCTCGTACTATGATTCCACCAATGATGACTTGAAGTATGCCACCGATAAAAGCGGTTCATGGGTGAACACGACACTCGACTCATCCGCAACAATGGGCCGGTACTCTTCGATAGCGGTTGATTCTAACGATGCAGTCCATATTTCGTACAATGATGTAACAAATCGCACTCTGAAGTACGCTACCGACAAAAGCAGCACCTGGGTTTTGTCCACGTTAGATTCCTCCAACAGTGTCGGAAGAGACACATCAATCGATATTGATTCAAACGACAAAATTCACATTTCATATCTTGATTATACTTCTTGGGACCTCAGGTATGCTACTGACAAGACTGGTTCTTGGGTGTTCTCAACGATTGACTCCGCGGGAAATGTGGGATGGTACACTTCGACTGCCCTTGATTCTAACGATGCTGTTCATATTTCATACTATTACGACCCCATGGGCAATGGCAACGGTGAAGCGCTCAAGTATGCTACCGATAAGAACGGTTCTTGGGTGATGACAACACTCGTATCGATCTCTGGAAAAGAAATGGGTAGAGACAACGAGATAGCCCTCGATTCAAACAATGAAATTCACATTGTTTATCAAGATCAGACCAGTCATGACCTTCTGTATCTCCAATCAACGACAACCATTGCGAGTGGGTTTTCAATCAACTCCTCTCTTCCGTCTGGACTCGTCTTTAACACCTCGACAGGTACTTTTTCAGGAACGCCTACGGCCATAATCAGCCGAACAATGTACACCATTACAGGAACGAACCCCAATGGAACTGCAACGGCTTACATCAATCTCACGGTTGTAGATAATCTTCCCAACATTTCGTATTCACCAGACGACTTGAGCTTGACCAACAATACAGCCAGTTCCGATGTACCACTGTCACCTACTCTTACCGGTTCAGGTGTCATTACATCGTGGACCATTCATCCAACACTGCCGAACGGTCTTTCGTTCTTAACTTCGAATGGAACCATTGCTGGAACGCCAATTGAACTCTTGACTCGAACCATGTTCACCGTCAATGGAACAAATACAGGTGGTTCATCAACGGCTTACGTCAACATCACCGTGAATGCTGTAACCCCGGTCTTGTCTTACACGCCAGATAGTCTAGTACTGACCAACA
>CALBIL010000064.1 GCA_937892945.1 uncultured euryarchaeote | reverse complement strand
ATTAGTAGTTTGTAACTTGCCTCTCAAGAATCGAATGGGGGATGTGGCCCATTAAACGCAACAAGCGATAAGTATCACATAACATATCCATGCTCATGAAGCGCTGCGCACTTTTGCTGACGTTGATTTTTGTTTGTTCGTTAGTTCCCAACCATTTAGAAACATTTGACGAACCACATTTGTTGAGTGGTTCTCAAACTGAGATTGATGCCTCACTCGCATCGGGGCGGAATAACAACCCACCAACCATCGACTCGTTGGTACTTCACAATACTGAACCGTTGTATCTCGGACAAACGGATCCAATCAACATGACAGTTGAGGCCTCCGATTTCGAAGACCCAACAGGTGACTCTCTCAATTACACATGGTCGAATGCAGGTAACGAACTCCCTGGTTGTGGCGGTTCTGGGAATGATGGCGCAAACTGTCTGCTGCCCATTTTGAGCACATATGTCACAGCGTTTCCTGTCTCCGTCACCGTTACGGATTCAGAAGGTGCTTCCGTAAGTCAAGAATTGATTCTCACCATCTGGAACAACATAGTTTCGACAGTTACATCAGATGGCGAAATTTCTGTTTCATATTCCATCAGATACTATGCTCCAAGCGCCTTTACGATATATGCAACAGATGTTGCTCTTGCTTCCTACGAGAACGTCGAATTGCCGGGATACACTGGAACCTACAACGCCGTTGCAGCGGTCGGATACACACCTGGGACCGCTTTCAGCGCCAACGATGTTCTTGATCATTCATTGGATGTTAGCGTTGCGAAGAGTCTCGAAGCAAGCTCGCTTTGGTACGTTACTGATGCAGGTCAATGGACTATGCTCAGTTCAAATGCAAATGAAGTGGACGCATCAACAGAGCAGTTCAGTTTTGCCTTCCCTGAAAATTCCCCTGTACTTCCTGCTGGAACATTGGTATTGATTGGAAATTCGCTGCCCCAAGTTGCACCACCTGATGCCTACATCACCGGACTCAGCATATACCAAAGCAACAGCAATGGAGCCATCTCCATGTTGTGGGAAGTTTCGGGCACGTACTTGGGCGGTGATGTGATTCAAGTTACTCTTTGCCAAGATAACCTCAATTGCGAGAATGCATTTAGTACAACTTTAGCAATTGGTGACGTAAATTTCGTTTATTCTGGGTCCAGTACACTTGACGATTCAATGTATTACATCACAGTTGAGATTTGTAATGAAGCGTCATGTTCAACACCAGCGCAGGCCAGTTTGCTTGTGGAAAAAGGAACGCCCCTTCAAGAACAGTGCGTCACTCACGCCGCTTTGGCAGTCCATGATCATCTCACTTTAGAATTTGAGTTGCAAGGCGAGGTGTTCCAGACTCCAGCAAATATGGGCATCGATACTTCTGTTTGTGTTGGTGAAATGCACGTGATTCACACTCACGCACTTGATGATGTGCTTCATCTTGAACTGCATGAAGACGTTCCAGTGTTCCTCTCTTTGTTCTTCGAGATTTGGAATATTTCTTATCCTCAAAGCACCCAAATGAACCCCCTGTTTTTGATGCCAGAAAATGTTTCAATTTATGTTGGTGATGTTCTCTATGGAGGCACTTTTGACACACTTCAACTAACCAATGGACAATCAATCAAGGTAATTTTTTACTCAAATATTCCGGATTCCGACGGCGATGGTGTCAACGATGATTTCGACCAATTCCCAAACGATGCAAACGAATCAGTTGATTCGGATGGTGATGGCGTTGGAGACAATAGCGACGCTTTCCCTCAAGATGGAAATGAAACCCATGACGATGACGGCGATGGTGTTGGCAACAACAGCGATGCATTCCCTCAAGATGGGAATGAAACCCATGATGATGACGGCGACGGCGTTGGAAACAACAGCGATGCATTCCCACAAGATGAGAATGAAACCATGGACACCGATGCAGATGGTGTCGGCGATAATGAAGACCCTGAGCCAGAGAACCCCGATGTGAGTTCTCCTCAAGACATCAGCGTTGAGATCAGTGATAGTTCATCCTACATTATTGCAGGATCGATTGTCTTCTTGGCAATAGTGATTCTTTTCGTTCGAAGAAAACAACCGCCTCAAGCACAAATGAATACACACTTCGTCACAAATGAATCAATGTGGAATGATGATTGAATCTCATTTACCATGGTATTTGCAGATAGTATCCCG
>CALBIL010000063.1 GCA_937892945.1 uncultured euryarchaeote | reverse complement strand
GGCAACAATACCGGGGGTAACAACACAGGCAATGCTTCGAATCCCTGCGGAAATCCTTCACCTCTAACCTTCAGCAATATTTCAAACACATATGCTGTGAATCAGAGTGTTACATTCATTCTCACGATTCAGTGCGATGCAGGAGATGGCCCGTTTGTCATTGAGGGATCGGTGTGGTCTTTCTACACACCCACTTTCTCAGTAGACTGGGGAGTACCGGGAATCTGCGATTTCTGCTCGGGGGAGGTACTGAGTGGTCAATCGCAGACCTACTATCACTATGTGAGCTGGAACACGAATCCTACCGGGTATGAAATCACATTGACATTAATTTCTGGACAGGAGGGCATTCAAGGAGAGTATATTGTTGAAGCTTCTCTTGCTCTTGAGGACAATGTTTCTTCAAACATAACATGGAATTTCACAGTTTATGGAGATAATGACGCAGATGGGGTTTCAGATGCTACCGACAATTGCCCAAACGGCACTTCAAACTGGACTTCCACAACCGTTACTGATTATGATTCTGACGGGTGTCAAGATTCAAGCGAAGACACGGACGATGATAACGATGGAGTCAACGACGTATCTGATTCCTGTATGAAAGGAGACCTCGGATGGACATCTTCCACCTCGACTGATTATGATGGTGATGGATGTAAAGACTCAATGGAAGATCTGGACGATGATGCTGATGGGATTCCCGATGCGAATGACAATTGCCCTCTGGTAGCAAATGCTGACCAGGCTGATTTGGATGGCGATGGCATTGGCTCCCAATGTGATGCAAGCGAAGTCTCAATCGTTGAAGGCAGTGACTGTGAATTCAGTGACGTCAATTACGAACCAACTACTGATGTAATATTCTACCTTTCTTGGACAGATTCTGACGGCGTTGAGCATTGTGGTACGCTGCAATTCGAATTATATTCTGCAGAAGCTCCAATCCATGTTCAAAATTTCCAGGACCACGTGGAAGCTGGAAATTATAATGGAACTGTATATCACCGTATCATCGATGGTTTTATGATTCAGTCAGGCGATTTCGAATATGGAAATGGAATGGGTGGATATGCATATTCATGGCACGGCTATTGTAGTGGACAACAGATGAATCAAGTCGATTGCGATGAAAATCAATATTCAATACCTGACGAATCAAATTCAAATTATGTACATGCACCTGGCGCACTTTCTATGGCGAAAACCTCACAAGCAAATACAGGAGGGAGTCAGTTCTTCATTGTCGATGCTGGTTCAACACCATCACACCTCGACGGAGTTCACACAATATTTGGCCAAGCCATTGCCGGAACCATTGATGGAGTCGAAGTTACAGGAATCGAAGTTGTCGACGCCATCAGTCAAGTTGAAGTTGAAGGGGCACAGGGAAGTTCACCGACCCATGATGTGACCATCATTGGTGCAGAGAATATTGTAAGCACTCAGTCCACCGACAATGGAACGATTGAAGAAAATGACAACATTATTCCTTCGATTGGAATGGTCGGAACCGTTGTTGCGATCAGTGCTGGATTCTTCATTGCTATTCGACGTGAAGACGAAGAATAAGATGAAGACGAAGAATAGACTCATGTAGGGTCTTCACTTCCATCACAGCATGGACATTGGAGCACAACTGGCAGAGGCAGCACAACGCCTGTCAGTGATTTGCGATGCAACAATTCCAGTGCTTGAGAAAAAAACCATTGTCGCTCATGCGACCAATCCACTCAACTATGCTTGGCCACATCATGAGCAATATTTGCTCAAATGGGGAAACCGAGGAGGCCATACCTTGCTGCTTGGGATGAATCCTGGGCCATGGGGTATGGCACAAACCGGTGTTCCTTTCGGCGCAACCGGAGTGGCTCAATCGTTCTTACAGATCGAAGCACGAAAACTGGAGACTCCATCAAACGCTCATCCTAAACGTCCAATTGAAGGGATGGCTCTCGAACGCCAAGAGGTCTCAGGAACTCGCCTGTGGAACCTTATGCAGACACATTTCGGTTCAGTCGAAGAGACGTTTGACAACATCTTTGTCGTTAACCATTGCCCGCTCTTGTTGCTTGGTGAGACTGGAAAGAACCTCACGCCCAACAACCTTCCTGCTGCAATCATGGCACCGGTTTTGAAAGCATGCGATGAACATCTGCTCGACGTCATCGACATTATGGGCGTAACTCGTGTGGTTGGAATTGGAAAATACGCTGAGCAACGGGCCCGACTCGCGCTGGGTGCTGGGAAATCAGGGCCGGGGACAAGTCGAGATGGTCGGAGCATTCACATCGATACCTGCTGGCATCCAAGCCCAGCCAGCCCCTTAGCCAATCGAAATGATGGTGCAGATTGGCGAATGAACGTCATTACTTGTCTTCAAAATTGATTCCGCCCCATTGGAAAACCGGCGAACTCTTCAAGTGCTTTATGCAACACTTAGTGTTCATGGCAGAACTGCAGATGGCTTGGGAAAGACAACCGGATGACCGACAATGGGTGCAACCTGAAGGGGATGACCCTCGTACACTGTACCAGATGTTGATGACCAGCGTTGGTCGTTTTGGCGACATGAATTGCTTTGGATATATACCCGCAAAAGGTGCTGCACGTGTTCATTTGACCTACAATGAATTTGGAGAACTTGCAAATGCAGTCGGTCAACAATTAGCCGATGTCGGTGTCGCTGCTGGCGATCGAATTGCTTTGATTCTTGACAACAGTGTTGAATGGGCTGCTCTCTCCTACGGCGCAAACGGTATCGGTGCTGCTTACACTGCAATGTATACGCATCAACATGGCGATGAATGGGCTTACATTCTCAACGACTCAACTCCATCATTGTTGGCGGTTGCGAACACGACTGTACTCGACAAACTTGTCAAGCACCTTCCAGCTGATGCAGCTGCTTGGCCACGATGTGGAATTCTTCTTCTCGGAGAAGACCCAGCAAACGAAATTCCTCCTGAAGGCATTGAAGTCCATGCCTGGAAGGACTTTGTTGCAGCGGGCCGAGCGAGTGAGAATTCATTCGTTGTTGGTGATGACCCCTTTGCTCTCAACACACTCATCTACACTTCAGGAACAACTGGAAACCCAAAGGGTGTTATGTTGACCAACTGGAATACTCTTTCCAATGTTCTGTGTGTTCAATCCGCATTCAAGGTCTATGTTGGTGATAAGAATGCAGCATTCCTTCCTTGGGCTCACTCCTTTGGAAGCACCTTTGATTTGCACTGGATGCTGCGATGTGGTGTTCACATCAACCTCATTTCGGAACTCACACGAATTGCTGATGAATGTATTGAAATCAAACCTGCAGTTCTTCTGGCAGTCCCCCGGGTCTGGAACAAGTTCTACGACCGAGTGAACAGTCAATTCGAAGCAGCAACAGGCGTTAAGAAGATCCTCATTGGAAAAGCCAAGAAATCCGCTGCTAAGCGAATCGCAAAGGCTGGCGTAGAATGTGACGCTGTTCAACCGACCAAGTTCTTTGACAAACTCTACGACAAGTTGGTTTGGTCCAAGGTCCGTGCTCGATTCGGTGGAAACATCCGGTTCTGTATGTCCGGTGCTGCTGCACTTTCCCCCGACGTTGCAGCATTCATCCAACAAGTTGGATTCAGTTGCTATGAAGGATACGGTCTTACCGAAACTTCACCACTTGTCTCTGCCAATGGATGGGCAGGACCTGGAACTTCCAAACTACGCTGTGTTGGCCGAGTTGCTAACGGTGTTAAAGTTACCATCGACACCGATGCATGGGACGGAGAGGATAAGGAAGAAGGCGAAATCATCGTACACGGTCCAAACGTTATGCAAGGCTATTGGAACAATGAAAAGGCTACCAAGGAAGTCATCGTTGAACCTGGCGTCTTCCGAACAGGAGATTTGGGTAAGTTGTCCGCAGACGGCTTCCTTTCCATCACTGGACGTGTCAAGAGTCAATTCAAACTCGAAAACGGAAAGTATGTTTCACCTGCACCTCTTGAAGAGAATCTCAAACTCTCTCCATTGGTTGAGCAAGCGGTTCTTGACGGTCGTAACATGTTGCGAACATACCTCATTGTTCATCCAAACATGCACGCACTCAAACCGGCACTTACCAGTGCTGGCGTCGATGCATCAGGTACTGACGCAGAGATCTGTGGCCGGGCATCAACCCGTGATTGGTTACTTGCTGAACTCAAAGAAAAGAACATGCAAGAGCCGACTTGGAAAGGCTATGAGCGTGCTGCAAATCTCATCCTCGACCCTGTAGAGTGGACAACTGACAACGACATGTTGACTCCGTCGATGAAGGTCAAGCTACGAAACCTCCTCACACTTCACGATGAAACCATCAAAACCTTTTGATTTC
>CALBIL010000062.1 GCA_937892945.1 uncultured euryarchaeote | reverse complement strand
ATCTCAACCCTCCGAGCAATCACTTGTTCAAGTATGTGACCGTTGTTCACTCTACCCTTAGGAGTGCTGTGTTCGATGAAATTTAGGTCCCCCACCGTATCTTCGTATGGCTGAACACTCCAAGCAGGTTACAGTACGTTGACCTGCTAGAATTCGGACACGAATATTGTCACCATAACGATGAGGAACGAGACAAGTTCGACAAAAGAGAGAACGCGCCTCAGGAGGAATTGGAAGTCGATGTCGCTGTGAGATTTTGACCAGATGACGGGAACTTGAACGAACGATTTGTTCATCGTAGAGTGAAGGGTATTTGAGAATTTGAATCAAACTTTGTTGACTTGAGCGAGCAACCTCCCGTCGGTCGATTTTACCTTTTCGACGTCGGTTATTTCGAGATTTCAAACGCTCACCTCACGAGTTCAATACGACGAAGATATCTGCAGTAATTGTATCGATGGCTCGGTCTCCATTAACTGAATGAAAGATTCCTTTGGAACGGTACCAATCTGCAAGAGGTGAAGTTTGTTCATGGTAGGCACCTAAGCGTGAATGAACAGTTTCTTCGTTATCATCTGCTCGACGCTTCTCTTCCCATTGTCCACAACTGCAACCATCTGCATTGACTGGATTGAACGTGTCATGGTAGACACTACCACAGCCTGCACATGAATACCGTCCACAGATGCGTTCAACGATGCGCTCATCTGGCACTTCGATGGCAATTACATGAGTTACTGGAGTGATTTCTGCTAATGCTTCGGCTTGAGGAATAGTACGAGGAAAACCGTCAAACATCACACCATTCTTTGCATCAGGCTCAAGAATTCGGTCTTTGATGAGGTCAATGATCACGCCATCAGGAACTAATTGGCCCGATTCCATGTATCCTTTTGCTGTGAGGCCTGTTTCAGTTCCTGCTTTGACTGCTGCACGCAACATATCACCTGTTGATACTTGGGGTAATCCCGTTGCTTCCATAATTCGTTCTGCTTGCGTACCTTTTCCAGCACCGGGTGGCCCAAACAATACAATACTGCTCATAGCACGCCCTAGCGGTGCATCATATTAGAGATACGCCCCGGAAAGTTACTGCCCATCCAACCATTGTTGGCCATAGTGTTGCCATTGTTCCATTGTCCAACCATTCGGCAACCCTGCTGCAGGCAAAGGTGGTGCAAGAGCAGGTAGTGCTGCGATAGGTGCTGGCATCGGCATTGGGAGAGAAGGGAGAGACTTCGGTTGTGGCATTGGCAGAGACGGCAATGGCATTGGAGGGAGCCCCGCAGGTGGTAATCCTTGAGGCAGACCCAAAGATTGTCGTGGCGGCATTCCACCAGGTGGAAACCCTGAAGGAATGGTTGCCGGAACCATCGGTGATGGCATCTGCAAAGATTGGGCAAGAGCTGCTGCTATTTCGTCCGAGGAGACTTCTCCACTGGCCAAATCATCGACAGCATGTCCAATATCCAGTGCATCCTCTCTTCGAGTTCCAAGATGGTCTGGATTAACAAA
>CALBIL010000061.1 GCA_937892945.1 uncultured euryarchaeote | reverse complement strand
GGAAAGCCCGCCGCTCAGAAGTAAGCATACAAGTCCTGCAGCAAGCATCGTTTTTGTCGTCATCATTGACATAAAGTGCGAACCGATTCTTATAGCACATAACAGTTGGTGTAGTTTACAACACTAAAGAGCAAGAATGGAACCATTTGAAGAGCGCCGTACCAAACAAGCGGTGCGGTCTTGAATGAGCAGTTCAACCCACCCACATGGCCGAAGGCGCAAATGGGGGCTTAGGTCCAAAAGGTTGGCCAGGCCAAATATGGCTTGAAGGCCGAACTTTGGTACACTTGTTGGCTGAACAAACTCGTCCAACGCATATGCCGAGAGGTCCTGCAAAAAGGACTGGCCCCGGTTTTCTCAATCCAGCTATGGCTCCAGCCCGAACCCGCAGTATCCTGTTACTCAACGATGCCCTGGAGCATGGCTGGTTAGTACGTCCTGACCAAACTATTCGAGCACTGGATGCATTGTGTGCTACAGGCGTTCGAATCCGACGATGGCGAAATGAAATCCCTGCTCATGTTCAACAACGTTTGAGAATAACGGCTAACGATTTAGATCAGTTTGCATTGGACTGGGCTAAGTGTTCACATTCGACTCATCCACCTCAGCAAAGCATTGAACACGAACCTGAAGACGACCGGTATGGGAAAAATTCTGAACAACTTTTTGTCAATGGGTTAGATTTCAAAAACATCGATGCCCGAATTGCAATGATGGAAAACGGATACCAATGGATTGACCTTGACCCGTTTGGCTCCCCGGTCCAATTTCTTGATGCGGCTCTTCAAGGATTATCGAGGACGGGTGTTTTGGAAATCACAGCGACAGATACTGCAGCCCTCACCGGTTCATCCGCATCCAGTCAAGCCAGACGGTATGGGGCGAAAGGAATCGTCGATGTCTATGCGCATGACGATGCTGTGCGTCTGCTTCTTGCAACGGTTGCTACAAGCGCTGCCCGCTTGGACAAATCCATTACGCCGTTGATGGCCCTCTTTGACGGGCATCATGTTCGAATTTCTTGTTTGGTCAAAACAAGTCGGGAAAAGGCAAGTAAAATTGGTGACATGATTGGATGGAGAGTTCGAGAAGAGGATGTACCGTACAGATTCGTTCGACATCCAACGCCAGAACAAGTCAAGCGTGCAAGTGGCCCGTTGTGGGTTGGGCCTTTGTGGGACAAAGATGTTGCAAGTCGTATGACTGAAGAGAAAGTGCTCGAACTGTGCCAAGCTTCACCCGAAGAAATTGAAGGAATGAAAACCGCAGGGCTCGAATGGAGTGCTGATGATGTCGAATACTCAACTCGAGAATTAAGGCGGAGTGTACGGTATATTTCCGAAGCAGCTGACCTCATGAGCCGTGAACATTTACTGCTGAATCTGGATTCATTACCGCGTTGGGCAGGTATAGGCGGAGCCCCGAAACTTGAGAAATTAATTGCAAGTATTCTCGAAGAAGGCTACTGTGCTGCACGATTACCAGATTTGGAACCGTTACTGGTTACAGATGCGCCGTTCGAAACAGTACTGCAGCATGTCCGCAAGAATTCGCCTCTAACCGAATGAAGGGTCGATATCTTGGTCTGCTGAGAACGTTTGAGTTTCAGGCCCCGGCAAGAGTGTCTGAGTGTTTTCAATGACTTCTCGAACACTGTCTTCAATATCTTGAGCATTTTCAAGCAATTCACTGAGAGGGATTTCAATACCTGTTAACTCGGCAACTGCTTCAACCGCTAAAGCAGCGGCTCGTGCATCGGGGTACATTGGACTGGCCTCTGCCAGTAAAGCAGTGACATCAATTCCAAGACGGTCGCCTTCTCCAAGAAGAAAGCCGGTAATGCCTGCAACAATACCTTGTTGAATTGGTTCGATGCCTGCACGATGAAGGCGTTCACGTGCAAGTTGAGATGATCCAACGCCGAACAACTCGCCGGAGGAGGCCGCCTTACTTGATTGGACCAATCCATCGATGATGATGAGTCGGTCAAAACCGCCACGTGTGAACCATTCCAATACAGTTGATGCAAACATGATGTCTTGTTCATCTTTGAATTGTATTTCTGAAGTGAATACGCCAATTCCATTGCCTTGATAGACGCGGACTGGATGTTTTGGTACTTCGTTATGAATCAAGGCAACGGCTGGAAACGTTGCATTTAGAACAGTGCCAAGTTGCTTGAGTTTGAGTGTTTGAATGATGTGAGATGCAGCAATGACGCCAACCATGCCTGCAGTAGTAAATCCAGCAACAGCAACTCCTCCAGTTGTGCGAGGGTCAGCACCGTCTTGAAGAACAAGCGAGTAGCCTTTGAATTCGTGTTCCATGTCATGCCCCCTTAATTGAGCGTGATGCCAGTCAATGAAAAGTCATGCGGTAGGGTTAATCTTCCCAGACAGCCCAATCTTCCCAACCGTCTTCACGGTACCACCAAACGCCTTCTTCGTCTTCCCACCATTCAGTACCTTCTTCATCAACGGTGATTCCATCGCCTTCCGAAGCTGATTCTTCTGTTTCCACTTCTGCTTCAACTTCTTCAATCTCTCCTTCATGGGTGTCGAATTCTTCAATTTCACCACGGCCATCGACTTCATCAAAGAGTGAAGAGCGGCGTTCTTCTGGAGGTTCTTCGTCCGAAATCTGACCACCTTCCGATTTGATTTCATCTAAACTGCGATTTGGTTTAGTAATTGGAGCGGGGGTACTGTCGTCTTCAATCCCTTGAACGTCATCAGCTTCTTCGTACCAATCATCTTCCTCAGGCCGCGGACGTAATAATACAAAGGCTGCACCAAGACCAGCAAGAACGAGTACCGCGATGATTCCACCTACAAGTGCGCCAGAACCACCCTTGGTTTCAGCAGGCTCAGTGTCAATTGGTTCGTCCACTTCTAATTGGGCGGCAAGTGTCCACTGGAGCTCTCCCTCAGTTGTGGCGGAAGGTGAAGACATGGCCGAGCAGCGACCTGTGCCGTCATCCATGCAAGTGAGTGTGAACACATAACCGACTCCTTGTAGACCCGGGAACAATCCATCGGATGGACCGTTTCGTATTGGAGTAAAAGTGACCTCGAGCGTTTCATTGGCGTTCATTGTAAGGATTGGTCCCGGCCCGGTCAAAGAAGGGTGCTCAAAAGAGAGCGCAGGAGGCGTGGATGGAATGACAGCCCAACTAAAGCCGAGTTGGACTTCAAATGGATTCGGGTTGAACACTGTGCATATCATCGGTGAATCAGTCGAGTTCTCTTCCCAAGCATAGGTTACTGCTTCACAAGCCACACCAGCAAGCGTCACATCAGGGAACGCTGGTTGATTGGTTTGGTTACCGGTCTCATTTCCTGTTTCATTACCCGTTTCATTGCTTAATGGATTATGGAAAGTGTAACTAAATGTCGCTGGAGTTGCTGAAAACCATAGTTGATTGGCCGAAGGCGAAAAGGTCAGTACCTCGCCAGATGAAGCGTTTCCATCAAGTGTGATTTCACCGCCTTTGATTTCGATTGTTCCAGTGTCAGTAATATCACCTGTTGCATTGGATAATTGCCAATCATATACCACGTTTGCAAGGAGTGTGTTTTGCGACGGAAGTTCTGGAGTGACTGAGGCAACAATGGAAAAGTGATGGTTCTCATCGAGTTCAACTGAATCCGAAGAGTGAGTGACTGTTGCGCGTAAAACTCCCATCCCATTCAAGGTCGCCGTACTCATCACTGCTGGCTGGATTGTATCATTTCCAGATGTCCCAGCGTATTCGGCTATGAGTGATACTGTGCCAACAAATTTTTCGGAAAAGGTATTTGATAAATCCGTCAAATCTTCGACTTGAACCGCCCATGTCCCGTTTTCATCGGTATATCCAGTTTCGGTATGAAGGAAATCTTGACCGATAAAAGAGAGGGTCAAGAGTTGGGATGGAATGCCTTCACCTTGGCTTGAGAGAGTGAGATCCACATTCAAAGAATCCAATGCACTCAATTCAAACCAACTTGTGTTCGAAAAGCCACTGGAAGAGAGTTCTAAGGCCAGTTCAGTTGAACGGAAAGAGTTGTTTTGTGATTGAACTGGCCCGAACGACGAGAAGTTATTTGTAAAATTGCCATAGGAATCGTATGCGACCACAGCAACCCAGTAATCAGTTCGATCAACCAATGGATTTCCATCCCCACCGACAGTAAAATTGGTTGAAAACTGATTGCTGAACGGGGTGATATTGGCAACTGAAGACAGTGATTGAAGAGTGGTTATCTCCACGGTTTCAATGAAAACCTTGTATTCAGAAATTAAGTCCAATGAAGCGTTCCAAGTCACATCAAGCGAACTGCCTGTATCATTAGCAGTATCTGCTACGACAAGGCCTTGGATCGGCATCGGAGGAGATGGGTGCGGTATGGTGACTGTAAGGCGTGCGGAAAGATTACTGGTGACCCCATAAGAATGCACCGAACGAACAGCATAATCATATGAGTTGCCGGGGATAATCTCGGAATCTGAAGTTGAATTAATAGTGGATGTAAAGGTTGGGTTGTTGAGGTCAATGCCGTCACTCACATCGACTTTGAAAATTTCAAACTCAATGAGGTCTGTTCCGAAATCCATCTGATCTTGCCAAGACAAAAGAAGGAATTCAGAGGAGAGAATATCGATGCCCAAGACCGGGTCAGGCGGTAATGCCAAATTCGGTGCACCGGGAAGATAATCTGCATTGAGCCCAGAGACGGACAAGGTTCCGCTTTTCGTAAACATGAAGGGCAAAGGAATACTGATAGTGCCCGTTCCTGCTGTTTGTTGCTGATTGATAATGTTCGTCAGATTACCTATTGCAGATGGGTTATTCTCAACAATGAAGTCAATATCATATCCAATATCCATGTTCGTGATGTTGAAGGTGCCATTTCCTATATTCGTAAAAGCGTAGGTGAAAAAATTCATTTTGATGTCATAGTCATGTTCAGTATACGCCATACCTGAAGTTAATGGAGAAAGGAGGGTCGTTATTCTCCCGAGAGGGTCTTCAAACTTCAAGGGAGGTGTGCCAGAATTTCCGTCCCCTGCATACCCAGATGCGAATAAATCATTTTGGGCATCTTGGTCGATGTCTATGCCGATTGAATTCCATGAACCGATAAACAGGCCCAAGAGATTCCCCTCACCAGCAGAAACAATGTGCTCCGAAAGGCCATCATTATCCATGTCGGCATACTTGGAGTTTGTTGGGCATGACCATGGTTCGAGAAGAGTTTGGGGTGTTGTGATTGAAGTCGTTGTAATGTCGTAGAGGGTAATATTCCCCTCCATAGTTTGAGAATTCCCATCACCCGAGGCGGGTTGAGGTACGAGAAGAGAAACGGCGCCATCACCGTCATGGTCTGCAATTGTAGCATTGATTAAAATCAAAGATGAGATGACGTTGGTTGTTGTCCAGGTCGTACCATTGTTTTCAGCGAGAACATAGCCCTGCATGGTCGATGAAAGAAAGTCGATGTCTCCGTCTTGATCAATATCTGCTCCAATAAATTCGGATTCCATTCCATCGAATGTGTCTGATTCCACTCCCAAAGCATTTGTTACCCACCGGACATGGCTTGCATGACCTGTACTATCTGAGACCAATGCTGAAAATTCCCCTTGTGAACCGTTGAGGTATCCCGCATAGAGAGTTGTGAGTTGAGCTGGCACGAATGAACCATTTCCGTTAATCGTCAGGGTGGTATTGTCATCAAAATTACCGTTTTTATCATTGTATGTGCGTAAAGAGACGATTCCACCTTCATGAATTGAAAGAATATCAGCGTATCCATCGCCATCGATATCTCCTGCGCTGGCAGTTATCAAATCGTCAGAAAGTGAAACAGAAAGAGCTGCACCCAGAGTACCATTTATTGGATTTGTTTGGTGGAAACAAACCCGGTCATCTAAAGGAGCGATTGAAAGGACATCATGATGATCGTCACCGTTCACATCGGCGAGGACGACGTCACCACCAACACCACATGTTGCGACCCATGAAGAAAGTGTAATCCCAGTCGACGGAGTCCAGTCGAGGGTGGCAAGTGCTTGCCCAGTAAAACCACCTTGAAGGCTGACATGCGCTTTGACTACGATTTCATCTCGTGTGTCATTGTCAATATCTCCTGTTTCATAAGTTGAAATGTTGTTAATTGGTATCAATCCAGCAGCTACATCTGAAGTATAACTCGCATTCATTGTTCCGCTTTCAACAATGGAGTTATATGGTAAATAAAATGGAATTGATTGGGCCGAACCGTTTGAAAAAATCGATTGCGAGGACATGTTATTGATGAAGGTGTTTTGATGGCCTAAATCTCCAAAGCCAGAGTCGTTAAACGCCCATTCATTGATTCCATCTTGGCCAATATCCAAAAATACTTGACCCGGAGAGTCTACTTCATCCCTCACATTAAGAATGAATTGGCTGGATTGAAAGGTCACGTTACGAGGAACATCGATGGAGTTCGTTGTATCCAGTTGGTTAGCGGTGAGGGAAAGAGAAAACGTTGCTGAATTGCTTGAAAAGAGATTAATTGTCCCACCTTGGCCGTTCGCACTTGCGAGGAAAAGTGTACTTGATTGAGAAAGAATCAGTAATGAAAGCACGATTACCGTTGAAATTCGACTTTGATTCATTCTTTTGGCCTCTGGCGGGTCGTGGCATAAAGCCCCTTACTGAATACGAGCAAGACGCTTGGGTTTTCAAGCCTTTCTTCAAATACCTCGTAGATAGGACCGGAAGCAGAGTCTCTAAAGGATTAAGAGCAGTAGGCCGATGCAAGAACTACAAGAGGTGTTTGTTTGGACAGAACGGTTAAGATTTCTGTAACCGCCGGTGATGTCGAAATTGATCTTGATGGGTCGACTGCAGAACTTGAGGAGATGCTTTCCCTACTCCGTCAAGACGATTCTTGGGGCCTCATGATTGATCGATTGAAGGTCGCTCGAAACGCTGCAATGAAAGCCGCTATAGCCGCTGCAAAAGAGTCGGGCTTACCTGAACGAGGGTCTGCATTCCATACCCTCGTTGAAACCTGTAGTTTGAAACGAAAACCCGACCAAGTACTTGGCGCCATTCACTATCTTCGTGAAGTCGAAGGCGTCACCGATAGCCCTCCTCGCGTGATAAATCAATTGTTTGAAGATGCTGGGATGGAATCTCCAGGAAACCTCTCACTTTACCTCAACAGGTTGCGTGAAAGGAAATTTTTGATCATCCCCGAAGGAAATGAAGACAAGAACCGATTTGCGGTTTTGAGTGCAGAAGGACGCGCGCATTTGGACGAACGCTCAACAAATTGAGGAATGTGCATGGTGATGTCGGGGGGGGGCGATGATGACCCCCGGGAAACAAGTGATGAGCCATCAGTACCATTAGACTGGTCTTTCCAAAATCACAGCGATGTCATCCTCCGCAAGGGAAGGCACGCAGGTTCGACGTTCCGACGAGCAATTCTCGATAACGCAGATTTTACAGAAGGGGATTTTTCAAACTCCGATTTTCGAAAAGCATCCATGTTTCAGATTGACTTGATGAAATCAGCCTTCGATGGTTCCGATTTTCGAAATGCGGACCTTCGAAAAGCGAGATTAAATTTGTCGAATTTTAGAAACTGTCAATTTGCCGGAGCCGACCTCCGCGGTATTCGTGGGCGATACGCCATTTGGCAAGGCAGTGATTGGTGGAATGCAATTATCGATGATGATTTAAGAAAAGCACTCTCGAAAAAATGGCCTCGGCCGAGTTCAGAATAACTCATTCCTCAGTATCGATTTTGAGTTGCACTTTGTTTTCAGGATACAAGGCAAGCCGTGCACGTGCATTAATCAGTGGTAATGCTGCTAAACCTATGCACATGGCCATGCATACCCCGCAAAGATACGTTGTGATTTCATAGGTGAGCAGTAAAACTCCAATCAAATTTGCATCCGCAGCCCCTTTGACCAGAAGACTGCCCGAAATTCCTGAGGCCATTCCGAGTATGCCCCCGCCAACTGCTAATTTTGCACCTGCGCCTTTGAGAGATAACAACATGACTCCACCGAACAAAATCATGATACCGGCCAAACCTAATCCATAGCCTCGAATGGCATATCCCCCCGAATCTCTTGCAGCATCATGGAACTTCTGATATTGGTCTACTGAGATATCCTCTGTTCCGTCTCCTTGACTGTTTGGCGTCGATAAAATCAGTTCAACCTCTTCATTTGAGAGATCTTCTGCTTGATGGAGGGAAATGTCGCCATAAGCAAGGCCGAACAACAAAAGTGCACTCAAAATAAGAAGTATTCCAATTGACTTTGGCCCTTTACTGTCTGGCTGAATAGCGAAAACATGCGGTGGAATTTCTGATTCTGGTTGGTTCTCATCCATGCGCATTGAAAATCCAAGGTCGACATCTGAACCGCTCATGTTGATGCCTCCGTTACGTGATTGAGCAATCCGGCCCGAATATCTACGGGGATTTCTTTCGATTCTAACGAGTCCATATCGACACAAACAGTCACTTGTGAAGATGTCCACAGCAATTCTTTATTTTGATTATGAAACTGGTATGCCCAGGTGCATGAAGTGTTTCCCACTTTCGTGAGCCAAATAGTTGCATGGACCGTATCTCCATAGCGGAGCGGCGCAATGAAATCAGTTTCAATGTGCACCACAGGAAATCCGATTCTTCGTTCGCCAATCAGATCAGGATAACTTATTCCGCACATTGGCTCCCAGCATTCCTCGAAAAACCGATGTGCAAGATCGTAGATTCTTGGGAAGTAAGCAATGTTGGCATTGTCCAACATCGGGTAATCGACTCGACGTGCAAGTTGAACCGCCATAGTTGCACCACATGCTCAGTCGTCATGAAGCCTTGTATTCGAAGAGATAAAAAGTTGCAAAAGGCAACCCGTTGCGCTTATATCCAATCGGTTAGTGGGCCGACTACAAGGCCCTATAGTGTAGCTTGGATATCACGCCGGCTTGCGGAGCCAGCAACCCGTGTTCGAATCGCGGTGGGGCCGCTCTTGTCCCTTTGTGGTGCAGCCGCTGTCTATGATTGGATAACCCAATCATGCATTTCCCAGTTCTTTTCTTGTGCGAATTGCTTGAAGACACCTTTGGAATTGATTGCTATGGGATGGCCTGTAATCCGCATAAACCATGAATCTGCCATTGTGTTTCCATAGCCATAGCATTCTGCAAGGTCATGCCCATTCTCTTGAGCATCGGCTTGAATAATCGGTACTTTGCCCTTTCGCCGAGGCACTGACCAACCACGTTCCGAGCCGCTGAGAATACCTGCACGGTCTGCAGGGCCGCAACCATACACGGCATCCATGCCAAGCACTTCTCCCATCGCTTCGGCCATTGGAGCAATCGTTGCTGTAACCAAAACCAAGCGATGGCCTTGGGCTCGATGCCATTCGATTTTCTCTCTGGCTTGCGGAGTGATTCTATGAACGAGTTTTTCTTCGGCAATTTCTTTAGAGAGTTTTTCTAATACATTCCAAGAGGTGAGTGAGAAATGTCCTCGATTGCGTGCTGCATCGTAAGGGGCTCGTAAACGTAAGAGATTGGTGAAGAAACCCACGGTCCATGCTGCTGCCCCATACGGAATGCGCCATGGGCGTTTTTTGCTAAGGAAAGCTGTCAACGTTTTTTCACTTGAAGCATCCAAAAGGGTGCCGTCAAGGTCAAAGTACGCCGCAATACCTTCCCGCATGGTTTCTGCTCATGTCTCAATGTACATGAGGCTCGCCCTCTCGGATTACCCAATTTCAATGTTTTTTAGGCACTTCAGAGCAACCTGCTTCGCCATAGACTCGCCGTCCTGCTGTATGGTCTTGCCACCATACAAGGTATTGAGCAAGATGCCGTGGAATGAAAAAACCAACTTTACGGGGCGTAAGACCATGGTTTCGCATTGCACGATCATGGCTTAAATTTGCAACAATAGATTGGGCTGAACAGCCAGGATTGGCACCAACAAAGGTGAGGATTTCTATTTTTAATCGTTCAAATCTTGCTTGCTTTTGCGAACCTATTCCTTTTCTTCTTGGTGGCATAAATCGGAAATCTCTGTTAACCCATATCAAAGAAACTGTGGGGGTCCCACTGTAGAGAAGGGTTCGAAATATCACTCAAACAAGACGTTAAGAGTGGTTTTCCAGTTTGCAGTGGCTAATTTCTTAGCCTTGCCATCAGCGATGATTGGATGAATATCTTTGAGACGGCCGTGCATACCTTGAACTTGGAACTTAACGCGTAATTCAGCGGCTTGATCTCGAACAACTGCTTCCATTTGCGCATCGTCTAATTCAACCGAAGCGAGTTTTGAGCCATCTGAATGGCTGGTGATCGTGAGGGTGGTTCCAGAGATCGAAAGTGACGGTCGGAAATCCATATCATTGGGATGCTCCATCCAAACGGAAACATCAACGGAGAGGGAATCACGGATATTGATGCGGCTGACTTCTACAGTATTGACCATGGCAATCAACTCATCCGAAGTGGTCCCGCTTCATACATGTTCCCATCGACCAAAGTGGTCACTCATAAGCAATTTCGGTGAGTTTTGGAATTAAAACAGTCACCGTCACTTTCAACGTCCAATCGTTCCCAGGGTCGGGGTCTGGGGCGCCTTCAAACAAAGGGTCGGGGTCTGCCTGTTGTGCCGTAACCGACCAAATCCATGTGCCCTGGCCTGAACGGGTACCTGATGCTGTGAGGAGTTGTTGGAGTAAGGCTTCCTCGGAATCAGAGTCATAGATACCATCTTCTCCATTTGGATTCATATTTTCTGCTGACAAAGAAGCAGATGTTGATTCATTGGATGTGATGTTTCCACCTCCCGTTTGAGCTGATTTGTCATAATTGTCTTCGACAATAAAAATGGACAATGTGAAATTATCTTGGGGGGCAACAAGATCTTGTTGCAATTCAAGGACCCCGATGAATGCTGTCACTCGGCCGTCTTCACCAGGAGTGATACTGCCTTCCCATTGTTGTCCTTGGTCGAGATATTCATCCCACGAGTATTCGAGTTCTTTGGTTTCCCAAGTGACCTCATAGCGCCGAGTATTGATCTCAAGTGTGAACAATTCCTTCACCATAGCATCTGACGAGTCAGTCACAGTTAGACTTCCTTGAATCGTTCCCGAACGGTTGGTAGGTAGCAAAACTGTGGATTCGGTAGAGTCGATATCATTTCTCATATCGCCGTCGCCATCGGAATCTTCACCCCAATCCAAGTCCCACTCAAAGTTCAATTCATCACCTTCAGGGTCGACACTGTTACTCGCATCTAGACGCACAGAGTCCCCTGAACGAATGGATTCCGGGTAGGTAAGGTTGAGGAGGGGTGCGCCGTTAACAGTAATCGATGTTGTAGCTCGATCTTTACCGCCTTGGTCGTTGACGACTGTTAATTCAACAATGAATATTCCAAAGGTGGCATACCGATGAGAGGTAAACCCAGTTGTTGTATCTGCAGTTTGACCGTCTCCGAAATCCCAAAGATAATCGGTAATAACGCCTTCTATCGGTTCAGAATCACGGGCGTCGAAAGTGACGGTTTCGCCTTCTTGAATCAGAAGTGGATACGCTGCCAGATTGGCTCTAGGGTCAACGGTAAAATCCAATGCACCGGTACATCCAGCAACAAAACTCGAGCAAACCATGAGCCCGACCATGAGCAAAGAACGAACGGTTCGCCCACTCATTCTTTGCCACATGGAATTATGCTGAATCCTCTCCCTATCTAATGCTTGGGGGATTATTTTCATTTTATCCGGTGTTCGAAATGTATGTCTCGGAGGCCAAAGTTTAGAATTCTATTTCTTCAGGAAGATCTCCAACAAGAGTTGCTGATTCAAGATGGTCCCCCATCTCTTCAACGGATTGATGCTCGACGATGTTCAAATCTGAATAATCTTCAGGTTTTTCATCCACCGACAGTAAGTCCAATACTTCAACTTCTCCAGTATCATAAGCAGGTGCTGCTGTTGGGATTGGTTCACCCTTTACTTTCTCAACATTGGATTCTAATTCATTCATTGCATCGTCAATAACACTTTGTTGACGTTGGACAAAGGCTTCAGTAAGGCGTTCTTCGTGAGGGTCATGGAATTCTACCGCCTCTGGTTCAACTTCTTCCTGCTTGGAAGAAAAGACTTTTTTCAAACGATTCAAAAATCCCATAGTCAAATGCACAGACTGGACGAGTAAGGGGTTTGCGATTGCTTGTATCTGGAGGGTGATGTTGAAAGGGGGTCAGCGGTGTTGTTCGTCTATGGCCCCGAATGTCCTCGATGGTGAGCGTGTGCTCGCCTTTGATTTGGAGACGACTGGGATCTCTACATCATCGGACCGTATAGTGCAAATTGCCTTGATTGGGGCTGCACCAGATGGAACTGCAATTCACTTTGAACAAATCATCAACCCCCGTCGCCCGATTCCTTACGGAGCCAGTAATGTACACGGCATCTTCGACCAAGATGTTCGAGGAAAAGGAGATTTTTCAACCATAGCCGACCAAGTGGCTGAAATGATCGAGGGCTCAGTCATTGTCGGCCATAACGTTCGTCGGTTTGACCTTGAGTTGCTCGAAGCTGAATTCTTCCGTCTCGGAAAAAGAATGCCCCGTCCAAAAGCAGTCATGGATACCATCGAACTGGTTCGAAGGCTCAATATTCCGAGACCGCACAACCTTGGCGCATTGTGTGTTCGGCATGGCATTTCTTTGGAAAATGCGCATACTGCTGCTGCTGATGCTGCTGCATCACTGTTACTTTTCTGGAGACTTTCCATCGACCACGCACCCTCATTCCGACATTCGCTTGAAGAATTAGAACGCTGGGCCGTTCATGGAAACATCGCTTCGGATGCGACAAAATTAGGAAGGGGTTTAGGTGACCTCGAATTGGTTGACCAATTAGGTAAAATCCGCAAAGACGGGGAGCAAATTATTCTCGCCTTTGGCCGACACAAAGGCCGAGATGTGAAAGAGATTCATTTCGAAGACCCCCGGTACATCCATTGGCTTCTTTCGGCAAAAGGCGTTGGAGACGATGAAGCAAGAGATGTAATTCGCGCCTATCTCGGGTTTGATGAGTGAGGGCATACGCCAACTGTGAGCATGTGTAATGGGTA
>CALBIL010000060.1 GCA_937892945.1 uncultured euryarchaeote | reverse complement strand
CTTTTGGGTGCCATAATCGTCCCTCGTTCAAAGGATACAACTGGGAAACCTCTCGATTGGTTAGGAGCATTCCTTTCAGTTGTTGCTCTTGGTTCCCTCCTCTATGGTATCATCGAAGGGCCAAGTCTTGGATGGGACGATCGAAATGTTCTCTTGGCTTTTGTTGTCTTCTTCACTACTGGTGCGTCCTTTGTCCGATGGCAATTGAAAGCTGAATATCCATTATTACCGATGGAGTTCTTTTCCCAACGACAGTTTACCATCGGATTGATGGCCATTGCTTTGGCAATGTTTGTAATGTTCTCATTCATGTTCATGCAAATGCTGCATTTCCAATTAGTTCGAGGACTTTCACCTTTGGAGGCGGCTATTCGATTCTTCCCCTTACCACTTGGTCTCATGCCTGCTGCTGCAAACAGTGACAAATTTGTAGCCAAATTTGGACGCAGAAAAGTCATCACCTTCGGCCTATGTCTGGTAGCATCTGGTATGCTGCTGTTCGCATTAGTCGATAGAAATACAGCCTACATACAAATTGCAGTCACGTTCGCCCTTCTAGGACTCGGCATGGGACTCACTATGGCTCCTTCAACAACAGCGATCATGGAGGCTATTCCACAAAACAAAGCAGGTGTAGGTAGCGCAACCAACGACGCAAGCCGTGAAATTGGTGGAGCGTTAGGGATTGCAATAGGTGGAAGTGTTCTTAACCAAATGTATCAATCCGCACTGGTCATTCCTGAGTCGTTGATGGGCTACAAGGATGTCCTCTTGAACTCATTTCCTTCAGCAATTCGCATAGGGGCTGAAAACGGGGCAGATGGAGCACTGCTCATCGTCTCAGCGCAAGACGCTTTCGTCGAAGGCATGGTTGGATCATGCTACATCACAGCCGCCGTAGCCATCCTTGCAGCGATCATCGTTTGGACAATGATGCCAGAAGAACTGCCTCGAGAGACTTCATCTGAAGAGTGATTTCACTCGTCACGGCGGGATGAAACAAATGCAGCCCCTGCAAGGGCAACAGTTGCCATTACACCGAGGAATCCAGGAACGGATTCATCATCGGAATCCATGTCACTGTCATCAACAGGGGTTGGAACAACAACAGCTCCACCGTCACCTACGACGACCTTACCGAACATTCCTGAGGCCAGATGTGGTTCACAAGCATAGTAGAAGGATGTGCTGTCTACATCGAAGGTATGACGGAAATCAACTGTTGAAGATGCTGCACCAGAGGTAACACCATCGACAGCATAGGTTGTTGATTTATCGCCATCAACTTCTCGAACATTGTGAGCCATTGATTCATCAGTCCATTGCCAGCACACTGTTTCACCGACTGTAACGGTCACTTCTGATGGGCTGAATTTGAGACCACTAGGGGCAATGGTAACAGTAACGTCACAATCTGGCAATACAGGCTCAACAACATCAGTTGGAGGCATCAAGACCGCATCGATCACATGGATGACACCGTTGCTTGCTGGAACATCAGCAAGAAGAACAGATGCACCGTTGACGGTCACTGCTCCGTTTGAAACAGTGAACGTGAGGTTATCACCATTCACGGCTGCTGCAACCAGACCATCAGTCACATCAGCAGCGTTCACTTGGCCTGAGACCACGTGGAACAGCAAAATATCTGCTAGTGCGGCGATTTCTGCATCTGTTGAAAAGTCGTCGAGGTTTATTCCTTCTGCGGCGAATGCTGCGTCAGTAGGTGCGAACACGGTGAAGGGTCCATCGCCTTGGAGTGTAGCTACGAGATTGGCTTGGGCCAATGCAGCAACGAGTGAGGTGTGGATTCCTGTAGCACCCGCGGTCGTAGCGATGTCAACGGATGGAGTCCATGTGTAGGATTCACACACTGTTTGGCTGACATTTGAGACTGCATGGGTGATCGAGTTGTAACATCCAGTAATCTCTTGACCGTTCATGGTGTAGTTTTCAAGATACATGAAAGCACCACAGGTGGCTTTGTCTGCTCCAGCCACAATCATGTGGGTGTTGGTATTGTAGCAAATATCTCCTGCCGGAGGCATCAAGACCTTGTCAATGACGTGAATGACACCGTTACTGGCTTGGACGTCAGCGATCGTGACGTTTGCGTTACCAATCATGACGGCTCCATCAGAAGACACTGAGAAGGTCGCATCGTCACCGTTGACCATGCTTACAGTGAGTCCATCAGTAACGTCGCTGGATGCAACCGCACCGGAGTACACGTGGTAGAGTAGAATATCACTGAGTGTTGCGTTCTTTTCATCAGTATCAAAATCAGCGAGAATAATGCCCGCTGCTGCAAAGGCTTCGTCGGTCGGTGCAAAGACTGTGAATGGGCCGGTGCCTTGCAATGTCGTTACGAGATCGGCATGTGCAAGAGCGGCTACCAATGAGTCATGGACCTCGGTGGCTGCGGCGTTTGTCGGTATATCTTCGGTGTCATCTGCCGATACATTCAGTGGCAAAGTGGTCATCAAAAGGCTGGCTAATATGAGAGATGCTAGTGCTCGCTTCATGGGTGAATTGCGCACAGGCCTCTACTTAAAGCACTGTAAAACAAACAAGAACAATTAGAAAGGTGACCGGTACTCAGTGACGTCTTCAGCGATGCGAAGCAGTTGATTGTATTTCGCTACTCGGTCGCTTCGTGCTGGTGCACCAGTCTTGATTTGACCCGCACGGGTTCCAACAGCAAGGTCAGCGATGGTTACATCTTCAGTTTCTCCACTGCGATGCGAAATGACGTTATTGTATCCGTTTGAAGCGGCCAGGTCCATGGCCTCAAGTGTTTCAGTTACGGTTCCGACTTGATTTAACTTGACGAGCATGGCATTCGCAGCACCAAGTTCGATTCCTTGGGCCAAGCGTTCAGATTGAGTAACAAACAAATCGTCACCAACGGATTGTACTCGGTGACCTTCTCGCTTGGTAAAGTTCGTCCAACCCCGCCAGTCATCTTCACCAAACCCGTCTTCAATCGAAAGAATAGGATAGTCGTCGAGCCAACCGGAATACACATTAGCCAACTCTTCACTCGACAAAACCTTTCCATCCATGTGGTAACCGTCTTCTTTGTGGAATTCAGTGGCTGCAACATCTAAAGCAATACCCATTTCA
This sequence comes from uncultured euryarchaeote, assembly GCA_937892945.1. Taxonomy (GTDB): domain Archaea; phylum Thermoplasmatota; class Poseidoniia; order Poseidoniales; family Poseidoniaceae; genus MGIIa-L1. The sequence goes on along the minus strand of CALBIL010000060.1, from coordinate 9,467 downwards.
TCAACTGAATATCCTGCGCTTTCGATCGCTCGAACCATGTACTTGAGCCCTTCTTCATTGGCAGGTAAGTTTGGAGCAAACCCTCCTTCGTCTCCAACTCCGCCGAGCAATCCATCTGCTCTCAGTTCTTTTTTGAGTGCGTGATAGGTCTCGACACCGGCTCGTAGTCCTTCTTCAAAGGTGTCAAAGCCATGCGGCATAACCATGAATTCTTGAACATCGACGTTCGTTGCAGCATGTGCTCCACCGTTGAGAATATTCAGCATTGGAACGGGCATTAATCCGCCAGCGACGCCTCCGATGTATTTCCAAAGTGGTAATTCATGAGTCGCTGCTCCGGCATGGAGGCAGGCAAGAGATGCGCCGAGCATGGCGTTTGCTCCAAGTTCTGCTTTGTTCGGAGTGCCATCCAATTCGATCATCAATTCATCAAGAATACGTTGTTCATCAACCGGCATTCCAAGAAGAGCCTCTTCGATACGCTCGGTGACATTATTAATGGCTCGAGAGACACCTTTTCCGAGATACTTGGTGGAATCTCCATCTCGCATTTCGAGCGATTCATAGGCGCCTGTAGAAGCACCTGAGGGAACTGCTGCACGACCGAGTAGATTTCCATCGACATAGCAATCAACTTCGACAGTTGGATTACCACGGCTGTCGAGAATCATTCGAGCATCGAGACCGGTGATATGTCCTGACATTGACTTCCCCATCCCACCCCAATCTACGGCGCCCTTTCAATGAAACGGAAAAACTTCACAATAAACCAATTTCAAGCAAAAGGGAGGTTTTCTTCCACATTCCGGTAGCATCCAACTTATCAAGGCCGTAAAAAGGCATGAAGGTGATTTGATATACTCTAAACCGTAGGACTGAACATGCCTCGTGTTTCAGAAATCGACCGCGCCATTCTTGCCCAGCTTCGAACCAATGGACGAATGTCCTATGTGGAACTTGCAAAAGAAGTCGGTGCCTCGGAACGAACTGTGCGTACGCATGTTCGTAAAATGGAAGAGGATGGGACCATTCGAGGCTACACTGTTCGAGAAGGAGGGGTTGGATTAACTGCTCTGGTTCGTATCAAGGTGTCACCCGGTGCTGAAATTGGTTCATTCGCTTCTGAAGTGACTGGATGGGAAGGAATCGAAATTATTTACGAAGTCTCTGGAAGTGCTGACTTGGTCGCATTGGTTCACGTCGATGACACCATGTCTTTACGAACACTGCTTGACAAAATGTGGCTTGCTGCACCGAATGAAATTGCTTCTACAACGACAGAATTAGTTCTTGAACAATACTGATTATTCTTCTTCAGTCGGAGGAGTTGCGACTTCTTTCTTGACCTGTTCATCAGGAAGGCTGTAATCGATCCCACAACTTCTGCAGACCATGTTTTTATCCCAATCACATTGACGGCGGCAACCAGACATAACCTCACACTCACATTTTCCATTTGACAGAGCAACCAATCGATTCTGTAACAGATATCTCAGGGGCAACTCCAGCAAGCATGGCTTGTATTGCATCATCTAATTCGGTCATCTGAACCTGCGTAGGGTCTTGTGGAGAGTCATCCATTCGCCCTTTGTAGATTAATTTGAGTTCATTGTTAAAGAGGAAAAACTCTGGAGTTCTTTTGGCATCATACGCATGTGCAATGTCTTGGGTTGCATCGTGGAGATAAGGATATGACATTCCTTCGGCTCTTTTTTGCATATGTTCAAACGAGTCATTTGGATAGGCTGTCGGATCGTTTGAATTAATTCCAACAAATCCAATATCAAGGCTATTGGCTTTACCTGCCATCGCTTCGAGACGTGAAATACTGCCGATGACATAGGGGCAATGGTTACACTCAAAGACAACAATAAGGCCATTTCCTCGACGAGAGGTATCAAGAGTCATCATGGAATGCCCTTGGGATTCATTCGAATTTTGGAGTTCAAATGCTGGGGCTGTGTCTCCGATATCGAGGGCCATGTAGTCAATGAGAGCGCCGTGACTCAAAACACTTCGCTTGAAAAGACGACTTGGAGTTGATAAACTGTCGATTGAAAGACCAGCATGACACCGCTCGAAAAAATTTCTTTGCATTACCCTCATGAAAGAAAAGCAATGCAATGGCTTGACAGCATTTGCTCAGGCCATGATTGGGTGGCCGTAGAAAGTACACTAGGTGAAACCAAAGGTTATGATTTTGAACATGTACTTTTTGAGATCACACTCAAAGGAGAATCAAAACGAATGTACCGTATTTCCGGAATGGTCACTTTAGGAGAACATGGACTTGTCGAAGTACATCCAATCGAAGTCATGGGGTCGATTTTACCATCAAACGAACCGCAGAAACACGATCCTTGGTGTTCGCTCTGTATCAGCACACAGCGAGGAGAGGGTGATTTACCACTTGGTGACCGTTTGGGTTCGATGGTTTTAGCGCTCCGTAATGATAAGGTATTAGCCAAGTCCATTCCATTATTAGAATTGTTTTTAGCCCATGACTCTGAAGAACATCAATGGATATTTGGCTACTTTTCAACAGGAATTTCATTGGATGATGATGAACATGAAGTGTATGGCCAGATTCCAATTGAACTACGGAACTTATCTCATCGCTTCGCGTGTATTGAAGATGAATTACAAGGCTCAGTATACTCTTCTGAAGAAAGACAGAGTATCCTTGATGATGAAATGCGTGCAATTTCGCAAGAGATTCGAGAAAGGAAGCAAGTAGAAGAGTGATATCAGGAGAGAGTTCATGACTCTTCACTCAATGGTTCGCTTGACCACCATGGTAACTGAACGATGTGGCGGACATATTACGCTCTTGTTTTCAATTTGGAAAGAAGCCCATCTTGCACGTTTCCAGGGCAGCCGTGGAGCGGGATTGAATCTTGCAGATGGTGTGGAAGCCACAGTTGAATATATCTCCTCAAATCTACCTGAAGTTGAAGCGAAGTTGTCTTCCGGGTCTCAATTGGATACGCCAGCAGGTCCAATGATGGAGGGGGATATTCAAATCCATGTTGTTGGAATGGATGGTTCAGAAATGGTTGATTCCAAACAAATCTACATCGACCTTGTCGAAGAATTAAGAATTGTTCGTTTACTCAAACGTGAAGATTCTTACCATATTCATGTGAAATTAGAATTGCCGACAAGTCAGGGTTTTGGAATGTCTGCAGCCGGATTGATTGCAGTTGCTCGAGCATTTCGTATGCTCACTCAAAAAGGGTCTGAGGAACAATACTTACGTATCGCTCACCGAATAGAAAGAATGCACGGCTCAGGTCTCGGAGATGTCCTTGGCATCTCCGCCAAGGGAGTTGAATTACGCCTCGAACCTGGAGCGCCGGGTTCAGGAGGAGAGGTCGTCAGCTTTACAACCAGCCAACCAATTCTCGTCACTTGGCAACCGGAAGAAAGTCGGCATACTTCCGAATATATCGATGATGTGGGATGGCAACGCTCGATTTCTAAAGCAGGAGAACATTCAGTATCTCGTTTGCGATTGAAAGATTGGACAATAGAACGATGGTCGGACTTAATGCTTGAATCAAGAAACTTTGCAGATGCTTCAGGATTGCTTGAAGAACAAGTACGTAAGAAACTACTCTCGATAGCCCAGAAAGAGATTTTACTCCTCGATCTACAGTCTCGAGTGAATGTTCGATTGTGCATGCTTGGTGTTTCACTGGCGATACTTCCGAGGCGATTGGACAGCCCTCTTGTACAACATGAATTGGAAAGTATGGCCAAGGCATTACGAGCGATCGGACTTGGCGTCCGAGAAACAAGAATCGAATAATTACTCGCCTGAACCCAATTTGCTCAAATCTAAGACATTCGCATCGAGTAATGTGCATCCTGGCATGAAGAGATTTCGAGAGAACCCATGCCTGTAAACAACAGCACCGCTCCCCCATTCCTCAATATAGCGCGCCATTTGTTTCGCCATTTTCTTACGTTGGAATTCGACATCGGCTCCATAGAAATGTTTGGCATCAATCCATGCCACTGGCTTGCCGTTGATTTCTACATGGTCGAGGAAGAGTATATCTGGAGTTCGAACAGGTCGGCCCAGATCTTGTTTTTGTTCCTTGACCATTTCGGGTTGACGCCGTAATCGGACACCTTGTTCTTCAAACCAATCCGCTAAAATGTCCTCAAATAAGTCTGCTCGTTCTTGGGATTCTCCTTGATCGACATTGGAGACTCTGTCGGCGGCTTCAGCGGCTTCAAACTCAGTTCGTTCGCGTTCACTTAAACGGCTTGGTTGGCGTAAGCTTTCCTTTATTTTGGATTTTGACCAGCGCATTTCAGTAAGAATAATTCGGAAAATATTCATCGGAGGGAAATCAAAACGGGTTGACAAATCAACAACACTCACGCCTTCTTTGTAGAGGCGCAACATGGTTTGACCCTGTGAGCGAAGTCGTCCATGCCCATAGACTGTTTTTTGTTGTAGAAGAGCAGAACGAAGAGAGAGAGCTTGTTCGAGTGTCATTTTGTAATCTTTAGCGATGACTGCGATTTCGTCAACGCGTTCATCTTCTAGCCAACCGAATTCACCCTTTCGCATTACTTTACCAGCCATGGCCTCTTCATCTTTCAATGGAACAGGGGATATCTTCCATTCAAACTTGAATGTCTTTGGCTCCACTAAATCATCTGGAAAACCCATAGGTGTTGGTTTTTTGTCAAACCTCGCCCGTGCTTGTGTTTCCATCTCGAGAATAATCGTAGCATTCCGTTCTTCAAGAGTTTTTTTGGCTGTGCTGCCATACCGTCGCTGGCGGTTTTGTCGACTGTCTCCGCGGTTGTTCCGAGAATGAGGTTTTTTTCCTCGGCTAGGTTCGCTCATCAAACATCGTCGTCGCCGACCGTCTTTGAATCCTCGCCTTCGGAGACTGTGAACAAAAAGGGTTGAGATTCGCCGTACAAAGCAATTCCTTTGGTCACAAGGTCGTTGAGCCATTGGATTGCAAACGATTTGGCTTGCGTATTGACGCGCCCACGGAAAAGTCTCGCCCACCAAGGAATGTCCCACCATGCGGCGATTTCGACACCGCCTTCTTCTTCGCACAATACCGTGATTGACATTCGTAATGATTTCACGGCAGTTCCAACCGTTTTTCCTTCTCGTTGTTGTCCCAACCATTCAAATTCAATTTCTCTAAAGTCAGGGTTGTTTCCAGTCCGAATGGTGTTAACAAGCCATAATTCTTCGATTAATCGTTGACGTTCAATGCGATGTAAATCAAATCGTTGACCTTCGAAAAGTGAACCTGTAGTCGATGAGAGAACCCTTTGAGCCGAACTGTTCCAAGAAGGCCACGTGTCCAAGTTGAGCAGGTTTTCACCAACCTGTGCGGACTGAAGAGGCTCAAGGGCGTGTCGCCAGACGCCTTGAGGATGATCCATGCCATCTCCACTGAGAAACGCATCATGAAGTTGTGGGACAAAAAGCACACGGTTTCAAATGCAGCAACATGGTCCGTCATCTATGCGCAGAAGTCATATTTGCAAAGTATTGGTTACTTTGCTTGTTCTCGGAAGCCTCTCTTCAATTCAATACGGTGGAGGGTATTTGTCCGATGAGACAAACAACCCCTCTGCTGTTGACGGAAATAATACGACTGCATTGGGATGGGTTTCTCCGTTCGGAGGGCCTTTGATGGATTATATTGAAGACAGTTTAGTGTACGAGAATGGCACGACTGTGTCAGCAGGGTGGTTCCAAGGAAACCTCCGATTCCCCAACTCCGTAGACCCTGTTGGAGCAACTGGGGGAAGTGATGATTTTGATTTCTTTATCGTATGGATTGATGGAAATGGAAGTGTGATTTCTGCGATAAATGGTGGCTCCTCGGGTTTTGATACCATTGACAGAATAGCGATAATGCCAAATGGCGACCTTCTCATAGCAGGTAACTATTGCATGTACAGTGATGATAACCAATGTCAACTTGGTCTTGGCGGTCTTATGCCATTAGAAAGTACAGATGAAGATGGTGGGGAAAATGTCTTCCTTGCCCGTCTCGATTCAAACGGCATATGGTTATGGTCAACTCAAATACAAAGCTCGAAAGAACTGCCAGTTCTCGACATGTTAGTTTCAACATCCAATGAAATTCATTTCGCCGTACTCTTCCAAGGGATTTTGCAATTTAATGGAAGTGAAATTGTTGGACCGGAAGTACAGAACTTACTTATCGCAACCTATGATGGACAAGGACAAGTCCTTTCTCATAGATCGGCGCAGGCTGATGAAGGGATAGAAGTGAGTGGGGCTCTCTGCATAGATGGAACTGGCCAGATGTATGTGGCAGTCACCTTTAGTGGTACATTCCATATCGATGGTTATGACCTCGATGCTCTTGGTTCGACGGATGTTGCTGTAGCCAGTTATTCTGAATTTGGTTGGAACTGGGCAATTTCTGCTGGAGGTGCTGGAGCAGACAAGACATGGGATTGCGATGGTAAACTCACTTCAGGAATTCATGTGGTTGGTGATTTTTCTGGCAATGCTTCCTTTGGTTCTCTGTTTACGACACAATCCGATAATGTGGACTTCTTCATAACTGAAGTTTCCTCAACAGGCGGCTGGGTGAATCTCAATCATGCAGGCGGTCCAGGCACGGATAGCGTCAGACATGTAGTGCTGTCTCAGCAAGGCAACATCTATATTGCTGGGAGTAGTTCTGCAGGATTAACACTTGGTGAATACGTTTTGCAGGATTTAGACGGCATAAGTGATCGTTCATATAATGATATTTTCTTAGCGGAGTTGCTCGTAAATGGCACCTGGGGATGGGCCATTCAAGCAGGTGGTAGTGGAAACGAGGAGCCAACCGGTCTTTCGCTTGGGAGAGACGGCTCCCCTTTGCTTTCATTCATATTCTCAGAGACCTTTGAGGCCGGATTAACATCGGCCTCCACTGAAGGTCAGTACGATGTAGGGGTTTGGCTCTATCAAACTGACTTCGATAACGATGGAGTGTTAGATGGAGAAGATAATTGTGCCCGTGTTTCAAATATGGACCAAACAAATCTCGACAACGACCTTTATGGTGATGCTTGCGATGAAGATGATGACAATGATGGTATTTTTGATGGGAATGATGATTGCCCACGAGGGGATTCGAATTGGTTTTCAGAAGCCTCTACTGACCATGATAGCGATGGATGTAACGATGCAACTGAAGATTATGATGATGATGAAGACACCGTTTTTGATCAAAATGACTTATGCCCATTAGGGCCTGTCGGTTGGATTTCAACTCCAGAGGAAGACGCTGAAGGAGATGGATGTGCAGATATTGATTCCGATAGCGACGGTTTGGTTGACCAAATGGATAACTGCCCCAATGAGGAGAATCCAGGGCAACTCGATTTAGATGGGGATAATATTGGGGATGCATGCGATATTGATGAAGATGGAGACGGTATTGCCAAACCAATGGATAATTGCCCACGCGATTCAACGGGTTGGACTTCTACGTATATCAACGATCACGACCAAGATGGATGTCATGATTCTCTGACCGACTTCGATGATGATGAAGATGGAGTGGGCGATGCTGAAGATTCGTGCCCACGTGGAGAAATTCGCTGGGCATCGAACTCTTCCATCCCCGATTATGATGGTGATGGGTGTCGCGATTTTAATGAAGATGATGATGATGATGCCGATGGTGTACCGGATGTAATCGATAATTGTAAGACTGGCCTAATTGGGGCTGCGGCACCTGGGCAAGATCTTGATAAGGACGGGTGCATCGATAGTGTTGAAGATTTCGATGATGATGGAGATGATGTACTTGATGTCAATGATTTGTGTCTTCGAACGACTCTAGGGCAACCAGTCGGGATTACTGGATGCAGTCAATATCAGCTTGATGATGACCTCGATGGAATTCCAAATGCAATTGATTTGTGTCAAAATACAGATGCTGGTAAAAGTGTCGATTTAGCAGGTTGTCAGATTATCTCAGAGAATTCTGCCACCGATGGAGCATCTTCCAAAGATGGGTTCAGCTTGTCGTACATATTGTATTTCTTCGCAGCATTACTCCTTGGTGGAGCCGTCTTTGTGACATTTAGTAAGAATCAATCGACAACAAACACTTCTTCACAACCCCCTCCACGCCCAAAAGATTTCCCTAAAATTGGAACTGATACATCCTTCAGTGCTGAAGAAGAATAACGGCTTCATCCCTTTGCCGAGTATGATTCAATGTGGTCAATCATTAAACCATTCAACATATAAACAAACATCAGTTCAGTGGAGGTATGTCGCCCCTCATTCGAGTACTTCTTGCTTCAGTTTTACTTGTACTCCTTGCTGCTGCTCCATCGATTGAAGGTTCTTCGACTGGGAAGCAAAACCAAGCAACTACTGGATGTACATGCCATAGTAATGGGGCAAATGGGATTACTGCGAATCATAATTTCCCTACCAGTTATACTCCGGGAACGACTTATTCAATCGTTATTGATGGAAGTGGCGGGTCTCAAGCATTTGTTGGTGGTTTTTCCTTACAAGTTGATAAAGGATCTTTTTCAAATGCAGGGACTCTCGTTCAATTTTCAGGACTCAGTGCAACACACACAGGCTCCGGCTCTCTCAGCTGGTCAATGGATTGGATAGCACCAAGTTCAGGAAGCGGTTCAGTGAGCGTTGCATTAGCAGTTCTCCAAGCAAATGCAAACTCTGCAAATACTGGAGATTCATGGGATACGACATCGGCCACAATCACTGAATCTGTCATACAAAATCAACCTCCTACTGTTTCAAATTTGATGTTGGTTCCTGGAGGAGACTTCCCCACAAGTGAGGATATTATTTTTGACTACACATTCAGTGACCCAGACGGTGACTCGGAAGTAAATTCAGAAATTCGCTGGTCGAAGGATGGAGTTGTCGTTCCTGCATATAACGATATGATGATGTTACCATTCACTGCCACTTCTGTAGGCGATACATGGACTGTTTCAGTGACTCCAAATGATGGAAAGGACTTGGGAGCGACTGAAGTTTGCCCTGACAGTGCCGTAATCGTTGACATCGACTCTGACGGTGATGGAACCATGGACCTCGATGATGCATTCCCAGATGACCCTTCGGAAACAACCGACACCGATGGTGATGGAGTCGGAGATAATGCCGATGTGTTCCCAAATGATTCTTCGGAAACCATCGATACCGATAGCGATGGAACTGGAGACAACGGAGATGCATTCCCAAATGATTCTTCAGAAACCATGGATTCGGACATGGATGGCGTTGGAGACAATGCCGATGTGTTCCCAAATGATGCTACAGAAACCATCGATACCGATGGCGACGGAAGTGGAGACAACGGAGATGCATTCCCAAATGATGCCACTGAATCCCTCGATTCCGACATGGATGGAGTCGGCGACAATGCTGACGTATTCCCTCAAGATGCAACTGAAAC